>JBKQLU010000037.1:0-35943 GCA_052326585.1 Desulfobaccales bacterium | reverse complement strand
TTACCCCATTCCCATTGGCCGTTTTCATTGCCAAGCATTTTCAAGAACCACTCGACCTGAAGGTCTTAACCGGCTTCGGTTTTAAGGCATTCAAGTCAAGGCCGGATAGAGGCCCCCATTGTTGGCTGCCATATCCGTTTGGTTAGTAGGTGAACTTAAAAGGAATCAGTTGAACAGCAGAGGTGAGACATAAGTTTTGCCATTCCGAATGGTTTGTATGGCCGCATGAAATGATTCAGGTGCATCCTCTTTAAGTACATACCCATCTGCACCGTTATCCATGGCTTGATAGAGATAGTCTCTACTTTTATGCATCGTCAGGATTAAAACTTTTACTTCCGGGTATAATCCCTTGATAATCTTGATTGCTGCGATCCCCTTGAACCTGGGCATGGAGATATCAAGAATGACCATATCCGGGGTGGATTCTTCCAGTAATCGCAGGAGCTCAAGCCCATCGCTGGCTTCACCGACCACTGCCAGTTCCGGGTTTTCTTGAACGATCTTCTTGATGCCTCTCCGCATCAGAACATGATCTTCCGCCAACATGATACGGTACTCTGACATTGACTAATATTCCCCGAAACTTCGAGTTAACCTAATCGTAATAATCAGCTAGCCACGGTATCCGGTTTCATCTCCTTTGTCAGGTCCCCCTACAGGTCCCTGCTGACAAGATAAGTCCTTGCCTCAAGCTTTGCAATGACAGGAGAAGAATACCTTTCTCTCAGGGAGATTGATCATCAAGAAAGAGCCGATGCCCTTCCCTTAACAAATTCATGATTATCGACGCGAGAAATTGTCATAACCGCAACCGCAGTTGGGCGCCGGCATCCTATTTTCGTTAATCTGCCGCCTTCCTAAACCAATTTCCGCCTGCCTGCCCCGCGAGTCAGCTCAGCCTGATAGCCAATTTAAAATTCGTTGCCCGGCTTATCTTCTGAAAGCCCATCTGATCCTTCTTCTAGCATCCCCCCATTCCACCGGACAAAATCATGGTTTTCGAAGTTGAAAATCAGGGAAAACCCGGATTTACCTTTTTCCAAAGAAGACCCATATTATCCCCGAAGCCAAAAGAGCATCGCCAAACCACTCAGAAAAGGAGGGCTTAGTCAAACAATCCCCTAACGAAAGTCGAGGCCAGGGACCGGAATTGAATTCGCCATGCTAACCTTCAGCCACACCTAAATAGTAAAAGGGAGAGAATCATGAAAAGGCTCGCAAATTTCTTCAAGGACGAATCCGGCGCCGCGGCCGTGGAGTATGGCCTGCTGGTAGCCTTGATCGCCGTGGTCATCATCGGTGCGGTGACCACCCTGGGCACCACCCTGAGCGCTAAGTTCAATTCGGTCTCCACCTCGATCGCCGCCGCCGGCAGTTGAGGTTTTATCTTAATCTCGACCGCAATGATGGTCAGAGTACGCAAAAGGAACTCACCCATGAAAAAGTTTTTCAAGGACGAATCCGGCGCCGCGGCCGTGGAGTATGGCCTGCTGGTAGCCCTGATCGCCGTGGTTATCATCGCTTCCGTGACCGCTCTGGGGACCAGCCTGAGCTCTAAGTTCAACACGGTCTCCACCGCCGTCGGTGGCGCCGGGGGGTCTTAATCTAGCCCTCCAGGGTCCTGAACCCTTTATAGCGATTGCTAATCATGTTCCAAACACCAAAAGGAAGAAGCATGAAAATTCTCGGAAATTTTCTTAAGGACGAATCCGGCGCCGCGGCCGTGGAATATGGCCTGCTGGTAGCCCTGATCGCCGTGGTAATCATCGGTGCCGTGACCACCCTGGGCACCACCCTGAGCGCTAAGTTCAATTCGGTCTCCACCTCGATCGCCGCCGCCGGCAGTTGAGGCTTGATGCAGACCTCCCGGGCCTAACCCGGTAAAAAGGTCGTTCATACGCAAGGAGGATCAATCATGGAAAAGCTGGCAAATTTCTTCAAGGACGAATCCGGCGCCGCGGCCGTGGAGTATGGCCTGTTGGTAGCCCTGATCGCCGTGGTCATCATCGGCGCCGTGACCACCCTGGGCACCACCCTGAGCGCCAAGTTCAATTCGGTCTCCACCTCGATCGCCGCCGCCGGCAGTTGAGGCTTGATTCAGACCACCCTGAGCACTAAGTTCAACTCGGTCGCCACCTCGATCGCGGCTGCCGGGGTATCTTAATCCAGAATAGCCTAGGCACCCCAAAATCCTAGATAAAGATTATCCAGGATGGTTGTATTGGGGTGCCTATTCCATTAAGGCAGACAGGAAAATAATTTATCTTAAATTAACCAATACCCAGATTTCGGCAAGTTTTTCGCCAGGTAGAGAATCCGCCCTCAACTTTCAACCGCGACAATTTCTTCTTTGAGACGCACGGCGTGAACACATCCGATAAACTGCCCATCTTTTCTGAGAGGTACAAGGGTTACGGCAATGACTTTTCCATAAGGCCTGGCCTCATAATGGAATGGCTCAGTCCTGCCCTCTGAGAACTTCAGGAGCATCGCATCAAATTTTTGGTTAGTTGCTGCTTTCTTATGATGGATATGGATGTCCGCGCCGATATATTCAGGCTTGCGGTCCAGGATCTCGGCGGCATAACGGTTATAATAGAGGAGAGTTCTTTTCGGGTCGAAAATTGTCACAGCCACCCTCAGGCAATCCATTGCCAGCGCGATTAGTTCCCCTAATGGTGTGGTACCTTCCTGTTCTCCCATATAATGAGCTCCCCTCATTTTTTTCCCGGTTCCCGGCTCTTGCCTCAAAAAAGATTATAGCTCAAGTTCCAAACCTCGGCGGCGAAGATATGACAGCTCAGAATTTTTTCAGACCTCAACTTAAGTGATTTGAGCGCCCGGAGGAACGAACCCTTGAGCCAGGTTAAAATCAGGGCGCACCACCTCCTTGCGGCTTTCAGCATTGCTCGGCATCCGGGACTCCCGGGCTTTGCGGCACACCCCCTGAGAGATTCGGCCCCCTTGCCTCACTCAATACCCCAGCCTCAAGGCGGGTGGTAGAAAGATTTTTTCAGACCCCTCTTAGGTTGCTCTAAAATCGACCCGGTTAGCGCCCAAGGCCATGCTTGACAATGTCCTTAAGAACCTTACCTTGAAGGCAAGCGCCCCCTGGATTTCTTTTTTCCCTTCAAATCATAGGACTTGCCCTTGACCAGCATCTCGTTTGAGCTCTTCCCAAGCCCCCCTTTCCGCCTTGATTTGACGGCCTGGCTGTTGCGGCGACGCTCCCATAATTTGGTGGATCGCTGGGACGGCCGCAGGTACCAGAGAGTCCTGATGGTTCAGGGTGAAGCGGTGCTGCTCACCGTCTTCCAGACCAAGCCTCCCGATGCGCCGGAGCTGCAGGTTACGGTCAGCGGAGGAGGCCTGGAAGCGCCGGGCGCAGCCCCGGCCCTCAAAGCCGTCCTGACGCAGATGCTGGGCCTGGACGCCGATCTGGAAGGATTTTATCGCTTGGCCGCACAGGATCGGCGACTGCAAGCACTGGTCCAGCCCCTTCGGGGGGTTAAGCCGCCTCGCTTCCCCAGCGTTTTCGAGGCCCTGGTAAACGCCATCGCCTGCCAGCAGCTCAGCCTCACCGTCGGCATTCATCTGCTCAACCGGTTGGCCGCAGACTATGGGCCCAGTTTTCCTGGGGCAAACGGGCCCGCGGCCGCTTTTCCACGGGCTGTGGACCTGGCCGGGGCCGACCCGGAAAACCTCCGCCGCCTGGGGTTCAGCCGCAGCAAAGCACGCACTCTGCTGGATCTGGCCCAGGGTGTCGCCCAGGGCCGGGTGGACTTGGAAAAGCTGGCTGCCATGGCTGACGAGCAGGCCATTGAGTACCTGGAAGTCCTGCGGGGCATCGGCCGCTGGAGCGCGGAATACGTCCTGCTGCGGGGCCTGGGGAGGTGGCGGATCTTTCCGGGAAACGATGTTGGAGCCCGCAACCGGCTGCAAGCCTGGTTGGAGCTGCCGGGGCCGCTGGATCACCAGGAGGTCAGTCGTATACTGGCCCGCTGGCAGCCATTTGGCGGCCTCATTTACTTCCATTTACTGCTCAGTCACCTGGTGGAGGAAGGGGTCCTCGGCACGTGAGCAGCGACACGCCAGGATCAGCACTCGTTTATACCATCGGGCATTCCACCCGGCCGCTGGCGGAATTCATCCGGATCTTGCGGGATTTTGGCGTAACCCTGGTGGCCGACGTCCGGACAGAGCCCCGTTCCCGGCACAACCCCCAGTTCAATAAGGAGACGCTCCCCAAGGATTTGGCGCCCGCGGGCCTCGACTACCTCCATCTGCCGGGGCTGGGCGGCCTCAGGAAGACGCGGCCGGATTCCCCCAACCGGGGCTGGCGCAGCCCGGCCTTCCGGGGCTTTGCCGATTACATGCAGACGCCGGAGTTTGAGGCTCAACTTTCCGGGTTGCTGGAGCTGGCCCGCAAACAGCCCACCGCGGTGATGTGCGCCGAAGCGGTGCCCTGGCGCTGCCACCGCTCCCTCATCGCCGACGCCCTCACGGTGCGGGAAGTCCGGGTGGAACACATCCTGGGATTGGGGAAGAGCCAGCCGCACCGGCTCACCCCTTTCGCCCGGGTGGCGGGCACCCGCCTCAGCTACCCGCCGGAGGAAAACCAGGAAACCCCTGGGAAAGGCGGCTGAGAGCCATTTCGGTATAATTGGCCAGTTATTATCTCTTAGCGGTTTAGCAGGAAACGATTATGGCTGAAGCGGTCTGGATTGACGAAGAAGAATGCCTCGGCTGCGGCTCCGGCATGGAGATCTGCCCCGGGGTCTTGCAAAAGCAGGCAAGTGCGGAAAAGGCAGAGATCATCAAACCGGAAGGGGGGCCAAAGAAAAAAGGCAGGGACATGGAGACCCTGCCTTGGCTGCTGCTGGTAGAGGCTGGCCGGTCAACCCTGCTGCATTCTCCTCCATCCCAGCAGAGAAAGAAGTCCGGAGCCCAGGAGGACTAGTGTGCCGGGTAAAGGGACTACTGAGACTCCTTCGACGTCAACGCCGTCCAAGCCGTACCAGGCGGGAACATCCCTGCCTGCAAACTCAATAGTCGTGCTTGCCCCCGTCGCGGTTTCGGTGTAGGAATACGCGGTCCAATCGAAGCTGGCGTCGTTAAGCAAGGCCAAAATCTGGTCTGCACCCCAGTAGACATTGAAATCGTTTTCAGCATTCGTACTATTGTGATTCAGCAAGAAACTGAAGGTATATGTTTGACCAGCCACCGTCGCAATGGTTTGCGTGATAGTGTCGTCAAATGCTCCCACCGCCCCGAAATTTGCCGCGTAGGTATAGCCGGGAGGAGGAGGACCAGATTCACTATCAATATTAAAGTCTGAGCCAGAGCTGGCGGCCGTGAAGGTCCACCCGGTCAAATCGCCGGTGCCGAAATCTCCGTTCACCACCAAATTGGCCGCCGCCGTTTGGACCAGGAGGACAGAAAGCGCCAAAGCCAGTAGGATAGCCCATCTCTTCATAATGCACCTCTCTTTGCCAGGAGATCTTGGGGAGGCGGTTTCGTAAAAAAGAAGAGCCGCGTTGCCCCATTTCCAGGCAACCCGGCTTTCTCATAAAAAAAATTAGAGACCCGTGGCTTTCCGTCCCCACCTCGCGGCAGGTTTGGCTTTTCCGTAAGATATAATTAATCACGGAGTTAAAATCTGTCAAGCCTTTTTGAGGTATTTTAAAACAAATTTAGGGGCATTATAAATGATCTGCCAGAGGGATAGATAGGATAAGTTACAGGTATCATAGATAATTGAAGATATTACGGTGTTATCTCTTTGCCTTGGCGGGAAGAAAGCGGTAACGATATTAGCCGGTCTATTTACCAGGCTTAAAGTGAAAACTAAAAGGGGTCAGGCTATCGGAGCCTAGCCCATTGATTTCCTAATGGTACCGGAGGCCGGACTCGAACCGGCACAGGGTTGCCCCCGGGGGATTTTGAGTCCCCTGCGTCTACCAATTCCACCACTCCGGCAGCAGAGATATTTTAGCCCTGCGCCCCGGGCTTGGCAAGGGGGCCGGGCTCATTTTCCATCCGGAAATCCTCGCCAAAACTCGAAAAAGGCCCCGGGACAGCAAAAAGGGCGGACACCTGGGTCCGCCCCTGTCGGCAAGGCCAAATAATTTGCTCATTTGCACCGCCGGGATCAGAGACCGGATTTTCCCGGGGCTCGCCGGCCGTTAACGGCCGGAAGGGTTGATTACCGGAACCTCCCGGGGGCCCTGCGGGGTAAAGGAGCCCCCCCCCCCTGGAGGACCGCCCGGACCGCCTCTCTGGACACTGCGGGCCTCTCTCATCAAAGATTGGTTATACATGAGATAGCGGGCCTGTTGCACCGGGCTGAGGAGGGCGTCCTCTTCCTCGCCCTGGCGCGTCTGGAGATCCTGCATCTCCTGTTTCTTCCGCTTCATGTCGCCAAGGATGGCCCCCACCTCCCGCTCCGGCGGCGCCGGCTGCGACATGAGCTGTTGCAGGCGCTGGTAATCCATCCTCATGCTCTGGATCAATTGCCGCCGGCTCGGCTGATAACGCTGTTCGATCTGCAGGAGCTGGTCCACGGTTTGCTGACTCACCCCCAGGGCCGACCCCATCTGATTGCGTTTTACTTGCTGGAAGCGTTCCTGAAAACCACCGCCCCCACCCCCGGGCCCTTGGAAAACCCCGGCGGGCTGCGCCAGGGCCCAGGTGGCCGAAGCCATCCCGGCCAGCATCAGGCACAGAAAATAGAAGAGTAGCTTTTTATGCATGATCCATCCTTTTGCTGCTGGTTTAACTTTTTCAGGAACATTTCCTTTTGCTGTGGCGTCATTCCGCTCAGGGTGGAGTCCAGGTCGTCCCCCAGATCTTCTTCCGGAGGCGTCTCCTCGCCGCGGTTGCTGGAGACATAGAGATAATTATTGGGCTCCTGGCCGGCCGGGGCCTGGGGAGCAACCGCCACCGGCCCGGTGGCGGCCTTTTGTTGGGCGATCTGGGGTGCAGCCGGACCGGGCTGCCGGGAATCGAGATGGCTGAAGGCCACCCACAGGAGCAGGACCGCCAGGGCCGAAGCCCCCACCAGATAGGGAATCCTGCCCCACCAGGAGGACCGGGCCGGGACCATCCTACCTTCCTGGACGGCCTGGACCAGCTTCAGGTGCAACTCCCGGGAAAAGTCGGTCCAGAACTCCGGCCCCGGATCAGCCACCGGAGAGGTCCGTATGGCCTGGGCCGTTTCCTTCAAGGCCGCCAGCTCTTCGCGACAGTGGTCGCACCGCTCCACGTGAGGCTTAAGCCACCTCAGCCAAAAGGCGGGCAGGTCACCGTCGGGATACTCTGGTAGCCACCGCTGGAGAAGGGCGCATTGCCAATTCATCTTCTTCCTCACTCTTCAGATATTTCTTTAAATTCTTCAAGGCCTGGCAGTAATTCACCCGGGCGGCGCCAGGGGTTCCTCCCAGGACACCGCTGATTTCCTGGTACGAAAGGCCCTGTTCCAACTTCAAAGTGAGCACCGCCTGCTGTTTGGGAGGCAGCTTTTTCAGAGCGGCGTAAACCCGCTGCCGCTCATCGCTGGATATCAGTTCCTCTTCCGGGGAGTCCCCCTCCCCCACCAGCGCCACTTCGTCACAATCCACCGTGTCGCCAAACTTTTTCCGGCTTTTCAGAAAGTTGTAACACTGGTTGATGGCGATCCGGAACAGCCAGGTGCGGAATTGGGCATCCTGGCGAAAGCTCCGGATATACATAAAGGCCTGCATAAAGGCCTGCTGCGACAAATCCTTCGCTTCTTCCGGGTCGCTCACCATCCGGCAGGCCAGGCCGTAAATCTCCCGCTGGTACTTCACCACCAATTCTTCGAAGGCCTGCAGGTCTCCGCCCTGAGCCCGGGCCACGAGCTGTGCGTCAGTCATGATCTCTCGTCGCCGGCCTTCAATAGTTTAGACCCGGCATAAACGGAAATGTTAAATAGTAATTGCCACATAAACCGATAATCATCCTCGGACCGGCGATATCCGCAGAAAATCAGGGGTTTTCTACTTGTCAGGGATTGCTTGTCTATTATTATCACCCATTTAGTCCCCGGCCTCAACTTTAATGTGAAGCCTTCTGACTCCGCCCATGTTCCTGGCGCCGCTCCGCCAGCCCGGTGGCGAAAGGCAGGGCCAGGACTGCGATCCATAAAGCGGCCATTCCCCGCCAGCCAGCCAGGCCGTAAGCATGGCCGCTCAGAGTGATGCCCGCCGCCCCGCCCAGGTAATAGGACAGGATGTACAGGGAATTGGCCTGGCCCCGGCTGGCGGTAAGCTTGCGGTTCAGTGAACCGGCGGCCGCGGCATGAATAGAAAAAAATCCGCCGCACACCAGGATCAGGGCCGCCAGGATGACCACCAGGGATTTTACCAGGGTCAGGGCGATGGCCAGGGTGAAGAGCAGCGACCCCAGGATCATGGTGCCGCCGTTGCCGATCTTGTTGCTCAACTTGCCGGAGAGCGGCGCAATGAAGATCCCCATGAGAAAGGAGAGATACAGCAGGGTAATGAGGCGGGTAGAGGCGTAGAATGGCGCCCTGGAGAGATAAAACGGCAGATAGTTGAACACCGAGGAGAAGACGAAAAAGCCGCCGAAGGCCACCAGAAAGATGCGTCTCAGTGCCGGTTGCTTTAACAGGGTGAGGAAACCTTCGCCGCCGTTCCGTTCCTTATCCGGCCCCCGGCCCGGCGGCAGCCGCCAGAAGGCAATGACGGTGGCCCCGGCCAGCAAGAAGGCGGCGCAGACGAAGGCGTACCGCCATTGACCGGGCGGAAACATGCCGCCCAACAGGCGGCTGCCCAGACCGCCGGTGGTAGTGGCGGCGACATAGGACCCCATCACCACGTTAAGCCTTTCCACGGGCAGGTTGGCGGAGAGGTAGGCGGCCAGGCAGGTGGTCAGGGCCGGTACAAACAGACCCTGCACAAAGCGGGCCGCCACCAGCAGGGGCAGGCTATGGGTGGCGGCGCAGCAGAGCCCGGCGGCGCATACCACCCCGCCGCCGGTCAGGATGAGGCTCCGCACCGCCATGCGGTCCGCCAGCCAACCGAACGGCAGGTTGGCCAGGGCGAGCCCGAGGATCACCGCGGAGACGGTATAAGAAGCTTGGGAAGGGCTGACCCCGAATTCGGCCTGCAACACCGGCAACACCGGCTGGGTGAGGTAGATGTTGCAGACGGCCGCGGCCACCAGGCCGAAAACCACCGCCTGCAGGCCCCAGGAGCCGCTTTCCAGGCTGCGGCTTTCGGGCTGCGGTAGCCGGTTCAGGGGTAACACCGGTCGATGAGCCGCGGGAAAGGGATGGTCTCCCGCACGTGGTGCAGACCGCAAATCCAGGCTAGCAGACGCTCGATGCCCATCCCGAAGCCGCCATGGGGTACGCTGCCGAAGCGGCGCAGGTCCAGGTACCACTCCAGGGACTCCCGGGGCAGTTTATGGGCCTCCAGGCTGGCCAGCAGGGTCTCCAGGTCGTCCATGCGCTGGGAACCGCCGATGATCTCGCCATAGCCCTCCGGAGCCAGCAGGTCCACGCACAGGGCCAACCTGGGGTCCTCCGGGTCCGGCTCCATATAAAAGGCCTTGGCCTGCCGGGGATAGCGGTGCACCAGCAGCGGCCTGGAAAACATCCGGGACAGAACGGTTTCTTCGTCCCCTCCCAGGTCCTCCCCCCAGGGGATCTTTTTGCCCTGCGTCTGCAGACGCTCCAGGGCCTCGTCATAGCTGAGGCGGGGAAAGGGCCCGGCCGCCGCCTCTGCCAGGGGCTCGCAGTCCCGCTCCAGCAGGCGCAACTGCGCCTCCTGGCGCCCCAGCACCCGCTGGACCACGAAGCGCACCAGGTCTTCCGCCAGCCCCATGACCTCCTCCAGGGTATAGAAGGCGGCCTCGGCCTCCACCATCCAGAACTCCGTCAGGTGGCGCCTGGTCTTGGATTTCTCTGCCCGGAAGGTGGGCCCGAAACAATAGACCCGGCCCAATGCCATGGCCGCCGCCTCCAGGTAGAGCTGGCCGCTCTGGGAGAGGTAGGCCTTGCCCCGGTCCAGATAGTCGGTCTCGAACAGGCTGGTGGTCCCTTCACAACTGGCGGGCGTCAGGATAGGGGTATCTATCAGGACGAAGCCCTGCTCCTGAAAGAAATCGCGGCAGGCCCGGCAGACCTCGTCCCGAACCCGCAGGATGGCCTGCTGCCGGGGGGACCTGAGCCAGAGGTGGCGCCAGTCCATCAGGAACCCGACCCCATGCTCCTTCTGCGAGATGGGATATTCCGGCGCGATCTGAAGCGGGCGCAATCGGGAGACTTCCAGTTCGTAGCCCCCGGGGGCCCTGGGTTCGGCCTTCACCTGGCCCTCCAGGAGCAGGGAGGACTCCAGGGTGAGGCGCTCGAACTGCTGGAAGTCTTCCTCCGGCAGATTCCCTTTAACCAGTACACACTGAGCCAAGCCGGCGCCGTCCCGCATCACCAGAAAGCGCACCTTGCCGCTGGAGCGCAGATGGTAGACCCAACCCCGGAGGGTCACCGTTTCCCCCAGGTGCCGGGCCAGATTGGCGATATCGGCCACTACGGGCGAGGTTTTCTTGGACATGCGGCCATCACCTGCTGCGCCGGGAATACCGGTGAAATAGATTAGGGGCGGGTTGCAAACCCGCCCCTACCCGTGGCGCGATTCAGTATCAACCCGGCCGGCTCGCGGCCCGGGTTCTAAGGTCAGGGGGACTAAAGTCCCCCGATTTAATTGTCTGACTAATTATGAGGCGCCGCCCTGGGGGCTCCCCTGTCGCCCCGGGTCTCAAAGCATGATCTTGATAGCGGCATTTTGCCGGAGGGTCTTGACCCACACCCTAAATTGCTTCTCCATCTCCTGCTGAGTAAGGAGGCGGCGAATCTGCGGCGCCACCTCCTCATAGGGCTGGGCCTGGCCGCTCCGGCGTTCCAGCAACTGAATCAATTGAATCCCTTGCGGGGTCATTACCGGGGCCACCTCTTTGGGACTTAACCGCCCCAGAAATTGCGCCAGCTTGGGCTCCATCTCGTTTTCCGGAACGAAACCGACGTCGATTGACGTCACGGAATATTTCTCGGCTGCTCCTGGAAAGGTAGCACCGCCTTTGACTTCCTTGATGATGGCTTCGGCTTTATTTTTCACCTCTTCTTGCTGGGCTGCGGTGGCGCCCGGCGGAAATTCCATCTTGATGGTGAGCAGGTGGATTGCGGTGCCGCCCGCTTTAAATTTTTCGTCGTAAAACTGGCGCACCTGCGCCTCACTGACCGTGGCCTTGAGGCCCACCGCCATCACCACGAGGCGCTCCTGGGTGAGCTGGTCGGCGATATTTTGCTTAAGCTCTGCAAGGGTGATACCGGCCTTGGCCAGGGCCTTATTCAGGGACTCCTCGTCCGCCAGATGATTGCGTTTCTTGAAGTCTTCCAGCGCCAGATTCAGTTCCTTATCTTCGATTTTGATGCCCCGGCGTTTGGCCTCGGCCTTGGCCAACTTCCGGTCGATAAGGCTTTCCAGCAGTTGGTGTTCAATATCCTTGCCTTCTCCCTTAATACCCTGCTCTTCCGCCAAGGACTTGGAGGCCCTTTGCAGCTCCGACATGGTGATGACTTCATCATTGACTTCTGCCACAATCCGATCTACCACGTGAGCGTAGCCAGTCCGGGCCGATAACCCCGCTAACAGACCGATCACGGCTGTGATCAGCAACCCTCCGAAAATTCTCTTCATGTTCTTTCCCTCTCCTCTTCTGCATTAACAAATGTTGCCACTTCTTTCAAGCAGTTTTGCAAACGCCTCAGGGGGGGGCCGTCTTGCGGCAGCCGCACCCGTAAGGTTTGATCCTGAAAAAGGCGAAAGGAGTCCGGCTTGCTTTTCAGCAGGCCGACCAGACGCGGCAGGTCCATGCGCTCCGGCTGGGCAAACTGCAGCCGCACGAAGCTGTCCTCTACCTCCACACGCTTGAGGCCCAACTGGCGCAAGCGATGCTTGAGGCGGACCACCTCCAGGAGGTTTCGCCCCTCCGGAGGCAGCGGTCCGAAGCGATCCTGGAATTCCACCTCCAGTTCTTGCACCATCTCCGGGGTCAAGCGGCCGGAGAGCCGCCGGTAGAGAGCCAGGCGCTGCTGGACATCGGGCACGTAATCTTCGGGCAGATAGGCGGCCAGGGGCAGGCGAATCTCCGGGTCCGGGGCCAGGTCCTCCGGCTCGCCCTTGAACTCCCGAATAGCCTGTTCCAGAAGCTCCAGGTAAAGCTCATACCCGACTTCCGCCACCTGGCCGGATTGGGCCTGACCCAGGAGATTGCCAGCCCCCCGGATCTGCAGGTCGTGCATGGCGATCTTAAAGCCGGAGCCCAGCTCGGTAAATTCCATCAAGGCCTGCAGGCGTTTTTGGGCCTCATTGGACAGCGCCGCCTCATCGGGCACCAGCAGGTAGGCATAGGCCTGCGACTGGCTGCGGCCCACCCGGCCCCGCAACTGATAAAGCTGCGCCAGTCCCAGGGTGTGAGCCCGGTTGATGATGATGGTGTTGGCCGCGGGGATGTCCAGGCCGGCTTCAATGATCGCGGTACATACCAGCACGTCCACTTCCCGGCGCCAGAAGCGCAGCATTACCTTTTCCAGCTCCCGCTCCGGCATCTGGCCATGGGCCATGGCCACCCGGGCCTCGGGCACCATCTCCTGGACCTGGCGGGTCCAAGTGGCCAGGTTGCGCACCCGGTTGTGCACGAAGAAGACCAGTCCGCCCCGGGCCAGTTCCCGGCGGATGGCCGCCTGGATTACCGGCCGCTCCGGGCGGCACAAGTAGGTGCGCACCGCCAGGCGGTCCTCCGGCGGGGTGTCGATCCGGCTCAGATCCCGCAAGCCCGTCAGGGACAATTGCAGGGTGCGGGGAATGGGGGTGGCGGTCAGGGTGAGAACGTCCACGGTGCGGCGCCAGTCTTTCAGTCTCTCCTTTTGCTTGACCCCGAAACGCTGCTCCTCATCGATGATGGCCAGGCCCAAATCCTTGAAGACCACGTCCTTGGACAGCAGCCGGTGGGTGCCGATGACGATGTCCACCTGGCCCCGAGCCAGATCCGCCAGGGTCTGCCGCTGCGCCGCCGGCGCTTTGAAGCGGCTCAGGACCCGCACCTCCAACGGATAGTGAGCCAGCCGCCGGCTAAAGGTTTCGTAATGCTGCTCCGCCAGCACCGTGGTGGGCACCAGCATGGCCACCTGCTTGCCGTCCATGGCGGCCTTGAAGGCGGCCCGCACCGCCACCTCGGTCTTGCCGTAGCCCACGTCGCCGCAGATGAGCCGGTCCATGGGCTTATCCGAGGCCAGATCCGCCAGGACTTCCTGGATGGCCTGTTCCTGGTCCGGGGTCTCGGCAAATTCGAAGGTGGCCTCGAACTCCCGGTAAACCGGGTCCGGAGGCGAAAACTGGTGCCCCGGCAGGACCCGGCGTAAGGCATAGAGCTCCACCAGCTCCCGGGCGATTTTTTCCACCGCCTTCTTGACCCGCTTCTTGGCCCGCTCCCAGGACTTGCCCCCCAGACGCTCCACCCGGGGCTCCACCCCGTCCACCCCCAGGTATTTCTGCACCAGGTTAAGGCGATCCACCGGCAGGTAAAGGCGGTCGCCGTTCTGGTATTCCAGCTCCAGAAAATCATTGGCCTGGATTCCCACTGAAAGCTTCACCAGTCCCCGGTAGATGCCGATCCCATGCTCCAGGTGCACGATGTAATCACCTTCCTGGAGGTCGGCCAGGGAGGCGAGCTCCTGGGGGCCGCGGCCCTCTTTGCGGCGCCGCCCTTCGGGACGGAACCCTAGGGCCTCGTCTTCGGTGAGGACGATGAGCCCCTGGGAAAGGAGCCGAAATCCCCCGGAGAGTTCGCCTACGGTGAGTTCCACCCGGCTGCCGGGCTCCCAGGTGGGGGCGAGGTTGAAAGGCGCCTCCAGGCCCTCTTCCTGGAGGAGCCGGGAGAGCCGCTCGCCGCGATGGCGGCTTTTGCACGCCAGCAGGACCTGAAACCCGCTCCGGCGCCACTCTTCCAGGCGAGCTGCCAGGGCCGGCACCAGCCACCCGGCTTCGGCCCCGGCGGCGGCCAACTCCTGGGCCAGGCCGTCATTTTTCTCCACCTGGAAATGCAGGTCGCGCTCCGGATGTGGGTGAGCCCAGGGGAGCAGCGGGCAGAAGACGGTGCTAAACCGGCCGAGGCGGTCCTCCCAGGGAATTTGATCCAGCCAGCCCTGGGGTTCATGGACCGTGTCCTCCGCCATCTTCTTCAGTTCCCGCTCCAGGCCGAACGGGTCCCAAACCACCACCACGGTTTCTGGCGGCAGCATCTCCCACAAGGTCTGGGGCTCGGGGTAAAATTCCTCGAGATGGCGCTCGATGCGGGGAAAATGGCGGCCTTCCCGGACATTCTCCCAAAACTGCGGGTCCTGGCGGCGTTTGCGCCGGGCCAGGGCGTGTTCCCGGGCCGCGCCGTCCAGCACTACCTCGCTGGCAGGCAGCACCACCAGCTCCGCAAGCTGGCCCAGGGACCGCTGGCTGGCCGGGTCGAAGCGCCGGATGGACTCCACCTGGTCACCCCAGAACTCCAGGCGCACCGGCTCCTCAGAGAGGGGCGGGAACAGATCGATGATGCCGCCCCGGACGCTGAACTCGCCCTTCTCCTCCACCACCGGACGACGGGCATAGCCGCCGTCCAGCAGGACCTGAAGAAATTCCGGGCGGTTCAGAGTCTCGCCGGGCATCACATAGGCCAGCAAGTCCCGCAACCGCTGGGCCGGGGGCAGCTTCTGGCGCAGGGCCAGGGCCGGGGCCACCATGAGGAAGGGGGACGCCGCGGTCAGGGCCACATAAGCCGCGGCCACTCTGGCGCAGCTCACCTCGGAGTCGAAGCTCAGCTCCCGGAAGGGCAGGACTTCGTGGCTCGGAAACAGGAAGAGGGGCCGGGCGCCGCCGGCCTGCTCCGCCGGATTCCCCAGGAAGAAGGCCAGGTCCTTCAAAAAGGTCTCATGGCCTTCACCGTTGGGGGTCACCAGGAGGAAGGGACGCCCCAGTTGCCGGAACAGACTGGCCAGAAGATAGGCGCCGCAGGCCGGGGTGAGGCCTTGCAGATAGACCTGGCTGGGGTCCCGGGCAAACGCCGTCAGGAGGTCGGAGGATTCGACCCCCGTGGCCAAAGCAGAAAGCATAATTAATTTTACTAGAATTGGCGCGATTTTCAAGCAGGCTGCCGGACAGCATCGCCATCGTAATGTAAAAGTTGCCGAATTTACAACGGATTTGACCAACAGGATCGCCTTGACTTCCGCTGATCTATGCTTACTTTTTAGGTTCAGAGGAAGGAGCGGCAGGGTAATAATCTGGCGACGCCCGGATTAGTGAAAAGGCAGCTCCGGAATCAAGCCAACCTTGAGTTGTAGGACCTTCATCAAACCTGGGGCAAAACGGCCTCAATCTTAACTGGCGGTGGGGGCGCAAGCCATGAAATTTACCAGTTGTCTACTCCTGGGTCTATTTTTGCTGCTGCTTATCACCCCGGCAAATCATCAATCCGCTGCCATGGACTAGGAGGCAAAAATAGTTTTTAAAGTGGGGTGATTTGAAGTAGGCAAGACAGCCTTGGAAAGGCTGCCAGGAGTTTACTTGCTGCGAAGCAATGATTCTCCAATGTTTTGTGGGGTAGCGACAACATAGCCTCGACCCACAAGCAACGGGTCAATGCGGGTTTGCTCGCATTCTTCAAGGCTTAGGTGAAACTTCGGAGTAACTAAAAATAACACTAGGGGAGGAGCACAACGTGTCCCACCATCTCGATTCGCCAATCGCGCGACAAGACGTTCGCCTCGATATCACCGACCTGTATTGCTTCCGCGGTGAAACCGGCACAGTGTTCGTGATTAACGTGTGCCACTCTATCGCTGGCGACATTCCGGTCCCAGGGTATCATCCCAAGGGGATGTATGAATTCAAAATCGACTTGGATGGTGATGTGGTCGAAGACCTCACATACCGCTTCATATTCGACGAGCGCGACGCAGCCGGCAAGCAGCGCTTTGTTCTGCGCCGGATTGCGGGACCTGAGGCCGCTGACCCTCGCGCGGCTGGTGTGGTCATCGCGCAGGGTTCCACCAATGAAACCATCGACAAGTCGTCCGGCCTTCGTATTTGGACTGGCAGGGCGCACGATCCGTTCTGGATCGAGCCCGACGTATTGCATGCGGTCGGGCACGCGTTCCAGGACGGCACCATTGTTGATCTATCCGGTTGGGATCCAGGCAAGGCCAGAAATCTATTTGCCGGTCACAGCGTGTATTCGATTGTGCTGGAGGTTGCTGACTCAGAGCTGCTCCCAGGCGTTGGCCACAACGGCCGTATCGGTGTATGGGCCGTGACGTCGCTCGCTACAGACGCCGGCGGATGGCGCTCGATCAACCGCATTGGACTTCCGATGATCCATCCGCTCTTCACTCAGTACAACGAAGATCTCGGCAATCGACTCAATTCAGGGCGTCCGGCCGACGATTTCGCGAGATTTGGCGAGACCATCATCAAGGCAGTCGCTGGTGCCGTAAGGGCCAATGGAACCGCGGAAGACCCTAACGCTTATGCGGAGAAAGTGGCACATCGGTTTTTCCCCAATATCCTCCACTATACCGTCGGTACCCCGGCCGTGTTTGGCATGGCTGAGTTGAACGGCCGCTCTCTGACGGACAATGCGCCGAATGTCATGTTCACGATCGCGTCGAACACTCCTATCCGGCTTGGCATCGGCAAAGAGTCGGTCACCTCAAAGCCATCCAAGGAGTTTCCGTATATGGCAACGAAGGGGGAGGAGGTCAAGGCGGCACTGGCCTCGTAGGAAAAAAAAGGGCTCTTTTGAAATTTACAAGGGTCACAAACTCACGACGTGGCAGTTTGCATTCAGGTATAGACTTAAGTGATCCAAAGTACATCTTGGGTAGCCTTTGCACATTCTTAATTAGCTTTTCAGGGAAGCCCGGGTAGCGGGAGTCCCGGTAGGCAGGGGAACCCCGCCGAGAAAATCCCATTATCTGGGAGAGCTTAAAAAATGTTTAGGATTCTTTTGATCGCCCTGTTGCTGGCCACCGGGACCAGCGGCGCCGGGGCCCAGTCCGATGTGCCAACTCCCGGCAAACCCTTGAAAGGGGGCAGCGCAGTGGAAAAAAATGCGCCTTCCGGCCTGGCCACCTTTGCTGGCGGCTGTTTCTGGTGCACGGAATCGGACTTCCGGAAGGCCCCGGGGGTGGTGAACGTGGTCTCCGGCTATGCCGGCGGCCGCGGCCCCAATCCAACCTATGAAGACTACGCGGAAAAGGGCTACGTGGAGGCGGTCCAGGTATATTACGATCCCCGCAAGGTCTCTTATCCGGAACTGCTGGACTACTTCTGGCGCCATATCGATCCCACCGATGCGGGCGGCCAATTCGTGGATCGGGGCCCCCAGTACCGGTCGGTGATCTACTACCACGACGAGCAGCAGAAGCGCCTGGCGCAGGAATCCAAAGAAAAGCTGGCCGTCTCCGGAGTCTTTAAGAAACCCATCGTTACCGAGATCGTCAAGTTCACCAATTTCTATCCGGCGGAGGAATACCACCAGGATTATTCCCATAAAAATCCGGTGCGTTATAAGTACTACCGCTGGAATTCAGGTCGCGACCAGTTTTTGCAAAAGGTCTGGGGCGGGAAGGCCGCGGCCGCAGCCGATCCTCCCGGGGACAATTTTATCAAACCCAGTGATGAAGTCCTCCGAAGGAAATTGACCCCCTTGCAGTATGAGGTGACCCAGCAGGGGGGTACCGAGCCGGCCTTCCACAATGAATATTGGGACAACCACCGGCAAGGCATCTATGTGGATATCGTCTCCGGCGAACCGCTGTTCAGCTCCAAGGACAAATTCGACTCCGGCACCGGCTGGCCCAGTTTCAGCAAACCCCTGGAACCCGGCAATATCGTGGAGCGCAAAAAGCGGGGGTGGCTCGGGGTGCGCACCGAGGTGCGCAGCAAGCACGCCGACTCCCATCTGGGGGGCCTCTTCGATGACGGGCCGCCGCCCACCGGCCTGCGCTATTGCATGGACTCCGCCGCCTTGCGCTTCATTCCCAAGGAGGATTTGGAGAAGGAAGGCTACGGCATGTATCTCCACCTGTTCTCCGAAAAGGAGTGAGCCGCGGGCGCGGCTCAAATCGCTGCCAAAGATAGGGGGTTAAGCAGGATTGGAGCCAACTGCAATTATGCCGAAAGGCGCCGGTAAAGGCGGTAAATGGCGGCCGGTCTTGCTGCTCGCCGTCCTCATTGCCATCCTGGTCCTGGCCAAGGTCTTCAACGTAGGCGAAAAGCTGGGGGCCCTGCGGCATTGGATCGTCACCCTGGGCCCCTGGGGTCCGTTGGCCTTTATCCTGATTTACATCGTAGGGGTGGTGGCCGCCCTGCCCGGCGCGGCTATCACCCTCGCCGCCGGGCCTCTTTTTGGCGCGGTGCTGGGCGTCATTTTGGTAGACATCGGCGCCACCATCGGCGCCTGCCTGGCTTTCCTGATCGGCCGCTATTTCGCCCGGGCGGCAATAGTCAACTGGCTCTCCAAAAGCGACAAATTCCAAAAGCTGGACCGGCTCACCGAAGAGCATGGCGGCATCATCGTGGCCCTGACCCGCCTGGTGCCGCTTTTCCCTTTTAATTTACTTAATTACGGCTTCGGGCTCACCAAGGTGCCCTTTGGGACCTATGCCTTTTACACCTGGCTGTGCATCCTACCGGGCACCATCCTCTATGTGGTGGGGGCGGCTGCGGTTGCCGAGGCCCTGAGGGAAGGCAGGATTCCCTGGCCCTTGCTGGGGGCCTTTCTGGCAGCCCTGGTCTTTCTGATCTTCGTGGTGCGCTCGGCCAGGCGCAGGCTGCAAGCCAAGGAGCTGCAAACCCCGGATGGCGCCGCGGCAATGGCAGAGCCCGCCGCCCCGCCCGAGGTCAGCCCCCTGGACGCATTCAATGAAGACCTCATGGCCCAGGTGCGGCCGCCGGCTTGGGTGAATCCCGAGCCGCAGCCCCGTTATAATCTGGTGGTCATAGGCGCGGGCACCGCGGGATTGGTAAGCGCCGCCGGCGCCGCCGGGCTGGGCGCCAAAGTGGCCCTGGTGGAGCGCCATCTCCTGGGAGGCGATTGTCTCAATTACGGCTGCGTACCGTCCAAGGCCATTATCCGCTCCTCCAAAGTCTATGCCGACATCCGGGATGCCGGCCGCTTTGGCTTAAAGCTCGCCGCCGCGCCGGAAGTGGACTTTGCCGCGGTCATGGAACGCATGCGGCGCCTGCGGGCGGGGCTCAGCCACCACGATTCCGCCCAGCGCTTCCGGGATTTGGGGGTGGACGTCTTCCTGGGCGCGGCCAGGTTTTCCGGCCCGGATAGCGTCCTGGTGGGAGGCAAGACCCTGCGCTTCCAAAAGGCCGTCATCGCCACCGGCGGCCGGGCCGCGCTCCCGCCAGTGCCGGGATTGCCGGAAGCCGGTTATCTGACTAACGAAACGGTCTTCTCTTTAACCGAGCGCCCGGCGCGTCTTCTGGTGATGGGTGGTGGTCCCATCGGCTGCGAATTGGCCCAGGCCTTCCAACGCCTGGGCTGCCGGGTGACCCTGCTGCACAAATATCCCCACATCATGAATAGAGAAGACGCCGACGCCGCGGCAATCATCCAGGAGACCTTCCAAAAAGAAGGCATCGGCCTGATCCTCAATGCCAGGCCGCTTGCGGTGACCAAAACCGGCAACGCCAAGCTGGTCCGATATGAGAGCGAGGGCCAAAAGGGAGAAATCGAGGTTGACGAGATTCTCATCGGGGCCGGCCGGACCCCCAACGTCGAAGGCCTCAACCTGGAAGCCGCCGGCGTCAGCTATGAAGCCGGTAAAGGCAGGGGCGTAATAGTCAATGACAGGCTGCAAACTTCCAATCCCCGTATCTTCGCCGCGGGCGACATCTGTCTGCCCTACCAGTTCACCCATCTGGCCGACTTCACGGCGCGTCTCGTCATCCAGAACGCCCTGTTCTTTGGGCGCAAGAAGCTGAGCGCCCTGACCATTCCCTGGTGCACCTACACCGACCCGGAAGTGGCCCACGTGGGCTTGAATGAGGCAGAGGCGGAAAAACGGGGGATCCCGGTCACGACCTTCATTAAACCCTGGGGCGAGGTGGACCGGGCCATTCTGGACGGCGAAGATCAGGGGTTTGTCAAGATTCACGTCCAAAAGGGCGCCGACCGGATCCTGGGCGCCACCATTGTGGCCCGGCATGCCGGGGAGATGATCAGCGAGATCACCGCGGCCATGGTGGGCTCGATCGGCCTGGGAACCCTGGCCGCGGTCATTCATCCCTATCCCACCCAGGCGGAGGCCATCCGTCAGACCGGCGACCTCTACAACCGGACCAAACTGACCCCCAGGGTCAAATGGCTCTTTAACCGGTTCCTGGCCTGGCGGCGGTAATTCCCGGGTAGTGTAGGGTTATCGGTCAGGGCGATAAAAGGGATAATAATAACCTGCTGCCACGGTCTCGATGCTGTCCGGAATAGTCCGCTTCTCCCAGGAATTTCCCCTTCCCTGCCCCCGTATCTGTCCCCCATTTAAATAACCCAAGTTTGGCGGCGCCCCCCCCCCGCCCAAGGCAGTCCAGGCTCTCATTAAGATGTAGGATAAAGACCGACTTGGGGGCTGGTGAGAGTCCTATGCGAAAATCAGACCCAGGCGGACAGTTTTTCGAACCAGACTATGGGATTTTTTGGGCGCAAGCTGGAATCCCTTTTATGCGTCCGCTAATGCATGACTGCACCGGCCAGGGGCTCGGGCTGCCAAGATCAGGCAGCCTGGGCGCCCAGCCGTTACGGGACGGGAAACTTGGGATAATCAGGAGGAACCAGTCCCAGCCCTCCCGGATCGCCCTGGTTAGAGCCGGAAAGCGCCGGCCTCACCTAGGCATCAGGAGCGGGTTGCCTCCTGGCTGCCAGGGCGGCGGTCACTCCACCGACCTCCGCCAGATCTACTTCGCAATTCAGCTTGAGGTAGACGTGCTTGCCAAGCCCGACCCCGCCGTGGTCCAGCTCGACGTTATAGATCATGCCGAAATCCTCGCGGTTGAGCCTGGCCTTGGCCTGAAAGCCGAAGCTGGTGTAGATGGCGCCCTGATCCTCCAGGCGCACCGGCCCGGCCCAGTGCACGTCCAGGATCAGCGGGCGGGTGACGCCGTGCAGGGTCAGGTCCCCATGGACCAGGGCGTGGTCCAGTCCCAGCGCCTCCACCCGGGCGCTCTTGAAGGTGATGATGGGGTATCGCGCCACGTCGAAGAAATCGGGACTCTTCAGATGCTCGTCCCGCGGCTCGACGCCGGTGCATAAAGAGGAGGCGTCTATTTCCACCGCCACCGCGGCGTCTGCCACGTTCAGCGGATCGAAATCGAGGCTGCCGCTAATTTTGGAGAAGAGACCCGCCACCCAGGTCACCATCAGGTGGCGCACCGAGAAGATTGCCGCGCTATGATAGGGATTGAATACCCATTTTGCCATGGATTTCCTGCCTTTCAGGAGAGATGCACTATTAGATGCAATATGGGCAATAAATTAGGTATGTCTGACGGCTTTGTCAAACGGCTTGGGCAATGAAACAGCCGCCGCCCCCCCCAGGAAGCGAGACTTTTAGGTGCCTGCCGGGGCCAGGCGGGGCGCTCAGGAGAACCCGCTAAATTTTAGGTCCGCTAACCCGAAATTTCAGCCATTTTCAGGATATGCCGATGATAAATCAGATAATGTCCGGCACGTTTATTCCGGGACGAAAATCCTCCCGGCCTTAAGGTCTACGTCATAAGAGTCCGGCCCCGGGAAATTTGCTTCTGGGCTCCCGCGGTTCTGACTTTCCCAGCTCATGGCTGGGGATCGGAGAAAAAGTTTGCTGATACTTACTCGCAAGATTAGCGAAGGGTTCACCATCGGTGACGGGGTCCGGGTAGTGGTCCTGGAAGTCCGGGGCAAGCAAGTGCGTCTGGGCATTGAGGCCCCCGGGGGCTTAGTGGTCCTGCGGGATGAGATTTTCCAGCGGCTTCTCCAGGAGAACCGGCAGGCTGCCGACTTCGTCTGCAGCGACCTTAAGGCCGCGCAACAATTGGCGGCCCGTGACCTCCCAACTGCCGGCCCGCAGCCCCCCTCGCCGCCGGAGGTTCCCCGGTTGCGCCTGGATCACAGCAAGTTGGGGGCTATCCAAATCCCCGCAGACCGGATAATCTTTTTTTGCCATGGACTTTTGGGATTTGCCGAATTCCAGCGCTACGCCTTGTTGGCCCTGCCGGATACCGCGCCTTTCCTCCTCTTGCAATGCCTGGAGCCTGCGGGACCGGCCCTGCTGGTGGCAGAACCGTCCCGGCTGAGAGCCCGGGTTGACTTGAGCCGCCTCCATTCAGCTCTTAAGGAACTGGAGGCTAATGACCCGGAAGAACTACAGGTTTTTGTCGCCCTGACCATTCCGCCGGGACTGCCTGCCGAGACCACCGCCAACCTGGTGAGTCCCATCCTCATCAACCCGGGCCTCCGCCTGGGGAAGCAGGTGGTCCTGGAATCCCCCGGCTTCACCCAGAAACATCCCCTCTTCCCCAATCAGGCCGGCCTGCCGGCGGCTGCCAGCGAGCTGGAGGGCGTTTAGCGGCGCAGGTTTTCAGAGTCCCCCTTTGGAAAAGGGGAATTTAAGAGCATTTCAGGATATTAATTAAAATCTCCCCTACCTTTTTCCCGGGCCGGGTTAAAAAACCGCAGTCGGAAATGTCCTAGCAATTACCAAAGTCCCCCCGGACGCCATCGCAGGACGAGGCGCCTGCTCCCTGAGCAGACCTGGAATTTCCTGTTGCCCGGCCTTACTTTGTGCTAATATGTACATGAACCCGGCACCCCCGGTGTTCGGTTTCGGTTGGCCGCGGCCTCTCGCCTGCGTAAACGCAGACTATGGCCTCCGGCTGGCAAAATTCAAATAAGTCTTAGAAAAACGGTTCGCCGACTTCAAGATGGAGGTACCCGAGGCATGAGCAAGGCAACCCTCAACCTTAATGGGATGGCGGTCGATTTTCAGCCCGGCCAGACCATTTTGGAAGTGGCCTGGGGGCATGGAACCTACACCATCCCCACCCTTTGCTTTTTGAAAGATACCACCCCCACCGGGTCATGCCGGATGTGTATGGTGGAGGTGGAAGGGGCCCGCACCCTGTTGCCCGCCTGCGCCACCGTGGCCACCCCCGGGATGGTGATCAAGACCGAGTCGGCCAGGATCGACGCCTCCCGCAGAATGGTTTTAGAGCTGCTGCTGGCCTCCGGCAACCATAACTGCCTGGTCTGCGAGGCCAACGGCGAGTGCGAATTGCAGGCCCTGGCTTATCGTTATGAGGTGCCCACCCCCAGCTTTGCCAATCCCCCGGACAGCCCATACTATTACGAAGACGACAACAGCATGATCGTCCGGGATTTTTCCAAGTGCATCATGTGCGGCCGCTGCGTCCGGGGCTGTAATGAACGGCAGGTGAACCAGGCCATCAGCATCGGCTATCGCGGTTCCCACAACAAGATCGTGGCCGCGGCCGATCACCCTTATATCGATTCCGATTGCGTCTTTTGCGGCGAATGCGTGCAATCCTGCCCGGTGGGTGCCCTGCTGGACAAGAACGCCATGCATCAAGGCCGCAGTTGGGAACGCCGCCGCGTCCGCACCACCTGCTCTTACTGCGGGGTGGGCTGCCAGATGGATCTCCACGTCAAGGGCGGCCGCCTCGTCAAGGTGACCGGAGCCCATGCCCAGCCCAACGACGGCCGGCTCTGCGTCAAGGGACGGTTCGGCATGGGGTTCGTCCAGCATGCCGATCGCCTCCAGGCCCCGCTTCTCCGCCAGGAGAAAGGAGGCGAGCTTAAAGAGGCCACCTGGGATGAGGCCCTCGATTTCGTGGGCCGCCGCCTCCTGGAGGTGAAGGAAAAACACGGCCCCGAAAAGATTGGCGGCTGGTGTTCGGCCCGGACCACCAACGAAGAAAATTACCTGATGCAAAAACTGCTGCGCGCCGGGATCGGCACCAACCACGTGGATCACTGCGCCCGCCTCTGACACAGCTCCACCGTGGCCGGGCTGGCCGCGTCCTTCGGTTCCGGAGCCATGACCAATTCCATTGACGAATTGGAGGATGCCGATTGCATCCTGGTGATCGGCTCCAACACCAATGAAAATCACCCGGTGATTGCGGCCCGCATCAAGCGGGCGGCGCGTCTTAAAAATAAGGACCTCATCGTCATCGACCCCAGGCGCCAGGACCTGGTGCGGCATGCCCGCCTCTGGCTCCGGCAAATTCCCGGCACCGATATCGCCCTGGTCAACGCCATGATGCAGGTCATCATCGCGGAAGAGCTCTATGACCAGACCTATGTAACCGAACGCACCGAAAACTTCGCGGCCCTTAAGGAAACGGTGGCCAAATATACGCCGGCATACGCCGAAAAGATTTGCGGGGTGCCGGCCGCGCAGGTGACGGCCGCGGCCCGCATGTACGCCCGGGCCCCGGCCGGCTCCATCGTCTATTGCATGGGCATCACCCAGCACACGGTGGGCACCGACAACGTCAAGACCCTGGCCAACCTGGCCATGCTCTGCGGCAATGTCGGCATCCCGGGAGGCGGGGTCAATCCCCTGCGGGGCCAGAATAACGTCCAGGGGGCCTGCGATATGGGCGGCCTACCCAACGTCTTCTCCGCGTATCAGCCGGTAACCGACCCCGCCAACCGCAAGAAGATGGCGGAGGCCTGGGGTGTAGCCAGCCTCCCTGACTGGCCGGGGATGGCCATGACCGAGATGCTCCCGGC
Organism: Desulfobaccales bacterium; assembly: GCA_052326585.1. Taxonomy (GTDB): domain Bacteria; phylum Desulfobacterota; class Desulfobaccia; order Desulfobaccales; family 0-14-0-80-60-11; genus JAPLJC01. The sequence continues at coordinate 11,052 of JBKQLU010000037.1, read as the reverse complement.
CATTGCCCAGGGAGGCATCAAGGCCCTGTACATCATGGGGGAAAACCCGGCCCTCACCGACCCCGACTCCGACCATGCCATCAAGGCCATGCAGGCCCTGGAACTCCTGGTGGTCCAGGACCTCTTTCTCACCGAGACCGGCAAACTGGCTGACGTGGTCTTGCCTGCCGCCTCCTTTGCCGAAAAAGACGGCACCTTCTCCAACACCGAGCGCCGGGTGGCCCGGGTGCGCCAGGCCATTCCGCCGGTGGGGCAGGCCAAACCCGATTGGCAGATCCTCTGCGAGGTCGCCGGGCGCCTGGGCTACCCCATGAAATACGCCGGACCCGAAGAGATCTTTGAAGAGATTCGCCGGGTGACCCCTTCCTATGCAGGAATTTCCTATCAACGCCTGGAGTCCGGCGGCCTGCAGTGGCCCTGTCCCAATCTAGAGCACCCGGGCACGGTCTATCTCCACAAGGACCGCTTTGCCCGGGGCCTGGGTATGTTCTTCGCCATTGAGCATCGGGACCCGGCGGAGATGCCCGACGCCGAATACCCGCTCTATCTCACTACCGGCCGCCTCCTCTATCAATACCATTCCGGCACCATGAGCCGGCGGGCCGCCGGCCTGGAGGAAAAGGCCCCGGAATGCCGGGTGGAGATGGCCGCCGCCGATGCCGCCCGTTATGGCATTGCCGACGGCCAGCAGGTGCACCTGCGCACCCGCCGCGGCAAGATCAGCGCCAAGGCGCAAATCTCCGACCGGGCCGTCCCCGGCACCATCTTCCTGCCGTTCCATTACGCCGAAGCTTCGGCCAATAAACTGACCAACGCCGCCCTGGATCCGGTCTCCAAGATTCCGGAATACAAGGTCTGTGCGGTGCAGATCGAAAAAGTTTGAGGAGGCCGACCATGACTGCGCTGAGCAAAAATTCCGGATGCGCCTGCCCAACGGCAGCTGCCCTCAGCCCGGAAGTTATCCAGCAGGTTGATGAGATCGTCAGCCGGCACAAGGATCAGGCCGGGGCTCTGATGCCGGTCCTGCAGGAGGTCCAGGAGGCGGTGGGCTATCTGCCGCCCGCGGTGCAGGCGCGCATCGCCGCCGGCCTTAATATCCAGGGGAGCGAGGTCTTTGGGGTGATGAGCTTCTATTCCATGTATGCCTGGAAGCCCAAAGGCCGTTACGTCGTCCGCATGTGCGAATCCCCGCCCTGCCATATTGCCGAGGCCGGCAATATGCTGCACGCCTTAGAGCAGGAATTGGGGCTCAAAGTGGGGCAGACCAGCGGCGACGGCCTCTTCACCCTGGAACTGTCGGCCTGCCTGGGGGTCTGTGAAGTGGCCCCCGCCATGCAGATCAATGAAGTGGTCTTCGGCAACCTCACCCCCGCCAAAATCAAACAGGTGCTCGCCGGCTACCGGGCCGGCCAGGTCCCTGATTACCGGCAGTTGCCCTACAGCGTCAAGGACTTTCGCCAATATCGGCAAAGTCCCGCCGACCTGATCTTACTGGACCACGTCGGGGTCATCGATCCCACCCGGATCGAGGATTATCTGGCCCAGGGCGGATATGAGGCCCTGAAGAAAGCGGTGACCACCATGACGCCCGAGGCGGTGGTGGAGGAAGTGAAGACTTCCGGCCTGCGGGGCCGGGGTGGGGCCGGATTTCCCACCGGCCTCAAGTGGTCCTTCACCCGGCCCCTGCCGGACGCGCCAAAATACCTGGTCTGCAACGCCGACGAAGGGGAACCGGGCACCATCAAGGACCGTTACCTCATGGAGGGCGACCCCCACAAGGTCCTGGAGGGCATGGCCATCGCCGGCTTCGCGGTGGGGGCCTCCCAGGGCTTCATCTATGTCCGGGGGGAATATTTCCTCTCCCAGGCCCGTCTCCAGGGGGCCATTGAGCAGGCCGACGCCAGGGGCTTCCTGGGCCGGCAGCTCTTCGGCACCGACTTCTCCTTCAACATCGAAGTCCGTTCCGGGTCCGGCTGCTACATCTGCGGTGAGGAGACCGCCCTGATCGAATCGATCGAAGGCAAGCGCGGCTATCCTCGCATGAAACCGCCTTTCCCCGGGGTCGTGGGCCTATGGGGTAAACCCACCGTCGTCAATAACGTCGAGACCCTGGCCAGCGTGCCGGCCATACTCAGCAAGGGCGGGGCCTGGTTCAAATCCCTGGGCACCGCCGACACCAGCGGCCCCAAGATCTACCAGATCATCGGCCAGGTGCAGACCCCGCAAATCGTCGAAGCCCCGGCGGGCTTAACCCTCAGGGAGCTTATCGATACTTACGGCGGCGGCCTGCTCCCCGGACGCCAGTTCAAGATGTGCCAGACGGGCGGCGCCTCGGCTGGCATCGTCACCGCCGCGGCCCTGGACACCCCCATAGACTATGGCTCCATGGCCAAGGCGGGTGGCGCCCTGGGCTCCGGGACCATGCTGGTGATGGACCAAAGCGTCTGCGTGGTCGATTTTATCCGTTCCGTGGCCCAATTCTTCCGCCACGAGTCCTGCGGCCAATGCACCCCCTGCCGGGAAGGCACCCCCCGCATCCTGGAGACCATGACCCGCATCAGCCAGGGCCAGGGAACCATGGCGGACCTCGACCTGATGGAGCGGCTGGCCGGTGTCCTGGCCGACGCCTCCTTCTGTCCCCTGGGGCAGACTGCGGCGCAACCCATGATGAGCGCCTTCAAGAACTTCCGGGCCGAATTCGAGGAGCATATCCGGGAGAAAAAATGCCGGGCCGGAGTCTGTAAACTCGGCTGAAAGTGAAATGATTTTTTGCCAGGGGCCAAAATATCGAGGCTGGCCCAGGCAACCGAGGCTTAGAAATCGGGGTAGGCCAGAATATTTTGGCCTACCCTATTTTTTTTGCTAGTTAATGTGGGGTGGGGGTGCTAATGGCTGGCCAAAGGGATCGTTACTGGCTTAATTTCGATTGTCTGCAGCATCTTAATATAACTAGTTGGCTTGGCACATAATTCACCCATAAATGGATAGTCTAATTCTATTATTAAATAAAAAGCAGTCGCTAATATTATTGCGAGCATAGATACTAGTAATGCATGTAGCCATAATTTTTCGGAACCAAGTAAAGTTGAAAACATAATTGCAACAAAGGCGCCAATGATTAATGCAGCCCATACGATATTCGGTAAACTAGATTCCATCTCAGACAACCGGTCTTCCCTTAATTTAGATAGAGTTTCAAGATCATTCAAAATATTAGCATAAAGAACCTGTCCCTGACGCGTTTGCGGATTTATATTATGTATATAATTCCTGAGATTGTTCATTGCTTGTTTAGTTGTTGCGCTCGTCCTCATATTTGCCATCGCGGGATATTCATCTTCAATTACTAATTTAGCAAAATTAGCTAGGGATTTGATAGCATTGTCGGCTTGTTTTTGGTTGGGATACATACTGAGGTCTCGATATAACTCGAGCGCCTCGGTTCCTTCCTTTATGGCACTATCCACCGCCTTGTTATATTCCTGCCACAAAATTACCACTACAAAAGCTAGCATAATTCCAAAAACAGTACCAGCTTTATTAAAAATGGATGCAATAACATCGTTATGGCTTTGCCTTATTTTATAGTGTGCGATCCGTCTGACTACACATAATATCAGTATCGAGGTTCCTATAAAAACTGTATTAATAAGAATTAAGAGTAACCATGGAGATAGCATCACGAGTCTGGCAGTGAAAGGCATTCGGTTCTCCGTAGGCTCCCTTGATTAATATCCCCTTCCCGGATTAATAATTATAGCATAAAAATTTTCCAGAAAGCGATTTTCCCCAAGATTTCAGCCATATTAAGCCGAGATTTTGTCGCATTAATAGCTATCTCTGTCCCAACGAGGTCTTGGAGCCTCTTTGGCCGAGCAAAATCTCCCAAGCGAATGGAAGCCAACCTATACCCCCGCCAATCAATGTTACGGCAGGTACGCAATTTTCTAGAACGAATACTCCAAACCGGCGGTGACTCCATGCAGAAGCACGCCGGAATCGCAATTGACGCCGAGGGCAGTCACAGTAGTCGGCCCACTCTCATAGGTTTCGCGGATCTGTCCGGGCGCCAGAGCAACGCCGTAGAGCCAGAGCGCCTCGTAACCGAGCTTTAGTGCAAACCCCATGCTAAATTGATATTTGCACTGCAAGCCGACTTCACCGACGAAGGCGGGGTGGTCGGTCTTGGCGCCAGTTGGGTACACGGTCTTTTCGAGGCTGACCCCGGTTGACTCTGAGGCATGGTTCCAATACCCCCCGGCCTTTACCAGTCCGCCAATCGAAAAGCGGCCACGCTCGAATAATTTCCCCTCAGCACCGAGCTGGAGGCCGTAAAGATTGTTGCTTGTGTTCGTATTCCAGAAGGGGGGAAATGCTGGGGCTAGTATACCCGGAAGATTTTGAATCCGTGCGACATCGAAAAGATTGTTATTCGGATTTACCTTCCATAGAGGCAGAAAGAGATCCGGGGGTGGTATTGTACCTTGCAGATTTTCATTCAATTGCAGCCAGCGAAATCCGGCAAGCACGGTTATCCGCCTCGAGAGATTATCCCGCACGTTGAGTTCCGCATTATAGAGTTCCGTGGAGTAGTCCCAGGTCATTGACTGGTAGGCATAATCCTGAGTTTGAAAAAAGATGCCGGGGGCCTTCATCACCAGCCAGTTCGGCGGGTTATCCGGCCCAACGGATCGGGTGGAGTCCCAGCCGCCGACCCGAAAGAAAGATAATTCTAAACCGTAGTTGGAATCGGCATGGTATGTCAGGCCCAGTCTGAATCCAGGGGAAAAACCCTGATTCAGATCGCTGCTGTTGAGAGCCGGAGCGCCGGGGGTGCCCGGGATATTGGCGAAAGGCACGACGCCCGGCACTCGTTCAACGAGCGTCCGATCTGCCGTGCCGACACGGTCGAAGATGACCGCTTCCGCAGAGACGGTCCAGCGCGGCGGGCGAGACGGCCGGGAGGATTCGGCCTCGTTGAGGCCGGCATCTTGCTTGGCGGTGGCTTCCGGCTGACTGACCGCCGCGGCCGCCGGCGAGTCCTGCCGGAAATTCCCGCTAGCCGTGCTCTCGGCAGGGGCGTTTAACTCTGCCGCCCTGGCTGCGCAGGGTGTGGACAGGGTGAAGATCGCCAGCAAGGTTGCCGAAATAAGCCGTTTCATTTTCGCAATTGCGAAGATTCCTGCGGAGACGCCGGTAAAGGGTTTAAGGTGAGCCCGCCCGGAGGCAGGACCATCCCTACTTATAACTGATCATATTTTTTCGATATCCTCTCAGCCTTATCGGCACGATATTTCTCCGCCTTCAATGCGATATTCTCTAACACCGCCCTCTCAAGCCGAAATTATGCGGCAACCGTGGCCGCCGCCTTCAAAAACCGGTTTGGCGATCTCTGCTTCCGAGGTTTAACCCCGGAGAGCCTTAGCCTTTTGTAGCCATCTTATCTCGACGGGCGCCATAATTGGAGAAAATTCTCACCCAAGCCTCACACCAGCAAATTAAAAGGGTTAGGCCGTTTGGCCTAACCCTTTGCATTCATTGGCGGGGACGACGAGACTCGAACTCGCGACCTCCGGCGTGACAGGCCGGCGTTCTAACCAACTGAACTACGCCCCCCATACTCTGTTCAAAGTTCAAAATTGGAAGTTGAAAAGCAAAAGAATCTGATCCACTGCTCCTAACCAAAACTTTGAACTTTGAACTTTGAACTTTGAACTAATAATCTTGGTAGGCGGAACAGGGCTCGAACCTGTGACCCCCGGCTTGTAAGGCCGATGCTCTCCCAGCTGAGCTATCCGCCCGCCCCGGTAATAGTCACCCATGGCGCCCCGGCTGTCAATAGTTAAGTGGCAGCGGAAACGGGATTGAGTTTCCCCTCACCCTGACCCGCTCTCCCAGCGGCGGAGAAGGGATAAAAAGGGACTCAAGACTATGCAAAACCTGCAAGGGTGGGAAGTGCGCATCCTGCGGTACTCGGGGCAGGACGGACAAATGGGTCCGCCCCTATGGGTCTGGTCCCCCCTCAATGGGCCTGGATCTCTTCCACCCCGGGAACTTCGGTGTGCAGGAAGGCGGCCGGCTCCGGTACCGGCGGCGACGCCTTGAAGAGACTCTCCGGGTCCTTAAGGACCAGGGCCCGTTTGAGCACTTCGTCCATATGATCCACCAACACCAGTTCCACCGTCTTCAAGATGCGGGCCGGGATCTCCTTGATGTCCTTTTCGTTGTCCCGGGGGATGAGCACCGTCTTGATCTGATGGCGGTGGGCCGCGATGATCTTCTCCTTGAGGCCGCCAATGGGCAGCACCCGGCCCCGCAGGGTAATCTCCCCGGTCATAGCCACCTCCCGGCGCACCGGAATCCTCAGGAGCGCCGAAACGATGCTGGTGGCAATGGTGATGCCCGCGGAAGGGCCATCCTTGGGAATCGCCCCTTCCGGCACGTGGACGTGAATATCGATGCTGCGGTAAAATTCCCCGGGCAGGCCGAGGTTGGGGGCCTTGGAGCGCACGTAGCTCAGGGCCGCCTGAGCCGATTCCTGCATCACTTCACCCAGTTTGCCGGTGATCAGCAGCTTGCCGCGTCCAGGCATCACCACCACTTCCGTCTGCAGGAGTTCCCCACCGAACTCGGTCCAGGCCAGTCCGGTGGTCAGCCCGATCTCATCGGCCTCCTCGGTGCGCCCGAAGCGATATTTGGGCACCCCCAGGTACCTGGCCACTACCTGGCTGCTCACCCGCACCTGGTGCTCCCTGCCCTTGACGGCCACTTCCCGGGCCACCTTGCGGATGACCGCGCCGATCTCCCGCTCCAGGTTGCGCACCCCCGCCTCCCGGGTGTATTGCCGAATGATGGTCAGAATGGAATTTTCCGAAAACTGGATGTTCTCCGCGCCCAGGCCGTTGGCCAGGTATTGCTTGGGGATCAAAAACTGTTGGGCGATCAGCAGTTTTTCCAGCTCGGTGTAGCCCGGCAGGCGGATGATCTCCATGCGGTCCTGCAGGGGCGGCGGGATGGAATAGAGGTTGTTGGCGGTGGTGATGAACATTACTTCGGACAGATCGTAATCCACGTCCAGGTAATGGTCGTTGAAGCCGAAGTTCTGTTCCGGGTCCAGCACCTCCAGCAGGGCCGCGGATGGGTCGCCCCGAAAATCGGTGCTCATCTTGTCCACTTCATCCAGGCAGAAGACCGGGTTGTTGCTCTTGGCCTTCTTCAGGGACTGCATGATCTTTCCCGGCAGGGCGCCGATGTAGGTGCGCCGGTGCCCCCGAATCTCCGCTTCATCCCGCACCCCGCCCAGCGAGAGGCGCACGAAGTTGCGTCCCAGGGCCCGGGCCACGGACTTGGCCAAGGAGGTCTTCCCCACCCCTGGCGGTCCCACCAGACAAAGGATGGGGCCTTTCATCTTTTTCACCAGGCTCTGCACCGCCAGGTGCTCCAGGATGCGCTCCTTGGGCTTCTCCAGGCCATAGTGGTCCTCGTTGAGAATCACTTCCGCCTCTTCCAGGTTGTGTTTGTCCCGGGTGCGCTCAAACCAGGGCAGAGACAACAGCCAATCGATGTAATTCCGGGAGACCGTGGCTTCGGCGGACATGGGGCTCATGAGCTTGAGCTTTTTCAGCTCATGCTTCACCTTGTTGGTGGCCTCGGCGCTCATCTTCTTGCGGCGGATGCGCCCTTCCAACTCCCGGATTTCCCCTGCCATGTCCTCCTTTTCACCCATCTCCTTCTGGATGGCCCGCATCTGCTCATTGAGGTAGTATTCCCGCTGGGTCTTTTCCATCTGTTTCTTGACCCGATTTTTGATGCGGCCCTCGATCTGGAGGATTTCATTTTCGCGGTTCACCAGGGTGAGGACCGCCTCCAGGCGGTGGTTGGCGTCCAGGTCTTCCAGGAGCCCCTGTTTCTCGTCGGCCTTGATGGACAGGTGGCCGGCGATGAGGTCGGCCAGACGCCCCGGGGCATCGAGGCCTGCCAGGCTCTGGAGGGCCTCCTGGGGCACCTTCTTGTTGAGCTTGGCATAAGTCTCAAAGGCGGAGACACCGGCGCGGTGCAGCGCCTCGGTTTCCGGGGTGATCTCCCAAAACTCGTGCAGTTCTTCAGCCTCTACCTGGAAAAACTGGGAACTCTGGAGGAACTGGCGGATAACGGCCCGCCCTTTCCCTTCCACCAGGACCTTGACGGTGCCGTCCGGCAGGCGCAGAAGCTGCAGGATGGAGGCCAGGGTGCCGAGCTTATAAACCTCGGTTTCCCGGGGCTCATCCTTGCGCGGGTCCTTCTGGGCGCAGAGGAGAATATGTTTCTCCAGACCCATGGCGTATTCCAGGGCATGGATGGAACGCTCCCGGCCGATGAACAGCGGCACCACCATGTGGGGAAAGATGACGATGTCCCTGAGAGGCAGCATGGGCACGGCAACCTGCTGGCGCCGTTCCGTCTCCCCCGGCAGCCGATTCTTGGGAACGCGAAAGATCATGATTGCACCGCCCTCCCGGGTTTATCCCAGGGCACCTCTTCCTCCGGCCGGTAGGTCAGGACGGGGGCCGCATGTTTGATGATGAAGTCCTCGGTGATCAGGCAATCCTGGACATCCTTCAAGGAGGGCAGTTCGTACATCAGGTCCAGCATGGCCCGCTCCAGGATGGCCCGGAGACCCCGGGCTCCTGATTTGCGCTTCAGGGCCTCTTTGGAAACCGCCACCAGGGCCTCCTCAGTGAACTTCAGGTTGACCCGGTCCAATTCCAGCAGCTTCTGGTATTGCTTCACCAGGGCGTTCCGGGGTTCCTTGAGGATGCGCACCAGGGCCTCTTCATTCAGTTCGTCAAGGGTTGCCATGACCGGCAGGCGGCCGACAAACTCGGGAATGAGCCCGAATTTCAGGAGGTCCTGGGGCTGCACCTGCACCAGGGTTTCCCCCAGGGGCCGCTGCGCCCGGCTCTGGATGTCAGCCCCAAAGCCCATGGCCTTCCGGCCGGTGCGGGCCCCGATGATGTCTTCCAGGCCATTGAAGGCGCCGCCGCAGATGAACAGGATGTTGGTGGTGTCCACCTTGATGAATTCCTGCTGGGGGTGTTTGCGCCCCCCCTTGGGCGGCACCGAGGCCATGGTGCCTTCGATGATCTTCAGCAAGGCCTGCTGCACCCCTTCGCCGGAGACATCCCGGGTGATGGAGGGGGAATCGGTCTTGCGGGCGATCTTGTCCACTTCGTCGATATAGACGATGCCCCGGGAGGCCTTCTCCACATCGTAATCCGCCACCTGAAGCAGGTTGAGGATGATGTTCTCCACATCTTCGCCCACGTAACCGGCTTCCGTCAGGGTGGTGGCGTCGGAGATGGTAAAAGGCACGTTCAGGATGCGGGCCAGGGTTTGCGCCAACAGAGTCTTGCCGGAGCCGGTGGGACCGATGAGCAGGATGTTGCTCTTCTGGAGTTCCACCCCATCCAGGTCGGAGCCGGCGTTGATCCGTTTATAGTGATTATAGACGGCCACGGATAGGATCTTCTTGGCCCGTTCCTGGCCGATGACGTATTCGTCGATCTGCTTTTTGATGCTGGCCGGCTCCGGGATGGCCAGCCGGACGTGCCTGGCTTCGTCTTTTTCGTACTCCTCGGCGATGATGTCGTTGCACAGTTCAATGCATTCATCGCAGATGTAAACCCCGGGGCCGGCAATGAGCTTCTTCACCTCGCCCTGGCTCTTGCCGCAGAAGGAGCACAAAAGATCAGCATTCTTGTCGATGCCGCGTTTAGTCATAAGGTTAGACCTCCCCAAGCCTGAGCGCTGGCCGCCTTCCCGGGCCTGGCCATGCGATGCTGCTCCGCCGCTTCCAAGAAGTTATCGTCATTCCCGGGCGGATACTGCAGCCCGGGACGCTATTCCCGAGGCCGTCCTAAAAAGAGTTTGCCCTCTTCCCGTTTGACGATGACCTCGTCGATCAGGCCGTATTTCTTGGCCTGGTCGCCGGACATATAAAAATCCCGTTCGGTGTCATGGTGAATCTGGTCAATGGGTTGGCCGGTGTGATGGGCCATGATCTTATTCAACTCTTCCCGAAGCCGCAGGATCTCCCGGGCCTGGATGTCCACGTCGGTGGCCTGCCCTTGAAAGCCGCCCAACGGCTGGTGGATCAAAATCCGGGCGTGCGGCAGGGCATAGCGCTTCCCCGGCGCGCCGGCCGACAGCAGCAGGGCTCCCATGGAGGCCGCCTGACCCATGCACAGGGTGGCCACCGGGGATTTGATGTACTGCATGGTGTCGTAGATCGCCATCCCGGCGCTCACCATGCCTCCCGGAGAATTGATGTAAAAATTGATCTCCTTGTCCGGGTCTTCCGCTTCCAGAAAGAGGAACTGGGCGATGACCAGGTTGGCCACGTCATCGTTGATGACGGTACCCAGAAAGACGATGCGGTCCTTGAGGAGCCGGGAATAGATATCATAAGCCCGCTCTCCCCGGCTGCTCTGCTCCACTACCATGGGAACCAGTTGCATATTATTCTTCGGCCTCCGGGGCAGGCTGGGGGCCATCACCGAGGATGGCCTGGTCCAGCAGCATCTTCATGGTCTTTTCCTCCCGCAATTGCCGCTTCAGCGCCCCCATGAGATCATGCTCCTGATAAAATTTGCGGACCTCGCCTACTTCCCGGCCGCGTTCTGCCGCCACCCTGGCCAGGGCGGCGTCCGCCTCGGCGTCGTCCACCGCATAGCCCTCCTGATCGGCAATGCGCTCCAGAAGGAGTTTAACCCTTACCCGCCGCTCTGCCAGGGGCCGGAGCGCGTCCAGCCTCGTGGTCGGGTCCACGACGGCCGGCATTACCCCGTACTGGCTCAGGCGGCTCCACTGCTCCCGGAAGAGATTCTCCTGGTCCTCCTGGATGAGGGAGGGCGGCGCCTCAAACGCAGTCCGGGCCAGCAACTGATCCTTAACCTGCTCTTCCAGATTGGCCTGTCGCGTCCGCTCCTTCTCCCTAATAATATCCTGTCTCACCGCCTCACGCAAGTCAGCCACCCCTTGAAAATTGCCTCCCAGGCCCTTGGCAAAGTCATC
>JBKQLU010000036.1:0-29798 GCA_052326585.1 Desulfobaccales bacterium | reverse complement strand
GATCATGATGTCCACCCCCAGGGTTTCTTGCAGGGCCACCACCCGCTCCGGGGTGAGGAAATGGCTGGAACCGTCCAGGTGCGAGCGAAAGGTCACCCCCTGGTCGCTGACGTCTCTAAAGGGTGCCCGGCTGTAGATCTGAAAGCCGCCGGAATCGGTGAGGATGGGGCCGTCCCAGTGCATGAAGCGGTGCAGGCCTCCCAACCCGGCGATGGCCTCTACCCCCGGCCTCAGATAGAGGTGGTACATGTTGCTCAGGATGAGGCCGGCGCCTAGCGTTCGCAATTCTTCCGGGGTGAGGGTCTTCACCGTGGCATAGGTGCCCACCGGCATGAAGACCGGGGTTGCCACCACGCCGCGGGCGGTGACCATCTCTCCCAGGCGGGGTTCATCTGGGGCGGAGGATTTTTTTAGATGAAATTCGAACATGGGTTTATGTCAGGGTGGGCACTGCCCGCCCATCTAGGGTTGCTTTGCATATTCGCATGGTGCGCAGTGCGCCTCCAAGGGGCCTGGTCAATCCGGTCTTTACTCTTATTCCTCCTCCCCACGGTGGGAGGGGGTTAGGGGGAGGGGGGCGTAAGCCGTTAAACTACCTGATAATACAAAATAATTTTGCCACCCCCACCCTAACCCTCCCCCCTCAAGGGGGAGGGGACTATGCCAGCATTTCGATTTCGTCGTTGCCAAGATTTTTACCAAAGCCTCGAATTAATGGGTTTTAATTTCCATAAACCCAGCTCTTCTGATTTGCCGATTAGATGACTCTTCAAAAATTACCGAATCAGCATGCAATCGCCATAGCTGTAAAAGCGGTAGGCCTCTTGCACGGCCTCGGCATAGGCCCGCAGGATCAGGTCCCGGTCGGCGAAGGCGCTCACCAGCAGCAGCAGGGTCGATTTGGGCAGGTGGAAATTGGTGAGCAGCCGGTCCACCGCCCGGAAGCGGTAGCCGGGGTAGATATAGAGGTCACAGAAGCCGCGGCGGGCTTGAAAGCCCGCGGGCGAGGCGCAGTGTTCCAGGACCCGGACGCTGGTGGTGCCCACCGCGACGATCTTTCGTCCCCGGGCCTTCGCCTGGTTGAGGCGGGCGGCCGCGGCCGCGGAGAGCTCGAAATATTCCGGCAGCAGCCGGTGCCGGGTATAGTCCTGCTCCTTAACCGGCAAGAAGGTGCCGGGCCCGACGTGCAAGGTGAGGGTCACCGTCTCGATGCCCCGCCGGGCCAGGTCCTGGAAGGACGCCGCGGTGAAGTGCAACCCCGCCGTGGGGCAGGCCACCGCTCCGGTGCGCCGGGCGAAGATGGTCTGGTAGCTCTCCCGGTCCGCCTCCCCGGCCGGACGGTGGAGGTAAGGCGGCAGCGGCACTTCCCCGGCTGTCAGCACCGTTGCCAGTACCTCCGCGGCCGCCAAAAAGCGCAGTTCCGCCACCCCGGGCTGGGGCAGGGAGAGGATTTCCGCCTGCAACTGGGGGCCGCAGCGCAGGACCTGGCCGGGCCGCACCCGCCCCCGGTGGCTGGCCCGGGCCCGGGCAGAGGTAGCCCCCTGGCCGTTGCCCTCCGGCCGCGGCAGGTGATGCAAAAGCAGCTCCACCCGGCCGCCGCTCTCTTTGATCCCCTGGAGGCGGGCCGGAAAGACCCGGGTGTCGTTGACCACCAGCAGGTCACCCTCGCCCAGGTGGGCGGCCAGGTCCCGGAAGCCGGCATGGCCAATCTCTCCCGTGTCCCGCCGGAGCACCAGGAGGCGAGCCGTGTCCCTCTCGGCCAGGGGATATTGCGCCACCAGTTCCTGAGGCAGGTAGTAGTCAAAATCAGCGGTCCGGGTCATCGGGACTCTTTGGCAGCCGGCCCGAAAGAGAGGCGGATAAACTCCTTCTCCTCTTTCCGGCTCTTCACCTCTTGGTTAATCCGGGCTTCCAGCAATCGCGCCAGCATCTCCCTGATGAGGGGCCCGGGCCGGTAGCCCAGGGCTACCAAGTCCCGGCCCCGGAGTTCCGGCTTGAGCTTCTTGAGATGGGTGAAAAAGAGGGAGATGCTTCGCCGGGCCGATTCCTGCCGGGCCTTGCCTAACATGTAGAGGAGGCTTTCCACGGTCAGGGGTGCCAGCAGGTGGTAGATCTGGCTGCGGCTCGGTTCCCCCAGGCGCACCAGGGTGGCGAGGGTCCGGTCCGCCGCCTCCTTACCCTGGACCAGGGCCGCGGCCAGTTTGGGGGAGAGATTGGAGCCCCGCAGCATCTCCTGCAACTCCTCCCGACTCAGCGCCTCCACCAGCCCCAGGAAATAGACCTGCCAGCGCTGGTAGCGGTCCTCCAGATAGAGGAGGTCGTACCAGGAGAGCACCGCCTGGAGCCGTTCCAGCATGGCGCGGGTCGACTGCTCATAGATCAGCCGGGGATGCACGGCCTTCAGCAGGTCTAATTCCGCCAACCGGGCCACCGCCGGCAGCGGGTTCTCCTCCTGCAGGATCAGCTTGAGCTCCTGGAAGAGCCTGGCTCCGGAAAGGCGTTCGAAAAAGTTGTTGCGCACTGCATTGGCGATGAGGTTGGCCGTCAGTTTGCTGATGCGAAACTGGAAGCGCTGCTCGAAGCGCACCGCCCGGAAGACCCGGGTGGGGTCCTCCACGAAGCTCAGGTTGTGCAACAGGCTGAGGCAGCCTTCCTTCAGGTCCCGCTGGGCCCCGAAAAAGTCCAGCAAGACGCCGAATTCCCCGGGATTGAGCCCCAGGGCCAGGGTATTGATGGTGAAGTCCCGGCGGTAGAGGTCCATCTTGATGGAGCTGTATTCCACCACCGGCATGGCCCCCGGGGCTTCGTAATACTCACTGCGGGCCGTGGCCACGTCGATCTTGAACCCGTCGGGGAAGATGAGCACCGCGGTCTTGAATTTCTGAAATTCCCGGGAGCGGGCCCCATAGCGGGCGGCAAAGAGCCGGGCGAAGATGATGGCGTCCCCTTCGATGACGATGTCGATGTCCAGATTTTCATGGCGCAGCAGCAAATCCCGCACGAAGCCGCCAACCACGTAGGCTTGATAATGGAGCTCCGCGGCCACCTCCCCTACCTGCTGAAGGATTTCCAGAATCTCCCGGGGCAGGCGCTCCCGCATCAGGGAGCCGATGTGCTTGGTGCGCATGGGTTGGGACCACTGGCTCTCATCCTCTTCGGCGCTGAGCAGGTGCAAGAGATCGGTGCGGCTGATGATGCCGATTACCTGGCCATTCTCCAGGACCGGCAGGATACGCTGCTTGTGGACTATCAGCTTTTCCCGGATCAGCGGCAAGGTGGCCTCGGGGTCCACCGTGGCCACCTCGGTTGTCATATAGTCCTTCACCGGATGGCTCTTCAGGCCGTGGTAGATGCCCTTCTCCACCGTCTGCCGGGTGATCACCCCCAGGAGCTTGTCGTCGGCCAAGACCGGCAGGGCATTGATGCTGTAACGGTTCAGGATCAGTTCCGCCCTCTCCAGGGTGGTTTCCGGGGCCACCGATTTTACCGGGAAGGACATGATTTCCCGGGCCTGGCGTCCTGGATGCACCTGTTTGTGCAGGACCTGGCGCAGCTTTTCCTCCACCTGGGCCAGGGGCTGGCCCTTGATGGCGGCTGCGGCCGCGTGGCTGTGGCCGCCACCCCCCATCTCCGCCAGGATGTCGGCCACGTCCACATCCGGCAGGCGGCTGCGGCCCACCACGAAGACCCGGTCCTCCATCTGGGCCAGGGCGAAGAGTACCTGAATGTTCTCCATGTCCATGAGCTTGTGGCACACCATGGCAAAATCGGGGACATACTCCTGGGTGGTGGCCCGGGCAATGACCACCTCGATGTCGTTCACATGGAAGTTGGTGGAGTGCTCCAGGAGGTCGTTGAGGAGGGCCACCTGCTCGGCGGTGAGTTCCCGGGTGATGATCTCGGAGACCATGTTGAGGTCGGCCCCCTGGCTCAGGAGGAAGGCCGCGGCCTCAAAATCCTGGGGGGTGGTGGAGGCGAAGGTGAAGGAGCCGGTGTCCTCGAAGATGCCCAGGACCATGGTAGTAGCTTCCTGGGGGGTCAAGGTCAGGCCCCGCTCCTTAATGAGCCGGGTCAGGATGGCGGTGGTGGACCCCAGGGGCTGCACCACCTCCAGACTGCCGTGGACGTCGTCGGCGGCGGCGGGATGGTGGTCGTATATGTGGATATCCACTTCACCGGAGGCGGCCGCCTCGGCGAATCTGCCGATGCGGGAGGCCTGGCGGGTGTCCACCAGGATGAGGCGCTTGATCTCCTCCGGCGGCACGTTCTTGCTCCGGGCAAAATCGAGGAAGTAGAGGCTGGAGCGGATGAAAAAATCCCGGAGATTGGGTTCCTGGGACCCCGGAAAGACCAGGATGGCGTCGGGATAGAGCTTTTTGGCGGCCACCATGGAGGCCATGGCGTCGAAGTCGGCGTTGAGGTGGCTGGTGATCACCTCCAGGGTGCGGCCCGGGAATTGCTCTTGGCGGCGCGGGGAGGGGTTCATGACCGGGGATGGGCCTTCTGGTGCGCCTTTTTCAGGCGCGCCGCGTCCACGTGGGTGTAGATCTGGGTGGTGGCCAGGTCGGCGTGGCCCAGCAGCAGCTGCAGCACCCGCAGGTTGGCCCCCCGGGACAGGAGATGGGTCGCCATGGAGTGGCGCAGGGTGTGGGGGCTCAGGCCAGCCAGCCCTTGCTTACTAGCGTAGTCTTTCAAGATCTTCCAGAACCCCTGGCGCGTCAGGGGCCCGCCGAAGCGGTTGACGAAGAGATGCTGGCTCTGGCGGCCCTTGAGAAGCCGGGGCCGGCCCTGGGCCAGGTAGAGTTCCAGCTTTTCCACCGCCTTGGCCACCATGGGTACTACCCGTTCCTTGGAGCCCTTTCCCATGGGGCGCACCACCCCCCGGCGCAGGTCCAGTTGTTTCAGGGTCAGGCCCACCAGCTCCGAGACCCGGAGGCCGGTGGCATAGAGGAGTTCCAGCAGGGCGGCGTCCCGCTGCCCCTTGGGGGTGGCGGGGTCGGGTCCGGCCAGCAGGGCGACCACCTCCCCTTCCGTCAATACCTTCGGCAGCCGCCGGGGGAGGCGGGGTGAGTCCAGCAGCTCCACCGGGTTGACCGTGGACCAAACCTTCTCTTCCCGCTGTAAAAACCGGTAGAATTGGCGCAAGGCGGAGAGCTTGCGGGCCCGGCTCCGGGCCGACAGGCCCCGGCCTTCCAGCGCGGCCAGGTACTCCTGCAGGTGGGCCAGCGAGACCGCGCCCCACTCGATTAGCCCCCGCGATTCGACAAACCCCCAAAAATCCTGGAGATCGCCGGCGTAGGCGGCCACGGTCAGGGGCGCCAGGCCTCTTTCTGCGGTTAGGTGCTGATAAAATTGGTTGAGTGCGGTATCCATGGGTGATTATCTGCTATAATCCATGCTCATTATACCTGCACTTTTTCAAAAGTAATAGCCGCAGATCCCGGATGGGGGACGGGGCAAGCAAAAGTGGAACCAGCGCCTCCAGCGGTTATCGTTGGCGAGGGCGCCGGCTCTGCGTTAATCAATGACCATGACTGAGATCATCTACGGCCGTCATCCGGTGCTGGCCGCCCTGCGCCGGCCGGAGAGCCCTCTGGAGGAGGTCATCGCGGCTGCCGGGGTCAGAGGCCCCTGGCTGGAGGAGGTGCGGCGTCTGGCCCGGGCCGCCGGGGTACGTTTCCGGGTCCGGGAGCGGGCCGCCCTGGATCGCCTGTGCGGCGTCCCCCACCACCAGGGAATCCTGGCCCGGCGGGGCGCCTATGCCTGCCTCTCCCAGGAAGAGCTCCTGGACCGCCTGCGCGAGCTCCCGGAACCCGCCCTGCTGGCAGCCGCCGACGGCATTACCGACCCCATGAATCTGGGCAACCTCTGCCGCAGCGCCCTGGCCGCCGGGGCCCACGGCCTCATCATCCCCAAGGACCGGGCCGTGGGTCTCACCCCGGCGGTGGCCAAGGGCGCGGCCGGGGCCCTGGAATATTTGCCGGTCTTCAAGGTCACCAATCTGGCGGACTGCCTCGGGCGCCTCAAAGACGCGGGCCTGGGCATCGTCGGGGCTGACGCCGCCGCCCCGCAAAGCCTCTATCAGGCCGACCTCACCGGCCCTTTAATCCTGGTCATCGGCGGGGAAGAAAAGGGCTTGCGCCCCCGGGTGCGCCGGCAGTGCGACCTGATCCTGGCCATCCCCCAGGCGGCCCCGGAAATCGGCTCCCTGAACGCCGCCACCGCCGGCGCCGTGGCCCTGTTCGAGGTGCGGCGGCAACGGTTGAGTGCGGCTGGCCGCGATCATCTTGCCCCTTTCAGCAAAAAAGGGGAGGCTAAACCTTAACCTGGTGAATTCTTTAGCGGGCGCTGCGGCGGGCTGAGCGCCGCGGGAGGGAGATTAACATGTTCCAGGAACTGAGACGCCATGACCGGGGGCTAACCCGGCCGGAGGCCGAAGAAATTTTGGCCGCCGGCTCGTTCGGGTTCTTATCCATGAACGGCGGCGACGATTATGCCTATGGAGTCCCTTTCAGCTACGTCTATGTGCAAAATCGCATTTACTTTCACTGCGCCCTGCAAGGCAAGAAATTGGGTCTTATCCGGCGGGATAATCGAGTCTCCTTCTGTGTCGTCCAGGGAGGCGCCCCCTTTTTTAAATTACCCGATACCTTTAGCATGAAATATAAGAGCGCCATAGTTTTCGGAAAAATCTCCGAAGTCGCCGATGACCAGGAAAAGTTGCAAGGCTTAATCGCCCTGGTGGAAAAATATTATCGCGACGACCCGGAACTGATAGAGCGGGGGAAGGTAAAGGCCGCCAATTCCCTAGCTAAAACCATGGTCCTGCGGATAGATATCGACCACCTGACGGGAAAGGTCAGGAGGGCGCAAGACAAATAATAGAGTCGGAGCCAGCGCCGGGGCGCCAGTTTTTGCTGACCGCTGCCGGCTGAAAGCTGCGAGCCACTTGCCAGAGGGGTTGGCGGTAGTTATTATGGGGCATGGGGCGCCTCTGGGTTTGGCGGGAAGAGTTGGCCGCAGACTTTTTTGCCGAGGCGCGGGGCCTGTTGCGCACTGGCGGCCTGTTGGCGCTGCCCACCGAGACCTTTTACGCCCTGGCGGTCAATCCCTTTGACGAGGCCGCCCTCACCCGGCTGTTCAGGGTCAAGGGCCGCCCCCCGGGAACTCCGGTCCTGGTGCTGATCACCGGGCCGGAGATGTTACCCCAGGTGGCCCTTCAGGCGCCGCCGGCCTTCCGCCGGCTGGTTCATCTCTGGCCGGGCCCCCTGACCCTGATATTACCGGCCAAGCCGGATTTGCCTCCCTTGCTCACCGGCGGCACCGGGACCATCGGGGTGCGCCAGCCTGGCCAGCCCCTGGCCCGCCGGCTGCTGGCGGCCCTGGGGTTTCCAGTCACCGGCACCAGCGCCAACCGCTCCGGACAACCGCCGCTGACGGCAGCGGCCGCGGTGGCCAGGGACTTGGGGCCGGAGGTGGACCTGATCCTGGAAGCCGGGCCCACCCCTGGAGGGCGGCCTTCCACCATCGTGGATCTGACCGTGAGCCCACCCCGCCTGGTGCGGGCTGGGGCGATCAGCACGGCCACCCTTAAGGAAGCCCTTCCGGAAATGAGGACCTGATGGCAAATAAGGCGGCGGTAGTAGGCGTCGATCTGGGGGGCACCAACCTCCGTATGGCCCTGGTCTCCCCCCGGGGCGAGATCCTGGCCCGCTGGGAGCGAGCCACGCCCACCTCGTCCGATCGGGAGGCCCTGATCTCCACCCTGGCCCAGGATCTGGCAGCCTGCGGTGAGGAAGCCGCCTCCCGCGGCGTCCAGATCCGGGGGGTGGGCCTGGGCATCCCCGGCCGGATTCTCTCCCGGGAAGGCCGTATCGCCTTTTCCCCCAACCTGCCGGCCCTGAACGACTGCCCCCTGGCGCCGCTTCTCTCGCGGTCTCTGGCCTGGCCGCTCTCCCTGGAAAACGACGCCAACCTTTTTACACTCGGGGAACACTGGCTCGGGGCCGGCGCCGGCCACCGCAACCTGTTGGGCATCACCTTGGGGACCGGAGTGGGAGGGGGCCTCATCCTCGACGGCCGCCTGTGGCAGGGCTCGCAAGGCACCTCCGGGGAGATCGGCCACATTACCCTGGAGCCGGATGGCCAGAAATGCCATTGCGGCAACCGGGGTTGCCTGGAGACCCTGGCCTCGGCCTCTTGGACCGTAGCCTGGGTTAAGGAGCAACTGGCCCAGGGGGTCTCCTCCGGGCTTCAGGATCTCTATGCCCGCGATCCCGACGCCATCCGGGGGGAAACCCTGGTGGCAGCCGCCCGCAACGGGGACCCCGTGGCCCTGCGGGCCTTCGACCGGGTGGGACGCAGTCTGGCACAGGCCATCGCGGCCGTGGTGCACCTCCTGGGACTTGCCCGGGTGGTCATCGGCGGCGGTTTTGCCCGGGCCTGGGAGGTCTTTCAAGCGCCCCTGGCCGAGGAGCTGCATTATCGCCTCACCCTCTTCCCGCCGGAGGCGGTGAGCGTGGTCCCGGCCCAACTGGGAGACGACGCCGGCCTCCTGGGCGCCGCCCGTCTGGCCTGGGATCAGTCGGCAGATAGATGAGGGCGGCGGTTGGGGGGCCAGGGCCGGCAATTCCGCCCTTCGTCTCGTCCTCCTAATAAATAGGTTTCAAATGGTCCATTCCACGGCAAACAGATGGTAGTCTCCAACGGGGTATGAAATGAAATTTATTGACGCTGTTAGAGAAATCCTTTTGACTAATGTTGACCAGATGACTCCACAGGAAATACGGGACATTATCAAAAAGAGGTATCCTCACTTTTACGGAACACCATCCCATATAAGGAATGTCGAAAAAGGGCATTACAAGGACATAGATCATGCACTATTGGCACAGATTTATACCCTTGTTGGAAATAACAATAGTTTTTTTTGCGACAAGAAGTCCAAACCCATGAAAGTTTCATTGGTAGAGAAGGCCAAACACTGGATAAAGAGTACGAGGGCTGCCCGCAGATCCCCGGACCGCTTGGCTCATGCAATTGGAGTAACCCAGTATGAGAACAAGGTCAATGATATATTAGCAAATACTGAAAAATATCATCAAGCCTTCTATAAGGCTGAGACCTTTGTGGGTCCCAGCTTGTATTTTCATCAGCGCGCGCTCGAAACACGGGAAGAAATTGAGTCATCAACTCACTTGGAATATGTTTACGCCACGCTTTCGGCATGGGGAATGCACAGAATGGGCAAAAGAGGCTCTAAGATGCAGGGCTTTGACATTTTCCGCCAAAGCATTGAGCCATTGCGAGCCATGATCGGCGAGGCGCAACAATTTGACTATCGGCAAATGAACAGCGCCAAATGGGCAATTTTGCAAAAAATATTCAGGGGCATTAATATTATGGTCACCCGTACAAGTCTTGTAGGCAACTCAAAGGTGATGCATCATATGTTACCAAATATTGTGCCCCCCATTGATCGTGAGTACACCCTTTGGTACCTGAGAGGAAGTAAGAACATAAGAAATGATTTAGCATACGAATGGCAACTTATGGAGAGAATCATTTCTGAATTTTTTATACCGGTAGCTTCCGACAGTGCATTCGAGGTTAAGGCGAGCCAGTGGATGGGGAGAAGGGATGAATATCCTTGGGACACATCACTTCTAAAGATAGTGGACAATCTTGTCATAGGCTCAAGCTGATAGTCTCCGCTTAGTTATCTAGTTTACAACCTAGTGAAGGGGATAATCGCTTAAAGTTATCAGGTTTTGATGAGGGAAAAGGGTCTAATTTAATATTTTTGGTATTTTTTGTAAGGGTATCGTGCCCGCCGTCAAATATTCTCACCAGGAGTAAATATGCAATCAATCCCCGTGGCCCGGCCAACCCTGGGAGAAGAGGAGGCCGCCGCCGCCCGGCGCGCCATTCTCTCCGGTTGGGTGATCCAGGGGCCGGAAGTGGCGGCCTTTGAAAAGGAATTCGCCGCCCTGGTGGGGGCCCCCCTGGCGGTGGCCTGCGCCAGCGGCACCGCGGCCTTGCACCTGGCCTTGTTGATTCTTAACCTCAAGCCCGGCGATGAGGTCATCACCGTGAGTTCTTCGTTCATCGCCACGGCCAATGCGGTGCGTTATCTGGGGGCCACCCCGGTCTTCGTGGATGTGGAGCTGGAGACCGGCAATCTCAACCCGGAACTCATTGAGGCCGCGGTCAGCGAACGCACCCGGGCCATCCTGGCGGTGCACCAGATGGGCCTGCCCTGCAACCTGGAAAGGATCCTGGCGGTCGCTGAGCGGCATCGGCTGCCGGTGGTGGAAGACGCGGCCTGCGCCATCGGTTCGGAGATCCGGCTGGCAGGGGGCGCCTTCGAGCCCATTGGCCAGCCCCGGGGCCTGCTGGCCACTTTCTCCTTTCATCCCCGCAAGGTGATCACCACCGGCGAAGGCGGCATGATCACCGGCGGCGACCCCGAGATGATGGCTCGCCTGGCGCGGCTCAGGACCCACGCCATGTCCCTGTCCACCGCGGAGCGCCACACCGCCGGGAAGGTGGCCTTCGAGCAGTACGCCGAGGTGGGCTATAATTACCGCCTCAGCGACATCCAGGCGGCCATAGGCCGGGAGCAGCTCAAGCGCCTGCCCGGCCTGGTAGCCGCCCGCCGGCGCCTGGCCGCCCGTTACCGGGATGGATTGTCGGGCCACCCCCATCTCACTCTCCCCCGGGAGCCGGACTTTGCCCGGAGCAACTGGCAGTCTTTCTGGATTATCCTCAAGGATGACTCCCCCCTGACCCAGGTGGAGCTGATGCAAGCCTTGCTGGCCCGGGGCATTCAGACCCGGCGGGGAGTGATGTGCGCCCACCGGGAGCCGGCCTACCGCGATCTCCCCCAGCCGCGGCCGCTGCCGGTAAGCGAACTTCTGCAGGAGCGGAGCGTCATTCTGCCTCTCTATCCCGAGATGGCCGAGGTGGACCAGGACCGGGTGATCGCCGCCCTTGGGGAGCTGCTCCCCTGAGGCGGCTAGTCACTAAAATACGAGATTCTGCGCGACGCTCAGAATGACAATTTTGGCGATAATTGAGTTTTGTAATAGTTTCGCTTGGTTAACTGCGAGATAGCGCAAACTCCTCCGTGCAATTTTGTCGCCGGGCGCTACGGCGTCCTGCCGGTGCTCAGAGGGCGCGCCCGACAACAATGTCAGGCAGGGAATCTGTCCCCCAAAATGGCCCGTTATGACCAACAGTTTTATCTCGCCCCCAGCATCCTAACCCTCCGGTGAATCGCTCCGAGACCCAGCCCATCAGGAAGAACCAGCCTCCCTGCCGCCGCGCCCCTAGAAAGACCTGACCACAGGATCAGGGCCGCAGGGGAAAAACCCGGACTGGCCGCCCCAATTTATCCAGGGTTACCTGTATAGCAAAAATGTAACTACCTATGATCTGAACCAGGGATAAGCACTTTAATTAACATATTTGTAGCTATAATCCCGGGTATTTGCAAAATTGTTAACCACAGCAGCCCTCGTATGGGTAACTTATAGAAATTATTTGCAAATCAAAAGTGGCACAAGTGGCACGCCATTTGCTGTTGGATATGTAAATTTAGTCAAAGGAGGGATGGGGGTATGAATTCGGGTGATAACGCCTTTATGCTGGTATCCGCGGCCCTGGTGATGCTGATGACCCCGGGTTTGGCGCTCTTTTATGGGGGGATGGTGCGCAGCAAGAATGTCCTGGGCACCATCATGCAAAATTTTGTCCTGCTGGGGGTGATCAGCGTCCTCTGGGCCATTTTCGGTTACAGCCTGGCCTTTGGCCCGGACGTGGGACACTTCATCGGCAGCCTGGATTGGGTCGGGTTAAACGGCGTGGGTGCCGAACCCTTTAAGGCCTATGCCGAAACCATTCCCCATCAGACCTTCATGATCTACCAGTGCATGTTTGCGGTCATCACCCCGGCCTTGATCACCGGCGCCTTTGCCGAGCGCATGAAGTTCAGCACTTTTCTAGTCTTCATGATCTTATGGTCCACCCTGGTTTACGATCCCGTGGCCCACTGGGTCTGGGGCGACGGCGGTTGGTTGAAGAACCTGGGGGCCCTCGATTTTGCCGGCGGCACCGTGGTGCACATCAACGCCGGTATCGCCGCCCTGGCCGCCGCCCTGGTGATGGGGCCCCGCAAGGGTTACTCCGGTCATGGCGACGGCACCGTATCCTTCATCCCCCACAACCTGCCCATGACCATCCTGGGGGCGGCCCTGCTGTGGTTCGGCTGGTTCGGGTTCAACGCCGGCAGCGCCCTGGCGGCCGGGTCCCTGGCCAGTTCCGCCTTCACCGCCACCCATATGGCTACTGCCGCCGCCACCCTGGCCTGGGTCGGGACGGAATGGATCTTCCGGGGCAAGCCCACCACCCTGGGCGCAGCTTCCGGGGCGGTGGCCGGGTTGGTAGCCATTACCCCCGCCGCCGGCTTTGTCGGCGCCATGTCCGCCATCATCATCGGCATCCTGGCCGGGGTCATTTGTTATCTGGCGGTATTGGCCAAACCGAAATTGGGTTATGATGATTCCCTGGACGTGGTGGGGGTGCACTGCGTCGGGGGGATCGTGGGGGCGCTGGCTACCGGGCTCTTTGCCTCGAAACTGGTGAACGCCGGGGGGGCCGACGGGCTCTTCTTCGGTAATCCCGGGCAATTGGGCATCCAGTTCGTGGCGGTGGCGGTTACTGTGGTCTATTCCTTCGTAATCAGCTTCGTTCTCTTCAAGGTCCTGGACCTGACCATGGGTCTCAGGGTAAGCGTTGATGAAGAAGTTGCCGGTCTGGACCTCAGCGAACATCAGGAAACAGCCTATAATCTGTAATTAAGGAGGGAAAATGAAGAAGATAGAGGCCATCATTCAGCCGTTCAAGCTGGAGCCGGTAAAGGAGGCCTTGCACGCCATTAGCGTCCAGGGCATGACCGTCACCGAAGTCAAGGGCTTTGGGGTGCAAAAAGGCATCCGGGAGGTCTATCGGGGCCTGGAATACCAGGTGGATTTTATCCCCAAGGTGAAGATCGAGGTGGTGGCGTCGGACGAGATGACCCAGGTCATCGTGGAAACGATCGTCCGGGAAGCCCGCACCGGCCGCATCGGGGACGGCAAGATCTTTGTCTCACCGGTGGCGGAGGTTATCCGCATCCGCACCGGAGAGACCGGGGAAAAGGCGGTTTAAGCGGCGGGCGGTCCAGAAATCAACCAGTTCAGGCAAGGGGGCGGCTCACCCTGGAGGCGGGCCGCCCCCTTGCTTTGTCCAGGCCCCCAATGTCAGTCTTCATAATTGTATACTATAACTGTCATGGTTGATTGGGAAAATCTGTTAGCTAAATATTCCAGAACGGCTAGCGATTACACAAATGGGGAATCACCAATTGTAAATATACATAAATGTATATTTAACAGAAGGTCATTGAGGATAACTTATTGATATTATGATAAATTTATTCTGGCACAACATTTGCTTCGTCTCCCCTCAGGTAAAAGGCGCCCTGTTCGTCTTCTGTAAAATTCCGTAAAAACCATTTCTTGAGGGAGGGGTAACCAAGTGCTATCGAAAGTGCTATCGAAACGATTCATCGTTTGTCTGCTGGCATTCATCCTGGTGTCACTGGCCGCGCCGCTGCTGGCGGCCGCGGCGGATGAAGCGGCGGCGCCCCCGGCGGCGCCCGCGGCTCAAGCTCCGGAGCCCAAACCCGACCCCGCCGGAACTGCAACGGGGAACAAGGACAATGCTCTCGACGCGGCCGGTAATGCTTTTGTCGTTCCTGAGCCGACCGACACCAAGGCCCCTGACTATCCAGAATTGAAAAAGGCATTCGACGAATACCAGAAGCAGGCAGCCCAAGAGCCTTTAGCGGTCAAGCTCGCCAACGCGGTTGGGCACAACCATGTTGCGACCAACTTCAACTGGACTCTCGTCACCGGGTACTTGGTGCTCTTCATGCAAGCAGGCTTCGCCCTGCTGACCTGCGGCTTGGTGCGCCGGAAGAACGCCGGCCATCTTATGATGCTTAACTTCGCCGCTTATGTCTTCGCCTTTTTAGCGTACTATGTATGCGGCTATGCCTTCCAGTATGGCGCCGCGGCAGTGAATGCGGCGCCGACGAATCTTGGCGGGACGCCCACCCTGGACCATTTCCTCATAGGAAGCGGCCTGTGGGGCTTTTTGGGCGGAAAAGGCTTTTTCCTGAGCGGCCCGGCCTACGACGTGGGCAGCAATTGCCTGACGCTCTTTGAAGTCGTATTCATGGAGACGGCCGCGTATATCATCGTGGGCGCCGTCTGTGAGCGGATCACTTTCTGGGGATTCGTCATCGCCGAGATCTTCATGGGCGCCCTCTTGTACCCCATGTTCGGATGTTGGGTCTGGGGCGGCGGCTGGCTCTCTCAGTTGGGAAACACCTTGAACTTAGCCCACGGCTACGTAGATTTTGCGGGCTCGACCGTAGTCCACGGCGTGGGCGGCATCTGCGCCATGGCGTTGGCTGTCATCCTTGGCCCCCGCCTCGGCAAGTACGGTCCGGACGGCAAGCCGAGAGCCTTTCCAGCTCATAACCTTGCCTTTGTGGTGATCGGCACCTTCATTCTCCTGTTCGGCTGGATGGGTTTTAACCCGGGTTCCACCCTTGGCGCCACGGACCTGCGCATCTCGGTGATTGCAGTGAACACGAACCTCTCCGCCTGTTCGGCTTCGGCGACGGCCTTGCTCTTCTGGTACTTCCTCTTCGGCAAACCCGACATCTCGATGGCGTGCAACGGCATGCTCGCGGGTCTGGTTGCCATCACCGCGCCTTGTGCGTTTGTTAGCCCGAACTCAGCCATTATTATCGGCATTCTTGCCGGCCTCCTCGTCTGCCTGGGGGTTCTCTTTAACGAACGGGTGCTCAAGGTTGACGACCCGTGCGGGGCAATCTCCGTGCACGGCTATTGCGGCTGGCTGGGTGGGGTTTGTGTCGGTATCTTCGCCGATGGCACCTACGGCGCGGGCTGGAACGGTGTCGGCGCCACGACCTACCTCGGGACGGCCGGCCAGGGGGTAACCGGCCTGCTTCATGGGGACGTGACGCAGTTCTTTACTCAGCTCGGCGGGGCCACGCTCATGGTGGTCTATGCCTTCGGGGTTACCTACGTAGTATTCAAAATCATAAACGCTATCTATCCGCTGCGCGTTACTGCAGAGGTGGAGAAGGTAGGCCTC
Source organism: Desulfobaccales bacterium (assembly GCA_052326585.1). GTDB lineage: Bacteria > Desulfobacterota > Desulfobaccia > Desulfobaccales > 0-14-0-80-60-11 > JAPLJC01. The sequence continues at coordinate 14,567 of JBKQLU010000036.1, read as the reverse complement.
GACGTTCCGGAATTCGGGATGCCTTGCTACCCTGAAAGCGTAAGCGCGGAATAATGGCAGGACGTGCTCGGCCTGCCGCAATAACCCTGGAGGCGGCAGGCCGGGTAGGCTTCACCCCGGCGAGTTCCTGTCACCGGCGTTGGCACCAGCGCGGTATAATGGCCGGACTTTCCCGAAAGTCCCATGATCAAAAAATTGCTGACTGCTGCAAAACGCATAGGAGAAGCGTATGAAAAAGATAGAGGCCATCATTCAGCCTTTCAAGTTGGAGGCGGTAAAGGACGCCCTGCATGGCATCAACGTGGAGGGCATGACACTGACCGAGGTTAAAGGCTTCGGGGTGCAAAAGGGCATCCGGGAGGTCTATCGGGGTCTGGAATACCAGGTCGATTTTCTCCCCAAGGTGAAGATCGAAGTGGTCACCCCGGATGCCAAGGCCCAAATCATCGTGGAGACGATTGTGGCCAACGCCCGCACCGGCCGGATCGGAGACGGCAAGATCTTCGTCTACCCGGTGGCGGAGGTCATCCGCATCCGCACCGGGGATACCGGAGAAGCCGCGGTTTGACCGCAGGGGCGGGGGAAGGGGCTCCCCCGCCCTATTTTGCTGCCTGACCTCTGGACGGTTCAGCGGCGCACGGGCAGCAAATTGACAAGAAAATGCGGGGGCCCCGGAGCTTCGTTTGACAACTGGCTATATTAATTTTAATCTGGCACCATGATTGTTAAGCATCATGCGGTGTCAAATCCACAGGGGGGAATTCCGGATGATTAGACATCAGCTTAAGGTTTGTGGCATCAAGGGCAAGGTCCTGGTCTGCCTGGCGTTATTAAGTTTTCTTGGAGGCCTGGCCGCGGCGCCGTCCCTGGCGCAAACCGCCGCACCCGAAGAGAAAAAAGAGACGGCGCCCACCACCGCCGGCCCTATCCTCACCGACACCACCATCCCCATTGATACCGGCCATGTCAGCGTCTCGGTGCTCTCGGCCTTGTCCTTCTACCCGGGGTTCTTCAACCAGAACTGGCGGACGCTGAGCGCCGGGGGTAATTTTTACACCTACTATATGCCGGTGAAGGTCACCTATGGCCCCTTCAAGGATACGGAAGTCTATCTGATTGCTCCATTTATCGACTACTGGGGCAATAATGTGAGTTTTTCCGGGTACGGTAACCGCTCCGCCAGTTACGCCGGCATCGGTGATCTGACCCTGATGGGCAAATACAACCTGCTGCCGGAAGGCGACGTCATGCCGGCGGTGAGCGCCGTGGCGGGTTTTGGCACCATTCCCACCGGGCATGCCTCCCACCTCAATCCCAACCTCCTGGGAGTGGATGCCATCGGCTCCGGGGCGCTGACCTTCACCACCGGCGTCAACCTGTTTAAATGGGTGAAGCCCTTTCTGCTCTATAGCAACATCTGGATCAACAGTCCGGTTAACATTTATCAGAACAGTGCCGACAATGTCGTTTCCCGGGAATATATCACCTTCAACCTGGCGGCGGAATATCCCCTGAGCCCGAAATTTGTGGCCCTGCTGGAATTCTACAGCAACTGGACCTGGAGCAACATCTATACCCCTCAGGGGTATCAGACCCCCGAAACCTATTTGGGGCTTATGCCGGGGATAGAATACCTGGCTACAGAAAAATTGTCCATTTCGGCTGGCACCTCTTTCGATCTGGCCGGCAAAAACGGGGTCAAGAAATACACCCCGATGATCAGCGCCAGTTATGCCTTTTAGGTAGCTTGCGGCCGGGGGCTCATCCCGGCAGATCCTTTCCTTTTGCGGGGCGGCTTTGACGGCCGCCCCGCGATTTCTTTGAGGCGGCCGCCGCGGTTTCGGAATCGTGTAGCCCATAAAGGGCCCGGTTCTGCGGATTTCGGAGACCAGGGCCCGATCTTCAGGGCTTAAGAAAAATGACCCCGGTCACTTTATGACCGGGGTCATTTTTTGGTGAAGGGGCGGCTGGTTTTTTCTGAAAATAGCGTCCTTATCCCTTAGAACCAAGTGGAGGCCGCGGTGGATGAAAAAGGTCTCTCCGGCGCGGGCGGCTGCTCTCCGCAAATTATGGTTCCATGAAGATCAGGCCCTTTCAGGATGCGGCCACTGGCCGCCGGGCCGTTTCTTAGCGGGGCGCGCCGCCCAGTCCCGGGCCTAATCGGCCTTGAGCTTGCCCAGGGCCTTGGTGAGTTCCAGGGCTACCCCCAGGCCCTGCCGGGTTTCTTTGTTGCCCATGGCGGAGAGCATGCCCATGGCGCCCACCGGTTTGACGGCCTGCAGATTCAACCCCATGGGAATCTCCATCATTTTGTTGAAAAAATCGATCATCTCGGGTTGCGACAGTTTCCTGAGGAGGCTCAGGAGCACGACGAAGCTGTCCCCCATGGCGGAGATTTCCTCGGAGGGATAGTGCTGCGCCACCTTGGCCCGGATTTCCAACATGGCCGAGTAAGTCCGGAACACCCCCTTCTGCTCCAGGCTGTCCAGGTATTTGATGAGATTGGGCACCGTGGACTTCAGCATGGGCTCCATGGCGTTCCACAGGTCGAAGAAGTTCTCCATCATCTCCAAGGCCTGGGTGAGGTTGCGGATGCTGCGCAGACCCCGTTTCAAAAGGGCGATGAAGTCTTCCATTTGGAAGCCGGCCTCCACCATCCCCAGCTCATCGATGAAGATTTTGACGGCCGAGTTTACCAGGGGGGCGAGATCGTTCTTCAACTCCGTCAGGCCCTGCTGGGCCTTGATCAGGGTCTGCAGTTGCCCCTCCATCCGGTCCAGGCGCTCCAGGAGCATTTGCTCTGTGCTCAGTTTTTTATCGGGCATGCCCTGGCCCCCCTTAACCATAAACGTGGTAGACATGGCTGAGCATTTTGCCGGCCATGAACATCTGGGGTTCCAGGGGCAGTTCCTTGCCCTTCAGCATCATGTTGAAATAGACCCATTTGAACATCATCTTGCCCCAGTAGTTGGAGTAACTTTCCCCCAAGAGGGTGAAGGGGCCCAAACCCGGAAAGGGGTACTTGCCCGGCAGGGGCTCGACCGCATAGTTGAAGTCGATGAGGCTCGCCTTTTCGTAGCCGGTGACGATGAAGCAGGTGGAATGGCCGTCGAACTCCGGCAAAGGCTCCTGGCCATCGATCTCCCGGAGGAGGTTCATGACGATGATGTCCGATTCATAGTGGGCCACGGACCCCGCCTTGGAAGTGGGAACGTTGGTGGCGTCGCCCACTACATACATATTTTCGTACTCTTTGGCCTTCAAGGTGCCGTGCTCCGTGTCGATATAGCCCATGGGGTCGCCAATTTCGCTGTCGATGATGACCTGGGCCCCGAAGTTGGGGGGAATGGCCACCAACAGATCATAATTGACCTCATCACCCTTGCCTGAGGTGATAATTTTGCTGGAGGCGTTGACTTCGACGATATCGAAATTGGGGATGATCTTGATATTCTTGTCGGCGCACAGTTTGCCCAGCGCCGCGGAAGCCATCGGCTTGGTGAAGGCGCCGGAGAGGGGGGTCACCAGTTCCAGTTCGATATTATCCCGCACCCCGTTGACCGAGAAGAACCAGTCGGCCATAAAGATGAACTCCAGTGGGGCTACCGGGCACTTGATGGGCATCTCGGCGATATTCAGGACAATTTTGCCTTTCCTGAAGTACTTCCATTTCTTGTAGAGGGCCACGGCGCCTTCGGGGGTATAATAGTCTTGAATGTCGCCCCCCCAGCCCTCCATCATGCCCTCCACTTCCCCGGGCACGATGCGGCAGCCGGTGGCCACCACCAGCCAGTCGTAATCATAATGGCCCTTCTTGGTCTTGATCCGCTTCTTGACCGGGTCGATATTGGTCACTTCATCCAGGACGAAATCGATGCCCTTGAGGACAAAATCGAGCTTAGGCTTGGCGCAGTCTTCCTGGCTATAAATGCCGAAGGGGATGAAGAGCCAGCCGGGCTGGTAATGGTGCTGCCAGTCCCGATCGATGACGGTGATCTTCCATTCGGATTCTTCCAGCTTTTCCCGAATCTTGGTGGCGACCATGGTACCACCGGCGCCATAACCCAAAACAACCAGATTTTTCATAGCCCTCGCCTTTCTGTTAGTCTGGTCCAGCCCTTTACAAGGGATCGGTTAATTATGCAGAGAAAACCGGATTTCCGGCGGATTTCTAAAAGTAAAATGAATCCGGTGAAAATGCAAGCGAAGAATTATACTGGATTTTTTTAAGCGTCTATTAATATATGCATAAGTTTAGCTCAGATTATTTCTGTCGATTTTTGCGACAATACGGAAAAGGTAACGTTGAAATATTGGACATTAAATAATAATGTTATATCAATGACATATGTCATGGGTAAGTTTAATTGTTGAAATATTCAACATAAAATCTCCTCATCCAGATAGGCAATCCTTTCGGGCCGGGATGGTCTGGGCTAATTTAGTAATTATTTTGAATAGATAAGCAAGTAGGCCCAGGTTGGCCCACTCCTTGCTATATGGTCAACCGGGAGGAGGCCGTTAAGTTGCCGGCTTCTGACGCAGCGCCGAGAACCAGGTTCAGCAACACATCCTGTTTAAAGAGGAGGCACAGGTCATGAATCCGCAAAATCTCCAGACGCCTTCAGGGGCACAGATGGTGGATGTCTTCGGCTTCAAGGTGCCCACCAGCTTCTATTACCTGCACCGCGGGCACACCTGGGCCGTCCTGGAAGAGAGCGGCCAGGTGCGGGTAGGATTGGATGACTTTTCCCAAAAGATCATGGGTCAAGCCGATGATCTCAAGTTACCCGAGATCGGCAAGGTCTATTATCAGGACCATGTTTGCATGGCCTTGCTCAGACAGGGGAACAAGGCTTCCCTCGAGGCGCCGGTGGATGGCGCCATCGCGGCCGTCAATCCCATGGTCCGGCAGGACCCCGGCCTGATCAACCGCGATCCCTACGGCGCGGGCTGGCTCTTCAAGGTCAATCCCAGCAATCTCAAGCAAAATCTGGAGAAGCTCTTTTTCGGGGAGGCCAATGCCACCTGGATCGATCAAGAATCCCACCGCTTGCTGTACATTATGGACAGCACCGTGGGCGCCACCCTCCCCAGTGGCGGCGAGTTCATCGACGATGTTTACGGTCAATTCCCCAATTTGGGTTGGCGGCGCCTGGTCAAGGAGTTCCTCTTGACCAACCTGACCCGGGACTGGCGGAAAAGGTCTTAAAGGCGGGCAGGGGGCTCCCCGGGGGCTAAGCCCGGCGCCGGGGAGCCTCAGGGTGATGCCATCGTTAAGGAGAGGGCGGTTGCCGGGCGTCTCTCCGGCGCCAACCCCCTTTCCGGAATAGACACGAGTGGTGAGCCGCGGTCTAGATCAGGCTGCGGCTAAATTTTTGCCACGGCTCGTCAGGCCCTTGCCAGGCAAAATCGCGGCCGGGCGGCTCGTACGCCTGGCCGCGGCGATCAGGGCCGCCCTTTATGGTCCCTATCCCAAACGGGGCGGGCCGCCCCCGGCCCCCCGGTTTCCACCTGCCGGCGGAGCCGGGGGAGCAACCCCTGCTCCTTTAGATAATCCCCCAGCATGATTTGACAATAGTCACAGAAGGCCAAGTTCTTCTGGTCCAACTTTTCCAGGTTGGCGGAAAAACCCATCAGGCAGCCAGGCTGCCGGCAGTGGCCGAGGCCGAAGGTATGGCTCAACTCGTGCAGACTCAACAGGAGGAGACGCCTGATGAAGAGATTTTTAGGCGGCCGGACGCCGCCGGCGTCCCCCCGGGGGCGAAAGATGGAGACTACGGCGGCCCTGCCGTCCAATTGGGCTTCCCCGAAAACGAAGGTAAATATCGGGATGTAGAGGTCCACCGCGGTGATCCCCAGAACCCGCAAAGATTCCCCAGGGTCGTCCAGCAGGTATTCCAGGAGCAGAGTAGAGTGGTGTTGATTACGCTCCGGGTGGTAGCTCTGGGAGGGCAGGGGTCTGGGGCGCAGGATGCGCACCGGCAGGCCTAGCAGCTTGGCGATGGCCCGGCGCAAATGGCGGAGGATCTCCGGATCCACCGGCCCCAAGGGGACCAAACCCAAAACGGGACGCCGTGACATGGGTTTCTACGGCCCTATGGCCGGGAGGCGGCTGGGCCAGCCGTATTCATGGCGCCAAGCCATATTTCTTGATCTTGTGGTAGAGGGTGGTGCGGTTGATCTGGAGGACCTTGGCGGCGTTGGAGATGTGGCCGTGGGCTGAGGCCAGCACCTGGGCGATGTAGCGCCGTTCCATGTCCTCCAGGGAAAGGCCTGCCGCCGCCGCCTCCGCTCCCACCACAAAGGGCAGATCTTTGGGTTTGAGCTGCCGGCCTTTTCCCACCACCACCGCCCGCTCAATGGCGTTTTCCAGCTCCCGGACGTTACCCGGCCAGGAATATTGCCGCATGGCCTCCATGGCCTCCGGTTGAATGGAGTCCACCTTTTTGTTGGTCTCGGTGGCATAGCGCCTCAGGAAATGCTGGGCCAGCAGGGGAATGTCTTCCGGTCGCTCCCGCAGGGGCGGCACCTGCACATGGATGACGTTCAGCCGGTAATAGAGGTCTTGACGGAAGGTCTTCTTAAGGATGCCTTCCTGGAGGTCCTGATGGGTGGCGGCGATGACCCGAAAGTCGCTGTGTAGCGGGACGGTGCCGCCCACCCGGGTGAATTCCCGGGTTTCCAGGACCCGCAGCAGGTCAATCTGCATCTTTATAGAGATGTCGCCCACTTCATCCAGGAAGAGGGTGCCGCCATGGGCCATCTCCAGCCGGCCTTTCTTGGTGTAGGTTGCGTCAGTGAAGGCTCCTTTCTCATGCCCGAAGAGTTCGCTCTCCAGGAGATGTTCGGTGAAGGCCCCGCAGTTGATGGCAATAAAAGGGCCATAACAGCGGGGGCTCTGGGCGTGAATCGACCGGGCCACCAACTCCTTGCCGGTGCCGGTTTCCCCGGTGAGCAACACGGTGGCGTCGCTTTGCGCCACATCGACGATGGTCTCAAAGAGCTGGAGCATGGGTGGCGATTGGCCCACCAGGTTTTCAAACCGGCTGATGGTTGCCACCCGGTCTTTGAGAATCAGATTTTCCATGGCCAGGGTCTGCACCTGCACCAATTTTTCGATAATGAGACTCATTTCTTCCAGGTCGAAGGGTTTGAGCAGATAGTCATGCGCGCCCAGCTTCATGGCCTCCACCGCGTCCTGGATGGCCCCATGGGCCGTCATGACCACCACCGCGGTATCGGCATTGGACTCCCTTAAGGTCTTGAGCACCGTAATCCCGTCCATCCGGGGCATCTTGACGTCCAGGAGCATGATGTCATAATGGCTCTCCTGGGCCTTGGCCAAGGCTGATGGCCCATCGGCCGCGCTTTCCACTTCGTAGCCGTCCTGTTGCAGCCAGCCGCACAAAGATTCCCGGATACTGAGCTCGTCATCCACTACCAGGATGGAGATCTTCTTATGAGGCAACATGGTCTTCTCCCGGTTTATAGGCAGGCAAGCGGATGGTGAAACGGGTGGACCGGCCCACAATGCTCTCCACTTTGACGGTGCCCTGGTGGTCCCGGACGATGCCTTGAACCACGGAAAGCCCCAGCCCCACCCCGGCGCCGGCGTTCTTGGTGGTATAGAACGGTTCAAAAATTTGGGGAAGCATTTCCTGGGGAATGCCCACCCCGGTGTCGCTGATCTGCGCCACCACTTCCCGGCCCCGGGAATTTCTGGTGGCCAGGGTCAGGGTGCCGCCTTTGGGCATGGCATCCTGGGCATTGAGCAGCAGGTTCAAAAAGACCTGCTTCATCTGCCCCGGATCGGCTCGCACCGGCAGTAGGTTCGCAGCCCAGCTCGTTTCTACCGTGATTCCCTGCAAGCGCAGCTGATACTCGGTGAGGGATACGGTCTCGGCCAGCAAGGTGCTGAGCGAGACCGGTTTGAATTCCGGCTTGGACTTGCGGGAAAAGGGCAGGAGATTGGAAACCGTTCTACTTACCCGTTGGGTCTCATCAAAAATTGTACCCAGGTAATTTTGCACCTTGGTCAACTCCGCCTCGCCGGGAGGCCCTCCCTTAAGCAGGCGCTGAATCAATTTGACAAAATTGAGGATGCCGGTCAAGGGATTGTTAATCTCGTGCATGACGCTGGCGGATAGCTTTCCCAAAGAGGCCATCTTGTCGTCGTGCATGATGCGGGCCCGGGTAATCTCCTGGGTAATGTCCCGGGACAGGTCAATCACTTGATGGACCCGCCCTTTCTCATCAAACAGGGGATGGTGGACCACGTGCACATAGCTTTCCAGGCCGTCCTTGTTAAAGTGGACGTGGATCGCCGAAGCGGCCTTACCGGTGGCCACGGCGTCTTTTAAGGGACAGGGATGATCGGGGCTGGCGCAGGGCTCTTTAAGGTGGTGCGACAATTCATAACAGTGCTTGCCCACCACCTCTCCCCGTTTTAGGCCCACCATTTCCAACAAGGCCCGGTTGACCTCGACGATCCGGTAATTGAGGTCGATCACCATCATGTGGTCTTCGATGCCGTTGACGATGGTTTCCAGGAAGGACTTCCCCTGGATGGCCTCCTTCAGTAGCTGCCGGCTCTCCTCCTGGGATTGCCGCAACGCCTCTTCGAGCTGTTTGGCAGGGGTGATGTCTTTGATGACCTCCACCACTCTTTTATTGGTCGCCTCCGGTGCAAATAGCGGCGACATGGTAATCTCGCCGTAATGCATCTTGCCATCCGGCCCGGGATAGTGCTGCAAAACCCGGTGAGTCTGGCAGCTGGCCAGGACATCTGGAAAAGGACAGGCCAGCCCTTTGAGGTTGCAAGGCTCATCGAACTGATGAAACACCTCGTAGCAAGGTTTGCCGATAACCTCCGTCGCCTTTTTTTGAAAGCAATCCAGAAAGGTAAGGTTGACTTCATCTACCAGATAATTAGGGAGCAGGACGAGGACCGGGTCGGGCAGGTGATCGAAGATTTTTTGGTAACGGCTGCGCAGCCGTCCCAACTTGATTTCGCTTTCCACCTTGCTGCGCAAGCGCTCTTCATCTTTTTGCAGCAGTTCCCAAAAGAGACGGGTCTTCAGGTGGTCAATAACCTGGGTATGGGGCCGCTTCTGCCGCCTGATGCGGTCCAGCTCCTGCGGGTCACCGGTCAGTTCCAGGATCAGGTCCGGGGCCTTCGCCAGGAGCGGCGCAGATTGGTCAAAGGTCGGAATACCCAACTTATTTGCCAGGACCAGGCCCGGGGCCCCGGGATTGGGATCGGCCACCCCGAGGATCTCGATGCTCTTTGTGTGCCGTGGATCTCCAGAGACTAACTGGAGAATCTCGTGACCTACCTTGCCTCCGCCCACCATGCCGATTTTCACGGGCCCTGCCTTTCTAACGGGAGGCAGGTCCATGGTGATCAGATCCCAGAAATCCTCCCAGGAAAAGGGCCGATCGACGTTGAGGATGGTCAACCTCTCAGGAGCCTGCTCCTGTAACTGCTGGAAGACCTCGGGCCGGCCGGTGGCATTGACGATGACGTCTAATTCCGGGAGTTGGAATAAATCGGCAAAAGCGACGGTCACAAAGAGATTATTCCGGTAAGCGTAAGATAGGCCGCAGGCCTCCGGGTTTAGATCTGCTACCCCCACCACCCGCAATGGTTGATCCTCTTTACGGATCGGCGCCAAGGCCTCCAGGATGGCCAGGCCTTGCCGGCCTGCTCCCACAATAGCCAGATTATAAATGGTCTTGGCAGGACTCAAGTTGAACTCCGGGGAAGTAGTGGAGATCTTTCCCTGCCCCAACCACCGCGACTTGTAAGGCCCCGGGAGGTTGGGGAGGGCAAATTGTCTAATATTTTAACATAATTTTCCAGAATTGCCCAGGGATAGGCCAAAATTGTCCTTCTGAGCGCAGCGAAGAATCTCGCCTTTTTAGTGACTTGGGATTCTTTACTTCTTTTCGGATGACGGTGAAATCAGGTTTTGCAGCAGCTTCTAGAGTTCCACCAGGCGGTTTTGGATGGCAAAGAGGGAGATTTCGGCATTGTTCCGCAGGTTCAATTTTCGCAACAGACGCAGCCTGTAGGTATGCACCGTATTGGTGCTGAGATGGTAGGCCTGGGCAATTTCCCGAACCGTATGGCCCAAGGCCAGGTGCCGCAATACCTGGATTTCCCGGTTGGACAGGGTGTCCAGAGGGGTGCGGTTGCGGGGCCCGGCGGCCATATGCTGCGCCAGGGATTCGGCCGCGGAGTCGCTGAGGTAGCGGCCGCCGGCGTGGACCTTGCGGATGGCGTTCACCAATTGCTCGGGGGCGGAGCGCTTGGTGATGTAGCCATTGGCCCCGGCGCCGATGGCCCGCACCACGTACTGTTCCTCTTCGTGCATGGTGAGGATCAGGATGGGCAATTTCGGATAGTATTGCCGCAGTTGACCGAGGACTTCCAGGCCGTCCAGGCCGGGCATGGAGATATCGATGATCGCCACGTCTGGCAAGGTGCGATGCACCTGCTCAATGGCCTCCTGGCCGTCAGCGGCCTCGGCCACCACCTCGATGTCCCCGGAATCTTTGACAATGCGGGCCAGCCCACCCCTAACGATGCTGTGATCGTCGGCCAACAGAACTCTGATCATAATGGGGCGCCTCGCGGCTCATCCAGGGGTAGCCGGAAATAGACCCGGGTTCCCTTCCCGGCCTTGGACTCCAGTTCCAGGCGGCCGCCCAAAAGGCTGGCGCGCTCCCGCATGCCCGCCAGCCCCAGACAATGGGCCTGTGACAATTTCTGGGGATCGAAGCCCCTGCCGTTATCGGCCACCGAGAGGGTCAGTACTCCTCCCCTGACCTGCAGGTCGATCTTTACCTGGGTCGCGAAGGCATGCCGGGCCACATTGGTCAAGGCTTCCTGGGTAATCCGGTAGGCGGCGGTGGCCACCAGGTCGTCCACCTGCGGCACATTGAAGTGTTTATAAATACAAGCGATGCCGGTCCGCTGGCTGAAATATTTAGAATACCAATCCAGGGCGTCAATGAGTCCGAAATCATCGAGCACCCCGGGGCGCAGCCGGGTGGCCAGGGCCCTCACTTCGTCGATGGTCTGATCGATCAGGTCGCACATGGTCAAGGCCCGGGCCGCGGCCTGGGCCTCCTGGCCTTTCAGGCGTTCGCTCAGCCACACGGCGTCCATGCGCAAGGCGGTGAGCACCTGTCCCAATTCATCATGCAGTTCCCGGGCAATGGCGGCCCGCTCCTTTTCCTGGCTGGCCATGATACTGCCGGACAGTAACCGCAACTGCTCTTGGGCCTTCTTCAACTCGGTGATGTCCGTGGAGATGCCGCACAGGCCGTCGACCCGGCCCTGCTCATCATAAAGGGGAAATTTTACCGACAGATAGGTATGCACCCCGTCCTGCAAAGGCACCCGTTCCTCTCCCTGCCATGACCGTTTCTGGGTGAGCACCAGCAGATCGTTGCTCCGGAATTGGCCGGCTACCTCCGGGGGAAAGATATCATGGTCGGATTTCCCTTGAATCTCTTCATTTTTGATACCCAACAACTCTTCGTAGCGTGGATTGACCAGCCGGTAATAACCATACTTGTCCTTGCTATGGACCATCGCCGGGGTGTAACGGAGAATACTGTTGATTTCCCTGGTCCTTTCCCGCACCTGCCGTTCCAGGTCCCGGGAGTAGCGGCCCAGTTCATCCCGGGTGCGCTCCAGCTCCATTTCATACTTTTTCCAACGCGAGAGATCCCGGGCCACGCAGACACTGCCTATGGTTTTCCCCTGGTCATCCTTGAGGAGACTGATGGAGATATCCATGGAGACGATGCTGCCGTCCTTTTTCTTCATGGCGATCTCATGTTCCCGCACCACCCCCTCACGGCGCAGTTTCAGGAGCATGGAGTCCAGCGTGGCGGGGTCGGCGTAGAGATCGAAGGCGGTCTTGCCGGCCAATTCCTGGAAGGCATAGCCATAGATCTCTCCGGCCCGCCGATTCCAGAGGAGGAAGTGGCCGAGCCGGTCGACGATGCCGATGGCGTCCACCGAGTTATCTATGACATTTTCCAGGTATTCCTTGATTCTCTTCAGTTCATTTTCGGTCTTCTTGCGCTCTTCGATCTCCTGTAGCAGGTGATCATTGGCCTTTACCAGGTCGGTGGTACGCTTTTCAATGCGCCGCTCCAGGGTGTCGTAAGCCTTTTGCCAGGCTTCCCCGGCGCGCTCCCACTCGGTTTTCAATTCGGCCCCGGCGGCGGGGTTCGGGGGAGCCCCGGCCACTTTAGTTGCTAATTTTATGCTTCTCTTGTTCACCTGACTCGGCTCCGGTCGTTTGGGCGGCAAGGTTATCTGCTCCCGGGAGCGCCCCTGCTCCGGCGTGCGCCTCGCCCGGTGGCGTCCCGGGCCAGTGGCGCTCTCATCTCAGGCAGCTGCCGGCCGTGGACTTAGCTCGGTCCCGGCCTGAGAAAGATGGGGGTATCAAGGGCAACCCTGGGCCGTTGGGCTCAATAGCCTGGTTGCCGGGCCGTTCCTGGTTCATGGGGGAGAGGCAGGTGCCCCTGGTTTCAGGAGGCGGGCGGGACCGCGGGGGGTGGAAAACCGGATAATTTCTGGGACCCGCGGCCACTCTCCGCACCGCGCTCACCGGCGCCGGTATCCATGGCCATCAGCCCTTTAAGAAATTATAACCTAATTCCTTGACTCACCGGACAATATTTAACCCGCCCCACCCCGGCGTTTCAGCCCTCAGCCCCGGAAACCGGCAGGGGTTCTTCCCGGGAGGCCAGGGCGGCCTTGATGAATTCCCGGTTGAGGCGGGCGATATTGGCAATGGAGACGCCTTTGGGGCATTCCGCCTCACATTCCTTATGGTTGGTACAGTTGCCGAAGCCGAGGGCGTCCATCTCGGCCACCATGTCCAAGGCCCGCCGGGCGGCCTCGGGCCGCCCCTGGGGCAGCAAGGCGAATTGAGAGATCTTGGCGCTGCAAAACAGCATGGCCGCGGCATTGGGACAGGCCGCGACACATGCCCCGCAGCCGATGCAGGCCGCGGCGTCCATGGCCAGGTCGGCGTCTTTTTTGGGGACGGGGAGCGAGTTGGCCTCAGGGGCCTGACCCGTGTTCACCGAAATGAAACCGCCGGCCGCCATGATCCGGTCCAGGGCGGCGCGGTCCACCGCCAGGTCCTTGATGACCGGCAGGGCCCGGGCCCGGTAAGGCTCGATGACCAGGGTGTCGCCGTCCTTAAAATGGCGCATGTGCAACTGGCAGAGGGTGGTCTCCTTCTCCGGTCCATGGGGGCGGCCATTGACCACAGTCCCGCACATACCGCAGATCCCTTCCCGGCAGTCATGGTCGAAGGCGATGGGGTCATGGCCCTCCAGGGTGAGCCGCTCATTGACAATATCCAGCATCTCCAGGAAGGAGGCATCCGTGGAAATATTCTCCGCCCGGTAGGTTTCCAGACGCCCCTGGCTGCCGGGCCCCGGCTGCCGCCAGACCTTCAGGGTGAGATTGATGGTCTTGCCGCTCACTTGTAACTCCTTGTGGCTAATTTGACGAATTCGAACGACAGCGGTTCCTTGTGGAACGCAGCCTCCCGGCCCTCTCCGGCATATTCCCACACGGCCACATGGCACATGTTGACATCGTCCCTAAGGGCCTCATGCTCTTCGGTCTGGAAGGCTTCATTGAAGTGGCAGCCGCAAGATTCCCGGCGGGCCAGGGCATCCAGGAGCATGATGTCGGCGAACTCCAGGAAATCAGCCACCCGCCCCGCTCTTTCCAGGCTTTGGTTGAAATCCTCCTGGGAACCCGGCACCGTCACATTCTCCCAGAATTCTGCCCGGAGGTCGGCCACCAGGGTTCTGGCCTTGGCCAGGCCTGCGTCGGTGCGGGCCATGCCGCAATATTCCCACATGATATTGCCCAAGTCGCGATGAAAGCTCGTCACGGTGCGCCGGCCCCGGATCTTCAGAAGGCGCTCGACCTTGGCCGCTACTGCCGCCTCGGCTTCCTGAAAAGCCGGGTGACTCTCATTCACCTCGGGGAGACGAGTCCCGGCGAGATAGCCGCTGATGGTGTTGGGGATGATGAAATAGCCGTCGGCCAAGCCCTGCATCAGGGCGCTGGCCCCCAGGCGGTTGGCGCCGTGGTCCGAGAAGTTGGCTTCCCCCAGGACAAACAACCCGGAAAGGGTGCTCATCAGATTGTAATCGACCCACAAGCCGCCCATGGCGTAGTGGGAGGCCGGATAGATCATCATCGGGGTTTGATAAGGGTCTTGGGCTACGATCTTTTCATACATCTGGAAGAGATTCCCGTACCGGGCCTCGATCTCCGCCTTTCCCAGCCGGGCGATGGCGTCGGCGAAATCAAGGTAGACCGCCCGGCCGGTGGGCCCCACCCCCTTGCCCTGATCGCACATGGCCTTGGCGGCCCGGGAGGAGATATCCCGGGGGGCCAGGTTGCCATCTGCACCCACGCTGCTCCCCACAATTTCGGCCCACTTCTCCTCTGTTGCCGGAGAGGCGTAAGGGCTCAGGTTATCGACTTGGGTTATGTCTCCGCAGCATCC
>JBKQLU010000035.1:0-40004 GCA_052326585.1 Desulfobaccales bacterium | reverse complement strand
GGCGGCGTGCTGCCCTTTGGAACGCCGGACGCCCAGCATGTAGAGAAGAATGAATAAGGGAATCGCGGCCACCAGGGCCGAGAAACCCAGGCTGCCCAAAGGGATGTAGTTTTGAATCCACGGCATCGATGCACCCTCCTTTATAAAGAATGATAGCTCTCATTCGATTCGCAAACAGATCCACCCAAAAGGGCCAGATGTTGGCAAAGGCCGCGGTTAATCACCTCCTTCTCCCCCGGACCGGGGAAGGGTGGTCTTACCAGGGCGGTGCCGCCATCAGACGCCTGATTTGGCTGCCGCGGCCACCGCCTCGGCGATGTGCTGGACCTTGATCTTCCCGCCCCGCTTCTCAAGTCCGCCCCGGAGCTGCAGGACGCAGCCGGGGCAGTCGCTCACCAGGAGGTCGGCGCCAGTGGCGGCCACTGCATCCAGCTTGTTTTTCAGCAGCTCCCCGGAGATTTCCGGGAAATCCACGGAGAAGGTGCCGCCCATGCCGCAGCAAACCTCCTCGTTCTGGGCGGGGAGGTACTGGTAACCCGCGATCTTCAAGAGTTCCCGGGGAGGCCGGGTCACCTTGAGACCCCGGCACAGGTGGCAGGGGGCGTGGTAGGCCACTTTGCGGTTCCGAGCCAGGAATTCTTCCGGGCTAACCTTGAGGACTTCGGTCAGGAAGGAGCTGAAGTCCATCAACTTTGCCGCCAATTGGCGCGCCTTGACCCCCACTCCCGGTTCCCGGGCCAGGAGGAGGGGATAGGTGTTCTTGATATGCGAGCCGCAGGAGGCGCAGAGGGTCAGGACCTGATCGTAATCCGCCGGGTCCAGGGCCCGCAGGTTCTGGAGGGCCACATCCCGGGCCAGGTCCAGCTCACCCATGCATTTGGCCGGCAGGCCGCAGCAGGTCTGCTCCTGGGGGTAGTCCACCCGGACCTGGCGGTCTCTCAGCAGCTTGACCAGGGCCTCGCCCTGTTCCGGATAGACAAAGTCGACCAGACACCCGCCGAACAAGGCGACCCGGCTCCGGGGTTTAGCCACCGCCGCGCCGGCCAGCCGCGGCCAGCGGTCCCGCAAGGGAGTGGCGACCACCGTTGGCAGGCTCCGGAAATCGTGGTCTTTGCCAAAGAAAAAGGGGAGATGGCGGATATATCCTTTCCGGGCCAAAGGCCGCTGCGCCAGGGAGGCGCGGCGCAGGAGAAAATGGAAGAGGCGGCGGTTCTTCAGGACCCGCCGCAGCAGCCGGTTCTTCAGCGGCCGCTCTCCCTCTTCGGCCAGGATTTCCGCATGGACCTCCTTGATGATCAGGGGCAGATTGATGCCCACCGGGCAGACCGCTTTGCAGGCCAGGCAGTTGAGGCAGTTCTGCACGATGGCCCGGTCGTTCTGGCGGCCGTGGTAAAAATAGGTGAGAATCAGGCCGATGGCGCCGATATAGACATGGCCGTAATTGTGGCCGCCCACCAGCGCATAGACGGGACAGACATTGGCGCAGGCGCCGCAGCGGATGCAGCGCAGGACCTCGGAAAAGACCGGATCCCGGGCCAGGGCCAGGCGGCCATTGTCCAGGAAGACCACGTGCATGTCTTTGCGGCCCCCCGGGCCGGGGCGGCACTCGTTGGCCCCGGTGATCCAGGTGACATAGGAGGTGATCACCTGGCCGGTGGCGTTCTTGGGCACAACCTTCAAGATGCGCAACGCCGCGGCCAGGTCCGGCACCAGTTTATCCAGACCCACCAGGGCGACATGGATGGGTGGCAGGGTGGTGGTGAGGCGGCCGTTGCCCTCATTGGTCATGATTCCCAGGGTGCCGCTTGCGGCAATGGCGAAGTTGGCGCCGCTGATGCCCATGTCGGCGGAAAGGAACTCCTTGCGCAGTTCCCGCCGGGCCACCTTCACCATCTTGCCGATGTCATCCGGGTCCAGGGATTCGCCGCTGACCCGGGAGAATAACTCGGCCACTTGCCCGCGGGAGAGATGGATGGCCGGCAGCACCATGTGGGAGGGACCTTCATGCCTGAGCTGGATGATCCATTCGCCCAGGTCGGTTTCCACCACGGTCAGGCCCTCCTGCTCCAGGTGGTCGTTGAGGAAGGTCTCCTCCGCGGTCATGGATTTGGATTTGACGATCTTCTTCACCCCGCGGTCTTTGGCGATGCCGCAGATGATGGCGTTGGCCTCCCGGGCGGTCCCGGCCAGGTAGACCTTGACCCCGGCGGCCTCGGCCTTGGCCTTGAAAGCCTCATAAAGCTCTTCCAGGTGGGGCAGGGCCTGGTCTTTGCCGCAGGCGATCTCCTCGCGCAGGGCCTCGAAATCCACCCCGCTCAGGGCCCGGGCCCGGCCTTCGGGATAGGCGGCGAAGAAGGCGCCCTGGGCGGCGCGCAGAAACTGGTTATCCAGGGCCTGCCGCAAGCGTTTCCGGTATTCTCCCAGGTCTTGGGCGGTATCGATCATGACAATTAATCCTTGAGCAGCAAGAGGTGTAGTTCCAGGGGGCCGTGCACCCCCAGGGTCAGCACCCGCTCGATGTCGGCGGTGCGGGAGGCGCCGGTGATGAAGGCCAGATAATTGGGGGGGGAGTCCATCAGGCGGTTCATCTCTGCTTCCAGGTCGGAGGCGGAGGCCCGGAGACGGGAGATGGGGAGGACCGCAATGTGGGTTTCCGAAAGCATGGTGGCCAGGCGGAGGTCCTCGGAGCTGGAGTCCAGCACCAGGGTGCCGGTGTCGGCGATGCCCCAATCAGCCCGGGTGAGACCCGTATGGATGGCCCCGGCCCGCTCCCGCAGGTTCTCCCCCAGCAGCTCCAAGCCGGCCTCTTCGCATCCGGCCTTAAGGGCCGCCCGGCTCCCGGCGTCCCAACCAGGAGCGGCAATGGCGGCGCCGCCCTGCTCCTGGGTGACCCGGATGGCATAGGCAAAGGCGTCCTGGAGGCTGGACACCTGGTTAACCACCACCTGGACCGCCTCGGCCTTCTCTTTGAGGATGGCGACCAGCTTCGGCTCTGCCATAATTGGCCCTCCTGATCCGGTATGGTCTAAAAAGGCGAGTGCCTCTGGGCGAGCAAGCTGACCAATAAAAAAAAAGCGGCAGATTTATCTTGGAAATGAATTGGTCAGACCACTTGACACGATATTAAAAAACCGCTAATAATTTGTCAAGGGAAAAATTTTTTGGGGTAGAATGAACTGGGGGGTCCATGAACATCCTACTCAAACCCATTAAGGCCAGAAGGGTTTCGGACCTGGCCTTTGAGCAGATTCGGGACCTGGTCTTCCGGGGGCAGCTCAAGCCGGGGGACCAACTCATGCCGGAGCGGGAGCTGGCCCAGGCCCTGGGCGTGAGCCGGCCCACGGTGCGGGAGGCCATCCGCCGGCTGGTGACCATGGGGTTGCTGGAGCACCAGCAAGGGGCGGGCACCTTTGTGCGCTCCCTCACCGCCCAGAGGGAGCACAACCCCCTGGCCGCGGCCATCGGGGGCGATGACGCCACCCTAGAGGAACTGCTGGAAGTGCGCATGGGCCTGGAGGGCCAGTCGGCGCTCCTGGCGGCCCAGCGGGCCTCCGCCGAGGACCTGCAGGTGATGGAGAAGGCCCTGGCGGCCATGCAGGCGGAGCACGCCGTCGGCCGCCTGGGAATTGACGACGACGTCTCCTTCCACATGGCCCTGGCCTATGCCACCAGGAACCCGGTGCAGGTCTATATCATGAAGAATTTTTACAACCTGCTGCACCACGGCATCAAGGAGAACCTGCGGGCCCTCTGGGAGGAACCCAGGAGCCTCCCCATCATCGCCCGGCAACACCGGGAAATCTTTGAGGCCATTAAAGACCACAACCCGGAAGGCGCCTACCAGGCCATGCAACGGCACATCGGCTTTGTCCTGGATTTTGTCCGGAATCGCCAGGTTTCCTAAGGGGCGCCGTCCGTAGTGGCGAAACTTTGGGTCGGGAAGAGTCTTTTCCAGGTTTTTTTTGGGGGAGCGAGCGCCTGACCAATGGGGATTTGACCGCAAGTTCTTGCCTGTGAGTAAAATGGTATTACCATTTGCCGAAAAGTCTCTACCTTGGTAAAACGCCGTGGGGAACCCCTGGCCGGCGGTCAGCGGCTTGCGTATAGGTTTTTATTGGTTACATATATGATGATAATTTTAGTAAGTGGGCAGTGGGAAATTATCTGGGAAAGCCTTTGCCTCTCTGCCGCCTGATCCCGGTTCATACCAACCGGAAGATGCAAAGATAAAGGAGGCAGCTACATGTAAAACTGGTCCTGGAATAGGGAACCTTAAATGCCCTCGGTGCGGCGGAGCAGGCCAGAAAGCAGGTTAACGGGGACACCCTATCCCCTCCTGGCTAGCGAAGTCCTGTGGCGTCCTCATGGGTGAGGTTCGGGCATGAGAGGTGTTTCGAAACAGATTAATTCGCTTGAATGAGAATGAAGGGAGGAAGAAAATGTTTCGCAAATGCCTAGGCGTAGGGATAGTGGTTCTTGCTCTGGCGGCTAGTCTACCTGGGACGGGCCTTGCCGCCGAGGTCATTAAGATCGGCGCCGTTTACCCCTTGACCGGGGATGTCGCCTCGACGGGACAGGAGTGTAAGTCGGGAGTGGAGATGGCTCTCGAGATCATTAATGGCACCTATGACATAGATATTCCCTATGCCAAAACTGCCGGCATTCCTTCCCTGGGTGGGGCAAAATTAGCAGTGGTGTTTTCTGACTCCCAGGGGTCTCCCCAAACCGGGATGAGCGCCGCGGAGTACCTGATCTCCAACAATGGCGTCGTGGCCATGGTCGGCGCTTATCAGAGTTCCGTAACCAAAACGGTGAGCCAGGTAACCGAGCGCATGCATATACCCATGGTCTGTTCAGACTCGACCTCCACCGAGTTGACCCAACGGGGCTTTCACTATTTTTTCCGCGCTAACCCCAACGTCACCATAGGCGCCCAGGACCAATTCGAATTTTTAGAGGGCATGAGAAAGGCGGGGCATTCGATCAAGCGGATCGCCCTGGTATACGAGAACTCGGAATGGGGTTCCAGCGTGGCCCAGCAAGAGAAGATTTGCGCCCAGAAATACGGCTACGAAATTGTCGCGGATGTGCCCTATTCTCACAGCACCACGGATGTCTCCAGCGAAGTGGCCCGCATCATGGATGCCCACCCGGACGTCGTGCTGGAAAATTCCTATGTTTCGGATGAGATACTTTACACCGAGGCCTTCAAACTGCATAACTTCACGCCCCAGGCCCTATTGTCCTGGACGGGGCATACGGACAGGTCCTATTTGAAAACGGTGGGCGCCGATGCCGATTATTATGTGGTGCTGTCTGAGTTCAATCTGGCTATGGCAAAAACAATTCCGGCGATTAAACAAGTCAACGATCTTTACCGCCAGAAGTACGGTCACGATCTGACCGAGAATGCCGTCCGCAGCTTCAACGCGCCGTTTGTTTTGGCGGATGCGATCAATCGCGCCGGCTCCACGAACCCGGACGCCATTCAAAAGGCGCTGACGGAAACCAACATGAGTGCCGGCATTATGCCCTGGAAGGGAATTCAGTTTGACCAGGACCATCAGAATAAATTCGCCTCTTTAGTTTTGCAACAGCAGGTCAACGGGGAATTCCAAACGGTCTGGCCCCTAAACGTCGCCACCATGAAGGTAGTGTGGCCGTTTCCCGGTTGGAAGAAGTAGCCGCGGTCGCGGGGCCTGCCGCCGGCGGGCCCCTTTTGGACCCTGAGCGGGGGCGCGGAGTAGAAACATGGAAAACCAGTTTCTGCAAATGGTGGTCGACGGATTGCTGATGGGGTCGATCTACGCCTTGATTGCCGTGGGCATGACGTTGATTTGGGGTGTCATGGACATCATCAACTTCGCGCACGGGGCCTTTTTAATGCTGGCCATGTTCCTCACCTTTTGGGCGAAGCAGCTCTGGGGGATCGACCCCCTGGTATCCTTGCCCCTGGTCGCACTAATCATGTTTTTCGTGGGCTGGGGCACGTATAGCACCACGATAAAAAAGGTCCTGAGCGGACCGATATTGGCGCAACTGCTGGTAACCTTCGGAATCGCCATCTTCCTGGTCAATCTGGCGGTCTTTCTTTGGAGTCCCGACTATCGGCAACTGCGCGGCACGCTGATTTCCGGCACCTGGCGCTTTCCGCTATTTGTCGTCAGCGAGGCCAAGGTCATTGCGGCTCTAACCAGCGTGGCCGTTTTCGCCGGGACCTACTGGTGGTTAAAAAAGACCCGCCTGGGCCGCGCCCTGCAGGCGACCTCCATTAATAAGGAAGCGGCCTTGCTCATGGGGATCAATACGGAGCGCGTCTTTGGCATTACCTTCGGCGTGGCGCTGGCTCTTCTGGGTGTGGCCGGGTCTCTGCTGTGCAATTTCTACTACGTTTTTCCGAGCGTGGGTGACATGTTCGGTCTGCTGGCCTTTGCCATCGTGGCTCTGGGGGGATTTGGCAGTGTGGCCGGGTCGTTGTTGGGAGGCCTGATGATCGGCCTGGCAGAAAATCTTGGCGGCCTATATCTGGGGCCGCAATACAAGTATGCCATTATCTTCATAATTTACCTGGGTGTTGTTTCTATCCGGCCCAGAGGCCTGTTGGGATGGTGACCAGGAAGTGAATCAGCGGCAGCCAACCTCGGGCCGGGCCGGGCGGCCCAAAGCGCTGGTTAAGATCGACCGCCTCTGGCTGCCGGCCGCGGCCCTCCTCTTTGTCATTCTACCCTTGCTGTACGACAATCACCATTTCCAGCACGTATTGATTCTAGTCTTCCTGTACGCCCTCCTCGGGCAAGCCTGGAGCCTGGCGGGCGGCTATGCCGGCATGATCTCGTTCGGGCATATCGCTTTCTTCGGCTTTGGCGCCTATACGTCGAGTCTGCTGTTTCTCGATATCGGACTGTCACCCTGGCTCGGGCTCTTCGCCGGCGGGATCCTGAGCGCCGGGTGCGCCGTTTTGATCGGTTATCCACTCTCAAAATTGCGGGGCCACTACTTTGCCATTGCCACCATTGCGCTGCAGCAGGTGGTGCAGATCCTCTTTTCCAACTGGAGCCTGGTGGGCGGCGCCAATGGCTTGAGTTTGCCGCTCAAGTCGGGATGGGCCTATTTCCAGTTCACCAGCAAGCTGCCGTATTACTATATCATCCTGGGCCTCTACGCCTTGAGCGTCCTGGTCACCTACCGCATGATTAAGACCAGGCCCGGTTTCTATTTTCGCGCCATCGCCAACGACGAGGATTCCGCCAAACGGCTGGGGGTGGATATAGCCCGTTATAAATCGCTGGCATTGGGTGTCAGTGCCTTCTTGACGGCTTTGGCGGGCACTTTTTACGCCCAGTATGTTCTCTATATCGATCCAGCCAGCATTCTGAATATCAACATGTCCACTATTATCGTGCTGGTAGCCACCCTGGGAGGGGCGCTCTATCTCTTTGGGCCTCTGGTGGGGGCGCTGATCCTCATCCCCATTTCAGAGTATGCCCGGGCCTGGCTGGGAGGCACCGGACGGGGCGTGGACCTGATGATTTACGGTTTATTGATTATCTTGATAGTGGTCTATCAACCCAGCGGCGTCATGGGATGGTTGCAGAGGCTGCGGAACTTTCGGCGCCGCCCCGGCCCCGCCGGCCTGGCGATCGAGGCCCAGCAAGGAAAGCCGTGACCAGCTTACTCGAGGTGCAGGGATTAACCAAACGTTTCGGTGGACTGGTCGCCTGCCAGGATGTGAACCTGGAAGTCGGCGAGGGACAGGTGGTTGGTCTTATCGGCCCGAACGGGGCGGGCAAGACCACCATCTTTAACTGCATCAGCGGTTTCTACCGGCCTACGGCCGGCACGGTAAGGTTCGCCGGGCAGGAGATTACCGAACTGCCCCCGCACCGGGTGCCTCATGCCGGGCTCGTCAGAACCTTTCAGGTGGTCAAGGTGCTGCTGGATATGAGCGTGGTGGAAAATATCATGGTGGGGGCCTTTGCCAAGACCGCCAGCGTCAGCGAAGCCCGGCGGCGGGCGGAGGAGATCCTGAGCTTGACGGGCCTGGCCGCCAAGGCGCTTCTGGCCGCCAGGAGCCTGACGATAGCCGATAAGAAACGTCTTGAGGTGGCTATGGCCCTGGGGTTGCAGCCCAAGATGCTGATGCTGGATGAAACCATGGCTGGCCTCAATCCCTCCGAGATTCAAGAGGCCCTTGATTTGCTGCGCATCTTGCAAAAAAAACAGGGGATCACCCTGTTTATGGTAGAACACGTGTTGGAGGCGCTGGTTCCCATCGCCGATTGGATCTACGTGATTGACGGCGGCCGGCTCATCGCCCATGGCGTGCCAGAAACGGTTCTCCACGATCCCGCGGTCATTGAGGCCTATCTGGGCCTGAAGTATCATGCTAAGAGTCGCTGACCTTGAAGTGAGTTATGATGAAGTCCCGGCCCTGCGAGGGCTAACCATCGCGGTGCAGGCCGGGGAGATCGTCTCTGTCATCGGGTCGAATGGCGCCGGGAAAACGACGTTGCTCAAGGCCATCTCCGGACTGCTGCACCCTTTGGCGGGGACCGTAGAATTTCTGGGAGAGGATATCACCGCGCTTAATCCCTATGACATTGTTGCCCGGGGTATGTCGCACGTGCCGGAAGGGCGCCTGATCTTTGGCAAAATGAACGTCCTGGACAATCTCTTGCTGGGGGCCTACACGCGCCGCGACCAGGGAGAGATAGAGGCGACGCTCGCTTCTGTGTTCACCATATTTCCCCGCCTAAGGGAGCGTCAATTTCAGAAGTCGGAGACCCTCTCGGGCGGAGAGCAGCAGATGCTTGCCATAGCCCGAGGATTGATGTCCCGGCCCAAACTGCTTATACTTGACGAGCCCTCGCTCGGCCTCATGCCGAAGCTGGTGGACGAGGTTTTTGAGGTGATTTTGCGCTTGCGGTCCGAAGGCTTGACGGTGTTGCTCATTGAACAGAATGTCTATGAAGCCTTGGAAGTCGCGGATCGCGCCTACGTGCTGCAGACGGGGCGGATTGTCCTGGAAGGGGCTGGGGAGGCGCTGCTCTCCCATGACGGGGTTCGCAAGGCCTACCTTGGCATATCCTGATCCCTTAAACGCCCGGAAGGCACTAGCTGAGAGGAGATTGGCCCATGAAAGTTGACCTTCTCTATGGACGGGACGGTATGACGGTCGATTTGCCGCCTGAGGCTCGCATTACCGTGATTCGCAAACATCCCATGGTCCCGCTGGCGGACCCGCTGGCCGCGGTAAAGAGAGCCATCGCCGCGCCGGTACAGAGTGATCCCCTGGCCAGGCTGGGCCAGGGTAAAAAAAATGTCTGCATTCTGATCTGCGATGTGACCAGACCGGTCCCGAACGGGACTATCCTGCCGCCTCTCCTGGAGGCTCTCTATGCCGCCGGCATCTCCAAGGAAGATATCCTGATCCTCGTGGCTACGGGTTTGCACCGGCCGAACGAAGGGCAGGAACTGCAGGAGGTCGTTGGTTCGGCTGAGGTCTTCAATTCTGTGCGCGTGGAGAACCACTTTGCCCGGGATCGAGATGCCCACGTTGACCTGGGAAAGACTTCCACCGGCATCCCCATCGCCCTCGATCGCCGCTTTGTCGAAGCCGACTTGAAGATTGTCACCGGTTTGGTGGAACCCCACTTCATGGCAGGTTATTCAGGGGGGCGGAAGGTTATCGTGCCGGGCGTGGCCTATCAAGATACCATCCTGAAGCTGCATACCGCTCATGTCCTCGAGCATTGCAAGGCGGTCAACTGCGTCATCGAAGGGAACCCCCTGCACAATGAACAGATGGAAATTATCCGGACCCTGGGGGGGATTTTAGCCCTGAACGTAGTCATTGATGAAGAGAGGCGCATCGGGTTTGTCAACTTTGGTGAGATTGAGACCAGCCACCTGGAGGCCATCGCCTTCATGAGGAAATATGCCGAAGTGAGGATTCCCAGGCGTTTTAAAACCATTGTCACCACCAGCGCCGGGTATCCTCTCGATAAGACCTATTACCAGACCATCAAGGGCATGGTAGGCGTCCTGGAGGTGCTGGAGCCCGGCGGCAACATCATCATTGCCAGCGAGTGTTCCGAAGGGATGGGGAGCCAGGAATTCGTCACGGCGCAGCGTTTTCTGGGCGAGATCGGGCTGGAGCGTTTCATGGCTGCCCTGGCAACCCGTGAAAAGGCGCTGATCGATGAATGGCAGACTGAGATGCTGGTGAAGGCCCTGAAAGTGGGGCGGGTGCAATTATACACCACCGGGCTCAATGAAAAAGACCGGCAGGATGTCTGCGTCGAGCCGGTGGCATCGGTGGCAGAGGCCGTGCTGGCAAGCATGAAGGCTCAGAATGATTTCGAAATTGCCGTGGTGCCGGAAGGACCGTATGTCATCCCTCTTTTTGATAACATATTGACGATTTAGGTGTTGCGGCGCCAATCTTCACCGCGATAGACTCGGAGTCGAAAACCCGAGGCGTCCCTGAGACGCCGTTGGGCCCGGAGGGAAAATGGTCACCCAAGCCCTGATTCAAGAATTTCAACGGCTCCTGGGCCGGGAGCAGGTCATGGCGGGCGAAGCCGACCGGCTCACCTATGCCTATGACGCCGCGGTCCTGGAACCGGTGCTCCCTGCCCTGGTGGTGCGGCCCCGCTCCAAAGAAGACCTGGGCCGGGTGGTGCGCCTCTGCAACGATCACGGTCTGCCCCTGACGGTGCGGGGCGCCGGCACCAATCTCAGCGGCGGCACCATCCCCCGCGCCGGGGGGGTGGTGGTCCTGACCAACGCCCTCAACCAGATACTGGAGATCAATGAGCCGGACCTGTACGCGGTGGTGCAGCCGGGGGTGGTCACCGCCAAGCTGGCCGCGGCGGTGGAGGCCAAGGGCCTCTTCTATCCGCCGGACCCGGGCTCCATGGCGGTCTCCACCCTGGGGGGCAACGTGGCGGAAAACGCCGGGGGGCTCAGGGGCTTGAAGTATGGGGTCACCCTGGACTACGTCATGGGCCTGGAGTTTTTCGCGGCCGCCGGCGACCTCGTCAAGACCGGCTCCCGCACGGTGAAGTGCGTCACCGGCTACAACCTCACCGGCCTCTTGGTGGGCTCCGAGGGCACCCTGGGGGTGGTCTCCGAGATCATTCTGAAGCTGATTCCCCTGCCCCAGGCCCGGCGGGCCATGCTGGCCACCTTCGCCCAGGTGGACCAGGCCTCGGAGACGGTGGCGGCCATCATCAGTCACCGCATCGTGCCGGCCACCCTCGAATTTCTGGACAACTTCACCATCCGCACCGTGGAGGATTACAGCCACGTCGGGCTGCCGGTGGACGCCGCCGCCCTGCTCCTGATCGAGGTGGACGGCCACCCCGCGGTGGTGGCGGAGGAGGCCGCGCAGGTGGAGGCCCTCTGCCGGAAGCTCGGCGCCACCCAGGTGCACACCGCCCAGGACGCCGCCGAGCGGGACCGGGTCTGGAGCGCCCGCCGGGCGGCCCTCTCGGCCCTGGCCAAACTGAAGCCCACCGTGGTCCTGGAGGACGCCACCGTGCCCCGCAGCCAGGTCCCCGCCATGATCCGGGCCATCGAAGCGGTCGGCCGGAAATTTGAGCTGCCCATCGGCACCTTCGGCCATGCCGGCGACGGCAACCTGCACCCCACCATCCTCACGGACCGCCGCAACCAGGAGGAATGGCACCGGGTGGAGGCCGCGGTGGCGGCCATCTTCGACGCCGCCCTGGCCCTGGGCGGCACCCTCTCCGGGGAGCACGGCATCGGCAAGGCCAAGTGCAGCTTTATGGAAAAGGAAGTGGGCCCCGGCACCATCGCCTATTCGAAGCGCATCAAGGCAGCCCTGGACCCGAAGAATATCTTGAACCCCGGGCAGAGCATCGGGGAGTGAGCAGTGAGCCGTAATATAAGGCGCGTCTTAGGCGCCGTATTGGGTGCGGGAGACCGCCAGGCTAAGATCGAGAATGAAAACCATTAGAGTATGAAGAGATGGACGAAGCCTTCAAAGCCTATTTTGAGCAAATTAAAAACCTTGATGTTAAGGATTCGACCGAGCACACCTTGCGTCCGGCCTTGGATAACCTTTTGAGAGCTCTTGCCGGAGAGAAAATTAAAGTAATCCACGAACCTAAGCGTGACGAAACCGGTAAAGGAGCTCCTGATTTTAAATTTAAAACCAAGGATGAGCGCATCCTGGGCTATCTGGAAAACAAGAAGACCGATGAAAATCTGAACCAAGTTCTGAAGTCCGACCAAATCGCCAAATACAAAAAATTATCCGGCAATCTTATCCTGACCAATTACCTCGAATGGATTTGGTTGAAGGATGGGACCATCACCAGGCGTGAAACCCTTTGCTATCCCAGCGATGTGGGGTATCACAAGGCGCGCCTGGATACTGATAAGGCCGAAAAAGTCGAGAAGTTAATCTCCGCCTTTTTATTTACTATACCAAAAGGCATAGGCAGAGCCAAAGATTTGGCCTCGGCGTTGGCGATTCGCTGCCATGAATTGCGCGATTTTTTGACCGAGGAATTGATCAGACAAGAGCGGGAGCATCAGGAAGGAAAACTTTTCGGTCTATTTGGCGTCTTTAAGAGAGACGTTTTTCACGAGCTGGACATCGCCGGTTTTGCCGATGCCTTTGCCCAAATGTTGGGTTACGGCCTATTTTTGGCGCGCCTGAACAACGGCAATGGTTCAGCTATCAGCCTCCACAATGCCAAGCAGTATATTCCAGCGAATTTTGAACTGATCCGCGAGCTGGTCGATTTTCTGGATGAACTGGACAAGGAGGAATACCGGCTAATTAAGTGGTTGATAGAAGAAATCCTGAGCATCATGAACAACCTTGATCTGGCGGCGCTCCGGGAAGATTTGGCCTTTAGCAAACGCCAGGGCCGTCTTTTTGCGCAGAGTGAGGAAGAGCGGCTATTGTTTGCCAAAGACCCCTATGTCTATTTCTATGAAGGTTTTTTGAAGGCTTACGACAAGGACATGCGCAAAAGCCGCGGCGTTTACTACACCCCGCCGCCCGTGGTTAACTTTATCGTGCGCGCCATCAATAGCATCTTGAAAGGCACCTTTGGCATCACGGTTGGTCTTGCTGAGCGCAAGAGGGTCACGGTGCTGGACTTTGCCACTGGCACCGGAACCTTCCTTCTGGAAGTGATGCAGCAAATTCTTGAGGAGACGGCGGAGGGCGTGCGCGATCAAGTTATCCGGGAACATGCCCTAAAAAACCTGTACGGCTTTGAATACCTGATTGCGCCCTATACCATCGCCCACCTGAAACTGTCGCAATTTCTGCATGACAAGGAATTTGCCATGCAGCCCAAGGAGCGGCTACAAATCTATCTGACCAACACCCTGGAGCCCATTGAGCCACAGCAGAACTGGCTGTTACCGGCCCTGTCCAAAGAGGTTGAACGGGCCCAGGATATTAAGAAAAAGCCCATATTGGTCATCACTGGCAATCCCCCCTATTCCGGCCATTCCAAGAACAAGGGCAAGTGGATTACGGGGGAAATCGAGGCCTATAAGAAAGTGGACGGCCGGCCTTTGGGAGAGAAAAACCCCAAATGGTTGCAGGACGATTACGTCAAGTTCATCCGCTTTGCCCAGTGGAAAATGGACCAGGTGGAAGAAGGCATTGTCGGCATCATCACCAATCATTCCTTCCTGGATAACCCGACCTTTCGCGGCATGCGCCAGAGCCTGATGCAGACCTATAACCAAATTTATGTCCTTGATTTGCACGGCAACAGCAAAAAGAAGGAAACTGCGCCGGACGGCGGCAAAGATGAAAATGTTTTCGATATCGAGCAGGGGGTGTGCATTTCTTTGCTGGTGCGCCAACCAGGATTGGAGCAGAAGATTTTCCATGCA
Source organism: Desulfobaccales bacterium (assembly GCA_052326585.1). GTDB lineage: Bacteria > Desulfobacterota > Desulfobaccia > Desulfobaccales > 0-14-0-80-60-11 > JAPLJC01. The sequence goes on along the minus strand of JBKQLU010000035.1, from coordinate 26,111 downwards.
GACCTTTGGGGCAAAAGGCAGGATAAATATCGCGCTTGCCTGGAGATGGATTTTGATCAAGCCTCTTGGGCTGAGATACGGCCCCAAAGCCCTTTTTATTTATTTATTCCACAGGATGTGTCTCTGCGCGCCGATTATGAGAAGGGGTGGAAAATTACGGATGTAATGAATCTGAATAGCAATGGCTTCGTTACAGCGCGTGATGAACTGACAATTCACTTCGCGAGAAATGACGTCCTTAATGTATTAAATAAATTTATTGCACTTGAACCTAATGATGCAAGGCGAGAATTTAGGCTTGGCAAGGATGTAAGGGATTGGAAAGTTGAGTTTGCACAAAAGGATTTGAGAGAAAGCGGGCTAAGCGAATCAAATGTGATCGAAGTTGCATATCGTCCATTTGATATGCGGTTTACATATTATACTGGGCATAGTCGGGGAATAATGTGCATGCCTCGAAGCGAGGTGATGCGACATCTCACGAGAGATAATTTAGCATTGTGTATTGGACGCCAGTCCATTACAACTGGTTCCGCTGACTATGACACGGTATCAATTAATAATAAGCCTGTTGACTTTAATTTCTACCGTCGGGGAGGAGAGGCCGTTTTTCCTCTCTATCTCTGCAACACCCCAAGAGACAAAGAACCCAAGAAAAACCAGAATAACCATCTTTTTGTCAAGGAACCTCAGTCCGGATACAACGACCGCATAGAAAATTTTTCGCTCCCGTTCCGGCGATTCGTTGACCCAAAATACGCCCACCATTACGAACCGGAAGAAATCCTGGGCTATATCTACGGGGTGCTGCACAGCCCCACTTATCGCCGCCAATATGCCGAGTTCCTGAAGATCGACTTCCCCAGGATTCCCTTCGTGGCTGATCGGCAGCTATTTGAAAAACTTTCGTCGCTGGGCTGGCAATTGGTGCAGGCGCATTTACTGAAAGAAATTCCCACTGAGCCTAAGGTGGAGATTACCAGGGGCAGCGATTTAGTGGAAAAGCCCATCTACAACCCCCAGGAACAACGGCTTTATATCAACCCCCAGCAATATTTCGCGCCCGTGCCGGAGGACGTCTGGAATTTTCATATCGGCGGCTACCAGGTGCTGGATAAATACTTGAAATCCCGCAAGGGGCGCCAACTTTCGCTGGATGAAATAGAAAACGTCATCAATGTGGTCAAAGTGCTGCGGTTCACCATTGATCAGATGCAAAAAATTGAGGAAAGTTGGCAGCCATAAATCTTCTGCCCAGAAGCTTCTGGCGCAGCCTAAAGGCTGCGGCTACAGGAAAAGCTTTTTACTGCTCACTGCTCACGGCTCACTGCTTCAATAGAGGAGAAGAAAATGCCCAGCCTGCCTGCGCTGGCCCGGCTGATGAAGGAATTGGAAGACCAGTTGGTGGTCTGTATGCGCTGCGGCCTCTGCCAGGCGGTCTGCCCGCTGTTCGCCGAAACCGGCCGCGAAGCGGACGTGGCCCGGGGCAAGCTCGCCCTGCTGGACGGCCTCCTCAAGGAGATCCTGCAAAACCCCGGCGGGGTCCAGGACCACCTGAGCCGCTGTCTGCTGTGCGGCTCCTGCGCCGCCAACTGCCCCAGCGGCGTCAAGGTGCTGGACATCTTCATCAAGGCCCGGGCCATCCTGGCGGGCTATCTGGGCCTGTCGCCCTGGAAAAAGGCGGTCTTTCGGGGGCTGCTGGCCAAACCCCGCACCTTTAACCGCATCCTGGGCTGGGGAGCCAGGTTCCAGGGGATCTTCATCAAGCCGGTGGACGACCTCCTGGGTGCCTCCTGCGCCCGCGTCATGTCGCCGTTGCTCCGGGACCGCCATCTCAAACCCCTGGCCCCGGTGGCCTGGCACCAGCAGGTGGGCCGGGTCGATATCGCTCCCGGGGCCGCGGGCCTGAAGGTTGCCTTTTTTGTCGGCTGCCTGATCGACAAGCTCTTCCCGGAGGTGGCGGACGCCACCCTCAAGGCCCTCAGGCACCACGGGGTCGGGGTGCTGGCGCCGCCGGAGCAGGCTTGCTGCGGTATTCCGGCCCTGGCCGGCGGGGATCCCGAGACCTTCGCGGCCCTGGTGCGCCACTCACTGGGCCAATTCGCCGGGGAGCCCTGCGATTACCTGGTGACCGCCTGCGCCACCTGCGCCGCCACCATTAAGAAGCTCTGGCCGGTGATGACCCAGGATTTCGCCGCCGCCGAACGGGAGCAGGTTGCGGCCCTGGCCGCCAAGATCCTGGACATCAGCCAGTTCCTGGTGGAGCGGCTGGACCTGGGGACGGCGCTGCCAGCGCCGGCGGCCGGAGCCATCGACATCACCTACCACGACCCCTGCCACTTGAAGAAGTCCCTGGGGGTGGCGGCCCAGCCCCGGGCCCTGATCCGGGCCAATCCCGGCTACCGCCTCCAGGAGATGGCCGAAGCCGATTGGTGCTGCGGCATGGGCGGCAGCTTCAACCTGCAGCACTATGAAATCTCCGCCAGCATCGGCCGGCGCAAGCGGGATCATATTCTCGACTCCGGCTGCGCCTTGGTGGCCACCGGCTGCCCGGCCTGCATGCTGCAGCTTACCGATATGCTCTCCCAAGCCGGGGCCCGGGTGGCGGTGCGCCACGCCGTGGAAATCTATGCCGAGTCATTGCCGCTCCAGGTCCGGAGCGGCCAGAAGGAGGAAACGTGACGGAACCTTTTCTGGATCACTTCTTCAAGCCGCAAGCGGTGGCGGTGGTAGGGGCCAGCCCCAGGGAGGCGAGCATCGGCTTCACCCTGGTGAATAATCTCAAGAAGAGCGGCTTCCCCGGGAAGGTCTATCCCATCAACCCAAAACATGAGGAGATCCTGGGTCTCAAGACCTACCCCTCCCTGGCCGCGGTGCAGGCTGCCATCGATCTGGTCATCATCGCCGTGCCCATCAAGGGGGTGCCGGCCATCCTTAGAGAGTGCGGCGCGGCCAAGGTGCCCGGGGCCATCATCATCTCCGCCGGCGGCAAGGAAACCGGCCCCGCGGGGGTTGAGATCGAAGCGGAGATCAAGGCCGCGGCGGAGCAGGGCGGGGTGCGCTATCTGGGGCCTAATTGCCTGGGGATCCTCTCCCCGTCCCAGAAGCTCGACGCCAGCTTTGCCGGGATCGAAGCCAATCCCGGCAGCCTGGCTCTGCTCTCCCAGAGCGGCGCCATTTGCAGCGCTATCCTGGACTGGGCCGCGGTGGCGAATATCGGCTTCAGCCACTTTGTCAGCGTCGGCTCCATGGCGGACATCGACTTCGCCGACATGATCGACTATCTGGGCAATGACGAGAAGGCCAAAAGCATCATCATTTACATGGAAAACCTGATCCATCACCGCAGATTTATGAGCGCCGCCCGCTCCGTTTCCCGGGCCAAACCAATCATCGTAGTCAAGTCGGGGCGCAGCCGGGCGGCCGCCAAGGCCGCCGCCTCCCACACCGGCGCCCTGGCGGGGCAGGACGAAACCTACAACGCCGCCTTCCGGCGGGCCGGCATCATCCGGGTGGACACCATCTCCCAACTCTTTGACTGCGCCGAGACCCTGGGGAAGATGCAGCGCCCCGCCGGCGGCCGGCTGGCCATAATCACCAACGCCGGCGGCCTCGGGGTGATGGCGGTGGACGCCTTCAGTAAATGGCGCCTGGAGCCCCCCGCCTTGAGCGACGCCACCCTGGAAGCCCTGAATCAGTTCTTGCCTCCCATGTGGAGCCACGCCAACCCCATCGATCTCCTGGGGGACGCCCGGCCCGAGCATTACCAGAAGGCGGTGCAGGTCTGCCTGCAGGCCCCGGAGTTTCAGGGACTGGTGGTCATCCTGTCGCCCCAGGCCATGACCGACCCCACCGCGGTGGCCCGGGCCCTGGCGGAGGTCACCAGCCGGGCCAAGCCGCTGATCGCCGTCTGGATGGGGGGCCGGCAGGTGGCCGAAGGCATCGGCATCCTGATCCAGGCCGGTATCCCCACCTTCCCGGCCCCGGAGGATGCGGTGGACAGCTTTATGCAGATGTACACCTATTCCCGGAATCTGGAGCTTCTGCAAGAGACGCCGCCCCGCCTGCCTTACGACCTGAAGGTCAACACCAAACAGGCCAGGACCTTCATCGACGAGTGTTTTAAGCGGGGAGTGAAGCTGCTCACCGAAATCGAATCCAAGGCTATCCTGTCGGCTTACGGCATCCCGGTGAACCACACGGTGGCAGCGTCTTCGGCCGCGGCGGCGGTCAAGGCCGCCAAGGCCATGGGCTTCCCGGTGGTTCTGAAGATCCATTCCCCGGATATCTTCCACAAATCCGAAGTGGACGGGGTGCGGACCCACCTGAACCACGAGGAGGATGTGCTGGCGGCCTATGAGGAGATTACCGCCAAGGCCCGGGAGGTGCAGCCCGAGGCCAACCTCTATGGGGTGACAGTGCAGACTCAGGTGCTCAAAGCAGACCTGGAACTGATCCTCGGCAGTAAACGTGATCCCGACTTCGGTCCCATCATCCTGTTCGGGATGGGCGGGGTGCTCACCGAGGCCTTTCGGGACACCGCGGTGGACCTGCCGCCCTTAAACCTGCTGCTGGCCCGGAGGCTGATGGGAAGGACCCAGGTTTACCGGCTGCTCCAGGGTTTCCGCAATATTCCCCCCACCAATCTGGGGGCAGTGGAGGAAATCCTGGTGCGGCTCTCCCAGTTGGTCACCGATTTTCCAGAGATCGTGGAGTTGGATATCAACCCCTTGCTCATCGCCTCCGGACAACCGGTGGCGGTGGACGCCCGCCTGGTCATCGAAGAGAGCAACGTGCCGGCGCCCCGCCATCTGATTATCAGTCCCTATCCCAACCAGTATGAGAGCGATTGGCTCCTCAGAGACGGCACCGCGGTGTTACTGCGTCCCATGCGGCCCGAGGATGAGCCCCTGGTGGCGGAATTTCTGGACAGCTGTTCGGATGATACCATCTATTCCCGGTATTTTCACCTGATCAAGAGGTGGAGCCATCAGATGCTGATCCGCTTCACCCAAAACGATTATGACCGGGAGATCGGCCTGGCTGCCTTCGGCCAGCCCCCCGGGCCGGAGACCATGATGGGGGTCTGCCGGCTGGTCATGACCCCGGAGCGGGACAGCGGCGAGTTTGCGGTGATTGTGGCCGATCCCTGGCATACCAAAGGCCTGGGACAGAAATTGATTGAGCGGATCATAGAGATTGCCCGGGAAAATGGGGTAAATCTCTTGTATGGTGAGGTCCTGGCCGCCAACCTGCCCATGCTGGAGTTGGTGAAAAAGCTGGGGTTCCGCGTCACGAGAGGCGAGTCGGACGACATCAGAAGGGTGGAAATGAAATTTTCGCAGCAGTAGCCTTTCAGTTTCGAGTTTCGAGTTTCGAGTTGTAGAGGCGGGCCCAGGGGGGCCCCAGATAGTGTAGGGTGGGCACTGCCCACCATTTCCTTTTGAGTTTTAAGTGGAGTTTTTTAGGTATGAGCCAGCAGCGCATGGTGCAGCTGAGCATCTACGACGCCCCGGCGCATATTGCCAAGGCCCAAGCACCGCATACCGCTGGATTTCCGGGCCCCTCTGAGGGACCTCGGGGAAAATTTACCGGCCAGGTTGACAGATTTTTCCTCAAGGGTCAGTTTTTCCTTGTCTGGGGAATTATTCTGAGGTAAAAGTTGTTTATACTATTTTTCTTATAGAATGGATGCTGGATGCCCCGGGGAAAGAACAAACGGATCAGAGCTGGAGACGGTGGCGCAGACCTCTTTCTCATTAACGAGGTCTCTCGGTTGGTGAACCTTTCTCAAAAACGTATCCGGGAGTATGAAAAAGAAGGGTTCGTCAAGCCGCTGCGGGAAAAGAATACCAACAATCGCCTCTATTCATCTTTCGACGTCACCCAGATCAACCAGATCAACAGTCTGATCCACGACCGGGGTTTCACCCTGGCCTGCCTGCGTAACTTGATGGTGCTGGCGCCCTGCTGGAACATCTTTGACTGTCAGCGCAAAGAGGAATGCCCGGCCTTCCAGCTTCCCTGGCGCCTGTGCTACGAAGTGCGGGAAAACCGGGACACCCTGTGCAACGGTCCCTGCGCCCGCTGCGCCGTCTACCTCAACCGGAACGTCAAGAAAGAAAAGATCCTGGAGAAATTTACTCCGGAATCATGACTCCCGGGAATTCTCCTTAAGCCTCTGCCCTCCATGGCCAAAGCCCTAGCTATTGTGGGACCTTCGGGCTCCGGCAAGACCGAACTCATCTGCCGTCTGCTGGAGTGGTTTGCCCAGCGCGGCCTCAAGGTGGCGGTGCTGAAACATACCCACCATCGCGACGTGGGAGACCGGGACAAGGACACCTGGCGCTTTCGCCAGGCCGGGGCCCGGGTGGTGGCCCTGGCGGCTCCGGGTCTGCTCCAGGTCAGCCGCCAGCTCCCCGGCGAGCCCTCCCTCTCCGAGACTTTGGCGGCCCTGGGCCGGGAGGCGGACCTGATCCTTGTGGAAGGTTATAAATCCGGGCCGCTTCCCAAGATCGCAGTGCTGCCGGCAGCCCCCCAAGAGAACCCGGTCCCCTCTCCGCAAGTGATCGCCCTGGTGGGGGCGGCACCGGCAACGGCAAAACTGCCGGTCTTCCTGCCCGGGGATCTGGAGGCCATCGGCCTCTTCATCCTGGCCCATCTGGGTCTGCCGGGGCCGGCAGGCGGCTCCGGAAGCAGTCAGGGGAAGGCGGATAGTCGCGGTCACGCCAAAGACTGAAACTGCCGGCCTTGCCGAAGCTTCCCAGCCGGTGCCGGGAAGGAGGACGCCCTTCCCCAGCGCACGCCCGCCTCGGGCGGGAATATGGCCGGTAAGAGAAGAATTCCGGCGGCCACAGGCCGCCCGGGGCGGCGCCCCTAGCTTGGTTAAGATACACTTTACGGATGTCCCGGCACGGTTAAGGCTGGCAAAGAGGCAACTGGGGTATGGCAAGGAACGAGAGCCCGGCTCCCGGGATGGAGAATCCTCCCCAAGTCACCGGGGCCATTCTGGCCGGGGGCTTCAGCAGCCGCCTGGGACAGGATAAGGCCTCCCTGCTGCTGCGGGGGAAGACCTTGACTGGTTGGGTGGCCGAGGCCCTGGCGCCGGTGGTGGGCGATTGCTGGCTGATCACCAACCACCCCGGCCCCCATCTGGGCCTGGGGCTGCCCCTGGTCACCGATTTATGGCCCTTCCAGGGGCCGGCGGGCGGCCTCTGCACCGCCCTGTTCTACTCCCGAACTCCCTGGGTGCTGGCCGCCGCGGTGGACAACCCCTTCCTGGCGCCTAAGTTGCTGGCGCAATTAACGGCCAGGCTGGGCGGCGCCACCCGGCCGGCGGTGGTCTGTCGATCCGCCGGTGGTCTGGAACCCTTCCCGGGGCTTTTCCACGTGCGCCTGCTGCCGTCCTTGACTGCCTTTCTGAAGAGCCAGCGGCGGGTCAGCCTCTTTCTGTCGAAATGCCGCCCCCAGGTCATGCCGCTCCAGGAGGTACTGCGGCTGGACCCGGAGGGTCGCAGCTTCTTCAACCTCAATACTCCGGCGGACCTGGAACAAGCCGTCGCCTGGGGTTCGCCGGGACCTCCCCGGTGAGCCGGGCAGGGGGCCCACGCCGGCTCCGCCAGACCCGCCGGGCCGCCAGCGCCTCTCTTGACAGCACTCCGGCCTTTGGTTATAAAAAACCTCTATCCGGTCCCATCGTCTAGCGGCCAAGGACACCGCCCTCTCACGGCGGAGACACGGGTTCGATTCCCGTTGGGACTACCAGATAACCTGCTTATTTTACTATTTTTTTAGTTTTATGTCCCCGATAACACGTGTCAGTAGACCTTCCTCCCACAATACCTTTTAAGAGCATGTCTCCCCCTCCTCTCGGGTTGATAATCTGACTGACCCGTTCTCAAGCTTAGGCTACTTGAGGGCGCCGCTCCGGGCCGCCTCCGACGTGCAATTTGAGGCCCATTCCAGGCGGCCCTCCCGCGGCTCAACCCTGCAACTCGAGAGAACTAAAAAAACCGTATGCCTCGACCAATTTGCAGAACTTGACAGAAACAACTAAAAATTGACACTAAGCGCCGAGCTGTGCTATTTTGGCCCCTGCGGAAATGATGAAGGGTTTGGCCGGCTGGTCGAACACGGGAGAAGCGGGGCGCCAGCGCGGCACCTAATTGCTATACTGTATACCATATCGTAGATATTACTTTTCCATCGGGAGGTTAAGTGATGGCTCAACTATCGGACCTGGTTGATAAGGTAATCGCCGGCGACTGGAATGATATCGGCGCAATGACGCAGGAGGTCCTCGACTCCGGTGTGAAACCGGAGGAGATCGTCCCCAAGCTACAGGGTGGAATGGAGGTCGTGGGGGATAGGTACTCGTCGGGTGAGTATTTCCTTCCCGACATGATGAAGTCGGCGCGGTGCATGAACCTCGCCTTCGAAGTGCTGACGGCGGCCATGAAGGGCACCCAGGCGGTGAGCCTCGGGAAGATCGTCATAGGCACCGTGAAGGGCGACATGCACGACATAGGCAAGAACATCGTCGTCAGCTTCCTTAAGGGCGTAGGGTTCGAGGTAATAGACATGGGGACGGACGTGTCGGCCGAGAGGTTCTGCGAGGCGATCATGAAGGAGAAGCCCCAGATCCTCGGGTTGTCTACCCTGCTCACCACGACGATGCTCGAGATCGGCAAGGTTGTCAAGACAGTGGAGGAGAAGGGGCTGCGCGCGCAGGTGAAGGTCATTGCCGGAGGCGCGCCGGTGACGGAGGAGTTCGCCCTCAGGATGGGGGCCGACGCCTACGGGGCGGACGGCGGCCAGGCCATAAAGATCTGCAAGAGACTCGTTCAGGGATAGCAAAAGGGAGGAGGTTTTCCATGCTCACGCAAAAGCAAAGGATACTCGACGTCGTCGCAGGCAAGCAGGTCGATATGATACCTTTCGGGGCGCGCATAGACGTCTGGTACAATTATCACTTGTCCCACGATTCGCTGCCTGCAAAGTACAAGGGATGGCCGCAAACGGACATAATAGCCGACCAGGGGGCAGCCGCCCAGAAGAGGTTCTTCTCCGTCTGCAGGGAAGAGTACCGAGATATGGAGGTGGTGAAGAGGCAGGAGCCGCCCTACGAGGTGACCGAGTTCATAACGCCCATCGGCACGTGCTCCATCAAGCTCCTCTGGTCCGTCGCAGAAGGGCCGTGGCTCGCTTACGAGCATGAAAAGCTCTTCAAGAGCAAGAAGGACTACCCGGTGATCAAGTACATCCTCGACCACACGGTCCCCGTGTTCAACGAGGAGTATGCGAAAGAGTATGCCGAAATGGGAGAGCGGGGGGTCGTCATGACGGGGACGGGCCTCTGGGGCCCTTCTCAGAGGGTCATGCGCGAGATCATGGGGTACGAGCTCTTCTACAACGAGTACATGGACAACCCCGAAGAGGTGGACGGGCTCATGGAGACGATGTCCAACCTCGAGAGGAAGAAGCTCGATATCTGCATGGCGGCGGACATCGAGATCATCAACCTCTGCGCCAACTGGAGCGACGACATCCATACTCCCGTCTTCAAGCAGTACTTCACGCCCTGGTTCAGGGAGGCCAGCGAGAAGATCCACCAGGCCGGCAAGTTCTCCATGGCCCACGCTGACGGCGAGATGAAGAGGCTGATCCCCCTTTATGCCGAGACGATGCTCGACGTAGCCGAGGCGGTCACGCCGGCGCCTCAGACGAAGTGCACGATGACCGATTTCAGGCGCATGGGAGACCATGTAACACTCTGGGGCGGCATCCCGTCCATCCTCTTCGAGCCTTCCGTGAGCGACGACCAGTTCGACGCCTACGTCAAGGCCCTCATAGACGAGATGAGGCCGGGCACCCGCTTCATCATGGGCATGGGAGACAACCTGACCATCCATTCGGATATCAACCGTCTCCGCAGGGTAGTCGACATTATAGAGCGGTATGGCAGGCTGCCGCTGGCCTGATGGTGTGCCTGCCGTCTCTTTCCCGACCGACACCGTGAATGAATCGCCAAAGGAGGACGTATGACCGAAGAACAGAGCGAAGCGGCTGCGGGTAGAATGGCGCTCAACCTGCCTCAGAGAATGGAGCGACTTCCCCTGACCAGTTTTCAGCGCACCATCTTCCTCATCATCGCCACCGCCTGGCTTTTCGATTCCATGGACCTGGCGATGATGACCTTCCTCCTGGCGCCCATAAGCAAGACATTTTCACTTACCATGGCAAAGGCGGGATTTCTCGGCAGCGCCAGCCTGTTCGGAATGGCCTTCGGCGCCGCCTTGGCCGGGCTGCTCGCCGACCGCATAGGACGGAAGACCGTCTTCCAGTACAGTATGATCTTGTGGGGCAGCGCGGCGATCCTCTGCGCCTTATCGCCTTCGTACGGGTTCCTCCTTTGCATGCGCTTCATCCTGGGCTTCGGCATGGGGGCCGAGTTCCCCATAGCGCAATCGATGGTCTCCGAGTTCATGCCCGCAAAGGTAAGGGGTAAATATATCGCCCTTCTCGAAGGCTTCTGGCCCCTCGGCTTCATCCTGGCTGGGGTCGTCGCCCTCCTCCTGATCCCCGTCGGCGGCTGGCGGGTGGTCTTCCTCGCCACCGGGCTCCCGGCAGCCTACGTCCTCGTAATCCGCCGCAAGGTTCCAGAGCCGCCGCGCTGGTACGAGGCAAGGGGCAGGATGGCGGAGGCCGAGTCGACGATGCGCTATATCGAGACCGCGGTAGAGAAGGCTTACGGCAAACCCCTCCCCGAGCCCGCCCGCGACGGCGTGCCCGACGAAGTCTTGAAAGGCGGCTTCTCCCTCTGGGAGCTCTTCAAGGAGAAGTACAGGGTGCGCACGCTCATGGTGTGGACCCTCTGGTTCTTCGCGCTCCTGGGCTACTACGGCATAACCACCTGGATGGGAAAGCTCCTGGTGGACAGGGGCTTCGCCATCACAAAGTCTATCGAGTTCGTCCTGTATATGACGCTCTTCGGCGTGCCGGGTTTCTTCTCGGCGTCCTATTTGGTCGAGAAGCTCGGAAGGAAGCCGGCCGTCACCGGCTACGTCCTCTTGAGCGGCGTCGCGGCCTACTTCTACGGCCACGCGGTGACGACCACGCAGGTCATCGTGGGTGGAGCCATCATGCAGTTCTTCTTCTTCGGCATGTGGTCGGTCATCTATGCCTACACCCCCGAGCTCTTCCCGACCAGGGCGCGGGCGACGGGGTGCGGCACCGCATCGGCCTTGGGCAGGGTGGGCGCGCTGATCGGCCCGTCCGTCATACCGCTGATCATCTCCTCCTATGGGGTTGGGGCGGTCTTCAACCTCGGCGCCATCTCCTTCGCCATCGCGGCGCTTAACGTTCTCCTGCTCGGCCCGGAGACGAAAGGGCGCGTCCTTGAAGAGGTGAGCGGCTAGGATAATAGAAGGGAGGCAGGCTTATAATGGCAGGGTGACACTCCCGGGCCTGCCTCCCGGCAAAAAAGAACGTCCTCGTCATGGCCTGCGCGGTCGTGTCTATGGTCATAGAAGAGGGGACCAGATAAAGGAGTTTTGGCCATAGAAAAAGGGACCACCGCAGCCGCCCTTTTGAAGACAAGATGTTGGCGCGACATTTTTAATCTCCTTGGTAAGGAGGTGATCATGGCTATTGGGCCGCAAGCCTGCGGCAGGCTGACTTGCCTCCCAAAAACTGATCCACCTGTTAAGTTAGAGTGGTGGATCGAAGGGAGCCAGGGAGATGACCAGAAGGCTTTTCAGCCGGAATCAGAAAACCCGCCTTTAAAGATCTCGATAACTGCTAGTTATCAGCTATTTCGTGCCTTCCCAAGATCTTCTGATAGATATTTCCTACCCGGAATTTAACTCTTTAACTGGCAGCTTCCGGCGGTCAGATGCCGGCTGGTTTTTGCTCTAAACCGATAGCCAATCAGGAGGCGGATAAAATGGTAAATCAGGGATCCAGGCAGCGCCTCGTCGTGGCACTCATCGACGGTCTGGGTAGCGACTATTATGAAAAGAGCCCGATGACAGTTCTGCATGGAATGGCCCGCGAGGGTTTCTTCCGTCCAGTCAAAGCCGTCGTCCCCACGGTCACGAATGCCAACAATGTCTCGGTCTGTTGCGGCGCCTGGCCGGATGAACACGGCATTTCAGCAAATTCCTATTATGATCGCGCCGCTGGCCGGGCAGTCTACATGAATGCCGCCGACCTGATCAAAACCGACACCATCTTTCAGCGAGCTCTTAAGCAGGGAGTGCAGGGGGCGCTGCTCACCTCCAAAAGGAAACCGGTGGAGCTGTTCCACCGGGACACGCTGCTGGCCGTTGCCGCTGAAGCCCCTCCGGCTGATTTCAGCGAGCGTTACGGCGCCCCGGCGGACATTTACTCCAGCGAGATCAATGAATGGCTCTGGAGTGTCGCGGTCGACTTGCTCAAGACCCGTCCTGAGATCGGCGTGATCTATATGCACACCACTGATTACCCCATGCATATGTGGGCGCCTGAGGAAGCAGGCTCGCTCCAACATTTGGCGAAGCTGGACGGGCTCCTGGGCCAGGCGAAAAAAGCGGCTCCCGATGCGGCCTTCTTCATCACCGCCGACCATGGCATGAACTTCAAGAGGCGCTGCTGGGACTTGAGCCGGGCCTGTGCCGGGCAAGGCCTGCCGGTCCTCTTTGCCCTGTCGCCGGAGCGCGACTATTATATCAAGCATCACCGGAACTTCGCCGGATCGGCATGGGTCTGGGTCAAGAAACCTTCCGACCTGGAAATGGTACGCCGGATTTGCCTTGGCCTCGAAGGGGTTGAGGAAGTCATCACCAGGGATGAGGCCGTATCCAGATTCCGCCTTCCCGGAGAATATATCGGTGACCTCATGGTACTGGGTGACCGCGCCACGGTCTTCGGGGACCTCGAAACTCCGGGGGAGGATTTGCCGGGTACCTACCGCGCCCACGGTTCATTGTATGAGTCGGATGTGCCGCTGCTCATTTACAACTGGAACGGGGACCTCCCCGAAGCGGAATATTTTCGTTACAACCTCCATCTCACGAGATTCCTCTTTCGCTGAGGGTGCCCGGATTTAGTCCCCGGGGGGCGGGTCAAGGGATTTATTTCAAGGCGATTTGCCGTATGTTAGGAAGCAATGCCGTACTCACGGCACCATTAGCAGAGATGCCTGGCAAGGGCCCAGGTCGATGACAGCGAACCCGTAGAGGGAAAAAGCCCCAGAGAGAACATTTCTACATTACCCAGCGATTTATGCTATTAGATATTATATTGTTATATGTTCAAGGCATTATATTTACGAGTCCAGGCCAGCCGAGAAACCTGTACTTTGATTTGACAACAGAAGCAGCGGCGATTTTTTCCAACCTGATGGAATAATCCCGGCATAGATCTAGATGAAAAGCTCGGAAAGGAGAAAAACCAGATGGGAATGACACACAGGGAACGCGTTCTAAGAGCTCTCAATCATCAAGAACCCGATCGGGTTCCCATCGATCTCGGTGGGACCTATGCCTCGAGTATAGCACTAGATGCGTATGCGCGGCTTACACAATACCTGAATCTCCATGATGAACCCCAGGTGATGCGCAAATGGGCCAGCGTGGTGAAACCGGCTGAAAAGGTCCTCCAGGCTCTGGATATCGACACGCGCATGGTTGTGCCCCGCTATGACGCCTCCTGGAACGAATACTGGAGGCTCACGGCCCTTCCCGACCCCAACACCTTTCTGGATGAGTGGGGCATACCCTGGAAGAAACCGGAGGAAGGACCTTCTTTCATATCCAAACACCCCATGCCGGGCGAATTGACTCTGGAAGACGTGGAGCGCTATCCCTGGCCAAAGGCGGACGATCCCGAACGCTATAAGGGTCTGAAAGAACAGGCTAAAAGGCTGAGAGAAGAGACCGACTTTGCAATCGCAGGCGTATTCCCCAGACCCCCGGTTTCACTTAGTCAGTTTATCCGTGGATATGAGGACTGGTTCCTTGATATGGGCATGAATCATCCCATCATTGAGGCAATAATGGATCGTATTCTGGATGTCGATCTCAAGATCGGGGAGAGAGTTCTGGCGGAAATCGGGAAGTATGTCGACGTCATGTTTGTCCACGACGACCTTGCCACCCAGGAAAGCCTGATGTGTTCCCCGAAAACTTACCGCAAGATCATTAAACCGAGGCACAAGAAGATCTTCGACTTCATTAAGACCCACAGCGATGCCAAGATCCTCTATCACTGTGACGGCGCCATTGCGCCTCTCCTGGACGATTTCATCGAAATAGGCGTCGACGCTCTAAACCCGGTTCAGATTTCGGCTGCTGGGATGGACACCGCAGGATTGAAAGAAAAATTTGGCGACAGACTCAGCTTCTGGGGTGCCATCGACACTCACACCATCCTGCCTCAGGGCTCGGTTGCAGAGGTGCGCCAGGAAGTTAAGAAACAGATCGAGTCTCTTGGGAAAAACGGCGGCTATGTTCTGGCTGCAGTTCACAATATCCAGAACGACATTCCTCCGGAAAATGTCGTAGCCATGTTCAAGGCTGCCAGAGAGTTCGGCGTATACAAATAACCCCTGCCCTACTTGCTGAGTTATCGGCTGACGACGGGGTTAACCACGCCTCAGGTAAAAGAACTCTTGGCGCCGATGTGATCCGGCCTGAAGCTTGGGTAACCGGGTGCTGGCCACAACGAAAGAGGAGGTGAATACGCTCTAGATGCCGCATCTGCTGTTGACGCCATGAGATTGCTTTTAGCCAACTAGTTAGAATGAATTAATCTATTTATTGCACTTACTAATATCATCAAGGAGAAAGCAAAATGTCCAGCGAATCGATGGCAGCGACTACCAGCTACCCGACTGACAAGGAAATTCTTGGTTATAGCCGCTGGGTTGTATTCATCGCAGCATTTATGGCCATGGCCCTAATCAGCCCGTATGAGTATGCCTGGAGCTCCATGGCGGGCCCCATAGGCAGTATCTATACCTGGTCGCATGTCCAGATTGGTTGGATGTTCACCCTGTTCGTGGTCTTTGAATCGATAGGAACCTTACCCGGTGGAATTTTGCGGGACAGATTCGGTCCCCGCTGGATTACCATAATCAGTAGCTTGCTAGTGGGTTTGGGTATTTTTTGCACCTCCTCGGGGCCGTCGTATGCCTTTGTTCTTATCATGTGGTCTATCGGCAGCTTCTTTGCCGGCTTTATTTACAACACCGCGGTGACGACGGCCAACAAGTGGTTCCCAGACAAGCGGGGCCTCACTGCAGGGTTAATAGCCGGGGCTTTCGCGTGGGGCGCCTTGCCCTTCATCTTTCCCATCCGGGCTATCCCTAAAAGCTCACCGCCGGCCGTATTCTTCCATGTCATTTACATCATGGCGGCAGTCATCGGCGGCCTCGCGATTATTTGCGGCTTGTTCATGAAGGATCCTCCGGGCGGCTGGAAGCCGCCGGGATGGGTACCGAAGCCGGGCCCGGCCAAAAGACCGTGCGAACATGAGTACACCTTGGGAGAGGCCTTGCAAACCTGGCAGATGTGGATTCTGGTCGCGGTATTAATAGGGGTTACCAGCGCGGGGCTCACCGGGGTCAGCAAGGCGGTGGAATATTCCCGGAGCTTCGGATTCACGGCCGCGGCGGCGACCGCGGCGGCAGGAGGTTTGGCCATAGCCAGCGGCCTTGGCCGTCCCGTAGCGGGGTGGCTGTCCGAATATATCGGCCGGGAAGTTGCCCTGATCTGGAGCTGTATCCTGTCCGGCTTATTCCTGTTCCTGACGCTGATTGGCGGGGCGTTAATCAGCCAGGGGCTCTTTGTATTCGCGACCATTGCCGCCATTTTCTGCTGGGGTGCTACCTTCGGCTTGTTCCCGACCATTATCGGGCACTACTATGGCGGCGTGGCGTCAGGTTCGAACTACGGCATTCTCTACGCCATCGCTAAAGGGCTCAGCGGAATTTTCGGCGGCGTCCTTTCCGCGGTTCTCATTGGTGCCTTCGGGTTCACGTATACGATAGCTCTGTCAGGAGTCATGGCGGTCGTTGCCGGCTTGATCTGCATACCGCTGAAATTCCATCCGCCGGTCTGGATAGAGGTGCCAGGAGATATTCCCGACCGGAATCTGGCCAGGTAAAGGCGTTTGGGAGCGGCTGTCACGGGCGAGGTGGCTACAGCGGGATCGTTTCAAAATGATTCTTTGGAGGGCGGTGATGGGGAATAGGATTGGTGATCCTGGCTTAGCCACTCGTCTGAAGCGGGCACTGCGCGGGGAAGTTCTGTTCGACCCTTTCAGCCGTGGCCGCTACTCCACGGATGCCTCTATCTATCAAATCGAACCCATTGGTGTGACTTTGCCGCTGGACACGGACGACGTCGAAGCTGCCATTGCGATCGCGCGCCAAGAGGGCGTCCCCGTGCTACCCCGAGGCGGAGGCAGTTCGCAATCTGGCCAGACCGTGAATGAAGCGGTGGTCATGGATACCAGCCGCCACATGAACCGGCTGCTGGAGCTCGACGTGGAACGCGGCACTGCGACGGTGCAACCAGGCCTCGTGCTGGATCAGCTCAATAAAGAACTCAAGCCGACCGGATGGCACTTCCCTATCGACGTATCCACAGCCAGCGTCGCCACGATCGGCGGCATGACCGGCAACAATTCCTCCGGCGGCCGATCCATCAAGTACGGAATCATGATGGACAACGTACTAGAGATCGAAGCGGTGCTCGCTGACGGATCGCGAATCCCTTTTGGTGAGATTCCGGAAAACCTCAGCGCCGCGCCTGGCCGCGTCGCCGAGCTGGCAGCCGCGCTGCGCGCCCTTTATCTCAACAATGCTGAGGAGATTACGCGGCGTTATCCAAAGGCGATGCGCAATGTCGCCGGCTACAACATCCAGACGCTGGGCGAGTGGCCGCAGAATTTGGCAAAACTCTTGGTCGGTTCCGAAGGGACTCTCGGGTTCTTCACCAAGATCAAGCTGCAGTTGCATCGTCTTCCGACTCACAAAGTCCAGGGTGTCTGCCATTTCGGACGGTTTCGCGATTCCATGAATGCGGTACAGCACATCGTCAAGCTGGGTCCGACCGCAGTGGAGCTGGTGGACAGTACCATGCTGGATTTAGCGCGCCAAATCCCGGCCTTCCAGCCGACTATCGCTAGTCTGGTGAAAGGCAATCCCGAAGCTCTACTGCTGGTGGAATTCGCCGGGGAAGACTACGCGGAATTACTGGCGTGCCTTACCCGGTTGGAAGGCCTCGTTGCCGATCTGGGGTATCCGGACGCAGTCGTCCGGGCGACCGACACGGGAGTGCAGGCGAAACTTGCCGAGGTGCGCAAAGCCGGCTTGAACATCATGATGTCAATGAAAGGTGCTGGCAAGCCGGTTTCATTCATCGAAGACTGCGCCGTCCCGCTGGAGGACCTGGCGGAGTATACCGACCGCCTTACCGAGATGTTTGAAAAGAACGGGACCAAGGGAACGCTGTATGCGCATGCCTCCGTCGGCTGCTTGCATGTCCGCCCCGTGCTGAACATGAAAGATCCAACGGATGTGAAGAAGATGCGCCGGATCGCGGAAGAAGCCTTCGCCATCGTGCGGGAGTATAAGGGGTCCCACTCGGGCGAACACGGCGACGGGCTGGTGCGCTCCGAGTTTCACGAGGTTATGTTCGGCAAGCAGTTGGTAGGCGCCTTTGAAGCTGTGAAAGACGCCTTCGATCCAACCAGCCTCTTCAATCCTGGCAAAATCGTGCGGGCGCCGCGCATGGATGATCGGCGGCTGTTCCGCTACAAGCCGGGGTACGCTGCCATGCCGCTGGATACCGCTCTCGATTGGTCGGATTGGGGCGGGTTTCTCGGCGCCGTGGAAATGTGCAACAACAATGGGACCTGCCGTAAGGCTGACGCAGGTGTGATGTGTCCCAGTTACATCGCCACAGGCGATGAAAAAGACCTCACGCGCGGACGTGCCAATAGTCTTCGCCTGGCGCTCACCGGCCAGCTCGGGCCCGACGCTCTGTTTTCCGACGGCATGAAAGAGGTACTGGACCTTTGCGTCAGTTGCAAAGGTTGCAAGCGAGAGTGCCCGACCGGTGTCGATATGGCGCGCATGAAGATCGAGTTTCTTCACCAGTGGCACCAGCGTCATGGCACCACAAGGCGTGAAAAACTGACCGCCTACTTGCCGCGTTATGCGAGTTGGGCGAGCCGGCTTGCTCCCCTGATCAATTTGCGGAATCGGATTCCGGTGCTGGCTGCTGTCGCCGAACGCTTCACAGGCCTGAGCGCGCGGCGAAAACTACCCAATTGGCGCCGCGATTTTTACCGGCCAGCGCCTCAGAAAGAGGGTGACCGCGGTGAAGTGGTCCTGTTCGTGGATTGTTTCAGCCGATACTTCGAGCCGGAAAATGCCCGGGCAGCGCGCGCGGTCCTGGAGGCTGGCGGATACACCGTGATCGAGCCGACCCCATCTCGGCCACTCTGCTGTGGCCGTACCTTCCTAAGCGCCGGTTTGGTCGCGCAGGCACGCGCAGAAATGTCACGACTGGTGGAGTCCGTAGGCGCCTATGCTCAGCGCGGTCTTCCCATCATCGGCATAGAGCCGTCCTGTTTGCTTACTCTCCGCGATGAGTTGAAGGTGATCCTGAGAGGGGACGCGGTTGATGCCGTGGCCGCACAAGCCGTTCTGTTTGAGGAGTTCCTGGCGAGAGAAGCCCGGAGCGGCAAACTTAAGCTAGCTTTCCGCAATGACGGTCCGCGGGAAGCATTCCTTCACGGCCATTGTCACCAGAAGGCGTTTGGAGCCATGCCGGACGTAGTCGCAGCGTTGCAACTCGTTCCCGGTCTTATGGTCAAGCAGATCGAATCAAGCTGCTGCGGGATGGCGGGCGCCTTCGGCTACGAGACGGGGCATCAGGAGGTTTCGATGCGCATGGCGGAACGTGACCTTCTGCCCGCGATACGAAAGGCACCTCAGGGGGCAGTCATAGTTGCCGATGGCACCAGCTGCAGGCAGCAGATTGCCGATGGCAGCAGCCGGACGGCCGTACACGTGTCGCGTGTTCTCGAAGCCGCCCTGGTGCGGTAATAGCGATTGCTTCCCTTTAGCCATCCTGATATAAAATTGCTTGCAATCGGACCCTCTAGGAGGAAATCATGGAGCACCGCCCCGGCCGTCATTTTCTGCAAATTCCAGGTCCCACTAATATTCCGGATCGCATTCTGCGTGCCATGGACCGGCCGATCATTGACCACCGCGGTCCTGTTTTTTCCCAGCTCGGAAAGGAATTTTTAGAGGGCTGCCGCGCCATCTTTCAGACCTCAGATCCGGTGCTGGTGTTTCCAAGTTCAGGCACCGGAGCCTGGGAAGCGTGCATTGTCAATACACTCTCGCCAGGGGACAAGGTTTTAGCGTTTGAAACCGGGCACTTTGCCACTTTGTGGCAAGCCATGGGGCGGCGCTGGGGTTTGGATGTGGAGTTCGTGCCGGGTGACTGGCGCCATGGGGTGGATCCGGCCCAAGTAGAGGCGCGGCTTGCCGAAGACCGTACCCAGGCAATCCGGGCGGTCATGGTCGTGCATAACGAGACTTCCACCGGAGTAACCAGCCGGATGCCTGAAATCCGCAAGGCCATGGACAAGGCCCGCCATCCCGCGCTTCTGATGGTTGACACCGTTTCTTCCCTGGGCTCCATCGAATACAAGCACACCGAATGGGGCGCTGATGTTACCGTAAGCTGCTCGCAAAAGGGATTGATGCTGCCGCCCGGCCTCGGCTTTAACGCGGTTTCGCAGAAAGCCCTAGCCGCTAGCAAGTCAAGCCGCACACCTCGGTCCTACTGGGATTGGGAGGAGATGCTGAAGGCGAATGCCAGCTACTTCTTCCCCTACACGCCAGCCACGAATCTGCTGTATGGCCTTCGTGAAGCCATCGCGATGTTATTGGAGGAAGGGCTGCAGACAGTCTTTGCCAGACATCGTCGTCATGGCGAGGCCACGCGAGCTGCGGTTCGGCATTGGGGACTCGAGCTCCTCCCCCTGGATGCGCGCGAATACTCGAATGCTTTGACTGCAGTCGTCATGCCGCCAGGTCATGATGCCGATCATTTCCGCAATATCGCCCTCGAGAAGTACGACATCTCGCTGGGAACTGGCCTGGGAAAAGTGAAAGGCAAAGTCTTCCGCATCGGCCATCTCGGCGACTTCAACGATCTCATGCTGGTCGGCTCACTGGCGGGGGTGGAAATGGGACTAGGCGCGGCCGGCGTGCCTCATAAGGCGGGCGGCGTGCAGGCGGCTATGGACTTCCTGGGCAGCAATCGGTAGCCGCAACAGCAACCTAACTCACCGCGGTTCATTAGCCAGGCTGCGGATAGTGATTGACTTCACTCCGACATAACTGCGACTGCGCAGATTTCCAGGTTCGCAACTATTGTTCAGGATGCCAATAGTCGGTCCGTGAACATTGTTGATAGAATACGCCTTCGAAATTGCTGAGTATTTGTACGAAGCTTCGCAACAAACTCCAGCCTCTACAGCAACCCCACCCAACGGCGTCACCGCACGCTGTGTCTCGCGCAGAATCAGCCGAGTGTTCGCCAGCAGGGCTGTGATCTCGTCCGGCATTGGATTGTTCGCCGCAGCCGGTCTCATGTCCCTGTCGGCGCAGTAATCTCAGCAAGTGGCCGTTCGGGATGCATGGTGAACGACAGTGCCGCCCCAACCAGGATCACGCCCATGGAAACAATAAAGGGCAGCATCCAGTTGCCGGTCTCCTGGATCAAATAACCGCCGACAACCGGCGAGATGATGGCGGCCAGAGCCGAACCAGTATTCATCAGGCCGCTAGCCGTACCGGAAAACTTCGGCGCGATGTCCATAGGGATTGCCCACATCGGTCCAATCGTCATCTCCGCGAAGAAAAACCCGGCGCTCAGCGCCAAAGCAACCACGGTCATGTTGCGGGTATAAATAATGGGAACGAGGGAGATCCCGCAAAAAAACATCATGAGCGCCACCATATAGCAGCGGGCGAATTTCGGATTATGCGTTTTCTCGTACAGTTTGTCGCTGACGAGGCCGCCCAGGGTGTCTCCGACCACGCCTGAAATGAAGACACCGGACGCGAACAGCGCCGACTTCTGCAGGTCAAGGTGATACTGCCCTTTAAAGAACGACGGGATCCAGCTGAGGAAGAGCCACAGAATCCAACCATAGCAAAAGTAGACCACCGTCACGGGCACTATGCGCGGAATCAGGCGGCTCCAGGGCACCTTTACGTCACTGGTCTTCTTGGAGCCGTATGGAGGTAACGAGGCAATCTCTTCGGGGGTAACACCGCTGTGTTGGTTCGGATCATCACGGAAGTAGAGCCCCCAAGCCAGCGCCCACACCGTACTAATGACGCCGATGATGATGAACGAGCCGCGCCAGGAGATGGTGAGTATGAGGAAAGCGACCAGCCATGGCGTCAGCGAGTTGCCTAGGCGCGAGCAGGCATGCGTAATCCCTTGCGCGAAGCCTCGCTTCTCCTTTGGCATCCAGTACGACATTGCCCGAGTTGCTGTCGGGAACGTGGCGCCCTCGCCAAAGCCGAGGATGACACGGGCCACGAACAGACTGACCAAGCCGTGTACCAGACCGCTGGCGATGGTAGCGCCCGCCCAGATAATGCCGCACACTGTGAGTGCCTTGCGTGGGCCGAATTTGTCAGCCACCCAGCCGCCGATCACCTGGAACAGCAGGTACGGGTACGCGAAGGCGGAGAACACGAACCCCATCTGCACCTTAGTCAGCGGAATTTCCTTCAGAAACTGGCTGGACGCAACTACCGTACTGATGTTCACGCGGTCAATGTAGGTAAGGAAGTACATCAGGCAAAGCAGCCCAAGTACGATATTCGTGGCCCTGAAGATGCGAGGACGCATGTGTCTTAATCTCCGCAGACAGAATGGGGCAGCCGGAGCGAGCCTATCATTAAATGGGAACTATATACAAAATCACAGGAGCTTAGCGGCGGGTAGCCTCCATGATCAACTCGCTGATATGGAGGACTTTCGTCGGCAGCCCTGCCTTTCTGACCCCGTGCCTCAACTGAAGGAAGCAGCCCGGGCACTCCGTTGTCAATATGTCCGCCCCGGTCTTTTTCAGGTTCTCCATCTTCCTTTCCAGAACCTTCATCGACTGCTCGTAGCGTGTGATGTGGTAGCCGCCCCCCCCGCCGCAGCACCTGTCTGCTTCGGGCATCTCGGCATAGGTTAGGCCGGATATCTTTTTCAGCAGCTCCCTCGGCTCCTTCACCACTCCCTGGTAGCGGCTCATATGGCAGGGGTCGTGGTAGGTGACCTTCTGGCCGGAAAGCGAGTTGGCCGCGAGCTCGCCGACCTGGGTAACCATGAACTCGCTGAAGCCCTTCACCTTCTTCGAGAGCCCCATGGCGCGCTTCTTCATGGCCTCGTTGTCCTCGAACAGCTCGGGATACTCCTTCAGGAAGGACGAGCAGCTACCGCACTCTGTGACTATTACCTCGGTGTTCAGCTTCTCGAGCGCCTCGATGTTCTTTCCGGCCATGTTGCGGGCGGCCTCCAGATCGCCGTAGGCGTAAGCCGGAAGGCCGCAGCAGCAGTTGTCTGCGATCCTTACCTTGGCCCCCTGGCCGACGAGCACCGCGATGGTCGACTCGCTTATCTTGGGCAGCATGTAGTTGAAGCCGCAGCCGACGAAGTAGCCCACCTCCATCTTTGCCTTTGCAGGCTCGAGTCGAAGGCTCCCGATCCTTTGCCGGAAGAAGCTTCCCGTTCCCGGCATCATGTCGATCAGGCCCTCGGCTTTTCCCAAATCCTTGCCGAACCAGCTCAGGATGCCCATGGCCCTGGCGAGCTTGGAGAGGCCGGTGTTCTTGGCGAAGGCAAGGAGGCGTACGTACTTCGCCATCTTCTCCTGGTCCGGGAGCAGTGTGTGAAAGAGGAACTTCATGGCCTTGGGCTGGCCGACGCGCTTGATGTACTCTGCCCTTCCTGCTATGACGGCCTTATCCGTTCTCACTGCCGGGAAGCAGTTGGCCACGCAGGCCTTGCAGAGGAGGCACTCGAAGAGCGGGTCCTTGAAGTCCGGGCCGATCTCCATCTTTTCTTCGGCCAGAAGGCGCACGTGGACGTTATGGCCGCGGGCCACGCTCTTCTCTACCCCCGTGACCGCGAATATGGGACAGTGGGCTTGGCAGAAGCCGCAACGGTTGCACTTTGAGACTTCCTCATAGACGCTTTCATATTGTTGATCCATGGATATTCCTCTCTAGACGATCGGGGGAAAGAGACTCGCCGGGTCAAGCTTCTCTTTGATGGGCCGCAGCACGAGCTGCTCGAGAGTAGCGTCTACCCTCGGCCCCCATTTGGAGAGCAGGCTCCGGTGGAGCCGCAAGGGGACGACATAGCCGTGCGACGCCAGGGCCTTTGCCCCTGCGATGATCCGCTCGTCCGCCCCATATACTAAAAGTACGCCGTTGCCAGCATAGAGCACCGTCTTGGCGCCGCCTGCGAGGTCCGCAAGCTTGGCGAGCGCCCGGGGACCCTCGGAGATGGGCACGGTTACCTTGATCGCCATGGCGTCGGCGTCGGCCTCGATGGCCTCCTTGACCTCATGCCTCATGACGTCCCGGCCCATTTTGGCCTCCCCCTTGCCGCCCAGGTTGCCTGCCATGGCGAGGAGATCCTGGTTCTCCCGTTCCACCGCGAGGGGGTGACCCTCGAAGGCAGCCAGGATTCTGAAGCCCCCCTTTCCCGGCTCGACTACCACGCTTGAAGGTATGAGAACCGAGGAGCGGAGCGCCTGAAGGAATTTCTCGACCTCTTCGAGCTTCTGGAAGGTCACCTCGCAGACTGACGAGGCCCCGGGCAGGGGATAGACCCGCAGGTTGATGGCGGTGATGAGACAGAGACTGCCGGCGGAGCCAATAAGGAACTTGGTCAGGTCATACCCGGAAACGTTCTTTACGGTCTTGCCCCCGAAGCCTATCTCGCCCCCCCCGGCTTCGATCCCCCGGACGCCCAGCGACTGGTCCCGCATGGTGCCGTAGCGGAGGCGGGAAGGACCGCTCCCGTTCGCGGCGTAGACGCCGCCGATCGTCGCCCTGTCTGAAAAGGGCGGGTCGAGGGGGAGGAAAAAACCTTTGCCCTGGCCGGCGAGAAACTCGTTTATGCCGTCCAGGGTGGTCCCGCTGAGGACCGTCATATTCAGGTTCGATATGTCGAAGGCTGCGACCCCTGCCATCCCGGTCGTGTCGAGAACGATATCGACGCGCTCGGGCAGTGTTCCCGCTGCGATGGTTGTGCCCCCTCCCAGGGGCAGAACAGTCAGCTTCTCCTTCCCGGCCCTGGCGAGGATTTGCTGCGCCTCCCTCTCCTTCTTGGGCCGTTCCACGTGCTTGGCCGCAACGCCCATGGACTCGAGGATCCGAAGGGGCGCGCCGTTACCGGTAGTTGGCTTGTTCATCAAGGTCCCGCCTCTTCTTTGGGGATGACCTTTCCGGGGTTGCAGAGCCCCTTCGGATCAATCGCCTCCTTGATGTCGCGCATCATCCCGATGTCGCCTTTCTGGAATATTAAGTGCATCCCATGTAGCTTTTCCGAGCCTATGCCGTGCTCGCCGCTGATCGTGCCGCCCAGATCGGCGCACGCCTTCAGGATCTCGCTTCCCGCCTTGTGCACCCTGGCGACCTCGTCGGCATCGCGGTCATCGAACATGATAAGGGGGTGGAGGTTGCCGTCACCCGCGTGAAAGACGTTGCCTATGGGGAGCCTGTATTTCTCGCTGATCCTCTTCACCTCGCTCAGGGCCTTCGGGAGTTGGGTGCGGGGAACCGTCGCGTCGCAGACGAGATAGGCGGGCCGCACCCTGGCCACCGCACCGAAGGCGCCCCTGCGCCCTGCCCAGAGGCTGTTGCGCTCATTATTGTCCTTGGCGAGCCTGTAGCTCGTCGCGCCATCCTCTTCACAGATCTCCGTGATCCTCTTCGCCTGCTCCTCCATGCCGTTCATGAGGCCGTCGAGCTCGATCAGGAGGACCGCTTCGGCATCGAGGGGATAGCCCGCGTGCATCGAGTCCTCTACCGCTCTGATCACGACGTTGTCCATGATCTCCAGTGTTGCCGGGAGGATCCCCTCGGCGATGATATCGGAGACGGTCTGGCCGGCCGCCTCGACTGATTTGAAGATGGCGAGCATGGTGACCACCCGCTCAGGGCTGCGCATGATGCGGCAGACCATCTTCGTCACTATGCCAAGGGTGCCCTCCGAACCGACCAGAAGCCCCATCAGGTCAGGACCGGGCGGGTCGAGGGCCTTACCGCCTATCCAGGTCTTCTGTCCGTTGGGCAGAACGATTTCTGCACCGAGCATGTGGTTGCTAGTGACGCCGTACTTGAGACAGTGGGGTCCGCCGGCGTTCTCCCCGAAGTTGCCCCCCATCGAGCAGACCTTCTGGCTCGCGGGGTCAGGGGCGTAGTAGTAGCCCTTTTCCGCCAGCGCGTTCTGGACCGCCAGATTGTAGATCCCCGGCTCGACGACGACCCTCTCGTTCTCGATATCGATCTCCAGGATGTGGTTCATCCGGGAAAACTCGATGACGACGCCCCCATCCGTGGGGACGGTGCCGCCCGTGAGGTTCGTACCTGAGCCCCTGGCTACGTAGCTTATGCCTTCCCTGTAGAGGAGCGAGACGATCTGAGCTACCTGATCGCTGTTCTCGACGAAGGCGACGAGGCCCGCCCTGCCTTTGGCAAGCCCGGCATCGTAGCTGTAGACCACCAGATCGACGTCCTTCCATAGGACGTTGTCCTTCCCGACAATGCGCCGCAGCGCATCACGGATCTGCTCTTTGTCCATAATTGGCACTCCCTCCTAGAGTGGATTTCCAGTCCTTCGGCGCCCTTGCCCTCGGGACCCCGTAATGCTCCCTATAATAACTGCCGGCTCACGGCACCATGAACTTCAGGACATAGGCCTGGAGCAGGGCGATGAGAGAGATGACCAGGACCATGGAGACGCTGTGCTTAAAGGCAAACCGGAAGATGGAGCCTTCCTCCCCCACCATGTTGGTGGCCG
>JBKQLU010000034.1:0-71557 GCA_052326585.1 Desulfobaccales bacterium | reverse complement strand
AGGAACGCCAGGACAGCGTCTACAATGCCCTCAAGGCCTTACAAAATGAAGATGATTTGGAAATCATCCTGGTGCACGACGGAGTGCGGCCCTTCGTCACTCCGGATCAGGTCCAGAAGTTGATTCTGGCGGCCCGGAGCCACGGCGGCGCCGTCCTGGGAGTGCCGGCCCATGATACCTTGAAGACCGTCAATGCCACGGCGGAGATCCAACATACCCTGGAACGCAAGGATATCTGGCAGATTCAAACGCCCCAGGCATTCCAGGCGGCCTTGCTGTGGCGGGCCTTTACCGAGGCCTACAGCCGCAATTTTTACGGCACCGACGAGTCCTCCCTGGTGGAGCAGCTCCTTAAGCAGGTGGTGGTGGTGGCCGGCTCGCCCCTGAACCTGAAGATCACCACCCCCGAAGATCTGGCCTTGGCGGAGGCGATTCTGCCCCTGATGCGCAAGAGGAGACTGCGGCGTGAAGATCGGCCTGGGTTATGACGCCCACCGTTTTGCGGCGGGACGCCCCCTGATCCTGGGGGGGGTGGCCATTCCCTATCATTTGGGGCTCCTGGGTCACTCCGACGCCGACGTCCTGAGCCATGCCATCGGCGACGCCTTCCTGGGCGCCGTGGGCGCCGGTGACCTGGGCCGCCACTTCCCGGATCATGACCCGGCCTTTAAGGATATCTCCAGCCTCCTCCTCCTGGAAAAGATTATGGCAATCGTCAGGCAGCGAGGCTACCAGCCGGTGAACCTGGACGCCGTGGTGGTGTGTGAGGCTCCCCGCCTGGGGCCGCATTTCCCGGAGATGAACGCCAAGCTGGCGCCCATCCTGGGCCTGGCCCCGGAGGACCTCAACCTCAAGGCCACCTCCACCGAACAGATGGGCTTCACCGGGCGGGGGGAGGGGATAGCCGCCTATGCCACGGTCCTGGTGAAAAAAATTTAGGCTGGGCGCGGCCCGCCGCCTCTCTTCTTTTGGATCCCGCTTGCCAGGTTAAGCTTGCAAAGCGGGGCTGCGATGCAACTGGACATCCCCCGGCGCGAGCCTGGCTGCGAGAATTAATGGCGATACGGTGTCTAAGTGAAAAGTGACCTGGTTCCCCGGGATGCGGATATCACTGGCATATCCCTGCCCACCTATAACGACTGCCTGGCCCTGATGACGGCCCACGGCATGCTGCCCAACGTCCGGGAGCACAGTTACCGGGTAATGCAGGTAGCCGAGGTTTTGGGGCAGGCCCTGGCAGCCGCGGGCTTGGAGCTGCATCTGCCTCTGATCAGCATCGGGGCCCTGCTCCATGACCTGGGGAAGACCCCTTGCCTGGGAACTGCTCAGAACCATGCCCGCTGGGGGGCCGAGGTCCTCTCCTCCCTGGGTTACCCGGAGCTGGCCCAGGTGGTGCTGGAGCACGTGCGCCTGGCGGAGGATTTGGTTAAGGACCCGCGGCCGCTCAGGGAAGCCGAGGTGGTCAACTATGCCGACAAGCGGGTGCTCCACACCCGAATAGTAAGCCTGGCGGAGCGCTTCGCCGACCTGAAGGAGCGTTACGGACGCACCCCGGAGGCCCTGGTGCGCATCGCCGCCATGGAGGTCAAGAGCCAGGCCTTGGAAAAGAATTTGTTCGCCTCCCTGCCCTGTGGCCCTGAAGTCATTTTCAATGCCATACCTGACGAGATCAATAATTTCGGAGCGCAGCACCCGGCAACCGCGGCAAAATTCCCTCCCCCGGCGAGGGGCTGACACCGGTTGGGGCTGGTATCGTCCTTGGAGTTTTAAAGGCGGCTCAGTTGCCTCTCCCCAGCCCCCTCCCCTCTCAGGGAGGTGGAGCTTGCCAGTAGGCAGTCCGGGAATATGGCTGGATTAACGAAAAACTGGATGACCTCTAGATATAACCATCTCTCCCCAAACCGCGGTTCTGATGGCAGAGAGGTGACCTGGCAACTATCTGCCGGAGGGAAGCATGGCAAAGATGCGGCTGGCTTTGATCGCCGGGGGCAAATCTTCAGAGCGGGAAGTCTCCTTAAAAAGCGGCACCCAGGTCTTTGAGGCTCTGGATAAGACTAAGTATGATATCCGGCGCTACGATCCCCTCACCGACCTGGGGCTGCTGGTGGCGGACGCCCCGCAGCTTCAGGTGGCCCTGATCATCATGCACGGCCGGGGTGGAGAAGACGGCGCCATGCAAGGTTTGCTGGATCTCCTGGAGATCCCCTACCAGGGCTCCGGAGTCCTGGGCTCGGCCCTGGCCATGGACAAGGAGTTGAGCAAGGCCCTCTATCAGCGGGCCGGACTAAAGGTCCCCGCGGGCCTGGCCTTCCCCCGGGAGCAGGCCCCCAGCCCCCGGGCACTTGAAGAGAGACTGGGGTTGCCCGTGGTCATCAAGCCGGCCAACGAAGGCTCCAGCATCGGCGTCACCCTGGCGCGCCGGTTGCCGGAACTGGAAGCAGGCCTGGCCGCGGCCTTTGCCTACGACTCCCGGGTGCTGGTGGAGGAGTTCGTCCAGGGCGCCGAGATCACCGGCGGCGTCCTCGGCAACCGGGACCCTGTGCCTCTGCCCCTGGTGGAGATCGTCCCCACAAGCGATTACCGCTTTTTCGACTACGAGGCCAAGTACCAGCCCGGGGCCAGCCGGGAGATCTGTCCGGCCAGGCTCGAGCCCAAGCTCGCCGCCCAGGCGCAGCAATGTGCGCTGGCGGCCCACGCCACCTTGGCCTGCCGGGGATATTCCCGCACCGACATGATCGTCCGGGATGGGGAAATCTACGTCCTGGAGACTAACACCATCCCGGGGATGACCGCCACCAGCCTCTTCCCCCAGGCCGCCAGGGCCGCGGGCCTGGAGTTTCCGGCCCTCCTGGACCGTCTCATCAGCCTGGCCCTGGAGAAGGAGTGAGCAGTGAGCAGTGAACAGGAAGCAGTTTAGCAAGGGGGAAAAAAGTCGGGGTCACATGCAAGGGGAATTGATTGGAACCCTTTCGAAAACCATTTTTTGTGAGATTATGATATTTCGGTCGCGCCGCTCCGTCAGAATGACAGTCTGGCAGGTAGTTCGGCAGCCAGGCCTCCCATCTGAAGCGCTGTCACCACTAAACGGCCACGTCTCCCTGCGCACTGCTTACTGCTCACCTGTTACTGCTCACTGCTCACTGCTCCCTGCTCACTCCACCCTATCATGTTCACCCCGCTGACCCGGCTCCTGGAAGATGGCCTCACCGGAGGTATTTACACCGCCGCGGTGGCCCTGGCGGGGGTGGGTGGTGAGCTGCGCTGGCAAGCCGCGGTGGGCCGGCTCTCCCGGGACCCGGGGGCCCGGGCCGCCAGCCCGGCTACCGTCTTCGATCTGGCCTCCCTCACCAAGCCCCTGGCCACTGCCCTGGCGTTGCTCTCGCTGCTGGACGGCGGCAGGCTCACGCCCACGGCCACCCTGGGGGAGCTCCTGCCCGGCGAGGCCTGGCTGCCGCCGGACAAGCGCCCCTTGAGCCTCGGGAGCCTTCTGGCCCACCGGGCCGGATTGCCGGCCTGGGCGCCCTTTTACCTGGAAATTCTTCAGGCGCCCCCGGCGGCCCGCCGCGCCCTCTTGCCTCGCCTGGCCGCGGCCGCACCTCTGCTCCAGCCCCCGGACACCGCCACCCTATACAGCGACCTGGGCTTCATGCTCCTGCAGGCGGTGGTGGAAACCGTCTCCGGCCTGACCCTGGACCGCTTCTGCGCCGAAAAGATTTACCGTCCCTTAGGGCTGGAAGTCCTGGGCTTCAACCCCTTGCCCATCCCGGACCGCGCCGGTCTGACCACGGAAAACGGCCGGCGCCAAACCGCCGACCAGGTTTATGCCGCCACCGAAACCGGCCTCATTGCCGGGCGCCGGGTCTTTGGCGAGGTGCACGACGAAAATGCCTGGGCCGCAGGGGGCGTGGCCGGGCACGCCGGCCTCTTCGGCCCGGGAATCGAGGTCTTTCGTCTGCTAGCCGCCCTCTACCGGGCCTATCGGGGAGAGGCCGGCAGCTTGCCCCTTTCTCCCGCCGCGGTGCGCCGTTTCCTGACCCCAGTTGCCCAGGGGGCCCGGACCCTGGGGTTTGACACGCCCGGCCTGGACGCCTCCCGGCGCTCGGCGGGACGCTATTTCTCGCCCGCCAGTGTCGGCCACCTGGGCTTCACCGGCGTCTCTTTTTGGCTGGACCTGGAACTGGGGCAGATGGTAGTCTTACTCACCAACCGGGTGCACCTGGGCCGGGACGCCTTGGCCGGGATCCGGGCCTTCCGCCCCCGCTTCCACGAAGCGGCCTCCCGGGCCCTGGGGTTTGGCCGGGTGCGCTAATAATAGGTGGCGTAACCACAGACCAGAGGCCGGTGCCACTAAAAACTCGAAACTCGAAACTGGGCGGCCCAGCGGGTCGCCCCTACAACTCGAAACTCCATGCGCATCCATCTCCTGGGCATCTGCGGCACCGGCATGGCGGCCCTGGCCGGCATCCTCAAGGAGCAGGGCTACCGGGTCAGCGGCTCCGACGCACACCCCTACCCCCCCATGAGCACCTATCTGGCCGGGCTGGGGATTCCGGTGCAGGACGGCTACGCCCCGGAGAATCTTGCCCCCCGGCCGGACCTGGCGGTGGTGGGGAACGTCATCCGCCGGGACAACCCCGAGGCCCAGGCCCTGATGCAGAGCGACATCCCCCGCCTCTCCCTGCCCCAGGCCCTGAACCGCTTTCTGGTGGGGGAACGCCGGAGCCTGGTGGTGGCCGGCACCCACGGCAAGACCACCACCACCGCCATGATCGCCTGGCTGCTTTACGCCCTGGGGCTGGACCCCGGCTTCATGGTGGGTGGCCTGGCCCGGAATTTCCAGGCCAACTACCGGGTGGGCCGGGGCCCCTACGTGGTCCTGGAGGGCGATGAATACGACACCGCCTTTTTCGACAAGCGCCCCAAATTCATCCATTTCCGGCCCCGGGTGGCGGTGCTCACCTCCATCGAGTTCGACCACGCCGACATTTACGCCGACCTGGACCAGGTCATCCGGGCCTTTGAGTCCTTTCTTACGCAGGTGCCCGCCGAGGGCCGGGTCCTGGCCTGGGGGGATGCGCCCCTGGTGCGGCAGGTCTGCCGGGGCGCGGCCGCGCCCGTCGCTTTTTACGGCCAGGGCCCCCACTGCCACTGGCGGCTCGCGGACCTCGCCCCCCAGGCCGGGGGCCTCAATTTCACCGTCCTCCGGGAGGGCCGGGCCTGGGGGGAATTCTTCCTGCCCATGCTGGGGACCCACAACGCCTGGAACGGCCTGGCCGCCCTGGCGGCCCTGGCGGAGGTGGGAGGCGAACCCGGCGACTTGCGCCAGGCCCTGGCGGACTTTCAGGGGGTGCACAAGCGCCAGGAAGTGGTGGGGGAATTTCAGGGGGTGCTGCTCATGCAGGATTTCGCCCACCACCCCACCGCGGTGGCCGCGACCCTCGAAGCGGTGCGCCAGGGGTATCCGGCGCGCCGCCTGCTGGCGGTCTTCGAGCCCCGCACCAACACCTCCCGGCGCCGCGTCTTTCAGGAGCCTTACGCCGCCGCCTTTAAAGACGCGGATCTGATCCTGGTGCGGGAGCCGCCGGACCTGTGGAAGGTGGCGCCGGAGGAGCAGTTTTCCTCCCGGCAACTGGTCTCTGACCTGGGACGCCAGGGCCAGAGCGCCCTTTACTTTCCGGACACCGATCATCTGCTGCAGGGATTGCTGGACCGGCTCAAGCCCGGCGACCTGGTGCTGATCATGTCCAACGGCGACTTCGACCACCTGGCGCCGCGCCTGGCCGCGGCCCTGGCCTGAGGAAGGCAGATGACCGCGGCGGGGGCTGAGCCTTGGCAAACGCCGCCTGGCGCCATAACGCGGCTGAGATATGATAGAATCATGGTAAAATCGGGACGGGCGAATTTAGGGCGCGGGTGCGATGGCAGATAGCGTATGTAACAAGTGTAATATGGAAATCAGCCAGGAGTGGTTTTTTTGCCCGCACTGCTCTTCGAATATCCTGCTGCATGCTGACGCCCAAACGACTGGTATTCATGCCCATTTAGAGGGTCAGATCATACCATTTTACGAGACCCTCATCAACCGGCTCAGGATGCCGTATTACCTGAGTTGCCTGCTCTTCTGCCTGCCTTTTTTAATATTACATATGGGCCTGGGTCTATTATACAAGGTAGATATCTTTGCGGATTGGAGTTGGATCTTAAGCTTAATGATCGGTTACACCATGCCCTTGGTAGTTTGGAACACCAAAAAGTTGCGGAAGTTAACCCTTAAGCTATTCGCCTTTAATGAATTAGAAACAGAAGATTTCCAGGCAACCATTGTCAGGCTGCTGGAAACCATACTGTCAAATAAGAATTTAGTGATTTACGGTATGTTTTTTGGATTACTTAACACCGCCTTCGGACTAGCCTATGGTATATGGTACGCTAATCCATTTTTAGCGGCCTCGATTCTGCTGCAGTTTTTTGTGGAAGGCTTTATCTGTGGCATGGCAATATGCGGCATAGTCGGCGTCGTCAAGATGATCAACACCTTTAGCGGCCAGGATAAAATTGCCATAAATTATCGGGCCCCGGATAAATGTGGCGGCATCTCCATAATCGGCAACCACCTGCTCTATTTTTCCATTACCAGCCTGTCGGTGGGAGTGTTGATTTCCCTATATATCTATCTCACCCCCTGGACCCATAGAACCCAGGATCTAGTCAAATTTTCCATATATGCCTGGATGGCCTTCCCCCATTTCGCGGCCATCAGCGTTTTATTGATCCCCATGCTCAAGTTGCATCACATGTTGGAAAAACTTAAGTCCAGCCAGGATCTTATCCTCTTAAAAAGTTGCGCCGGCCTGCGCAGTAATTTAGACAAGTTATTAAATCCGAGCTCCCCCAAAGAGTTCCAGCAATTCAGTCTGGGGGTTATGCATTACACCCATCTGACCGATATGCACGCCAAGGTGAACAGCCTCTGCACCTGGCCTTTCGATTCTCGTTCCGGATTAATCTACGTAGTCGGTTTTCTGGTGAGTGCGCTGGTGCCGCTCTCACAATTGATTACAGTGGCCACTACCTATAAGACTATTCTCAAGTGAACCGCCGCCGGTGGGGATAAAGGCATGGCTAAAATTGCCCTGGAGGATGCCCCTGGCGGGGCGCTATCGCCTCGGACCGGGCCTGTCGTCTCGGGTATTTCCCGGCGGGACTTCTTTAAGATGCTGGCAGCCGTATCCCTGGCCTCTCTGCTCCGGCCCCTGAGGTCAGCCTACGCCTATACCCGGGGGGAACGTCTGCCCGTGATCAATCCAGGCGGTCAAGCCAATAAGATCTGCATCCTGGGCAGCGGCATTACCGGCCTGTGCGCCGGGGCGCTGTTGGCCAAGGTGGGGTATAAGGTTCAGGTGTTGGAGGCGCATCCCACCCGGCTCGGGGGCCATGCCCGCAGTTTCGAGAGTAATGGGCTGCGGTTTTGTGCCGGGCCGCAATATGTCTGGGATTTCGGCAACAACGGGCAAGACGTGGGCAACCGGATTTTGAGATTTTTAGGGCTGAACGACGCCATACCCTTCGAGGCGATGGACCAGGAGGCCTTTGAACTCGTACATCTCGGCAATGACCCGCCCCTGGTGGTGCCCATGGGGCTGGGCAGGTATAAGGCGGCTATGATCGGCCGTTTCCCGGAGGAGCATGATAAACTCGCCGAATTCTTCGCAGCTATCGAAGTTCTCTTTCGAGGCTCGAAGTTTATTTACGACCGGGGACTCTATCTCCACGGCTGGGCGCAGATGCGCAACGCCATCCTGGTTTCCGGCGATTTCTCTTTTAAAGAAAAATGGCTCCTCAAGAAGATGGGTGATTGGACTCTCCTGGATCTCTTCAATCATTGCCAACTGTCAGAAAAGGCGAGGCGCTTGCTCTATGCCCATGGCGGGATGTTTGCTGAAAACGAGGCCTCGGTCTCGGTGGGGGTTTATGCCGCGGCTACCGGGCATTACCATGCCGGGGCCTTTTATCCGCGCCATGGCTTTAAAAGCCTCATAGACGGCCTGGCGGCGGCCATCGAAAAATTCGACGGCACGGTGCAGACGGGAGCCAGGGTCAATAAGTTGACCGTCGCCGATGGCAACCTAGCCCAGATCGAAACGGCCAAGGGGACCTACGCGCCCGATTACGTCATCAGCACCCTGCCACCCAGAATGGTGTGCCAACTGATCGACTCTTGCCCTGGCGGGCAATTTATCTACGAACCTTCCAATGCCATCAGCGGCTTATATATCGGCGTCAAGGATTACCCGGCCATTGCCGCCAAGCTCGCCGGCAGAAACTATTGGTGGCAGGCCGGGGGCGCTGCGGTTGACTTCGACAATCCGGACATGACCGCAGCTCCTGAGCTTATCTACCTCAGTTCACCCACGGCCAACGGCAATGGCTACAGCGGGTCTGATAAGTCTCTACAGTCACTGGTGGTCTATACCCCGGGAAATTTCACCCAGGCGAGCCAGGCCAGGAGCCAGGGCGCCGCGGCCTATCAAGCCTTCAAGGCGCGCCTGACGGAACGCATCCTGGATAGACTGGAGAATCTCTGGTTCCCGCAGTTGCGCCAACATCTGATTTTTACGGAGACCCTCACCCCCCTGGATATCCAGCAAGCCGTGGGCGCGGAAAGAGGCAATGCCTATGGCCGGAAGCAAAATGTGGCCAACGTGCTGCGGGAGGTGCCCCCCATCGCGGCTATCGGCAACCTGGAGTTTGCCTGCGCCACCGTGGGGCTGCCGGGCATCGCCACGGCCTTTCAAACCGCCAGGATATTGGTGGAGCGCTTGAGCGGGGTTGCTATTTAGCTGGCATCGAGCATTAAGAACTGCGGCGCCAGGGCCAGATTGCCTTTTATGTTCTCAACAACGACCAGTTCCTCATGGGTCTGTTGGAGTTACTGCGGCCCGGCGACCTGGTGCTGATCATGTCCAACCGCGACTTCGACCACCCGGCGCCGCGCCTGGGCGCGGCGTTGGGATGAGGGAAGATAATATCTGCGGGGGGTGAGGTTTATCCTTTCAAATTTTATTATCTGGTAGGAAATTCACGGCGGATGGTTGCCAAGACCTCACCATAGGTTTCTTTGATATTCCCTTGGTTAAAGCGGATTTGTTCAATTCCTTGAATGTTTGAAAACTCTTCCGTTCCTGCTTCTTTGAGTATAATTGCTCTGTTGAAACCCAGCTTACCTTGAAATAAGCCAGCTTCGTGTATGACATTCTGTCTTGCTCTAATACAACCTTCGGCTGTCTCGTCCTCTCCAGTCATTATAAGTATTGCAAATGAGCTGCGTTTTAGCATATCTTCCAAGATGCCCCTGACAGAATGGCCTGCACGGGCGCCAATCTCATAAGCTTCAACGATATAGTCATGTTTATCTTGAAGATGATCTTTTAGGTCACGCCAACATTGATTTTGACCATGACCAATAAATATCGTAGGATTTGGAGTAGTAAGGTGCGGTTCTTCAGGAAGACGGGAATTATGTAGGTGACCTTCAAATACATTGAATACTGATTGAACTTTATTGCGGGAAGGCGCTCCTACAGTGACAATGACATCAGAATTAAACATCGAACAATGAACGCTAATTTTATGTCCTTTATAACTTTTTTGGTAATTGCTCCCCTCAGATCTGGTGTAATCTGCAAAAAACTCTTCCTCATTATCATGGGTCCATTGGCCTTCATTTACATCAACGGTCAAAAATAGATGTGCACTTTCATCCTGAAAGTCAATTCCTTCAAAGAGTAGTCTTGATGCCTCCCGCAAAACCTCTGCCGAAAACCTGGTTCGCTGGTATGTGTAAGACCTTTCCATTTTATTAATGTCTCTCCACGGTTTTCTTTAAATAATTTAAGTCAAAGACAGAGATTTAATGGGTTCAATTCTAAAAGAATCTTTCGTGAAAATCAACACCATTTATTTTCCCTTAATTTTCTGCATCTTGGCCTAGTTAGAAAGATAACTGAAAAGCTCATAGCCAGCGCCTGCGGTGAGAACCTTGGTAACCGCAGGTTTTAGCATGCGGTCTATGTTTCTTAGAAAACCCGCAGGCTAAAGCCTGCGGCTACATACCTACAGGAGATACAAACTACAGATAGAGGAAGGGCTTTCCGCGCTTACATTCACCACCGCGCTTGGCCGCGGCGTTGGGATGAGGTTCCTGCCTCACCCGCGTTGACGAAAATCCCCCCTGCCCCCCTGTGTCAAAGGGGGGTTCAAAGTCCCCCTTTGGAAAAGGGGGATTTAGGGGGATTTGCCGATGCATGGCAAAAGCCAAAAATAAAGAGGCAGACCCTCTGGCCTGCCTTTTCTCCCCAGCGCAATCCAAAAAATCAGGAGATGAGTCCCTTAGCCTTGAGCAGCGGCCGGGGGTCGGTCAGGTGGCGGGCAAACCAGCCGTCATAGTCCTGGGCGCCCAGGGCCAGGGCCAGGACCTCGGAGAAGTGCAGGACGGGAAGCTTATTCTCCAGGGTGCACCTCGACTCCAGGTTGAGCTGGCACATGGGGCAACTGGTGACCAGGCAGTCGGCCCCCGCGGCCGCGGCGCTCTCCATGATCTCGTTCACCAGGGGCGTCACCGCGTCAGACCGGGCCACGGTGAGATAGCCGCCGCAGCAGCGGTGGGTCAAGGCCTGGGTCAGCGGTTCGGCCCCCAGCGCGGCCAGGAGCCCTTCCAGCTCCCCCAGGAAGTAGCGGCCCCGGTTCAGGTCCGGGGGGCCGAAGGTGGTGCAGCCGTAATAAGGCACTACCTTCAGACCCTTAAGGGGGTGCGCCAGCTTCGCCTGCAGGTGCTCCGGGCCCAGGCGCTCCAGGAGTTCGAGGAAACTGACGATCTCCAGGTCCGGGGGGATCTGCCGCCGCCAGTGGCGCTCTTCGATCTGGCGAGCCTCCCCGTCTTCCTTGAGGTGGAGTTGGGCCTCCCGCAAGCGGCTGAGACAGACGGGACAGGTGGCCATCAAGGGGCGGTCCGGCGGTGCCAGGGAGAGGTTGCGGCTCGCCAGGGAAAAGGCGGTATCTTTATCGAGGACCTTGGCCGAGGAGGCGCCGCAGCAGTTCCAGTCTTCCAGTTCGATGAGGTTCAGCCCCAGGAGCCTGGCGGACTCCTTAAGGGCCAGGTTCGATTCCCGGGCGCTGCTCTCCAGGGAACAACCGGGATAATAGGAAACATCCACCAACTTCGCCATGTCCCTCATCCTTGCCGCCGGGAGCGGAAGAGCCTTCTGATCTCTCGCACCGCCTTGACCCGGTGGGCCCTGAATTCCATCTTGCCCCGGACCAGCATCTTGAGGCCCAGGTCCAGGTCGGTGAACCAGCGCCGCATCCTGGCCTTATAGCGCAGCATGATCCCCAATTCGTGGGTGCGGCCGTGACGCCGGATGGAGGCGTTGACGGCCCGGTGAAAATCGAGAATGTCGGGTTCCGCCACCTTAATCCCTCTTTTAAGAGCCAGGTGGCGCAGGGCGTTCATGACGGCAGCCAGGCCGATGTCCATGGGACATTGCACCGAGCAGGTGTGGCAGCCCAGGCAGATCCAGATGGTATGCGACTCCAGGGCCTCCTGGAGCAGGCCCAGTTGCAGCAGCCGCAGGATGGCATGGGGTGGATAGTCCATGGCCCCCATGAAGGGGCAGCCGTTGGCGCAGGAGCGGCAATGGAGACAGCGGTTGAGCTTGACCCCGCTCAGGTTTTGCAGCTCCCGGTCGAAACCGGGGTCCGGTCCAGCGATGACGATGCCGGTCTCCAAACTACCGGGGCTCTGGCCGCCTGCGTCTGTGGTCATGATCCTCAGTCCGATAAGATCATTGAGATGGGGGTTATACCAGGCCGCAATATGCACAACCCCAGCTATCATAAATTATATGGCTAAAAAAATCGAGGTGGGGAGATTTATTTGCAAAAAATCATTGTGCTCCTTTTTTAATCTTTTACTGCTCACTGCTCACTGCTCACCATCCATAGAATGTGGAAGCCTTCCCTCCGCAAGACTGCTATCCCATCAGATCAACAAATCCTTAAAGCGCTCCTTGGCCGGAGTCTCCAGGTGCATAAGCGCAGCCGCGCCGGGGCCAGCCGCGCTTACCCGCACCGCCGCGTCGAGAGGGGCGTCGCTGTAAGCCGCGGCCAGGCCGGCGGCCTCCTGCAATGCCCTCTCCCCCACCTGGCCGATCACCAGGACCAGGGGACCGGGATAATCGGCCACCGCTAACCTGAGGTCCCCCGGCCCAGCCAATCCGGCCAGGGCTTCGTTCTCCCGCTGGGTGCGCCCCACCACCGCCTTGGCGCCCCCGGATAGGCGGAAATGGCGGCCCCACCTGAGCAGTTCCAGATCCCGGCGGTCCGCCTGACCGGGCTGCCTCAGGAGTTCCTTGAGGCGCAGGGCATAACCCGGATCGGTCAGCAAGCAGCCGCCGGCGGGGGCTGGAAAGCTGGTGATGCCGTAGGCCGCCGCCAGGGCTAGCTGGCGCTTGCGCCCCCGGCCGCTGAGGTTAAGGAGGCGCTCCCGGTCCACCCAGCCCAGGAGTTCCGGCCGGGTGGTCTTGAGCAACCTGGCGCTCAGGGGCCGCAGCAGCCACTCCCCCAGGCCCGATTCCCGGGCCACCAGGTTCAGGGAGCCGCGATTCTGGCTCATGGGCCGCTGCCCCAGGACCTCCCCGGTGAAGACCAGGTCGAAGCCTTCGGCGGCCAGCAGCGCTCCGGCTTCCCGGATCATCAAGGCGTGGCAGTCGATGCAGGGGTTGTGGCCCCGGCCGAAGCCATGGGGCGGCTCGTAGAGCAGGGGCTGGAATTTCTCGGTCAGATCCGCCACCTTGAGGGGCAAGCCCAGGTGGGCGGCGGCCTCCCGGGCCCGCGCCGCGCCATAAAAGGGGGTGACGAAGCAGATGAAGGTGACGTCTAGGCCCTGGGCCCGGAGCAGCGCCCCGGCCAGCATGCTGTCCAGACCCCCGGAAAGGAGACCCAGTGCTTGGATTTTCTTGGGCATGGTGAGTTGCTGCGCCCCGGTCACAGGCTGGAAACCTGTGCTTGTAGGCGGGGCGGCGCCTCGGGAAACCCCGCCCCGTAATGGGCTGTGCCACCCTGCATTCTACGGGGTATGGCAGCAGTCGAGCCGGTTCAGCCGGGCAGATCCAGGGTCCAGTGGCCGAAGCCTAGACGCTGCATGACCGCATGGAACGGCCCCCGTACCTTTGGAGCCAGAAAGGCAGGCCACTCCTCCGGGGCCAGCTCCAGGCGGGCCTGACCCGCCGCCGGCGTCCGCAGGCGCAGCCGGGAGAAGCCCCGAGCCCGCAGCCAGGCCTCCCCCCGCCCCACCCGCGCCAACGCCTCCCGGGTCAAGGTGGCGCCGTAAGGGAAGCGGGTAGCCAGACAGCTCTGGGGTGGCTTTTGCCAGGCCAGGCCCAAATCCCGGCTCAGGGTCCGGATAGCGGCCTTGGTCAGCCCCGCGGCCAGCAAGGGGCTGCCCACCCCCAATTCCCGGGCGGCCTGGAGGCCCGGGCGAAAATCACTCAGGTCATCCAGGTTGGTGCCATCCCAGAGGACCTCCCCCAACTCCTGCTCCCGGGCAAGTTCCCGGGCCTGGGCAATAATGGCGCGTTTGCAGGCATAGCACCGCCTGGGGGTATTTCCCCGAAAATCCGGCAGGGCCAGGGGGTCGCAGGAGCGCCACAGGTGCCGCACCCCCAGGCGCCGGGCCAGGCCAAAGGCCGCGGCCGCTTCCCCGGGGACTAGATGAGGCCCCGCGAAGGTAATGGCGCATAATCCGGGTCCCAGAGTGCGGGCGGCCACGGCCAGCAGCAAGCTGGAATCGAGGCCCCCGGAAAAGAGCAGCGCCGCCCGGGGGGTTCGCCGGAGCTGGTCCCGGAGGCGCTCCAGCGCCTCAGAAGGCGGACTCATTATCTCAGCCATACAGATATTCTCTATTCCTGCTATTTTTGCAGCGGCGGCCACAGCCACCCTAGAAAATTCCCTCTTGCTATCATCTCCCGGGGCGGCTGCGCCCCGGCCCCACATCCGATTCGAGTAGGCCACCGCGCCGGCAGCGGCGCCTGGAACTTCAATTTAATTATAACCCAATAGCGGGCCTTGCAAAAGTCGGGGCCCTACCTTCCCCTAAAGCAGGCCCCTCGCCAATCTCCCAGAAATATTTACTCGCCTGGGGCATTTTAACCCATTTGCTTTAAATCACATCAATTCAAATAGGTTATGCTCAATGTTACTGGTTAATCTGGAGAATCTGCCGCGGCCCCCTCAGGTTTTTTGGGGCCTCTGGAGCTCCCGGCCAGAGCTGGCCTCAACTTCCGGGACTTCGGCCTTCCGGCACAGGCCTTGCATGAGAATCCTAAGGAGACGCATGGCAGCCCCATCGCAGGGATAATCCTCTAATTTCACGTCAGGTGCGCTTTGATGGAAAGATGCGGCACGCTGTTGATCGCCGAGCATGGCGGTGAGCTGGCGCAGGGACTCAATTCCTGGCTGCTGGAACAGGGCCACCCCTTCAAGAAGGTGGACAATATCAAAGACGTCCTCATGACCATCCAGAATGAGAAGGTAAAGGTTTTGGTGATGGACGTGCGCCTCCCCGAGCCCATGGGTTATGAGGCCATCTCCATCATCAAGGGCCTGGACCGGAAGCTGCCCATCATTATCACCGCGGCTGAAAATAATCCGAAACAGGAAATCCAGGTCAGGCAAAAAGGCATCTTTTATTACCACGTCAACTCGTTCGGCATGGATGAACTCATCTTAGCCATTTGCAATGCCATGGTACGCGCATCCCATTAATCCATAGGGGAGTTCCATGCGATTCCAAGAAAAACTGGCTTCCGGGGAATTTGTCATTCTGGCGGAGATGGAGCCGCCCAAGGGCACCGACGCCACCGCCATGGTGGCCAATGCCACCAGGGTCAAGCGCCGGGTGGATGCCTTTGTGGTCCCAGAGATGAGCAACGCGGTCATGAAGATGAGTTCTCTGGGCGGCGCCCTGCTGTTGCAGGGCCAGGGATTGGAAACGGTATTGCAGTGTTGCTGCCGGGACCGCAACCGCCTGGCCTTGCAGGGGGACTTGTTGGCGGCCCAGGCCCTGGGGGTGCCCAACGTCATGGCCGTCCCAGGAGAAGAGATTACCCACGGCGACCACCACCAGGCCCGGGCGGTCAACGACCTGGATCTTCTGGAACTGTTGGGCGCCATCCAGACCCTGCAGACGGGTCGCGACCTGGCCGGGGTGGAGTTGCAAGGCGCCCCCGAATTTTTTGTGGGCGCCACCGTAAAAATTCCCACAAGCGCCGCGGCGCGGCAGGACGAAATCGCGGCGCTGGATAAGAAGGCGGCCGCCGGGGCCGCCTTTTTCATCACCCCGCCGGTGTACGCAGTGGAGGACCTGGCAAGGTTTGCCGACCATCTGCACGGGCGCCGGGCCACCCTCATTCCCACCGTCCTGCTCCTCAAGTCGGTGGGCATGGCCCGCTATATCAACCGCCATCTGGAGGCGCAGGTTCCCGAGGAATTCATCGAGCGCATACAAAAATCGCCGGATCGGGGGCGCGAAGGCGTGCAGATTGCCGCGGAGATCGTCGCCGCCCTGAAGGCCAAGGGTTTCAGCGGGGTGAACCTCTCCACCCTGGGCTGGGAGGATAGGCTGCCGGCCATCCTGACCGCGGCCGGGTTGGAGTTCGGGGTTTGAGGATCGCGCTAGCACCTCTTTAAGGACCAGATATGCCCGATAACCAAGAGCAAGAGATGAAAGAGGCATCCCGGAACGGCAAGGTTGGCGCGGTGCTGGTGGTAGGCGCCGGCGTAGCCGGCATCCAGGCCTCTCTGGACCTGGCCAACTCCGGTTTTTACGTTTATCTGGCGGAAAAGAGCGCCGGTATCGGCGGGGTCATGGCCCAGTTGGACAAGACCTTCCCCACCAATGACTGCTCCATGTGCATCATCTCCCCCAAACTGGTGGAGTGCGGCCGCCACTTAAACATTGAGCTGCTGACGCTGACGGAGTTGGAAGGCATTTCCGGCGAGGCCGGCAATTTTACCGTCAGCCTGAAACAGAGTCCCCGCTATGTGGACATGTCCAAATGCATCGGCTGCGGGGTGTGCGCCGAAAAGTGCCCTAAGAAAGTGGCGGATGAATACAATCAGGGATTGGCCAAGCGCAAGGCGATCTACGTCAAGTACCCCCAGACCGTGCCCTTGAAGTATGCCATCGATGTGGAAAATTGCATTTATTTCAAGAAAGGCACCTGCAAGGCCTGCGAGAAGCATTGCCCCAGCGGCGCCATCAAATTGGACGACACGGAAAAGATCCTGACGAAAGAGGTGGGGGCAGTGGTGCTGGCGGCCGGCTTCCAGACCTTCGATCCCGGCAAATATCCCTCCTATCGCTATGCCAATCTTCCCAACGTGGTCACCTCCATAGAGTTCGAGCGCATCCTCTCAGCCACCGGGCCTTACGGCGGCCATCTGGTGCGGCCTTCGGACCGCCAGGAGCCCAAAAAGATCGCCTGGCTCCAGTGCGTCGGCTCCCGGGACGTCAAGACCCACTCCTATTGTTCGGCGGTGTGCTGTATGTACGCCATCAAGGAGGCGGTCATCGCCAAGGAGCACTGCAAGGCATACAACCTGGACGCCGCCATCTTCTTCATGGACATGCGCACCTTCGGCAAGGACTTCGAGCTCTATTACAACCGGGCCAGGGAGGAGAGCGGTGTACGGTTCATCCGCTCCCGGGTCCATAGTATCGATCCGGCCCCCGGCGATAATCTCCGGATCAATTACCGGGATGAAGCGGGACGGAAGAATTCTGAAGAGTTCGATCTGGTAGTCCTGTCGGTGGGCATGGAGGTGAGCGACACCACCAAGCGCCTGGCCCAGACCGTAAAGATTAACCTGAATAAGCACTCCTTCAGCGACACTGAGCCGGCGGCGCCGGTAGCCTCGTCCCGGCCCGGCGTTTATGTCTGCGGCGCCATCCAGGGGCCCAGGGACATCCCCGAGTCCGTCATGCAGGCCTCGGCGGCCGCGGGCGCGGTGAGCGCCACCCTGGGCGGGGTGCGCTGGACCCGGACCAAGACCCGGCAAGCGCCGCCGGAACTCCAGGTGAGCCCGGAGGATGCCCCCCGCATCGGGGTCTTCGTCTGTAATTGCGGCATTAACATCGGCGGCATTGTCAACGTGCCGGAGGTGGCGGCTTACGCCCGGACGCTCCCCAACGTCGTGCTCGCGGAGGAGAATCTCTTTACCTGCT
This sequence comes from Desulfobaccales bacterium, assembly GCA_052326585.1. Taxonomy (GTDB): domain Bacteria; phylum Desulfobacterota; class Desulfobaccia; order Desulfobaccales; family 0-14-0-80-60-11; genus JAPLJC01. The sequence continues at coordinate 54,276 of JBKQLU010000034.1, read as the reverse complement.
CCCAGGATACCCAAGTGAACATGGCCGCGGTCATCGCAGAAAAGCAACTCAACCGGGTGGTGGTGGCGGCTTGCACCCCCATCACCCACGAGCCGCTGTTCCGGGAGACCTTGATCGACGCCGGGCTCAACAAGTATCTCTTCGAGATGGCCAATATCCGCAACCAGGACTCCTGGGTGCATATGAAGGAGCCCGGGAAGGCCACGGAAAAGGCCAAGGACCTGGTGCGCATGGCGGTGGCCCGGGCCTCCCTGCTGAAGCCCCTGCAGGAGAAGCCCCTCACCATCAATCAGCGGGCCCTGGTCATCGGTGGCGGGGTGGCGGGGCTGAATGCGGCTCTCAACCTGGGAGACCAGGGCTTCGAGACCATCGTCCTGGAGAAGGATGAACAATTGGGCGGCAATGCCCGCAACGTCCACCATACCATTGAAGGCATGGGGGTGGCCTCCTATCTCGACGGGCTCATCGAAAAGGTGAAATCGCATGGCAACCTCCAGGTGCTCACCGGGGCCCTGGTAGTGGGCTTCAAGGGCTACAAAGGCAACTTCACCACTGAGGTGTTGGTCGGGCCCGGCATGTACGAACGCAAAATTGACCACGGCGTCACCGTGGTGGCCACCGGGGCGCACGAATACGTCCCCAAGGAATTCCTCTACGGTCAACACCCCCGGATCATGACCCAACTGGAACTGGGCCGTCTCCTCCAGGAAAAACCCGGGGAGGCCGCCGCTTGGAAGCGGATAGCCATGATCCAGTGCGTCGGCTCCAGGAATGAAGAATACCCCAACTGCAGCCGTATCTGCTGCCAGGGCGCGGTGAAGTACGCCCTGCAGTTGAAGAAAATCAACCCGGAGATGAAGCCGGTCATCCTCTACCGGGATCTGCGCACTTATGGCCTGTTGGAGGACTATTACCTGGAGGCTCGGGAGCAGGGGGTGCTCTTTGCCCGCTTCGACCCGGAGCGCCTGCCCGAAGTGAAAGACGACAACGGGGCCTTGAGCCTCACCTTTATGGATCACGTCCTGGGACGCCCGGTGACGATGACGCTGGACGCGGTGATCCTGAGCGCCGGGGTCCGGCCCAATGATACCGAAGAACTGGCCTCGCTCCTGAAGATCCCCAGGAACGCCACCGGCTTCTTTATCGAGGCCCACGCCAAGCTGCGGCCGGTGGACTTTGCCTCGGAGGGCATCTTCCTGTGCGGGCTGGCGCACTCGCCCAAGCTCATCAGCGAGTCCATCGCCCAGGCCCAGGCCGCGGCCTCCCGGGCCGGGGCCTTTCTGGCCGACACTCGCCAGACCATCAGCGGCGTCACCGCCGTGGTGTCCCCGGAGCGCTGCGCCGCCTGCCTGGTATGCGTGCGCACCTGTCCCTACGGCGTGCCCCAGATCAACCGGGAGAACGTCTCGGAGATCAACCCGGCCATGTGCCAGGGTTGCGGCACCTGCGCCTCGGAGTGTCCGGCCAAGGTGATCCAGGTGTCCCATTTTGAGGACGATCAGTTGAGCGCCAAGATTATGGCCTTGTACTAGCGTTCCGGTTCCGGAAAAAATTCACCCCGGGGAGGGCCTGATGGAGAATTTTGAGCCGAAGATCGTCGGGTTCTGCTGCCATTACTGAGCCTATTCCGCTGCGGACCTGGCAGGTTCGATGCGACTGCAATATCCGCCCAACCTCCGGATCATCGAGGTCCCCTGCACCGGCAAGGTGGATATCCTCCACCTGCTCCAGGCCTTTGAACAGGGAGCCGACGGAGTCATGGTGGTGGGCTGTATGGAAGGGGACTGCCATTATATGGTGGGCAATTTGCACGCCAGGACCCGGGTGAAACGGGCCCAGGAGATCCTGGAGACGGTGGGTCTGGGCGGCGGGCGGGTGGCGATGTACAACCTCTCCTCCGGCATGGGGGGCAGGTTCGCCGAGATTGTCACAGAGATGACCAACAAAATCCTGGAACTGGGTCCAAGTCCCATTCGCCGGCCCGCGGAAAAAGGCCAGACGCTGATAGAGACCGGGGAGGTAAGCGCATGATTAAGGCAAAACCCAAACCGCTAGAGGAAATTATCGATAACGTCAAGGATTTCCATAAATTGCTCATTGCCGGCTGCGACGGCTGCGTCACCGTGTGCGAAGCCGGCGGCCTCAAGGAAGTGAAGATTCTGGCCGCGGCCCTCAGACTCTACTTCAGCCAGGCAGGCAAGGAGGTCCAGGTGGATGAGGCCAGCCTCACCCGCCAGTGTGAAAAGGAGTACCTGGCGCAGCTCAGCGACCGCATGGAAGGCTACGACGCCGCAGTCTCCCTGGCTTGCGGGGTCGGGGCCCAGTACTTGGCGGAAATGTATAACCATAAGCCGGTCTTTCCCGGGGTGGATACCTGTTTTCTGGGCGTCAATGAGGAGCGGGGGCTGTACTCCGAACGCTGCCAGGCTTGCGGCCGCTGCATCCTGGCCGAGACCGGCGGCATCTGTCCCATCACCCGCTGCTCCAAGCGCATGCTCAATGGCCCCTGCGGCGGTTCCGACAAGGGCAAGTGCGAGGTCAACCCGGACATCCCTTGCGGCTGGGAGTTGATCTACGAGCGTTTAAAGACCCTGGGGCAACTGGACCGCTTTGAAAGACCCGTGGAACCCAAAGACTGGACCACCTCCCGGGACGGCGGCCCCCGCAAGATCGTCAGGGAGGACCTGCGCATATGAGCGCCACTACTCCCAGCAAACTCCAGCAGGTCATCGCCTCCGGCCAATTGGCCGTCACTTCCGAAGTGGGTCCTCCCCGCAGCGCCGATGGCGAGGTGATCGAACGTAAGGCCAGGCTGATCAAGGACCATGTAGACGCCATCAACGTCACCGACAACCAGACCTCGGTGTGCCGCATGTCCTCCCTGGCCTGCTGCATCCGCATCAAGCTCATGGGTCTGGAGCCCATCCTGCAGATGACTACCCGGGACCGGAATCGCATCGCCCTGCAAAGCGACATCCTGGGAGCCGCCTCCTTCGGGATCCATAACCTCCTGTGCCTCACCGGCGACCACCAGCACTTCGGCGACCACGCCAGTTGCGCCAACGTCTTTGACCTGGACTCCACCCAACTGGCCCTGGCGGTGCGGATGATGCGGGACGAAGGGAAGCTCCTGGGAGGCTATCAATTCGAAGTGCGGCCCGAGATGTTCATCGGCGCCGCGGTCAACCCCTTCGCCGGTCCCAATGTCTTCATGCGGGTGATCCGCATGGGCAAGAAGGCAGCCGCCGGGGTCCAGTTCGTGCAGACCCAATGTATCTACAACCTGGACAAGTTCAAAGAATTCATGAAGATCGCCCTCGACCGGGGCCTCACCGAAAAAGTGGCGGTCCTGGCGGGGATCACTCCCATGAAGAACGTGGGCATGGCCAAATATATGCAAAAACGAGTGCCGGGCATGGATGTCCCCGATGAGGTGATCAAGCGGATGGCGGGGGTCCCCAAGGAGAAACAGGCCGAGGAGGGTATCAACCTGGCGGTGGAGCAGATCGAGGAGCTGAAGGGCGTGCCGGGGATTGGCGGCTTCCACCTGATGGCCATCGAATGGGAAGAGAAGGTGCCAGAAATCGTGGAACGCGCCGGCCTCTATCCCCGGCCCCAGGTGGGCGGCGGCAGTTAGCCGCGGCAAGTCCATTTTATCCCCGGGGTGGCCCAGCAGTCTAATCCGCCTTGTAATTTATAAACTTTAAGTCCATAATGAGGTGACGATCACCTAGAAAGGGGAGGCCTCATGGCTGAAAAGTACGTGCTGATCGTGGATGATGATCCTGATCTGGTGGAAACCGTAGCGATGATGTTGGAGAGCAAGGGCTTTGAGGTGGGCAAGGCCTACGATGGACTGGAAGGCGAAGCGGCCATCAAGAAACGGCGTCCCGACGTGCTGATCCTGGACGTCATGATGCCCCGCAAGAATGGCTACCAGCTTTGCAAGGAATTGAAGTCGAACAAATGGACCCAGGACATCCCCATCGTCATGCTCACCGCGGTGGGCGACGCGGTGCCCGACACCAGTTACAGCCATGCCGAAGGCATGGCCCTGGAAGCCGAGGATTTCATCCCAAAGCCGGTGGACGCGGCTACCCTGGTGGCAGCGGTGGAAAGATTGATTTGACGGTTTCTTGATAGCATGACGCCATGCGCCTGACTAACCTTGGAGCGAAAATCAGAAAGAAGCAGCGTTGGGGGTCTTAAAGTCCTGGAAGGGAGAGCCTGCCTGATAGCTTCCTTTCCTCAAGATGAGGGGCGCCTGGCCGAGATGGTCTGCACCCCATTGGCCCTTAACCGCATCAACCTCAGCTTCCTTACCCACATGGCCAGCGATCGTGCCGTCTTGTGCACCGCGGACCGGTCCGGGGAAGCGGCCTTTACCCTGTTAAGGACCCAGGCCGGTCCGGAGGCGGCCGTGCATTTGCAGCCCGGCACCGCCATTCTCTCCCTCTACCCCCACGATAAACGCCCGGAGATCATCGGCAATTTCATCCTCAGCCTGGCCCAGGCCAGGGTCATGGTCCACGGCCTGGCCAGCTCGCCGGCGGCGATCTCTGTGGTGCTGCCCTCCAGAAGGGTCAAGGCCGCGGTCAACCGCATGTTCGACAATTTCCACTTCCCGGCCTTCGCCTCGCCCCAGGAATTCTTTGCGGCCCAGAGCGCCCCGGAGGAAGTGCAGCGCCAGGCGGTGGCCAGATATCAGGAACAGATCACCAAGGTCTATTGGATCGTACCCCAGCCGGACCTGGACCTTTGGGGCCTCAGCGTCTCCTCTACGGACATCCTGGCGGGCTTTGCCGACGCCCTGTTGGACCTGGGAAGCCTGGGTTTGCAAATTCCCTTTCTGGTGGCCCTCCCCGGACTGGGGGGCAAGGAGTTCCTCCTGTCGTTCAGCACCCATGCCCCCCAACCCGGGGGGGAGCGCGGCCCGGAGATTCGCCGCATCCTGAAGAGGCGCCTGCCTGACCTCCGGCCCATGCGCCTCACGCCGGTGGCCGGCATCTTTCTCCACGGACCCCACTTCGGTGACCGCTTCGGTATCGCCAGGACCCTGACGGAGGCTCTGGAGAAGGCCCACATCTCCCTGTTGGCCCTCAGTTGCACCATTTCCACCATCTCCCTCATCATCCGGCAACACCAACTGGCCGCAGCGCAACTGGTCCTGGGCCAAACCTTCGCGGCGCCGGTGGAAGGCCCGGCGCCCACTGCCGCGAGGTCCAGGGCATGAATATGAAACCGGATAAGGCCCCAAAGGCGGCCGGGGGGCGGCGCCTCCGCTTGGCCAGCGACGCGGCGGCCCTGGGTGAGGCCTGCGCCCCGCTGTTGGTGGACTTCCTCGATCCGGTCCTGATCGCCGACCACCATCGCCAGGTGGTCTATTTAAACCGGGCGGCGGAAAAGATCTTCGGCGCTGCCCTGCGGTTGGGAGACCCGTGCCCCATCTGCTCCCAAGTCACCGGCCTGCCTCCCGGCGCCGACGGCGCGGTGCGCCCGGCGGTCTGTCCAGGGAATGGCGAGGGCCTGCCGCGCGCCCCCTTCCTGATAAAGGCGGGCTGGACCGGCAGCGCCCACCTCACGGTTACCGCCACCCCTATCAAGGGCCCCAAGGAGAAATCGGCCGGATGCCTGGTGGTCCTCCGGGAGCGTGAAGAATTGGCGGCGGATCCGGCGGTGCAACTGCAAATCGCCACCCTGGCCAGCATCCTGGAGAACTTCCCCATGCCTTTCTTTATGGTGGATCGGGACCTGGTGGTGACCCAGATGAATGAAGGCCTGGAGCGGCTTACCGGCTATTCCCGCCAGGAAGCGGTGGGCCGCATGACTTGCGGCCAGATGTTGAACACCGTGCAGTGCGGCACCTGCGACTGCCCCCTCAAGCAAGTCATGGAACATAGAAAGCCCCTTTCCGGTTTGCGGCGACTGGTTCGGAATCGCCGCGGCCAGGAGATCCCGGTGACGGTCTCGGCCTCCCTCATCACCGACTCCTCGGGCCAGGTCATCGGCGGTTTCGAGGCCATCCGGGACATCTCCCATATTGTCGAGGCCGAATCCAAGCTCGATCTCCTCACCGAGACCAGCCCGGAAGGCCTGTTGATGGCGGATGAGAATCAGCGCCTGGTCTCGTTAATTCCCAGATGGCGGAGATTCTCCGCCAACCCAAAGAAGAGTTGCTGGGTAAACACCTGGGCGAGGTCCTCACTTCCCAGCATCTGCACATGGCCCTGGAGCTGGCTCACCATGTGGACCTGGGCCAGGAGCGGGAGTACCGCTTCTGCAGCCTTCTGAACCAGCCGCGCCAGGAAGAGGAAGAGCCCCGGATCTTTGAAACCTGCATGACGGTCTCCCGACTGGGCGCCAAGATCCTCACCTGCCTTTACCTGCGGGATCTCACCGACCGGATTCAGATCGAACGGGAACTGCAAAAGACTAACACCTTTCTGCAAAACCTGATCCGCAGTTCCGTGGACGGCATCGTGGTGGTGGACCGCAAAGGGGTGCCCATCATCTTCAACGAAGGGGCCGAACGTATCCTGGGCTATAAGGCCGAAGAGATCATTGGCAATCCTGAAAACTTCCGCCGCTTTTACCCCGCCCACCTGGCCGCGGAGATGATGACGCGGATGCGCAGCAACGAATACGGCCCGCCGGACAAACTGAATACTACCCAGCTTACCCTGATCAACAAGAATGGCGAGGAGGTGCCGGTAAACTTCTCCGCCACCATCATCCGGGAACGAGGCCGGGAGATGGGCAGCGTCGGCATCTTTTCCGACCTGCGGGAAATCTTGAAGGTGCATGAGGAACTGGAGGCCACCCACCACCAACTGGTGCAGGCGGAAAAGATCGCCTCCCTGGGAAGGATGGCCGCGGGGGTGGCCCACGAAATCAACAACCCCCTGGCCGGAATCCTCATCTATGCGGAATTGCTGGCCCGGGAACTCGATAAGCAGCCATCCCTCAAGGAGAATATCGAGGTCGTTATCAACCAGACCATGCGCTGCCAGCAGATCGTCAATCGCCTGCTGGACTTCAGCCGCCATTCCCTGGGTCAGAAGCGGCTTTTCGACCCCAACGAGGTCATCCGCAACTGCGTCGACCTGGTCCGCCACCAGGCGTTCTTCCACAATATCAAGATCTACCAGGAACTGGACCCAGTGCTGCCGCAGATCATCGGCGACCCGGGCCAGATCCAGCAGGTCTTTACCAACTTGCTCCTCAACGCCGCGGATGCCATGAACGGCTCCGGGGCCATCACCGTCAGCAGCCATCCGGTCCGGGGGGGTGGCGGAGTGGAGTTGCAGTTTACCGACACCGGCTGCGGCATCCCGGCGGAGGTCCGGGACAAGATCTTCGACCCCTTTTTCACCACCAAACCTCCAGGCAAGGGCACGGGGCTGGGACTGTCCATCGTCTATGGGGTCATTCAGCGTCACGGCGGCACTATCCAGGCAGAGAGTCTTCCGGGGTGCGGCACCACTTTCACCGTGACCCTTCCTCTGGAATTCAAGGAACCAGGGCCTGGCCTGGAGTTTAAAGGGTGAGCGGCAGCGGCAGTAATCCCCGGGTTCGCGGCCAAGGCCAGCGGCAGGTTGCTGAGCAGACCTTTGATAAGGGGTAGGGCATGGTGCAGCAAGATACAATCTTAGTGGTGGATGACGAAGAGGTGCTGCGCCAGGGCTGCAAGCGGGTCTTATCAAACGAGGGCTTCCGGGTGATCACCGCCGTTAACGGGCGGGATGCCATGGACCAGTTAGCCGCTGAGGCGGTGCAGGTAATCCTCTGCGACCTGAAGATGCCGGTGATGGGGGCCCTGGAGGTCTTGGAGGAGGCCGGCGCCCGCTATCCCGGGATTCCGGTGGTCATCATGACCGGGCTGGGTACGGTGGCCGATGCGGTGGAATGCATGAAAAAGGGGGCCTACGACTTTGTCACCAAGCCCTTCAGCATCGATCACCTCGCCCTGGTGGTGCGGCGGGCCCTGGAGAAGCAAAAATTGCAGGAGCAGACCCGCAGCCTGCAAGAGGAACAGGCCCGCAACCTGTATAACCTGGCCTTGGAGCAGAGCCGCATGCACGCCGTAGTCAACTGCATGGCCGACGGCGTCCTGGTAACCAACAAGGAGGCGGAGGTAGTCCTGCACAATAACTGCTTCCTGCAGCTCCTGGGTCTGCCGGACCCACCACCTCAGCCCGGACCCCTGGACGCCTATATCGCCGCGGCTTCCTTCCGGGAAGCTATCCAAGACCTGCTGGCAGAGTCACCCGGCCATTCCGGAAAGGCCATCTCCCAGGAGCTGAATCTGGGCCGATTGCAACTGCGGGCCCTGTCGGCGCCCTTTTTGGGGCCGGATCAGCAGGTACTGGGTACGGTCACGGTTTTTCACGACGTCACCAGTTTCAAAGAACTGGACGAGATGAAGAACGACTTCGTGCGCATGGTCTCCCACGAATTGCGGGCCCCCCTGGCGGCCATCAAACAACAACATGCGGTGATCCTGGACGGCCTGGCCGGAGAGATGAGCCCCAAGCAGACGGAATTGCTCTCGCGGGCCCAGGCCAAGATCCAGGGACTGCTGGATCTCATCAATGACCTGTTGGACCTGGCCCGTATGGAGGCCGGCCGGGGGCAGTTGGAGCAGGTGCCCTTACAGTTGCGGGAGGTATTACAAGAGGTGGTGGAACTCCTGGGGGCCAAGGCACAGGAGCAGCAAGTGAAGCTGCTCCTGGAACTGCCGGCTGAGATGGACCAGATCCTGGCCGACCGGCGCAGTATGGAGGAGATCTTTACCAACCTGGTGAACAATGCGATCAATTACTCCCCGGACGGCGGCCAGGTTACACTGTCCGCAGTTTCCCGCGGTGACTACCTGGAAGTGGCGGTGCAGGATACCGGAGTCGGCATCGAACCCGAGGATTTCTCCAGGATCTTCGACAAGTTTTATCGGGTCAAGCATCCCAAGACCCGACAGGTGATCGGTACGGGTCTGGGATTGTCCCTGGTCCAATGCCTGGTGGAAGCGCACCGGGGCACGGTGGAGGTAGAGAGCGAAGTGGGCCGGGGCACGCTTTTCCGGGTCTTGCTGCCCACCATTACCAGCGGGAAGGGTGCGGATGCGGGAGAGTGACGCCAACCACCGGCAGGTTCTGGTGGTGGACGACGAAGAGGCCATTCGCAACGGCATCGCCGAGGTGTTGGGCCTGATGGGCCTCAAGGTGGCCACCGCGGCCAGCGGGGCCGCGGCCCTGGAGATGCTGGCCCGGAGCCCTTATGCCGTTGTCCTCCTGGACATCAGGATGCCGGACCTGGACGGCATGGAGGTCCTGCAGCGCATCCGTCAAGAGCACCCGGAGTCCGAGGTTATTATGATCACCGGTTTCCCCACCATTCAAGGGGCGGTGGAGGCCATCAAGCAGGGAGCCTTGGATTACCTGGTGAAGCCCTTTCGCATCGGCGACCTGGAAGCGGTAGTCCGGAAGGCCCTGGACCACCACGAGCAGCTCACCGCGACGGCGGCGCCTGCGGAGCCGGAAAACAGCCGGGAGGGCATGGAGTTTATCGTCGGTGATTCCCCGGCCATAAAAAAGGTCTTTGCCAAGATCCGCCGGGCGGCGCCCAGCGACAGCACCGTGATTCTTACCGGAGAGAGCGGCACCGGCAAGGAACTGGTGGCTCGGGCCATCCACCTCCTCAGCCCCCGGCGCAACCAGGAGTTCGTCCCGGTGGACTGCTCGGCCCTGGTAGAGACCCTGCTGGAGTCAGAACTCTTCGGCCACGTCAAAGGCTCCTTTACCGGGGCCCACCAGAGCAAACACGGCTTATTCGAACTGGCCAATCATGGCACCTTCTTCTTCGACGAGATCACCAATCTCAGCCTCAATATCCAGGCCAAGCTGCTGCGGGTGATCCAGGAGCGGGAGTTCATGCAGGTGGGCAGCCAGAAGCGCATCAAGCTGGACATCCGCATCATCGCCTCCTCGAACCGGGACCTGAACGAGGCCGTCAAAAGCGGCACCTTCCGGGAAGACCTCTTCTATCGCATCAGTGTCATTCCCATCCACCTGCCGCCCCTTAGGGAACGCGCCGAAGATATCCCGCTGCTGGTGGAGCATTCTCTCCGGAAGTACGCCCAGAAAGGCAACCGCCAGGTCACCGGGATTTCGCCGGCAGCCATGAAGATGTTGTGCAGCTATGCCTGGCCGGGCAACGTCCGGGAACTGGAGCACACCCTGGAACGCATCATCATCCTGGAAGACGGCGACATCATCGCGCCGGAGCATCTTCCCAGCTTCATTTCCCAGCGTCAGGCGGAGTTCCAGATCTTTCCCGAGGAAGATCATACCCTGGAGGACATGGAAAAGCGCTACATCCAGTTCGTGCTGCAACGCACCAAGGGGCGCCGCCAGGACGCCGCCCACATCCTGGGAATCAACCGCAAGACCCTGAGCCTCAAGATCGAAAAGTATAAGCTTAAGGTGAACTGACCGCTGGGCTGCCGCCCTCAACCCTTCTTTTGCAACTGGTCGGCCACCGTTTGAATGGCCCGGGCCACTGCCTCCGGGTCACCCAGGTAATAGTGGCGCATCGGGGTCAGGTCGTCGTTGAGCTCATAAACCAGGGGGATCCCGGTGGGAATGTTGAGACCGACGATCTCTTCCTCCGAGACCCCATCGAGATATTTCACCAGGGCCCGCAAGCTATTGCCATGGGCGGCAATCAGCACCTGTCGTCCCGCGGCCACCGCCGGCGCCACAGTTTCATGCCAGTAAGGCAAAAAACGAGCCACCACGTCCTTGAGGCACTCGCCCAGGGGAATTTCTTCCGGCCTCAGGCCGGCATAGCGGGGGTCGCGGCCGGGAAAATGGGGGTCGGCCGGGGTCAGGGGCGGCGGCGGCACATCATAGCTGCGCCGCCAGATCTTCACCTGCTCCATCCCGTACCGGGCCGCGGTCTCCGCCTTGTTCAAACCCTGCAAGGCGCCATAGTGGCGCTCGTTCAGACGCCAGCTAGTCTCTACCGGAATCCACATCAGGTCCATCTCCTCCAGGGCCAGCCACAGGGTCTTGATGGCCCGTTTCAACATGGAGGTGAAGGCCACCTCAAAGGTGAACCCCTCTTGGACCAGGGTGCGACCCGCCTGCGCCGCCTCCTCCAGCCCCCGCCCGGAGAGGCCCACATCGATCCAGCCGGTGAACCGGTTTTCCTGGTTCCAGGTACTTTCGCCGTGACGCAACAAGACGATCCTTTTCATGTTCTCCTCCTGGTGGTTTCCGGGACGGGCAGCCGCGGCCCGCTGATCATCCGAGGGGCCATCGCGAACTTCCGCCAAGCAAATTGGCCGGGCCATTCTATCATAAGAGTTACCGCGGCTTTTCTCAAGCCTTAAGGTCCTGGGCCGCAGGTGGCGCCTCGGGATTTTCTGCTCCATGCTCCGCAGGAGAGGGCTAAAGCGCCACCGGGGAATTGCATCCCATCGGGAAACATGGTAGGTGATAATTCAGGGGCGTTTCCAAGCGGCAGGCGGCCGCTTGCACCAGGGTGGAAGCGGCGGCGTATCCGGAGTTTTACAGGCGCCCCGGATCATGGCTGGTCAGCCCTGCGGTTTGCTTAAGGAGCCCTCTCATGCACCCGCCCCTGCAGTATGCCAACCTGGAATTCACCCTCACCGCCGCCTCCTTCCTCATCCTGATTGGCTACCACGCGCGCCTGATCTACCTCGTGCGCCGCCGCCCTTTGAGCACCGCCATCGGGGTCACCAACCACCTGCGGGGCCACTGGGTGGAGTCCGTCATGGCGGACAAGCGGGACATCCTGGCGGTCCAGACCCTGCGCAACTGGGTGATGGCCTCTAGTCTTCTGGCCTCCACCGCCATCCTCATCTGCCTGGGGGTCATGAGCGTCGCCGCCAGCCCGGAGAAGATGGCGGAAATCACCCCCGGCCTCAACGAGCTGGTTCGGGAACACCAGGGCCTGTGGCTCTTCAAACTGATGACGATTGTCGTCGATTTCTTCGTCATCTTCTTTAACTTTACCTTGGCCATCCGCTCCTTCAACCAGGTCAACTTCATGATTAACGTCCCCTCCACCCTGGCTCACAAGATCACCCCGGATTACGTTGCGGCTATCCTCAGTCACGCCACCTTCCATTACAGTGCCGGCATGCGGGGTTACTACGTCGGGGTGCTCCTGGTGTTGTGGCTCTTCGGGCCCATCTGGATGTTGCTGGGCACCATCATCCTGATCGCGGTCTTATACCGCTTGGATCACACCATACCCGTCCCCACCGGAGACCACCCCGATTTATGGAACGCAGACAGCCGCCAGCCCTGAGGGAGCCCGCGGCGCTTCCTCCATAACAGGCTCGCTGCGAAACTTGACTTAATGATATTTGTGATAATAGACTAACACCACCTATCTGTTTTATCAGGTTCGGGATTTTTTTTATATTGTAGGGGTTAAATATCCGTGTAAAGTTGCCTTTTTATTTTTTATAATTGATTTATCATTAACTATTCGACTTTTGGTTGGCGAGATATAACAACTTGCTCCATCTGTAATGGATTTTGTGACAATATTTGTCCAATATCTTTTGCAGGCCTGCTCACCTGCCGCCCGGCGCCCCCATACATTGTTTTTTTCCTTTACTTCTCATTGCCCTCTGGTTTAATCTCTATTAATCTTGGTTTCGGGAAGGGACAGATATTATGAAGATTCACGAATATCAGGCCAAAGAATTGCTCCGGAAATTCCAGGTGCCGGTCCCCGAGGGCGGGGTGGCCGGGACCGCGGTTCAGGCCCGCCAGGTGGCCGAGAATCTGCCGGCCGGCCCTTTTGTGGTCAAGGCCCAGATCCACGCCGGCGGCCGCGGCAAGGGCGGCGGCATCAAGACCGCCCCTACTGCCCAGGAGGTCGAGCTAATGGCCGGCCAGATCCTGGGTATGACCCTGATCACCCCCCAGACCGGCCCCGAGGGCAAGGTGGTCAACCAGGTTTTGGTGGAGCAGGCCCAGGAGATCGCCCAGGAACTCTACCTGGGGATCGTTCTGGACCGCACCATGGGCCGTCCGGTGATTATGATGAGCGCCGCCGGCGGTATGGAGATTGAAGAGGTGGCGGCCCGCACCCCGGAGCTGATCATCAAAGAGCCGGTGAATCCCATCACCGGCTGCCTGCCCTATCAGGCCCGCAACCTGGCCTTCGGGGTGGGCCTCGACCCCCTGCTGCTGCGCCCCGCGCTGGGCTTTATCGACAATCTTTACCGGCTCTTCGTCGAACTCGACTGCTCCCTGGCGGAGATCAACCCCCTGGTGGTCACTAAATCCGGAGGTCTGCTGGCCCTGGACGCCAAGCTCAACCTGGACGACAACGCCATGTTCCGCCACCGCGACCTGGCCGGCCTGGAAGACCCGAGTGAGATGGACCCGTTGGAATTTGAGGCCCGCCAGCACCAGCTCAACTACATCCGCCTCAGCGGCAATGTCGGCGCCATGGTGAATGGCGCCGGCCTGGCCATGGCCACCATGGACCTGATCAAGGCCGCCGGCGCCGAACCCGCCAACTTCCTGGACGTGGGCGGCGGCGCCTCCGCCGCCATGGTCAGCAACGGCTTCCGCATCATCCTGGGGGACCCCCACGTCAAGGGGGTGCTCATCAACATCTTCGGCGGCATTCTGCGTTGTGACGTCCTGGCCAACGGGGTGGTGGAGGCGGTGCGGGAGGTTAAGGTGCAGGTGCCCATTATCGTCCGTCTGGAGGGGACCAACGTGGAGCAGGGCCGGGAAATCCTGAAGAACTCCGGCCTCAAATTCACCGTGGCCACCGACATGCGGGACGCGGCCCAAAAGGTGGCGGCCCTGGTGGGGTAAGAAGTCCAAGACGCCCAGCCCCTACCCTGGTCCTAAGGGTGGAGGGAGAAGGCTGGCTCCCGGAGGGCTGCTTCATAAACCGGAAAAGACTGAAAGGTGAGATATGAGCGTTCTGGTAAATAACGACACCCGCGTGGTGGTGCAGGGGATTACCGGCAAGGAAGGTTCCTTCCACGCCCGCGCCTGCGCCGAATACGGCACCAAGATCGTGGCCGGGGTCACCCCGGGCAAGGGCGGCCAGCAGGTGGACGGCGTCCCGGTGTTCAACACCGTGGCCCAGGCGGTCAAAGAGGCGGGGGCGAACACCTCCCTGATCTTCGTGCCCCCCGCCTTTGCCGCCGACGCCATCCTGGAGGCCGCCGCCGCCGGGGTCAAGTTGGCGGTGTGCATCACCGAGGGCATCCCCACCCTGGACATGGTGAAGGTCATGGCCGTCCTCAAGGACAGCGGCTGCCGCCTCATCGGCCCTAACTGCCCGGGCATCATCTCCCCGGGCCAGGCCAAAGTGGGCATCATGCCGGGCCAGATACATAAGCCTGGGCCTATGGGGCTGGTGTCCCGCAGCGGCACCCTCACCTATGAAGCGGTGCATCAGATGACCCTTTTGGGCATCGGCCAGAGCACCTGCGTCGGCATCGGCGGCGATCCGATTATTGGCACCGATTTCATCGATATGCTAAAATTGTTTGCGGCTGACCCCCAGACCGAGGGGGTGGTGCTCATCGGGGAAATCGGCGGCACTGCCGAGGAGGAGGCCGCGGCCTTCATCTCCGGGCACCTCTCCAAGCCGGTGGTGAGCTTCATCGCCGGACAGACCGCGCCGCCGGGCAAACGCATGGGGCATGCCGGGGCCATCATCTCGGGAGGCAGCGGCAAGGCCTCCGACAAGATGGCGGCCCTGAACAGAGCCGGGGTGACGGTAGTGGCCAATATCGGCGAACTGGGGCAAACCGTAAAAAAGGTCATGGGGTTTACCACCTGACGGCATGAAGATTTTGCTGCACATCTGCTGCGCCCCTTGCTCCATCTACCCGCTGGCAGCCTTAGCCGCAAAGGGCCACCAGGTGCGCGGCTTCTTTTCCAACCCCAACATCCACCCTTACCAGGAGTATCAGCGCCGGGCCGCCACCCTGGAGACCTATGCCGCCAAGGTCGGCTTGCCGGTGATCTGGGATCGGAGCTATCCCCTGGAAGAATTTCTGCGTAATTTGGCCTTCCGGGAGGCGGAGCGCTGCCGCTTCTGCTACTATCAGCGTCTCAGTGCCACAGCCCGGGTAGCTCGGAGCGGCAAGTTTGACGCCTTTACCTCCACCCTCCTCTACAGCAAATTTCAAAACCACGAATTGATTCGGGAATTGGGGCAATTGCTGGTCCAGGAGGTGGGCGTGCCCTTTTACTACGAGGATTTTCGCCAGGGCTGGGGCGAAGGCCGGGCCAAGGCCCAGAAACTCGGGCTTTACAAGCAGCAATACTGCGGCTGTATCTTCAGCGAACGGGACCGCTTCCGGCAGCCGGCTGCGGAGGAGACCGGGGTGCGCCAGGCACTCAAGCGTTAACGGAATTTTCGAGCCTGGATTATGCCGCCAGAATTGCCTGAAATAAGAATAACTAATTGTCTCCCAAGAGAATCTTGTGCATCCCCGCCCCTGGCCGCGGTTCCGGCTCGTACTTCCTGTAGGCTAACTCAGGGTAATTTCAGGATTTATTTTCCTGGCTCACCTTGGCATGGTTCTTGGAGTAATACCTGGCGAGGCGCTTGTTGCCGCCGCTGATCCCGGCCAACCCATCAGGAAAGGAGACCTGGATGCGATCCGGTCGCAAGGTTACCATCCCGGACCCTGGCCTGGAGTTGCTTTATACCCCTGCGGACCCCGGTGAAAATGGCG
This sequence comes from Desulfobaccales bacterium, assembly GCA_052326585.1. Taxonomy (GTDB): domain Bacteria; phylum Desulfobacterota; class Desulfobaccia; order Desulfobaccales; family 0-14-0-80-60-11; genus JAPLJC01. The sequence goes on along the minus strand of JBKQLU010000034.1, from coordinate 38,522 downwards.
GCTGGCGCAAGTAGGCGCCGTCCGGCCCAGCGCCGCGCTGCCTGAAAATCAGGATTCTTACTAGGCCACAATCAGGGAAACCCCTATTGTCAGGTAGGCGATTTAACCCTATCCTTTTTTCTAAATCTAATAGATTAGCTGAAAACCAAGGTGACCGGCCGGCGGCTCAAGCGCCGCGGTGGGAAGGGGTGGCTTAAACTGGATAATATCAGGACTGGAACACTGGATCGGGCCTGGTTAATTCCCCCATTGCAACAGGTGGATTTTTGGGGATTTCAAGAGATTATATCAAATTCCCCTACTCTCCTTCGCCCATGGGGTGGTAAATATCGGTCATTTTCAATGGATAATCTTCAATTACGGAAACCCTTTTGACAGGACTTACATGGGCATGGTCGCCTCTCGTCTGACCCTGACTAATCGACCGGAAAACTTGCGACTGCTGCAGGACTTCATCGGCCAGTGGAGCAAGGACCGGGGCCTGCCGGCCGCCAGGCTCCGGTCCCTGGAATTGGCGGCCCAACGGATCTTCCAGCACCTGGTGGATCACGCCTATCAGCCCGGCGAACCTGGTTCCATCGCCGTAGATTTGGAGGAGAAGGGCCCCAGGTTGCGCCTGATGTTCGAAGACGACGCGGTCCCGCAAAATTCCCCGGAGACCCCACCAGGCAACCCCGGCGGGATAGCTTCTCCCGTGGACGCCCCCCATCTCAATTCATTGCAGCGCCTGGCGGAGAGCCTGATCTACTACCGCACCACCGATGGCAAAAACCGCCTGGTGGTCTTCTTGAATTGATCGGCCCCCGGCCTCGGGGAACCGGGAAGATATTTTTTAGGGGGCGGCGGCGCGCCTGGCCCTAGTGCCCGGGACGGGCAAACTGCCTGGCCTTGGCAAAGGCAGCTTGGGCTTCCTGGTCTTTACCCTGCGCTTTGAGAAATTCCCCCAGAAAATTCCAGCCCTCGGCATAATCGGGTTTCAGTTGCACCGCCTTGCGCAGTTCCTGCTCCGCCTCCCGCAGGCTGCCGGCCCGGGACAGGGAGCTGCCCAGGAGGCTATGAGCCTCGGCCCAATCGGGCCTGATGGCCAGGGCCTGGCGGAAGGCGGCAGCCGCCTGGGCGTCATGTCCCTCGCCGGCCAGCAGCAGCCCCTCCTGCAGGTAGGCCTTGGCGGCCTTATCGGTGGCTTCCTTGACCTTGCCCTCAGTGTCGCTGGCCCAGCCCGGCGCCATACCTCCCATAACCATGCAGGCGGCCAAAATCAGCATACTTAGCCATCGCACCATAGCATTCTCCTTAAGTGGATTTTTTCCAGGGGGAGCAGATGGCTGCCCACAGCTCGTCCCTGCTCTTCTAATCGTAAACCCCAAATATCATAACGGTCCCACTGCGGCCAGGTAGAGGGCCGTTTCCTCAACCCCGTCCACCTGGAGCAAGTGCTCCACTTCACCATCGAAGAAGGCCCCCACAGGACAGACTCCCAGTTTCAGGGCGGTAGCAGCCAGCATCAGGTTCTGGCAAATGTGGCCGGCGTCCAGGAACAGGTAGCGAATGGCCCGCTCCCGGTATTTCCACATGGCCCGGTTGAGCACCCCAGTCCAGATAAAGACCACACCGGCGGCTCCCAGGAAGTCTTGAGAGAGTCCGGCCCTCACCAGGGGATGACGGAAGTCCCCGGCCTGCAAAAGCTCCAGGGAAAAGTCCGGCACCCGGAAGTGCCAGATCCCCGGCTCGACTCCGTCCACCCGGTGCACCGCCAGGTAGGTTTCCACCGGGTAGAGGGCCCCGGCTGAGGGCGCCGCCCGGAGGAGATAGCCGCGGCTGGCGTAGGTTGCCCCCTGGCTGGCCCAGAGCAGGGCGGCCAGTTCGCCCCGGGTCAGAGGCCGCTCCCGATAGGCACGCTGAGAGCGGCGCCCGCTCAGGCATTGCCACAGGTCCGCGTCGGTGCGCCCCTGCTCGGGGTCGAGGCGCAGACGCCCCCGGGCTTCAGGGTATTCCTTGTAAAGGGGAGCCCGGGGATAGGTCCGCCGCGTCTCACCCAGATCCTCCCGGCGATAGCGGCTCGCTGCCAGATAGCGGCGGCCCGGGTCCAGCTCTCCGGAGTCCTTCATGACCTTCCCCAATAAAAAGGCTAGCCCTCACCCTAAGGGCTAGGCTTGGCCAATCCCCGTGCTGCGTTCTTCCCGGCGCGGGCGGTTTCTTCCGTAAATAATCTTCAGGCCCTTCAGGGTGAGATAATCGTCCACCAGGTCGATACTTTGGGTTTCCGAGGCAATGAGGCCGGCCAGGCCCCCGGTGGCGATGACCCGGGGCGGGTGGTCCTCCATGGCCTTCTTGATACGGGTGACGATGCCGTCCACCAGCCCGGCGTAGCCGTATATAATGCCGGCGTTCATACTGCTGATGGTGTCCTTGGCAATGATGCTCTTAGGTTTGGCGAAGATCTCCACCCGGGGCAGCTTGGAGGCCTTAAGAAACAAGGCTTCACAAGAGATCATCACCCCCGGGGCGATGACCCCGCCCTGATACTCGCCGCGCTGGGAAACCACGTCGAAGGTGGTGGCGGTGCCGAAATCCACGACCACCACCGCGCCGTGCATCTCTTCATAGGCGGCCACCGCATTGACGATGCGGTCCGCGCCCACCTCCCGGGGGTTATCGTAGCAGATGGGCATGCCGGTCTTGATACCCGGCCCCACCCACAGAGGCCGAACCTTCAGGTAGCGCTCGGAGAAGCCCTCCAGGGTATTGTTCATGGGAGGCACCACCGAGGAGATGATCAGGTCGGTGGCGGGGGCCACGACCAGGCCCTGGGCCTGGAAGAGGTTGCGCAGCATCATGCCCAACTCATCGATGGTGGCTTCTTTTTCGGTGCGGATGCGCCAATCGCTGAGAAGCCGGTCGTCCTGATAGACCCCGATAACCGTGTTGGTATTGCCCACATCCATCACCAGCAGCATGAGCCCTTTCTCCTCAGTTCAGCAAGGCGTCCAGGGTCTGAGCCAGATTCCGGGCCACCTGTTCCACCAGTTGCACATCCTCGCCTTCGGCCATGATGCGGAGCTTAGCCTCGGTGCCGGAGTAGCGCACCAGCAGGCGGCCCTGGGAGCCCAGGCTTCGTTCCGCCTCCCGCAGCGCCTGCCGGGCCGGCCGCAGGCCTTGTAAATCCTGCTTTTCCCGGACCACCAGGTTGATGAGAACCTGGGGGTAATCCTCTATGAAGCCGGCCAGTTCGGCCAGGGGCCGGTTCTCCCGGAGCATCACCTCCAGCAGCCGCAGCGCCGTGAGAATGCCGTCCCCGGTGGTGGCGTAATCGAGGAAGACCAGGTGCCCCGACTGTTCCCCCCCCAGGATATAGCCCCCCTTCTTCATCTCCTCCAGGACGTAGCGGTCTCCCACCGCGGCCCGTACCAGTTTTATGCCGGCCTTCTTTAGAGCCACCTCCAGCCCCAGATTGGTCATCACCGTGCCCACCACCGTCTTGTGCGGCAGCCTTCCCTGGGAGAGCAGATACAAAGCGCAGACCCCCAGAATATGATCGCCATTCAGCACCCTGCCGGTCGCGTCCGTCACGATGCAGCGGTCGCCGTCACCATCGAAGGCGACCCCCAGGTCGGCCCGGTAGCGCTTTACCAGGGAGGCAATGATCTCAGGATGGGTGGCGCCGCACATGCGGTTGATATTTTTGCCGTTGGGCCGCACTCCGACCGGTATGATCTCCGCCCCCAACTCGCTGAGGACCTCCGGCGCCACCTTGTAGGTGGCCCCGTGGGCGCAATCGACGACGATCTTGAGGCCGTCCAGCCCCAGTTCCCTGGGAAAGGTGCTCTTCAGAAAGGAGATATAGCGGCCGCGGGCATCGTCGATGCGGAAGGCCTGGCCGATCTCGGTGGCCGTGGGCCTGGCCTCCTCTACCTCCTGGTCGGTCATCAGCCTCTCCATGTGGGCCTCTATCTCATCGGGCAGCTTGAAACCATCTCCGGAAAAAAACTTGATGCCGTTGTCCTGATAGGGATTGTGGGAGGCGGAGATGACCACGCCGGCGTCGGCTCGCATCGAGGAAGTGATGAAGGCGATTCCCGGGGTGGGCAGCGGACCCAAAAGCAATACATCCACCCCCATGGAACAGATGCCTGCGGTGATGGCATACTCCAGGAGGTAGCCGGAAATGCGGGTGTCCTTGCCCACCACGATGCGTTTCCGCCCAGGGCCATATTTAATGACGTAAGCCAGGACCCTGCCCAACTGCAGGGCCACCTCCGCGGTCATGGGATGAATGTTGGCCACCCCCCGAACCCCGTCGGTGCCGAAAAGATGCCGCGTCTCGTTCATTTCACCTCTCACCTTGCCGTAATCCTTGCCAGGGCGGCGCCTGCTGCAAATATTTACCATAATTGCCCGGAAATGGCAGCATCACCCGGGGAAGCGGTTAGGTCTCGGCGGTCCAATGGATACACTGCACCGGACAGGCGTCCATGGCTTCCTGGATCTTATCTTCCGAGGCGCCGCCGGGGTTGACCACCTGGACAAACCCCAGACCCTCGTTGAGCCTGAAGACCTCCGGACACAGCTCTTCGCAAGTGCCGCAGGCGATGCATTCCTCTTCCACTACATAGGGGGAGCGGTCGGCCATCTGCTAAAGTTGCAACTCCACTCGGAAGGTCTGGGCCTCCACCTGCCGGACCAGGGTGAAACCCAGGCGCTTCACCATGTCCAACATGGTCTTGTTGCTGGATAAGACTTCGCCCCACAAAAGTTTTATCTGGTTTTCTTTGGCGATGCCGATGACTTCTTCCACCAGTTTGGGGCCCAGGCCCTTACCCTGAAATTGATCCGCCACAATAACGGCAAACTCCGCGGTTTCCCGGTTGACCTCCATCACCAGGCGGGACACTCCCAGCATCACTTCCGGACCAGGCGGCTGACCTATGGCCATCATCCCCAGTTCCCGGTCGTAATCATTCTGGGTGAAGCGGATGAGCATCTCGTGGGTCCACTTCTTGATATGCCGAAAATAGCGAAAATAGATGGTTTCCTCCGAACACTTGCCGTAAAAAGTGGAGACCAGCGATTCGTCTTCGGGCTTTATGGGGCGCAGCAGCACGGGGGTGCCGTCCCGCATCATCCAGTGGCGCTCATACTGGTTGGGGTACGGGGCGATGATGAGGTGCCGGGGGGCCGGCACGGCAATGGGAGCCAGCACCATCCGGGCATCCACGCCTATGAAGCGGCCGCCGATCACCGACAGGGGGTTGATGTCCAGCTCGCTGATCTCGGGAAAATCGGTCACCAATTGGGAAACCCGCACCAGGATCTCGCTGAGCCGGTCCAGGTTGGCCGGGGGCAGATTCCGGTAACCGCGGAGCATCTTGGCAACCCGGGTCTTTTCGATCATCCTCCTGGCCAGCAACAGGTTGAGGGGCGGCAGGTCCACCATCACATCCTGGAGCACCTCAGTCAGGCCGCCGCCGGCTCCAAACAGGATCAGGGGACCGAAATCCGGGTCGTGCTTGCAGCCGATGAGCAGTTCGCAGTCGGGTCTCTTTTCCTGCTCTTGAACGGTGACCCCCAGGATGCGGGCCTCGGGTCTCTGGGTCCGGGCCTCCTCAGTGATTTCGCGGAACGCCGCCATGACTTCGGATTCGTTGTGGATGTGCAGACGGACCCCCCCCACCTCGGCCTTGTGGGTGATATCGGGGGAATTGATCTTCAGGGTCACCGGGAACCCCAGATCCCGGGCGGCGCTCACCGCCTCCGGGCCGGAGGCCGCCGCCACCGTGCGATTCATGGGAATGCCGTAAGCCGAGAGAATGGCCTTGGACTCCAACTCCGTGAGGATGGTCGCCTGGCGCTCCAGGCATTGATCGATATAGGTCCGGGCCATCTGGGGGTTGATATTCAGGTCCTGCGCCATCTGGGGGGGGGTCTCTTGTAATAAGTCGAGATGCCGGGAGTAAAAATACATCTCCATAAAAGTATCGACTGCCTTTTCCGGGGTCTCAAAGGTAGGAATGCCGGCCTCGTTGAGGAGTTGCACTCCTTCGGCCACCTCTTTGCCACCCATCCACACGGCAAACACCGGCCGCGCCTGGCCTTGCAACTCCGGAGCCAGGGCCCGGGCCACCCCGCTGGGGTCAGTGAGGGACTGCGGCGAGAGGATGATCACCAGGCCGGCAATCCCCGGCGCCTTTAGAGCCAGACGCACCACCTGCTGATAGCGCTCCGGCGAGGCGTCGCCCAGGATGTCCACCGGGTTGCCCCGGCTCCAGTAAGGTGGCAGGATTTCTTCCAGTTTTGCCAGGGTCTCCGGTTCCAGGGCCGCGGGCTCCATGCCCCAGCGGTCCAGGGCGTCCACGGCCATAACTCCCGGCCCCCCGGCATTGGTGATGATCGCCAGCCCGCCGCCGGCAGGCAGCTTCAGCTTGCCCAGGGCCTCGGCGCAGTCGAACAACTGGCCCACGGTATCCACCCGGATGATGCCGGCCCGGCGAAAGGCAGCGTTATAGGCGGCGTCCTCCCCCACCAGGGCCCCGGTATGGGAGGCCGCGGCCCGGGCCCCGGCCCGGCTGCGCCCTGCCTTAACCACGATGATGGGCTTGATCCGGGATACCGAGCGGGCCGCGCTCATGAATCTGCGGTGCTGGGTCAGACCCTCCATGTAGAGAATGATAGCCCGGGCCTTTTCTTCGTTGCCCAGGAAATCGATGAGGTCGCCGAAGTCCAGGTCCGTCATGGAACCAACGCTGATAAAGTGGCTGAAGCCGATGTTTTTCTGCTCCGACCACCCCAGGGTGGACAGGCACAGGGCGCCGCTTTGGGAGATGAACGCCAGGCTTCCCGGCCGAGGCATGTGGGGCGCCAGGCTGGCGTTGAGGCGAGCCGGGGGACAGAGCAGCCCCATGGAGTTGGGCCCCAAATACCGCACCCCCGCCTTGACGGCCTCTCTTTGGATGGCGGCTTCGATCAGCATACCTGGCGGCCCGGTTTCCCGACCGCCGGTGGACACGATGATGGCCGCCCGCATTCCCGCCCGGCCGCACTTCTTGATGATTTCCGGCACCTCTTTGATAGGTACGGCAATAATGGCCAGGTCCGCCGGGGCCGGCAGGGCGGTAATGTCGGCATAAGCGGTAATGCCGTGAATCTGGGGATAATTCCGGTTGACGGGAAAGATGCCGCCGGGAAATCCACCCTGCACCAGGTTCTGCACCAGGACTGAGCCGACACTGCCCTCTTTTTCGCTGGCGCCGATCACTGCCACCGATTCCGGCTTGAAGAAGCAGTCCAGCAGGATTTTCTTCATTTAAGTCCCCTTATAGTCCATATGATAGCTCACCCGGGGGAATTTCGAGCCGCCATTTCCAGGAGGCGGCCGCGGCCATAGAAAACTGTGGCCCGATGCCGCTCAAGACCGGTGCGGCCGCGGCCCCAGCGGCTCAAGGAAGGTGAGGCCCGGTGCGCCAGGCGCCGCCAGTCCTGCGGGTCCCCGGTGGCGCCGCCGCCGGCCTCCCCCACCATGATAAGATAATGCAGAAAATCCATCTGGCAAATCCGGACCAGGGACTGTCCCGGCGGCGGCCAGGCATAAAGCACGGCTTCGGGGCGGAAATCCCGGATGGTCTCGAAGACATCGCCCCGCTCCACCCGGGGATGCACCGGCTGACCCGATTGGAATTCGCCATCGCCCCGGTCCACGGCCCGAAAAATGAGGCCCGCTCCCTGACATAGGGGAGCCAGGGCCGCGGTGAGGTAGCCCCGGCCGGCGCCGGCCTCCAGGAGCCGCTTGATCTTCAGCAGCCTGAGAAACCGCAGGAAACGGGGTGGCCATTCCCGGGAGGGAAAGAAATAGACCCCGGTGGCCTGAGACAGGGCCACGAGCCAGGCCGCCTGGTCGGAGGCTCCCCGCAGCAGTTCCTGCCAACGGGCCTCAGACAACAGGTGATCGAGCGGCCCGGCTCCCGCCTCCGGCAGGTGCACCAGGCTGCGGGCTTGCTCCAGAAACCGCTGGTGCTCCCGGAATCTTACGGAGGTGGGCAAGATTTTCTCACCAGCGGTGCGCCGTCCTCTATCCATATCGCCTAGCCACGGCTCTATAAGGCCGCAGTTCGCCCCATGTTGTGAAATATTGTAAAAGCAGGCCATGATTTATCCAAGGGAAAATATGCCACATCCAAACTGCTCATGGGATTTAGGTCAATAACCCGTTAAAGCCCCGGCCGGATATAGAGGGATATAAGTGGCTATGGGTTAAATTGAGGGCAGACACGGAGGCCCGCCCCACCTCGGAACTCCTTTGAACCGCCAGAACTGCCCTGTCACTCTCGAGGCGCTTTGAGCCACTGCCTAAGATGATTCACCGGTCCTACCGCCATTGACAACCCCGGCGGTAAAACTTAACAGAAAGTGGTCGGAAGGCAATCCTTCAGGAGGTAGATCATGCTGCCGCTGGATGTGCATATCGAAGGCCAGCACCTGGAAATCTTGCCGGAGTGGCGGGAGAAGATCGCAGCCGAACTGACCCGCCTGCAGGATCACTATGCCGGGCCTATCCTGCATGCCCGGGTGGAAATTATCGGCACCGCCCACCACCATCTGGGCGCCTTTGAGGTCCACCTGGTGGTCAACGTCCCCGGGGAGGTCATCACCGTGAATCGCCAGGGGGGAGTCGTACTGCCCTTGCTGGTGGAGGCCTTCGCTGTCCTGGACCGGCGCCTGGAGGAACACTCCCACGTTATTCAACAAAAGACCAAGTCCCACGAAAAATCCGCCCGGCACGGCCGGATCATCCGCCTCTTCCCGGAGCGGGACTATGGCTTCATCCAGGCCGACGACGGCCAGGAGGTCTATTTCCATGCCAATGCCCTGAAAAAGGGGAATTTCCCCGGGCTAAATCCAGGCATGGAGGTGAATTTCGGCCAGGAAGAAGGGGACCAGGGTCCCCAGGCCACCTGGGTCCAGGCGCTGTAAAGGCTGTTTTCGGTTTTCGCTTCAGGTGGGAAAGGCAGGCTTATTGCGCCTGCCTTTTTCATCAGGCCGGCGGTGGGGTCAACCACCTGGCCACCAGGCGGGGGTCCCGATTCCCCGGCTACCTCATTTGCCGGCCAGGGCCCAGATAATTTCATAGCTCACCGGGATGGAGCCGTTTTGCCCATAGTGATCCCGGTAGGCATGCAACAGGGCCCTGAACAAGCGCGGGGAGAATGGCCGGGGCTGGGGATTGGTGGCCCCCACGGCCTGGAGGGCCTTGAGAAATTCCGGCACCGAGGGGTAGCTGGCGGTGACCCATTCCCGGACCAGCTTAATCTGCGGAAACCCGGCTGCGCCCAATATCCGGGACCAGCCGGCCTCATCCAGAAAACCTTGGGCGCTGAGCGGCGGCGGGCCGTTAAGCTGCACCGCGGCTGCGGCCCGCCCCAGGGAATCCGCCAGCTCCCGGAAGGTCCCGGGCCCCAAGGTGGAGAAGGCCAGCGCCCCCCCGGGGGAGAGGAGGTGGTAGTAAGCCGTTAGGGCCTCTGCCGGCCGGGTAAGCCACTGGAAGCTGGCATTGGCCACGATGGCATCGAAGCAGCCCCGGCTCAGGGTTTCGCCGTCCGCCACCAGCCACGCGACCCCGGGGGCCGCTCCCAGGCGGCGGCGGGCTGCCGCGACCAGGGCCGCATCCAGATCCAGGGCCACCAGGGAGGCCCCGTTGCAGACTCGTTTGAGGAGTTGGGTAAAATAGCCGGTGCCGCAGCCAATCTCCATGATGCGTCCGCTCCGGGGCAACCGGCCCTCCAGCAGGGATAGCAATCCCCAGGCCATATGGCGCTGCACTCCGGCATGACGGTCATAAGACCCTGCACGCCGGGCAAAGTTCCGCCGAATGCCTTGCTTGCCGTCCATTTAGGTAATTCCCGGTTGCCGCTTTCGCTGGCCTAGGCTGCCATTCTATGCAGCCCTGGCCTTTTCGAAACGCGGCAAGAGTCGTCCGGCTCATAGACCGGCTACACTGAGCAATTCTCGCAAGATGCCGTTCACCGCGGCGGTCTGGGTAAGGAAGGGTATATGCCCCGCGGCCGCCAGCAGATGGAGTTCCGACCCCGGCAGCCGCTCCTGAAGATCCCGCCCTTGAGCCGGGGGAACGATGCGGTCTTCCTCTCCCTGGATGATGACCATCCGGCCGGGAAGGTTGGTGGTTTCCCGGATGAGTGGCAGCAAGCCTCGCAGGTCCGTATCCCTGAGATAATCTAACCCCTGCGCCAGGAAAGCCGGATCTGCCTGGTAATCGAAGCCGGCCGCGGCATCTTCCCGGAAGGCCGCCTCTCCCGGGGCCAGGCAGGCCAGGGCAAAGTCGCTCAAGACCCGGCGGGAATCGCTCCCCAGGGCCCGGCGCATGGCCCGCAGCATTGCCGCCGGCTGACCCCAGGGGTGGTCCGGCCGCCGGCAGAAGACCGGAGGCACGGCCACCAAAACCGTGGCTGTGGGCGCCGGCTCCCGGAGCTGGGCCAGGGCCTCCAGCAGCAGCATGCCCCCCAGGGACCAGCCCACCAGGACGCTTTCCTTGAGGGGCAGCCCGCGGAGATATTGCGCCAGCCAACCCGCCTCCCACCTGGGAATCTCCGGGGCCAGGACGGCGCACCCGGAGTTGCAGGCTGCCGCCGCCTGAACTCCCCCCCACAGGCGCCCGGAGGCCCCCCAGCCGTGGAGCAGCACCAGGGTCCTCATGCCCCCAACCCCATGGCTCGGGCCGTGGCGATGATGGCCTTAAGGGCCCCCTGCAAATCTTCCCGGCTATGTGCGGCAGACAGGGAGAAGCGAACCCGGGCCAGGCCCGGCGGCACCGTGGGAGGGCGCAGGGCCACCGCCAGCAGCCCCTGCCGCCGCAGGCGGGCGGCAAACTCCAGGGTGCGGCCGTTATCCCCAACCAGCACCGGGACAATCTGGGTCTGGCTCCCGAGGGTATCCAGGCCGGCCTGCGCCAGCCCCCGGCGAAATCTCTCGGCTTCCTCCAGCAGATAAGCCCGGGGCTGGGGTTCCCGGGCCACCACCTTGAGGGCCGCCTCTATGGCGCCCAGCACCGGGGGCGCCAGGGCGGTAGAATAGATGAAAGAGCGGGCCCGGTTGTGCAGATAGTCGATGAGCCGCTGCTCCCCGGCCACGTAACCCCCCAGGGACCCGAGGGCCTTGGAAAAGGTCCCGAGATGGACTTCAATCCGGGCGCTCAGGCCCAGGGATTCGGCCAGACCGGCGCCCTTCCTTCCCAGGACCCCGGTGGCGTGGGCTTCGTCAATCATCAAGGCGGCTCCGAACCGATCCTTCAGGGCCACCAGTTCCGCCAGGGGGGCCAGGTCGCCGTCCACGGAAAAGACCGAATCGGTAATGATCAGGCGCCGCCTGGCCCCTTGCCCTTGTTGCAGCAACTCTTCCAGCCGGTTCAGATCCCGGTGGGGGAAGCGGTGCAGGGCTGCCCCGGAGAGTTTGATGCCATCATAGATGCTGGCGTGGTTGAGGCGGTCGCAGAAGACCGCGTCCCCGGGGCCCGTCAGGGCGGCAATCACTCCCAGGTTGGCCATGTAGCCGGTGCTGAAGATCACCGCGGCCTGGGCCCCTTTAAAGTCCGCCAACCGCGCCTCCACCGCCTGGTGCAGGGCCAGGTGGCCCGCCACCAGCCGGGAAGCCCCAGCGCTCGTCCCCCAGCGGGCCGCGGCCGCCTGGGCCGAGGCAATGAGCCGCGGGTCCAGGGACAGACCCAGATAATCGTTGGAGGAAAGGTTCAGCAAAACCTGTCCGCCCAGGCGCACCTTACCGCCGGGCAGGACCTCCTCCAGCGCCAGCAGCCGCCGCCGTAGGCCCTGGGTCTCCAGGGATGCCAATTCGTGGGATAATTGATCCAGCATAGTTTTAAGCTTTCAGCTTTTAAGGCACAGCCAAGGTGAATTTATCACAGACTTCAGCCAGGGCCGCCAACAATGACTCCCGGCCCGGAGCCAGATCGAGGTTGTCCAGCTCCGGCACCCGGGCCAGAATGGGGCTGCCGGTCAGCGCCTCGATTACCGCGGGGTTGGTCTGCTCCGCCAGGCCCGGGGATTCCGGGAAGCGGTTCAGGATAATCCCGGCCACTTCCAGGCCATACTGCCGCGCCGCCGCCACGGTCAGGGCGGTATGATTGATGGCGCCCAGGCCGGACCGGGCCACCACCAGCAGCGGCAACTTGAGCCAGCGCCCCAGGTCCAGAACCAGAAAATTGGTAGCTGTCAGAGGCACGTAAAGCCCGCCGGCGCCCTCCACCACCAGGAAGTCATAACGGCTGGCCAGCTCCCGGATGGCCGCGGCGATACGGCCCAGGTCCACCGGCCTGCCCTCCCGGCCTGCGGCCACCCCCGGGGCCAGGGGCAGCCGCAGGGTTATGGGGGTGAGCAGCTCCAGGGGCTCATCTAAATCGGCCAGTTCCCGGGCCCAGGCGGCATCGCTGGGCCGCAGCCGGCCCCCGTCTTCCGGGCAGCCGCTCTGGACGGGCTTAAAATAGACGGCCTTGACCTGGCGGCGCCGCAGAGCCGCGGTCAGACCGGCGGCGATCACCGTCTTACCCACGTCGGTGTCGGTGCCGGTGACCAGTACGCCCCGGATTTCAGGTAATAGCGGTAATTCCATGCCAGTCTTCTCTAGGGGCTGGGGTAAAGACATCTGCCCCAGGCCAGGCCCCCATGCTTCATTCCACCGCCAACTCCAGCCCCAAATCAGCCAGCACCTGCCGGTCCTCTTCCGGCAGGCGGCCCCGGGTGGTGAGGTAGTCTCCGGTCATCAGGCTGTCGGCCCCGGCCGCGAAAATCAGGGGGCTCAAGGAACCCAGGGTTACCTGCCGGCCGCCGCAGATGATGAGGGAGCGCCTTGGAAATGCCAGGCGAAAGGCGGCCACCGCCTTAAGGGCGGTCAGCGGCGACAGTCGCGGCCGGTTCGCCAGGGCCGTCCCCGGCAGGGGGTGCAAGAAGTTCAAGGGTATGGCGTCCACCGCCAGTTCCTCCAGGGCCTGGGCCAGTTCCCAGCGCTGGGCCACGCTCTCGCCCAGGCCCAGGATACCCCCGGCGCAAACGCTCAGGCCCGCGGCCTTGGCGGCCTCAATGGTGGCTACCCGCTCTCCGTAGGTGTGGGTGCTGCAGATCCGGGAAAAATGGGAGGCTGCGGTCTCCAGGTTGTGATGGTAGCGGTAAAGCCCGGCGGCCTTCAGGTCCCTGAGAAAGTCTCGACCCACAATGCCCAGGGAGGCGCAGACCCGGATGGGCACTGCCTCCCGAATGGCGGCCACCGCGTCAATAATGGCCTTCTGCTCCCGGGGCGTGGCCACCCCCCGCCCCGCGGTGACGATGGAAAAACGCGCCGCCCCTGCGGCCGCAGCAGCTTTAGCCGCGGCTACCAGTTTTTCCCTGGCCATTAGAGGGTAATGGGGTCCATTGCCCTTAACCCGGCCCGACTGGGAACAGAAGGCACAGTCTTCGGAGCAGGCCCCGCCTTTGGCGTTGAGGATGACGCAAAAACTGACCCGGCGGCCGAAATGGCGCTCCCGGGTCTGCGCCGCCTCCCCCAGCCGGGACCACAAACCCGGCCACTCCACCCTAAAAATCTCTTGCCAATCGGAATAGTTCATCACGGGTCATCCCGTCTTAAAATCACCCATATGCCATTAATTGTCAACCACTGCAATGAATATGGTTGACATAGAAACCCTGAAAATCGTGTCACAAATATTGTGAAAATAACGAAGGCGGGCCCGCGGGCCCGCCCTAGCAATCTTAAACATCCTGATTAGAACCTTACTCTATTTTAGATGATAAATGCACCTGGTGGGATTATAGGAAAATCATATTTTTGTCGGCTTATCGGTGTCATAAGACGCCAAACAGCCTCAATAACCCATATCCTATCAGGAACGGGGCTAGCACCTTCATCATCTTGCCAAACTTCCGATGCCACAACTCCAGCTTTTCCGGGTCCTTGGGTTGGCGCGGGACCACACGATAGACCAGGAGGAGGAGATAAATGCCGAGCAATATCAGGAGTAAACCGTCTAGCTTGCCGTGCATGGGTATCACTTCTCAGGTCGGTTGGCGTACCAGCCCACAGCCACAATGATGATCAAACCAATCACAAATGCCGTGACCGAAGCACCGAGGGTAACGCCCGACACGCTGCCTTGGGCTCGATATTCCCGGATAATGGCCAAAGAAGAACCAAAGAGAATGGCGATCAAGAGGATGAAGAACTTTCCTCTGGTAAATAGCTGCGGCTGGGGTCGCCTTGCTTTGGGTGATTCGGCCATGGCCTGGCTCAACTCCATGGAGCAAAAAATCGTAATTTTAGATTTTGGGCGAGGATCATCTTCTGGGAATATAAACCTCCCTCGCCTTGACGCCGTCGGAGGGGCCGATGAGCCCCTCTTTTTCCATGGTTTCGATCATGCGGGCCGCCCGGTTGTAACCCACCCGCAGGCGGCGCTGCAGCATGGAGATGGAGGCGTTGCGGGTCTCAGCCACCAGTTCCACGGCGTCGGTGTATTTTTCGTCTCTTTCGCCGTTTTCCGCCACTTCCTCATCCAACTCCTTGAGTTCGGTGATGCCCGCCTCATAGTGCGGCTCCGCCTGTTGCTTCAGAAATTCCGCCACCCGGGTGACCTCCTCCTCGCTGACGAAGGGCCCGTGGATGCGCTTCAGGCGGGAGGTCCCCGGCGGCAGGAACAGCAGGTCCCCCATGCCCAGCAGGCGCTCTGCCCCCTGGAGGTCCAGGATGACCCGGGAGTCGGCCCGGGCCGAGACCTGATAGGAGACCCGGGTGGGGAAGTTGGCCTTGATGAGGCCGGTGATCACGTCCACCGAGGGCCGCTGGGTGGCCACCATGAGGTGGATGCCCGACGCCCGGGCCTTTTGGGCCAGGCGGATCAGATACTCCTCCGTGTCCCGGGAGGAGACCAGCATCAGGTCGGCCAACTCGTCGATGACGATCACCAGATAGGGCAGCCACCGGGGCAGCATCCCCTCCTCCACCCGGGGATCGGGTTTCTTGACCCCGGCCTTCTGGTTATAGCCTTCGATATTGCGGGCGCCCAGGTCAGAGAGCAGGGCGTAACGCCGTTCCATCTCCCCCACCGCCCAATGGAGGGCGATGGTGGCCTCTTTGGGATTGAAGACCACCGGGTGCAGGAGGTGGGGGATGCCTTCATAGAGGGACAGTTCAATGCGCTTGGGGTCGATCAGCAGGAACCGCACCTCATCGGGGGTGGCCTTGAAGAGGATGCTGAGGATCATGGCGTTGAGGCCGACGCTCTTACCTGAGCCCGTGGCGCCGGCGATGAGGAGGTGGGGCATCTTGGCGAGGTCGGTGACCTCCGGGGCCCCCATGATGTCCTTGCCCAGGGCCAGGGTGAGCCGGGAGGCCGACTTCTGATAGGCGGCGTCGGAAAGGATCTCCCGTAGGGCCACCACCTGACGCTTGGGGTTGGGGATCTCAATTCCCAAGACTCCCTTGCCCGGCACCGGGGCCACGATGCGGATGGACAGGGCCTTCAGGGCCAGGGCCAGGTCGTCGGCCAGGCCGGTGATCTTGCTGATCTTGACCCCCAGGGCCGGCTCGTATTCGAAGCGGCTCACCACCGGACCGGTCGTGATGCCGGTGACCCGGCCTTCCACCCCGAAATGGCGCAGGGTGACTTCCAGTTTGCGGGCCTGCTCCACCATGGCCCCTTCCTGAACCTGATAATTCCAGGGTTTCGGGGGGTCCAGGAGATCCAGAGGCGGCAGGGTAAATTTGCCCGGCACCGGCGCCGGCCTAGGCTTGGAGGTGGCGGCGGGGACGGGCGCGGGGGCCGCCGCGGTCAGCAACGGCGGCGCTAACGTCTCCCCAGCCTCCCCGCCGTGGCGGCTGATGGCCGGGGCCAGGGGTTGGGCGCGGGCCCGGCCGGATCGGGACTCCGCCTCCTCCAGCCACTGCCGCCGGCGTCGGCCTCGATGCCAGAGATCATCTATTATCCCACCCAAATGAGAGATCAGCCCCACATAAGAGAGTCTGGTCAGCGCCATGAAGCTGAGCAGGAGGGCTAAGGCCAAAACCAGGGCTGCCCCCGGGCGGTTCAAGACCGCCAACAGCCACTGGCCCAGCAACTCACCGAGACTGCCGCCGGGCCTCAGTCCCCCGTTCCCGGAAAAATAGGGGCGGACCAGAGAAAAAAGCCCCGCCGTAGACAGGATCATCCCCAGACAGGCGGCCGTCTGGCGCCAACCCAGCTCTTCCAGTCCCCGGCGGTGCGACTGCCAGGCCAGGCCCAAAAGCGCCAGGGGAATGCAGAAGGCGGCCAGGCCCAGACTCCAGGTGGCGTAGGCCGCGGCCACGGCCCCGGCCTTGCCCCCGGCGTTTTGCACCCCGCCGCGCTGCAGGACCGCCAGCAACCCTTGGGGGTCTTGGAGAGAATGGCTCCCCAGGGCCAGCAGGAAGAAGCCCGCCAATCCCAGCAGCAGCAGGGCGGTCATCTCCTGGCCCAGGCGCCGCGGCCAGGCGGCCGGCTTCACCGGGGCCACCTCTGCGGGTTTGGACTTGCGGGTATTGGCCTTTTTCGGAGTGCGGTTCTTCGCCATCTCGATTCTACTCGGTTTCTTGGCGCATCGATAATCCTATCGGCGATGCGCAGCGTATCACGCATCATCGTTTAAGGAAATCCTCAATGGGAATGGGATGCCTGAGCGCTTCCTTCATGGCGTCCAAGGCCGTTTGCGGCTCCGCGGGCTTCGACACGGCTGCCGTGGCAGGCAAATTTGCCCTCCAAGTTAGGCGCAATACCATAGTTAATTGGGGGTCTCCTATGACATATCCGCCTAGTTCCATCACTGGAAAATTAAATTTACCAGATAACGACAAGAAAAATTCCTTTCTATCGCCAAAAATAGAATATGGCTGCTCTGCGAAATGCATCCCTTTTATTTCCGCCGTAATGAAATTATCATCCTTCGGCTGAAAATTCCCTAAATAATAATATCGTGAATCTCCTCCAAAGATTCTTCCGTCATCAAAAACCGCGACACCAGAACCAAAAATCTGATGATTTGAGATAAATTCAACCGTCCATAATTTACCGAGTGAATAATCCCTGTAATCGCCCTCAGCATTCTTTAAATATTCATCCAGAGGTTTGGCTAACATATTTATGGCGGAAGCCCTCTTCGATGTTAGTCGCCTTTCGGAAGTTATCCCCATAAGGCTTGGTAGTATGAAAGATATTGTTTCTTGCGAAACCTCCAGAGGAAGATATTTATCTTTAAATCCAGCTTCATTTAGAGCCTCTGTCTTCCAAAAAATATCGCGAGAACGTCTGGCTTTAAAAGGTCCAGATTTGGCGATAGAAGCTCCATATTGCAGCTCAAAATAAATTTTTTCGATTTGAGCTGCTGCAAGCAACTTGAGGCAAATATAACACGGTTCTAGGGTTACATAAAGAGTCGCTCCTTTCACGCAAACGCCATGGCGAGCGGCCTGGGCAATAGCGTTAGCTTCGGCGTGGGAGGCCCGACAGTAATTATATTTATCTCTATCCGGCACCTTCAGAGCCCTACGATGACAATAAGGGCTGCCGTCTGGCATAATCTGGTCAGTGCAATGCGGGGCACCGGGCATCGAGCCGTTGTAGCCGCTAGCCAGGATTTGCTTGTCCTTGACCAGCACCGCCCCGGTGGGCCGGCTGTTGCAGGTGCTGCGAGTGCTCACCAGCTTGGCGATGAGCATGAAGTATTCATCCCATGAGGGTCGCATATGGTTGGCTCACTTAGCTGTTTATTAGCAAAGATGTTTATTAGCAAAGTTTTGGTGGCACAGGCGTCCCGCCTGTGCTTCTTTTTTAATTATTTTTCATGTAGAGCCGGGGATAATCCTCCGGCCTTTCGACCAATTCCTGCTTTTGCGGATTGTTCATGAGGTACTGCCATTTTTCCAAAAACTCCATCTCATCCCGGACAATACGATCAAAACGCTCATCCTGCCAAATGGAGCCTCGGCCGCCTCTTTTTCGGTTAATTTGATGAACGCTGAAGCTCTTGACTCTATGGATTATTTCCGCCTGTCATAAACTCCTTCCAATGCTGGCAAAGCCAGTGGTTGCACCAGGCAATGCACGTGGTCAGGCATAATTACCGCGGCATAAAGGGTCCACTTGCGGCTATCCCAATATTACAGCGCCTTTAAGGTAATGGTGCGTTCTTCAGGAGAAAGGACTTTCCCTTTTTCACAGCCCCAGGTAAGAGAATAGACACTTCCAGGTTGCTGCCAGTGAGGCAGAGTTCTTCTAGTGATCTTGAAAGAATGCACAGGCGGGACGCCTGTGCCACTTTTCTTTCCGCTGGTTTTTGCCTTTTTATCACTAGGCACTTTCTTAAAGCACCAACCTGAATTTATTCCTATATTTTATTTCTTTAAAAATTTCATAATCGCCTGTCGGGTGGCCTGCGGTTCCTCCTCCGGGGGGATATGGCCACACTCGGACAAGGGAACCAGTTCGGCGCCGGGAATATCCCGCTTAAACGAGAGGCCGACCTTCAGGGGCACCACCTCGTCTTCCACTCCCCAGATAACCAGGACCGGCACCTGGATGGTCTTGTATTGGGCAATGAGCGCCTCCATCTCTTTATTCGTCAGCACCAATTGTTTGGCCGTCTGGCTGATGGCCTCCTGGGCCCCCGGCAGGCTGCCGTAATAGGCATAAGTGTCGATCTGTTCCTGGGTGACCTGATTTTTATGATAATAACATTTTTTCAGGACCTGGGCCGCGGCAAACCGGGGCGGCAGCAGGGCGGCCAGGGTATTCGCCCCAGGAATCTTGGCCAGGCGGATGAACCAGGGCAGCTTTTGCGGGTAGCCGGCGCTGTCGATGAGCACCAGCCGGTTAATCCGCCCGGGGTCGTCCTGCTGCAGCTTGAGATAGGTCATCAAGGCCACCCCGCCTCCCATGGAGTGGCCCATGATCACCAGGTGGCGCAAGTCCTGGCTGCGGATGAAAGCGGCCACTATCTCGGCCTGGTCCGCCACTGCGTAATGGCCGTCCCGGGGTTTGTCGGAGAGGCCGAAGCCTTTGAGCTCCAGGGTCAAGACCCGATGCGCTTCGGCCAGCGGTGGAATCAGATACCGCCAGGTGTAGGCGCAGCCCCCGAAGCCGTGGAGCAGAAGGACGGGGGGCCCCTGCCCTGCCTCATAGTAGTTGATCTTTATCCCCTGATAATCGAAGCTGCGCGGCGTTCCCCAATCCCGGCTCAGGCTGGCCGGCGGCGCGGCCACCGGCCGGCAGCCCGATGCCAGGCACAGGGTTAAGCAAGCCGATAAGAGAATCGCAATTTGCTGCATGGTATGTCCTTTTAGCGGCCCGGGCCTCCGGCCTTTGGGCTAGCGCCTAACAACCGCTCATTTTCTCAAATCGATCACCAGGGGCGAGGTCTCCCGCTCCCGGGCCAGGGATTCCGGCTCCACCAGTTTGACCCGGGGCTGGACCCCGATGGCCTGGGCCAGTTTGTGGGTAAGCTGCTGCAAAAATTCCCGCTGCACCGTCATCTTATCGAAGAAGAGGCCTTCCCGCACCTCGATTCTGACCTCCAGATAATCGAGATGGCCCTCCCGGCCCACCACCAGTTGGTAGCAGGGCTCTTCCTCTTCTGGACCGCGCAGGATCTGACCCACCCGGGCCGGGAAGATATTGATGCCCTTGACGATCACCACTTCGTCGCAGCGCCCGGCAATACGGCTCATGCGGAGCAAAGAGCGGCCGCAGGGACAGGGATCGTACGCCAGGCGCACCAAATCCCCGGTGCGGAAGCGGATCAGAGGAGTGGCCTCCCGGGTGATGGTGGTCAGCACCAGCTCCCCCAGTTCCCCGGCCGGCAGGATGGCCCCGCTCCCGGGGTCAACGATCTCCGGGAGAAAATGGTCCTCGTTGAGGTGCATGCCCGGCAGCGGGCGGCCGGCGCACTCCCCGGCCACCCCGGGCCCCATGGCTTCGGAGAGGGCGTAGTGGTCTAAGGCCTTGAGATCGAGGCGGTTTTCGATTTCGGCGCGCTCCGCTTCGGTCCAGGGCTCCCCGCCCAGCAGGGCCAACCGCAGGTGCAAATCTTTGGGATCCACCCCCTGAGCCTCCATCTGGTCTGCCAGCACCAGGGCATAGGACGGGGTCGCGGCCAGCACCGTGGTGCGGTAGTCCCGCATCACCTGGATCTGCCGGGCGCTGCCGCCGGGGCCGGCGGGGATCACCGAGGCCCCCAGGTGCTCCACCCCATAGTGCAGCCCGAAGGCGCTGGTAAAGAGGCCGTAGCTCAGGGTCACCTGGACCACATCGTCACGGTCCACCCCGGCGGCAGTGAGGACCCGGGCCGCCAGCCTGGCCCAGTGGCGCAGGTCCCGGGCAGTATAGCCCATGACGATGGGGTCGCCGGGGCTGCCGGTGGAAGAGTGAATGCGCACCACCTCCCGCAGAGGCACCGCGAACATCTCGTAGGGATAGGCCCGGGCCAGGTCGTGCCGCGTCGTGAAGGGAAGCCGGGCCAGGTCTTCCGGGGACTGGCAATCCTCCGGAAGAAAGCCCATCTCATCAAACTTCTTCTTGTAGAACTTGACGTTCTTATAGACCCGGGTGAGGGTGGCCTGTAAACGCTCCAGTTGCAATTGCGCCAGTTCCCCGCGGTCCATCTGTTCCACATCTGGGTCGAAGTCTGCCATGATAAAACCCCGTTTTCGCTTTGGTGGCACAGGCCGGTTCGCCTGTACCTTTGCCGCCCCTAAGGCGACCTGCTGACGCTCATTCTCCTTCCTTACCCAAATAGGCCTCGATGACCCTGGGGTCCAGGCGGATTTCCCGGGGCAGACCGCTGGCGATGACCTCGCCATGGTCCAGTACTACGATGCGGTCACAGAGGCCCATCACCAGGCTCATGTCGTGCTCGATGAGCAGCAGGGTAGTCCCCAGGCGCCGCAGCTCCCCCAGCAGGACCATAAGATCCTCGGTCTCCCGGGGGTTGAGGCCGGCGGCGGGTTCGTCCAGGAGTAGCAAGCGCGGCGCCAAGGCCATGGCCCGGGCGATCTCCAAGCGCCGCTGTTCGCCGTAAGCCAGGGACTCTGCCGGCCAGTCTCCCTGGAGTTCCAGCCCCACCAGGCGGAGCAGCTCCCGGCCGCGCTCCATGGTCTGGGTCCTGGCCCGCCGCACCCCGGGCAATGGCAGGAGGGCCTCCAGGACGCCCACCTTCTGCCCCAGGTGGTAGCCGGCCAGGATATTTTCCAGCACCGTCATGCCCCCGAAAAGCTGGATATTCTGAAAGGTGCGGGCCAGACCCCGGGCCGCGCGGCGATAGGGCGGCAGGCCCACCAGTTCCCGGCCGTCCAGCATCAGGCTGCCGGCGCTGGGGGGGATGAGGCCGTTGATGAGATCGAAGCAGGTGGTTTTGCCGGCGCCATTGGGCCCGATGAGACCCAGGATCTCGCCAACCGCCACCACGAAGGAGACCCGGTTCAGGGCCTGGACCCCGCCGAAGTTTTTGGTCAAGCCATTAATTACTAAGAGGCTCATCAAGTTACCAGTTTCAACCTGATCTGGGAAGGCTGCCAGCCGCCAGCCGGCAGCCAGGACGGCGAATCTCTCCCGCTGGCCATCTGCCCGCGCTGGGTCGTGAGCTGCTCCTCACTCCCAAACCTCGCGATATCCTTTACCCAGGTAAGCCCGCTGCACCTCCGGGTCTTCCCGCAGTTCGGCGGCGGCCCCGTCCAGGATGATGCGGCCGGTCTCCAGGACATAACCCCGGTCGGCCACCTTCAGGGCGGCCCGGGCATTCTGCTCCACCAACAGAATGGTAGTCCCGGTCTTCTTCAATTCCGCCAGAATTTCGTAAATCTGGGTCACCATGCGGGGGGCCAGGCCCATGGACGGCTCATCCAGCATCAGGAGGCGGGGCCGGGCCATGAGGGCCCGGCCCATGGCCAGGATCTGCTGCTCGCCGCCGCTCAGGGTGCCGGCCGCCTGCTGGGCCCGCTCCTGCAGCACGGGGAAGCGCCGCCGCAGCTCTTCCAGGTCCCGGCGCACCTCGAATTTATCCCGCCGCGTATAGGCCCCCAACTCCAGGTTGGCAGTGACGCTCAGGGTCCGAAAGACCCGGCGCCCTTCGGGTACCAGGACCAGACCCAGCGCCACAATGCGCTCGGGAGTCAGCAGGGTCAGATCCTGGCCGGCAAATTCCAGGACCCCTTTGCGGGCCCGCAGCAAGCCGCAGATGGTGCGCAGGATGGTGCTCTTGCCGGCGCCGTTGCCGCCGATCAGGGTCACCACCTCGCCTGGCCGCACGTGCAGAGAGATGCCCTTGAGCACCGGCAGGCGGCCATATCCGGCCTGGACACTTTTTAAGGTCAGCATCTTAGCAGTGAGCAGTTAACAGTGAGCAGTAAAACAGACAGCGTTTTAGCTCGTTCCCACCGGCCTTAATTTTGCCGCTAATCCTGCACCGCCTTTTCTTATTAATCAGTGTAGAAATGGAGTTCCTTCCTTATCCCCTTTCCCCCTCGAGGGGGAGAGGGTTGGGGTGAGGGGGAATTAATCTCTTTTCTGCTCACATTATTAATAAAAAGAAAAACTATTCTTTCTTAGTTATGAACTTTAAACTCAGCTTGCCCCGGCCCAGCAAGCCTTCGGGCCTCAAGATCAGCAGACCCACCAGCAGCGCCCCGTAGACCAGGTCCTGGTAGGACTGGAACTGGCGCAGCATCTCGGGCAGGGCCGTCAGTATCACCGCGCCCAGCACCGCTCCGGTCATGGAGCCCATACCCCCCAGCACCACCATGGCCAGGATCAGGATGGAGGTGTGCAGACCGAAGGATTCCGGGTTGATGAAGGTGATGTAATGGGCGTAGAGGGAACCGGCCAGGCCGGCCAGGGCCGCGGCCAGCGTGAAGACGGCTACCTTGTAGGCCGGGGTGTTGATTCCCATGACCTGGGCGGTGGTCTCATCATCGCGGATAGCCCGCAGGGCCCGGCCGTGGTAGGACTCCACCAGGCGCCAGGTCAGGACCAGGACCAGGGCCACCGCCAGAGCCACCAACACCAGATAGCGGCCCGCAGGCCGGAAGCTCAAGCCGAAAAGGCTGGGGGAAGGGATGCCCGCCAGACCCTCCGGCCCCCCGGTGATTGCCAGATTGAGGAACACCAGGTCCAGAATCACCCCGAATCCCAGGGTGACGATGGCCAGGTAATCCTCCTTCAATCTCAAGGTGGGGAGGCCCAGGGCCAGGCCGCCCGCGGCCGCCGCCAGCATGGCGCCCAGGGCCGCTAAAGGGAAGGCCAAGTGGACCTGCAGGGCCAGGAGGGCGGAGGCGTAAGCGCCGACTCCAAAGAAGGCGGCGTGTCCCAGGGAAATCTGCCCGGCGTAGCCGATAATCAGGTTGAGGCTCACCGTCAGGATGATGTAAATCCCGGCCAGAATGGCCAGATGCATGAGATAGGCGGTCATCTCAGTCTCCCCGCCCCCTCAGGATCCCCTGGGGCCGGAGCAGCAGCACCAGGATCATGATGGCGAAGGCGATGGCGTCCTTGTAACCCGAGGAGATATAGGCGGCTCCCAGGCTCTCCGCCACCCCCAGGAGCAGCCCTCCCAGGATAGCCCCGGGAATATTTCCCACCCCTCCCAAGATGGCGGCGCTGAAGGCCTTGAGGCCGGGCAGCAGGCCCATGCGCGGGTAGGTGGCGTTGTAATAGATGGCCATCATAATGCCGGCGGCACCGCTCAGGGCCGAGCCGATGAGGAAGGTCAGCGCCACCATGCGGTCGACGTTGATGCCCATGAGGCGGGCGGTGTCCCGGTCCAGGGCGCAGGCGACAATGGCCTTGCCGTACCTGGTATAACGCACGAAGACCAGCAACAGTCCCATAAAGCCCAGGGCTGCAACCAGGATGGCCGCCTGCAGGGTGGATACCGTCGCCCCGGCGATCTTAATGCTGCTGAAGGCGAAATGCACCGGAAAGGGCCGGTCATTGGGGCCGAATAACAGCAGGGCCAGACTCTGCAGAAAGATGGAGGCGCCAATGGCGCTGATCAGGGGCACCACGGGATGGGAACCTCGCAAGGGCCGGAAGGCCACGCGCTCCAGGGCCACCCCCAGCAGGGCGGCGGCCGCCATCCCGGCGCCGCAGGCCAGGAGAAAGGGGACCCGCCCGCCGGCCAGCAGCAGCACCGTCACAAAGGCCCCGAACATGTATATCTCTCCCTGGGCAAAATTGATCAGGCCCAGGATGCCGTAGATCATGGTGTAGCCCAGGGCGATGAGGGCGTAAACGCTGCCGCTGGTGAGGCCGTTGAGTAATTGCTGGAGAAACATCGGCGTTAATCAGGTCCCAGGATTTGCCTCATAAAGTCTTGCCCTTCCCGGGCAAGGCCCGCCTCACCATATCATCCCAGCCCCAGGGATGACAACCAGGTTTTGCATGGCGCCCCGGGGGCCGCAGCTTCCTATCTCCAGGAGGGGGCTGCCCCATAAACCAAAAGCGGCCCCCAAGGGGGCCGCGGCGCCTCCGCCAGCGCTGCCGTTTACTAGTTGCAGGCCACCCCAACCTGGCTGCTAAACCGCTCGTAAACCGGGTTAAGCCTGAAGGTGCGGCCGGGCCATTCTTAAACGGCCAGCGACAGCCAGGTGGCCAGGGCCAGGCCCAGGCCCACCAGACCGTTGAGGGTGAAGAAGGCCGGGGGCAGGCGCACAGGGTTCCGGCAGGCGAGGACGGCATGCTGGAAGAGCAGTATCAGAGAGGTAAGCAGCACCGCCCCGGCATAGACCGCGCCCAGTGCGGCCAGCAAGCCGGTGAGGCCGAAGCAGACGGCCGCGCCCAGGTGAAACAGGGCCGACAGACGTCTGGCGCCGGTGGCTCCTAAGCTGGCCGGCAGGGAGGAGAGGCCCAGGCGGCGGTCGGAGTCCTCGTCCTGGAGGGAGTAGAGGATATCGAAGCCCGCCACCCAAAAGATTACTGCCGCGGATAGGGTCAGCACCGCGGGGCTCAGGTCGGTCCGCACCGCCAGCCAGCCGCCCATCGGGGCGAAGCCCAGGCTCAGCCCCAGGACCAGGTGGGAGAGTGAGGTAAAGCGTTTGGTGAGGGAGTATCCCAGGATCACCAACAAGGCCAGGGGCGAGAGCAGCAGACAGAGCCGGTTGAGCTGGGCCGCGGCCCCCACGAAAACCAGGGCGCTGCCGATCGTCAGCATCCAGGCGGCCCGGCGGCTCACCCGGGCTGCGGGCAAGGCTCGATCCTGGGTGCGGGGATTGAGGGCGTCCAAAGGGGCGTCGGCCAGGCGGTTGAAGGCCATGGCGGCAGCCCGGGCGCCTACCATGGCCAGCAGGATATAGAAGTCGGTGCGGCCATCGGGCAGGCCCCGGGCCGCCAGCATGGCCCCCATGAAGGCAAAGGGCAGGGCCAGAACGCTGTGGCCGATCTTGATCATCTCCAACAATTCGTAAAGGTTTTGCAAGAACTGGCGCATAGCGGGCCGGAATAGTTAGAATCTATCCTGTTTTTGCTGGTTCTGTCCTGAAAAGTTCCTGGAAAGGTGGGACGCCCACCCCCTGGCAACCGCTTGCCGCGCTGCCCGGGGCCGGCGGCGCCAACCACTGGCGGCTGCTGGCCTTAGCCCGGCTGAACCGGGCTTTCCAGCCTGGGCGGCCTCAGTTCTCCCCCCAGCGCGGCCCCAATCGGTGCGCCAACCCCAGGAGGTCCAGGACGCGGCCGGCGAACTGCCGGGCCAGATCATCCAGGGTGGCGGGCCGGTGATAAAAGCCGGGGCAGGCCGGCATGACGGTGGCCCCGGCCGTGGCCACCCGGGTCAGGTTCTTCAAGTGAATAAGGCTCAGCGGCGTTTCCCGAACCACCAGGAGCAGGGGGCGCCTCTCCTTCAGGAAGACCTCGCCGGCCCGGTGGATCAGGTTGCGGCCGGCTCCCTGGGCAATGGCCCCCAGGGTCCCCATGGAGCAGGGGATCACCACCATGGCCCGGGCCCTGAAGGAGCCGCTGGCCAGGGGGGCGGTGAAATCGTCCACCCGGTGCCAGACCGCCCCGGGGGCCAGCTCCCCGGGGGCCAGCCCCAACTCCAGGGCCAGCACCTGCTCTCCGGCCGCGGAGATCACCGCGTGCAGCTCCAGGTCCGGCCGGCCGGCGAAATAGGCCAGAAGTTCCCTGGCGTAAATCATCCCCGAGGCCCCGGTGAGGGCCACCACATAGCGGTTTACTTCAGTCCCAGTCTGGGCCACAGCTCGTCCACCTTCCGTTGAATTTCCGGGTCCATCTCGATCACCTCCGGCCAGGGGCGGGTAAAACCCTCCTCGGGCCACTTGCGGGTGGCGTCGATACCCATTTTGGAGCCATACTGGGCCAGAGGGGCGGCATGGTCCAGGGCATCCACCGGCCCCTCGGAGAAGACCGTGTCCCGTTTGGGATCGACGTTGTTGCCCAGACGCCATAGTACCTGGCCCAGGTCCTGGACGTCCACCTCCCGGTCGAAGACCACGATAATCTTGGTGAACATCATCTGGCCCAGGCCCCAAAGGGCATACATCACCTTGCGGGCGTGGCCCGGGTAACGTTTGTCGATGGAGACGAAGGCCAGATTGTGGAACACCCCCTCCATCGGCAGGTTCAAGTCCACCAGTTCCGGCAAGGTCTTTTGGATCAGGGGAAAGAAGATGCGTTCGGTCGCCTTGGCCATATAGCAATCTTCCATGGGAGGCCGGCCCACGATGGTGGCGGGATAGATGGCCTGGCGCCGGCGGGTGAGCGCGGTGAGGTGGAAGACCGGGTAGTCGTCCGCCAGGGAATAGTAGCCGGTGTGGTCGCCAAAAGGACCTTCCCGGCGGCGCTCCCCGGGGGCCACGTAGCCTTCCAGGACGATCTGCGATTCCGCCGGCACTTGTAAGGGCTGGGTGAGGCAGTTCACCAGCTCCACCGGTTCGCCCCGCAGAAAGCCGGCAAAGACGATTTCATCGATGTCCTCGGGCAGCGGCGCGGTGGCCGCATAGGTGACCGCGGGGTCGGCGCCGATGGCCACCGCCGCGGGCAGCGCCTCTCCCCGGGCTTCCGCCACCCGGTAGTGCTGGGCTCCGCCCTTATGGGCGTGCCAGTGCATGCCCGTGGTCCGGGCGTCATAGACCTGGAGGCGGTACATCCCCACGTTGCGCCGCCCGGTCTCGGGGTGCCGGGTGAAGACCGCGGGCAGAGTGATGAAAGGACCGCCGTCCCCGGGCCAGCAGGTGAGAACCGGGATCTGCCCCAGGTCGATGTCGTCGCCGGTGAGCACCACTTCCTGGCAGGGGCCCCGGGAGACCTCTTTGGGAAACATCCTCCCCAGGCGGGCCAGCTTGGGGAGGAGCTTCAGCTTTTTCATCAGGGTGTTGGCCTCCACCTCCATGAAGTCCAGCAACTCCCCGGCGATGCCTTCCAGGGAGTCCACCTGCAGCGCCAGACACATGCGCTTCATGGAGCCGAAGGCGTTCATCAGCACCGGCAACGTATAGCCCGGCACCTCCTCAAAGAGCAGGGCCGGCCCGGCCCGCTTGCTGATGCGGTCGGTGATCTCGGTGATTTCCAACCTGGGGCTCACCGGTTCACGGAGGCGCACTAATTCCCCGGCCTGCTCCAGGCGTTCGATAAATTCCTGCAAATCCCTATAGCCCATGTATTAATCCCTTCGGGATAGCTTTCAGCAGTGAGCAGATAGCAGTGAGCAGTGAGTTTTCTGTCTTTAGCTGAAAGCTGACCGCTGCTAGCTACCCTTGAAAATATTCCAACCGCGGCTCTTCCGGCAGCTCCCCCCGTTCGCATAAGTAATGAAAGAAGGTACGCAAACCCCGCTGGTGCTCCGGCCCTAAAGCATAATCCAATTGCTGAAAATAAGCCAGCACCGCCTCGGGTGTCATGCCGAAGGAAGCCGCGGCCAGGCGGCTCAATGCCGGCAGCGACCCGAGTCCCCAGGACTTGGATTGCAGCAACAGCCGGTGCAGGGCCAGGGTATCCTCGGGCTGGGCCTGGGCAAAGTCGCGGCGCACCGCCCAGACCCCAAAGACAAAGGGTAGGCCGGTGAGCTCCTGCCAGGCGGCGCCCAGGTCCAGCTCAAAGGGCCCGGCCCCCTCACGTTTGAGCCTAAGAGCTTCATCGCCGATGGCCAGGTCTGCGGCCGCGGCCGGGAGGGAGCTGCCGGCGAGGGGACCGGGGTGAAAATGGGCGGTTACCTGAAAAAGCTCGGCCAGCAGCACCTTAAGGAGGGCGGCGCCGCTGGCCGAGGCGGCGCTCACATTGATGCTCTGGTCCTGGAGCTCCCCAAAGGGCACCCGGCTGAAGAGCAGAACGCTGCCCACCGGCCCCCGGGAGCTGATGGAGAGATCGGGAAGCAGCAGATAAGACCCGGGATGGCGGCCATATTCCATGGCGGAAATAGAGCCCAGGTCCACCTCTCCCCGGCGCATGGCGTCGTTCAGTTCCGCCGGCGTGCCCCGCACCAGCTGAAAACCGTCCTCCCCGGACAGGTTCTCCAGGGCAAAATAGATGGGCAGGACGTTGAGGTACTCAATCCGACCAAGACGGGCCCGGGAAGGCATGTCGACCTCCTGAAGAAAGCGGTCAGCTAACGGCAAAGATTTAAGCCTGAGCTTAAAAAATTTCCGGGAAACCAGAAATCTAAAAAATGCATTTACCGGGGGATGGTAGCCAGTTGTCAGTTTCTCTTCCCGGTCCGGCCACAGGCTGGCAGCCTGTGCCACTGCCGGCCCCGGCACCGGATTACCCCAGCCAGCGAAATTTCCCGGCGGCCCCGGCCGTGAAAAGTTCCTGCCAGAAATCTTTGGCCCCCGGCGCCTCAAGGGGGATAAACCCCAAAGCCGCCTTTTTCCCAGGCTGCAGACTTCCCAGGTCCCGCTCCCTCCCCAGGGCCCGGGCGCCGTTGAGGGTGGCCAGGCGCAGCCACAAATCTCCGGGGTGGGCGGGAAAAGTCCGCCGGAGCCAGTCAATCTCCCCGAAGAGATTCAAGTCCCAGTTGCCTGCCAGAGAGTCGGTGCCCAGGGACAGATTGACCCGGGCCTGAAGCAGCCGGTCCACCGGCGGCAACCCTGCCCCGGTGTAACGGTTGGCCCGGGGGCAAAGGACCAGCCAGGTGCGGCTTTGCACCAGCAGGCGCCAGTCCGCCTCATCCAGCCAGACGCCGTGCACCGCCAGGGTGCGAGGCCCCATGAAGCCCAAACGCTGCAAATAGCCGGCCGGGCTTGCCCCCGGGGGCTGAAAGGCATCGAGCCACCGTCCCCGCCGCTTGAGCAAGTCTCGCAAAAAGCCGTTGCCCTCCGCCAGAAAGGCCAGCTCCTCCCGGGATTCCCCCAAATGCACCGTTTGCGGGCGGCCGCCGGCGTCGTTCCAGCGGCTGATGGCGCGAAACAGGGCCGCAGAAACGGAGTAGGGCGCATGGGCGGCGGCGGAGACCCCGGGGTTGGCTGCCACCCCGGCCTCGGCCAGAAAGGGAAAGGATTTCCCCAGGTCCACGGGTTCCAGGAGATCGAAGCCCAAACATTCGTAAAACAGATGGTAGTCGAGCTCGCTCTGCTCCAGGAACTTAAGCGAAACGCCGGTGTTGCTGACCTCGCCCACCAGGACGGTGCCATTGCGGCGCAATGCCTCCAGGCCCTGGAGAATGCCCTGGGCAACTTCCCCGGGAGCCAGGGCCTCCCGTGCCGCCAGGGCCGCCTCCAGCCAATCCGGCCAACGCTCCTGCGGCGGAATGCGCCCGGCCAGGGCAGAGAACTCCAGGTGGGTGTGACAATTGACCAGTCCCGGCAGGATGGCCCCTGAGCCATGGTCGCAGATCAATCCCCGGCCTCCGGACCCCGGCGAGGAAGACGGAGAAGACCGAAGAGAGGAACAGACCTCCCGGGCTGGGCCCACCGCCCGGATCACCCCGCCCTCCACCAGCACCGCGCCATCGCGGATGGGGGGGCGGCTCACCGGCAGGACCCAGGAAGCCAGGTGGGCGATCATACTGACTCCCGGTGGCGGCAGGCCGCAGTAATCGTCATCTTTAGCCTCGAATTAGGCCCGGCGGGCCACGGAACTGCCCTGCCGGTATTCTCAGCGCACCCAGGTGCGCCAGTCCGGGCCGAGATCGCCCCGGAGGCGATAGCGCTCCAGCAGCCGGGGGCAGGGGCATTGCCGCGGGGTGGCTGCCAGGTCTGGCAAGAGGCCCAGGAGCAACTGCGGAAAGGCCGCTTCCAAGGCGGCCACCCGGGCCGCCTCCTCCGGGGTGGCCAAACCCTCGAACAGCGTCCCGGCCCGGTAAGGCCGGTCCAGGAGGCCCTCGGCATAGTTCACCACGTAAGTGAGGGCGACATAACAGAGCTCCAATTCCCGGGCCAGGAAGACCTCCGGCGCCAGGGTCTGGCCCACCAGATCGCCCCCCAGGAGGCGAAACTTGCGAATCTCCGCGGCCGTCTCCAGGCGGGGCCCGGTGGTGGCCAGATAAACCCCGTGGTCGTGGACCGTGTAGGGCGCCCCGGCCAGACCCCTGAGCAAGGCTTCTCTAAGTTCGGGACAAAAAAGCGGGTTATGGCGAATAAAACCCCAACCCACCCCGGTAAAAAAGGTATGGGGGCCGCCACGTCCTTCATCCAGCACATCCCCGGGGACCACTAAATCCCCCGGGGCCAGTTCCTGCCGCAGGGACCCCGGGGCCACCCAGGCCAGGACTTTGGCCACTCCCAGGTCCTTCAAGGCATAGAGGTTGGCCCGGGCGTTGATAAAGGGAGCGGAGATTTCATAGCCCGCTTCGCCGTGGCGGGAGAGGACCGCAAACTCCAGGCCTTCGTGCCGGAAGAGATGCACCGGGCGGCTGTCGCCGTAAGGGGTGGAGAAGACCCGGGTCTGCTGCGGCTCGAACCCCGCGGCCCCCAAGGCTTTATGCGCCCCCACCCGGGCGATGACCGCGATCTCTGGCATCATGGATCTCCCTTAGCAGCACCGGGGACAGGGGCGCAGGCGTCTTAAGGGCCAGCCGTCGGCCCTCTCCCCGGTTCTCTCAGCGCCAATTATACTGATGGTCTCGCAGCCGCGGCCGGTAGCCGGCCTGGCGGATGAGGGTTTCGATTTCCTCCCGGGGCAGCCGGAAACCCACCCCGGTGGCGGCCACCACGTTT
Organism: Desulfobaccales bacterium; assembly: GCA_052326585.1. Classification (GTDB taxonomy): domain Bacteria; phylum Desulfobacterota; class Desulfobaccia; order Desulfobaccales; family 0-14-0-80-60-11; genus JAPLJC01. Next base: position 7,352 of record JBKQLU010000034.1, on the reverse strand, counting down.
TCTTCCAACATCGTGGAACCGAAGTCGTCGACCCCAAATTTCAAGGCGAGCTGGGCCACCTTGGGTCCCTGGGTCACCCAGGAAACCTGCAGGTGGGGCAGATTGTCCAAGACCAGCCGGGAGATGGCCAGGGTGCGCAAATATTCTACTGCGCCCAGGGGCGCGCCACCCAGACTGGTACACCCGGGCTGGAAGGTCCAGGGGATAAAGGCGGTGAAGCCGCCGGTCTCATCCTGCAACTCCCGGATCTTGAAGAGGTGCTCGATGCGCTCGGCCCGGGTCTCCAGATGCCCGAACATCATGGTGGCGCTGGTCTTTAAGCCCAATTTATGGGCGGTGGCCATGACCTCCAGCCACTGGGCACTGTCACACTTACCGGGCGAAGCCAGGCGGCGCACCCGGTCCACCAGGATCTCGGCGCCGCCCCCCGGAATGGAGCTCAAGCCCGCGGCCACCAGGAGGCGGATGACCTCCTCCAGGGTCAGGGCCCACTGCTCGGCCCAAAAGACCAGCTCCGGGGGTGAAAAGCCATGCACCGCCAGGCCGTAGTCCCGGATGGAGCCGATTAGCCTTTGGTAATATGACGGCCCCAGTTCCGGGTTGAGGCCTCCCTGGAGCAGGACCCCGCTGCCGCCGTGGTCCTTGAGTTCCTTAAGCTTGGCGGCCAGGTCGTCCCAGCCCAGGACATAGCCGTCCGGGGCCCCGGGGGGGCGAAAGAAGGCGCAGAAGCGGCAGCCGGAGACGCAGATGTTAGTGTAGTTGATGTTGCGGTCGATGACGTAACTGACCCGGGGCTCGGGATGGAGGCGCTGGCGCACCAGATCGGCGGCGCTCCCCAGGGTGAGGAGGTCCAGGTCCCAGAGGCGGTTGGCTGCGTCCCGGTCGAGGCGCCGGCCCGGGGTCCGTTGTGCCGAGATTCCCTCTATTCCGTCCGGCCGCGGCATCATGCAGCTTCCACCACCCGGTAGAGGGTGTCCCGTTCCACCGGCTCACAGCCGGCTTCCTGAATCAGGTCCCGGAGCTGCTTCCGGGTCAGGCCCTGGGGGGTCTGGGCCCCGGCCATGTGAGTGATACGCTCCTCCATGACGGTGCCGTCCACGTCGTCCACCCCGAAACAGAGCGAAATCTGAGCCAGCTTGGGCCCCAGCATCACCCAGAAGGCCTTGAGATGGGGAATGTTGTCCAACAGCAGGCGAGAGACCGCCAGGGTCTTGAGGGCATCGATGGCGCTGGGGCCGCTCAACTCACTGAGGCCGGTGTTTTGGGGATGAAAGGCCAGGGGAATAAAGGATAAAAAACCGTGGGTTTCATCCTGCGCCTGGCGAAGTCTGATGAGATGATCCACCCGCTCTTCCAGAGTTTCCAGGTGGCCGTAAAGCATGGTGGCATTGGAGTTGAGCCCCAGACGGTGGGCGGTTTGGGACACTCCCAGCCACCCTTCCGGGGAGAGCTTTTCCGGGCAGAGGTTCTGCCGGATACGGGGGCTGAAGACCTCGGCGCCGCCGCCGGGGAGGGATCCCAGGCCCGCCTCCTTTAGGGCCAGCAGGGTGTCGGCGACGCTCAGCCCGGCCCGGTCGGAGAGGTTGGCCACCTCCACCGCGGTGAAGGCCTGCAGGTGCACGGCGGGGCGCAGCTTTTTAATGCCCCGGAGCATCTCCAGGTAAAAGGCAAAGGGCAGGTCCGGGTGGCAGCCTCCCACGATGTGGATCTCGGTGATGGGTTCGTGGCGCCGGACCTCGACCTTGGCGAAGATCTCCTCCAGGGACATCTCGTAGGCCCCAGGCTCTCCGGCCTTGCGGCTAAAGGCGCAGAACTTGCAACCGTTGATGCAAATATTGGAGTAGTTGATGTGCTGGTTATAGATGTAAAAGGCCTGGCGGCCGTGGAGCCTTTGGCGCACCACCTGGGCCAAGGCCCCCACGCCCAGCAGGTCGGCGCTCTCGAACAGGGCCAGGCCGTCCTCCCGGTCCAGCCGGACCTGTGCGGCTACCTTGTCATAGATGGACCTCAGACTGTGGTCCTGAAATTTGGGAAGGGTCATCCCGGACTCCTTTATGACCGGCTGGTCATTTAAAGGTCATTATATTCTTGCGCTAAAAACTCCCCCTCCCTGAGAGGGGGTTGGGGGGAGGGTGGTAGCATAAATGCGGCAACAATAAAAATGAATCACCCCCACCCTGACCCTCCCCCCTCAAGGGGGAGGGGATAAACCATACGCTAGTGGCGCGGCTGCTATTCCGCCGCGCCTCTAGGCCGCCAGACCTTCGCGCAGAAGTTGCATCAGTTCCTTGACCCGCTTGCGGATAATCACCTCCGGCGCCTGGTTCAGACCCAGGGTGACGTCCAGGGCGGGCACGGCCACGGCCTGGAGAAAGCGGTCGAACAGGGCGTCCAGGAGGAAGAGGGCCGCAGCCTCCGGCACTCCGGGCCGCAGCTCCCCCCGGGCCTTGGCCCGGCGCAACAGGGAGGAGAAGTAATCCACCGCGTGGCGCCGCACCGTGGTCAGTAACTCCTCCCGGTAGGGGACGTTCTGGTCAAACTGGATCTTCAGGTAGAAATTGAAGATGCGGGGATGCTCCCGCAGGAAACCCACCCCGGCCAGCAAGGATTTCTCCAGGCGGCTGAAGAAGTCTTCCTCCAGGGTATCTGCCTTGACCGTGGTCAGGGTGCGCCGGACCCGTTCCAGGGCAAACTGGAACAGGTGGCGGAAGATCCCTTCCTTATTGGGAAAATACTGGTAGAGGGACCCCTTGGCAATGCCCGCCCGGGCCACCAGGCGGTTCAGGGAGGCGGCCTGATATCCCTGGTCGGCGAACTCAGCCAGGGCGGCGGTGAGGACGCGTTCCTGTTTGTCCGGCGGCAGTTGCCGGAAGGTGGCCAGAACCGCTTCTTCGTGTCTCAACATGACCACTTGGTCATAACAAATCTTCGGGGGCTTTTCAAGCAAAACCCGGCCCGCCGCCGGGCCGGCCTTCGGTATTCCCTTGACATGACCGGGCCCTCATGTTAGTTTGCAATGATATTAAATAGTTAGATATCGGGAGAGAGGGGGCCGGCCTTTCCACCGGCGAGACCTCCGGGCCACCGGACCCCATATTACCCTCCCCGCCCACTTTCATAAGGATCACCATGGCGGAAATTCTCGACAAAGTTTACGATCCCTCCCGGATTGAAGGAAAGTGGTACCAATATTGGCAGGAGCAGGGGCTGTTCCGGGCCCTGGCCGACGGCAGCAAACCTCCCTACTGCATCGTCATCCCGCCCCCCAACGTCACCGGCCTCCTGCACATGGGCCACGCCCTGAACAATACCTTGCAGGACATCCTGGTGCGCTACAAGCGCATGCTGGGTTTTGACGTCCTGTGGATGCCGGGCACCGACCACGCCGGCATCGCCACCCAGAACGTGGTGGAGCGCATGCTGGCCGCGGAGGGCAGCGACCGCCACGCCCTGGGCCGGGAGGCCTTTATTGAGCGGGTCTGGCGCTGGAAGGCGGAATCCGGCGGGCAAATCATCAAGCAGTTGCAGCGCCTGGGCTGCTCCTGCGACTGGAGCCGGGAGCGCTTCACCCTGGACCAGGGTCTGTCCCGGGCGGTGCGCGAGGTCTTCGTGCGCCTCTATGAAGAAGGCCTCATCTACCGGGGCGACTACATGATCAACTGGTGCCCCCGCTGCCGCACCGCCCTGGCGGACCTGGAGGTGGAGCACGACCCCCACGACGGCCACCTCTACCATATCCGCTATCCCCTGGCCCAGGGCCGCGGCCACCTCACCGTGGCCACGACCAGGCCCGAAACCCTGCTGGGCGACACCGCGGTGGCGGTCCATCCCGAAGACAAGCGCTATCTGGCCTTCCATGGAGCCACCCTGCGCCTGCCGGTGCTGGGGCGGGAGATTCCGGTAATCACCGACTCTTACGTCTCCCCGGAGTTCGGCAGCGGCGCCCTGAAGATCACCCCGGCCCACGACTTCAACGACTTCGAAGTTGCCAGGCGCCATCAACTCCCGGCCATCCAGGTCATCGACCCGGGCGGCAAGATGACCAAAGAAGCCGGCCCCAAATACGTAGGTATGGACCGGTTCGTCTGCCGGGAGCAGATTGTCAAGGACTTGAAACACCTCGGCCTCTTGGAGAAGGTGGAGCCCTACCTGGTGCCGGTGGGCCATTGTTACCGCTGCAAGGTCATCATCGAGCCCCTGGTCTCCCGGCAATGGTTCGTCAAGGTGCAGCCCCTGGCCGAGGCGGGTATGGCCGCGGTGCAGGACGGCCGCACCCGCCTCATCCCGGCCAACTGGGACAAGAGCTATTTTGACTGGATGACCAATATCCGGGACTGGTGTATCTCCCGCCAGATTTGGTGGGGCCATCGCATCCCCGCCTGGACCTGTAAGAATTGCGGCCAGGTCATCGTCAGCCGGGAAGATCCCAGTCAGTGCCCCAAATGCGGCGGCGCCGAATTGGCCCAGGAGACCGACGTCCTGGACACCTGGTTCTCCTCGGCCCTGTGGCCCTTCTCCACCCTGGGCTGGCCGGATGCCACCCCGGAGCTGAAGATCTTCTACCCCACCAGCGTTCTGGTTACCGCCTTCGATATTCTCTTTTTCTGGGTCGCCCGGATGATGATGATGGGGATTCATTTCATGGGGGAGGTGCCCTTCCGGGAGGTCTATATCCACGCCCTGGTGCGGGACCCGGAAGGCCAGAAGATGAGCAAATCCAAGGGCAACGTTATCGACCCCCTGGACCTGATGGATGCCTATGGCACCGACGCCTTCCGTTTTTCCCTGGCGGCTTTTGCGGCCATGGGTCGGGACGTGCGCCTTTCCGAGGAGCGTATCGCCGGCTACCGCAACTTCGCCAACAAGGTATGGAACGCCTCCCGCTTCACCCTGATGAACCTGGAGGACTACGATCCGGCCGGCTCCCCGGAGGAGACCGGAACAGAACCTTTGCGGGTGGAGGAGGCCTGGATCGTCAGCCGCCTGCAGCAGGTCGTCCAAGAGACCCGGTCCCGCCTGGACGCCTACGAGTTCGACCAGGCGGCCAACAGCCTTTACCAGTTCATCTGGCACGAGTTCTGCGACTGGTACCTGGAGCTCATCAAGCCGCAGCTCTATGCTAAAGAAGACCTGGCGGCCCGCCGCCACTGCCAGGGGGTCCTGCTCCGCCTCCTGAGCGCCGCGCTCAGGCTGCTCCATCCCTTCATGCCCTTCCTCACCGAGGAGATCTGGCAGAAACTGCCCGGGGCCCGGGGCTCCATCATGGCGGCGCCTTACCCCGAGGTGGATGCAGCCCTGATTAACCCGGGAGCCGAAGCCGAACTGGGCCTGGTAATGGGTTGCATAATTGCCATTCGCAACATCCGCGCCGAAATGAACGTCCCTCCGGGTATTCAAGTGAAGGCCTATATCCATAGCCTGGACGATAGAGCCATCCAGGAGTTGCAGAAACATGGGCAAGCAATCTCCCTGTTAGGCAAGGTTAAAAAACTACACTTTAATGACGTTTCCGGACCGCCTGCCACTTCAGCCAGAGCAGTTGTGGGTAACGTGGATATCTTCCTGCCCCTGGCCGGGATCATCGACTTTAGCGAAGAAGAGCGCCGCCTCAACCGGGAAATCGAGAAACTGGGGAAAGACGTGACGGCAGCCCAACGCAAACTAAGCAACGAGGACTTCCTCAGCAAGGCCCCAGACCAGGTGGTCCAAAAAGAGAAAGAGAAACTCCTCTCCTGGACCGAAAAGCTCACCAAACTCAAAAACCACCTGGAGCGGCTGAAGGGATTGCAGGGGTGAGGGGAGGAGATGATGATCACCTGGAGGGGTGGCCCGGGGGGGGCAACGGCCCCCGGCCTCACCGCAAACTCCCCTCTCAACCTGGACCTGTGGCTGGAGCTCCATTGGGCCCGGCATAACTTTGAAAAAAGATAACTAGAATGAATTCTAAAAATAAGAATTAAAAAAGTGGGAGGGAGAAATGATTGTCAGCGTCAGCAGCAAGATACCGTATGCCACGACCTTTGGCGATGGAAAGAATGAGGCCACCTCCGATACGAGCCCGGATAAGGGAGGGAGCGGCGCGGGGTTTAGCCCGGTCGCTCTCCTGGAGGCAGCTCTATCTTGCTGCCTCAATATAACCATCCGCAAGTACGCGGAGATACACCAAATACCGCTCTCCGAGACCAAGGTTAGCGTCTCCGTCAATAGAGACGATCCCAAGCAGACGGTCTTTGAATATACGATTGAGTTGAAGGGTGATTTGACCGAAGCCCAACGCCAAAAGTTAATGAAGATGGAGGAATTGTGCGTGATTAGTCAAACGCTTTCCAGGCAAATATCTTTCCGCGCCACACCATGACTGAGATCACCTGAGGATCCGGACTGATGACCGCTTTCCCTGCGTGGCCCCCTGTTGACCGCCTCATCGACCTGGCCCTGGAAGAGGATCTGGGAGGGGGCGACGTCACCACCCAGGCCTTGATCCCCCCGGAGCTTCAGGGCGAGGCCTACTTTCGGGCCCAGCAGGACCTGGTGGTGGCCGGCCTGCCGGTGGCTGGCCGGGTTTTTCGCAAGTTGGATGCCAGTCTGGTCTTTGAGCCCCGGGTGGCAGAAGGCCGGGAAATCGCTGCAGGCACAGTGCTGGCATGCCTGAGCGGCCCGGTGGCTGGAATCCTTACGGGCGAGCGCACCGCCCTCAACTTCCTCCAGCGCCTCTCGGGAATCGCCACCTTCACCCGGCGGATGGCAAGCCTGATCGAAGGCTCCGCCGCCGCCCTGGTGGACACCCGCAAGACTACCCCGGGCTGGCGGGCCCTGGAGAAATACGCAGTGCGCCTGGGTGGCGGCCACAACCACCGGGCCGGGCTCTACGACGGCATCCTCATCAAGAACAACCACCTGGCCGCGGCGGCCTCCATCACCCAGGCGGTACACCAGGCCCGCCGGCACTCCCAGCACCTTCTGAAGATAGAAGTGGAAGTCTCCGACCTGGCGGGCCTGGAAGAAGCCCTGGCCGCCGGCGCCGAGGTCATCATGCTGGATAATATGGATGAGGCTGCCATGCAAAAAGCCGTGGCCATGGTTGCCGGCCGCGCCCTGTTGGAGGCCTCCGGCTCCATCACCGCCGCACGCCTGCCCCGGGTGGCCGCCACCGGGGTCGACCTCATCTCCATGGGCCAACTCACCCACAGCGCCCCCGCCGCGGATATCCATCTGCGCCTGATAAGGACCTGGAGATAGAAGGAAGTTGATGAGAGGGGGGGAAGGCGGGCTATCGTCCGCCCCCCCTCCATATTTTCTTATGGGGGTGGAGGGTGGGGATTTAGGGGAGGGGGCAGGGGCCGTCGGCCCCT
>JBKQLU010000033.1:0-17717 GCA_052326585.1 Desulfobaccales bacterium | reverse complement strand
TGGTTGCTCAGGCGAAAGAACTCGGTGAGCATCACCCGGATGAACTGGGCCCGGTCCGGCACCTGGATGCCGGCCAGCCGTTCCACCGCCAGCAGGTAGGTGAGATTGTTGGCCACCCCGGTGAGATAGTCCACCCGGTCGGTGTAAGGGATAAACTGATGCCAGGACTGGCGCTCCCCGATCTTCTCCGCGGCCCGGTGATGATAGCCGATATCCGTGTCCAGGGCGGTGATGGTCTCGCCCCGGAGGGCCAGGATGAAACGGATGAGGCCATGGGTGCTGATGTGGACCGGGCCGATGTTCAGGACGAACTCGTCTTTCTCCAGCCGCCCGGCCATATATTCGCCCGCGTCCCGGGGCTGATCCTTCTCGGCGTCGGAATGGGTGTAGGGGGCCATGGCGGTGGCCCGGTCGGGGTAGCTCTTTTGCAGGGGGTGGCCCTCCCAGTCATGGGGCATGAGGAGGCGCCACAAGCGCGGGTGGCCCTGAAAACGGATGCCGAACATGTCAAAGACTTCCCGCTCGTACCAGTCGGCCGCCGGCCAGATGTCGGTGATGGAGCCGACGCTGGTCTCCGGGCCGGCCAGGTCCACCTTCAAACGCACCCGGGAGGCGGACTCAAAGGAGAGGAGCTGGTAGTTCAGGGTGTAATCCGGATAATTTTGGCGCTCCCGCCGGGCCGATTCGTCCACCGCGGTCAGATCGTCCAGGCGCAGGAATCTGGGTTCGGACTCGGTCTTTAAAAAGCGCAGCACCTCTCCGACTCGCGCCGCCGCCACCTGGAAGGTGAGCATGTCCGAGGTGTTTTCGGTTTGGGCTACGGCGTCCCCGAATCTTTCCGACAGGGTTTTGGCTAAAGACCGGTCCGTTTCGCTCAAGTCGATCCAGTGGGGCGGCGGGGTCCACATCAGGTCGGCGCGGCTCTCCCAGAACCGGGGCGGGGTCTCCTCGGTGCCCCGGGGCGGGATGCCGTAAAAGCCGGGACCCCGGGAGTCCCGGGTCTTGCTGAGGCCGTCCACCAGGATAGGGGTTTGGGTCCCCTGGCTGCCCCCGGGCAGGTGCAGAATCTTGCGGCTGGGCCGCTCGGAGCGCACCTTCTCCTGGAGCAGCACGATGGACTGCAGCACCGCCTCGGGCCGGGGCGGGCAGCCGGGGATGTAAATGTCCACCGGCATTACCTGGTCCACCCCCTGCACCACGCTGTAGCAATCGTACATGCCGCCGCAGTTGGCGCAGGAACCCATGGAGATCACCCATTTGGGCTCGGCCATCTGCTCATAGAGGCGCAGGACCACCGGCGCGATCTTCTTGAAGAAGGTGCCGGAGATGATGAGCAGGTCCGCTTGCCGGGGGGTGCCCCGGAGGACCTCGGTCCCGAAGCGGGAGATATCGAAGCGGGGCGTCCAGGCGACGGATTCTTCGATGAAACAGCAGGAGAGCCCAAAGAACAGCGGCCAGAAGCTGTAAGCCCGGCTCCAGTTGAACAGGCGGTCCAGGCCGCGGAACACCAGCGCATCGGCCGGCCCGACCTGGGGAAAGCTGGGTTTGGCTAAGCGGTCCAGACCGCGGACTAAATCAGCGGTGGTGACGCCTTTCGTGGTGACCGGGACTGCCAATCGAGCCCTCCTTTGGCCCAGAGGTATATGAGACTGACGAGCAAAATGATGATGAAAAAGGAGATTTGCAGCCAGCCGCGCCAACTGAGCTCTTTCAGGGCCACGGCCCAGGAGAAGATGAGGGCGGCTTCGACGTCGAAGATGAGGAAGAAGGCCGCCACCAGATAAAAGGGGACCGGGTAACGGAAACGGGCCCCACCGGTGGGGATCACCCCGCATTCAAAAGGGCGGGCCTTTTCCGGATCGGGCTTCTGCTCCCCCAGCCAGCGGGTCAGGAAGAGTAGCAGGGCCAGCAAGCCCATAACCATGGCAGTGTATAGCACCAGGCCAAGGAGGCCCGGAACCCAAGCCCCCCAGCCTGGACCTAAAGAGGGCATACCAACCCCTTGCCAGCGGCGCGGCGCCCGGGCCGGCCGGAAAATCCCCTAAAATTAGGCTCTGCCGGGATGCGGCAGTCTCCTTCTTTCCCCGGGATCATGGAAAAACTCTAAGAACTCGCCGCCAGCCTGTCAACCCTGGGCTCGATTCCCGGGCCGCGCCGGAACCCGGGTGGTTCTTGACAGACCCCGCCCCGGCCTTATCTTTGTGAGCAAGGGGATTCGTTGCCGGCAGGACTTGCACCTTACAAGGGGCCGGCGGAAATCGATCCTGAACTCAAGCTGAAACGGGCTGCGGCAAGCCGGCGGTGACCTCCCAGGGCCATGAAAGACTCGACTGTACTTAACGCTGATCTGGCGCCAGGGCTGCTGGCGGTGGGTTTCTCGCGGGTCAAGCTGCTCCTGGCCCTGTCCCGCACGCCCCATGGCCTGTTGGACCTGGCGGCGCCCGCCCTGGCCGCGCTTCTCTGGCTGGGGCGCCTGCCGCCCCCGGGGACCACCGCTCTGGGCCTGCTGACGGTCTTTGCCGGCTATACCGCGGTCTATGCCCTGAACGACCTGGTGGATTGCCGGGTGGACCGGGAAAAACTTCGTCTGCAGGGGGGGGCGGGGGCGAACTATTACCTGGATGCCGTCTTCCTGCGCCACCCCCTGGCCGCGGGCCGGGTGAGCCTGGCCGAAGGGCTCCTGTGGACCGGCGCCTGGGCCCTGGTGGCCTTGCTGGGGGCCTATTGCCTGAATCCGGCCTGCGCCCTCATCTTTCTGGCCGGCTGCCTGCTGGAAACCGCATATTGTCTCTTGCTCCGGGTCAGCCAGCTGCGCCTGCTGGTGGCCGGGGTGGTCAAGAGCCTGGGGGCCCTGGCCGCGGTCCTGGCCGTGGATGCCCGGCCGGCGCCGGGGTTCCTGGCAGTCCTCTTTCTCTGGATCTTTTTCTGGGAATTGGGCGGTCAGAATATTCCGGCCGACTGGCACGACCTGGAACAGGACCGGGACCTCAACGCCAAGACCATTCCGGTGGTTTACGGTCTGGAGCAGGCCCGGGCCCTGGCCATGGGTTTCCTGGGCCTAAGCCTGGCCCTTTCCCTGGTGATCCTGCATATGTCCCCGGCCCGGTTCTCACTCTTCCAGCAGATGCTGATTTTTGGGGCGGGAATTTATCTGTTGCTGCTGCCGGCCTGGGGTCTTCTCCGGCGCGGCGCCCACGGCCGGGCGGCGATCCTGTTCAATCGGGCCAGCTACTATCCGCTGGCGGTGTTGGCCGTGGTTCTGCTGAGCCTGGCCGCCTGAGCTCCGGCGCCTGGGGAACCAGGGAAAGCGCCGACGTCGGGGCGCGGGCCTAAAAGCGCTTTGCCGGCCGGCCGCAAGGCTGGCGTGCGGGAATGAGCCCGGCCAGGTCTGGCCGGAAAGGAAACCGAGGCGGATGACATGGACCCCAGCGAAGACTCCGGAGCGCTGACGGCAGAAGGCAGGCAGGCGCCTGAGCCGGGCGCGGCGGGCCGCGGCCAGCTGCCTCCCTGGCTGTCGGGACTGGTGGCGCGGCACCCTTATTTGCGGCGCTACCCGCATCCCGCCGTGGCCCGCTTCCCCATTATCTTTATGCTGGCCGCCAGCTTCTTCAGCGTCCTTTACCTGCTGACCCGGGTGGAGTCCTTTGACACCACCGCCTTTCATTGCCTTGGGGGCGGAGTGCTGGCCACCCCGGCGGCCATTGCCACCGGAGTCCTTACCCAAAGGCTGAATTTTCCCAAACCCAGCCCCACCCTGGTCTTGGAAAAGAAGCTGTCCTATCTGCTCTGGGCCATGGCCGCCGGGGCCTTTAGCTGGCGGCTGCTCAACCCCCAGGTGTTGCAGGACCTGCAGGGAGTGAACCTGCTCTATCTGCTGCTGGTCTTGGCGCTGACTCCGTTAGTGACCCTTATCAGCTATTTCGGGGGGATGCTGACCTTCCCCTTGGAACCGTAAGACTCGGAACCTCCGTCAGGATCGCGGCGGCGGTCTTAAGCCGCCGGATGCCTAAGGGAAAAGAATTTGCCTGAGGACCAGAGAAGGTTCACCCCGGAAGAGCTGGCGCAGTTCAACGGCGCCGGCGGCCAGCCGGTCTACATTGCCTACCAGGGTCGGGTTTATGATGTGAGCGGCAGCGGCCTGTGGCGGGGGGGCAAGCACATGGCCGTCCACCTGGCCGGCGCCGACCTCAGCGGAGAGCTGCCCGCGGCCCCCCACGGAGAAGAGGTTTTCCAGCTCTATCCCCAGGTCGGGGTGCTGGCAACGAGTCCCGCCAGTCCAGGGGCCCCGCCCGGGAAGGGTTCCGCAGCCCGGGAAGGAGAAGCGCCGCCGCCGCCGCCCGGGATATGGCGCCGTCTGCTGCAGCGTTTTCCCATACTGCGGCGCCACCCCCACCCCATGCTGGTGCACTTTCCCATCGTCTTCCTGATCTGCGCCCCGTTTTTCACCCTGCTCTCTCTGGTCACCGGGGTCAGGTCCTTCGAGGCCACCGGCTTCCACTGCCTGGGGGGCGGGGTGCTCTTTACACCGGCGGCCATCCTCACCGGGGTGGCCACCTGGTGGTACAACTATGAGTGGCGTCCCCTGCGGCCGGTAATCATCAAGCTGGCCCTGGCTCCCATTATGCTGGCGTTGGGGGCCGGGGCCTTTGCCTGGCGCTGGCTCAATCCGGAAATCCTGGCGGCCCCGGGGGATTGGACCGGCACGGTCTACCTGGGAATGGTCTGCGCCCTGGGGCCCCTGGTGACTATCATCGGCTGGTATGGAGGCAACCTGGTCTTTCCGCTGCCCGGGACTGGAGGGAGGGGACCAGACCTTGAAAATCGGACTTAAGGTCTTAAGTTAAAAAAAAGATAGTCCGGGCGGCCCCAGCACAGGCCGGAAGCCGGCGCCAACCCCTTGCCGCCCCAGGCTATGATTTTCTACGCTTCCGAAGCTGAAAGCTGAGAGTCATCTGCGCGGACAGCTAAAGGGATCGATATTCTTGAGGCCAGGCGGCCTCCCGGGAGGACTTCGGTTATGGCTACTCCGGAACAGTTGGAAACCTTGCAGAAGATTGCCACTCAGATGCGCTACCACATCCTCACCATGACCACCCAGGCCGGCTCCGGCCACCCCACCTCTTCCCTGTCGGGGGTGGAGTTGATGGCCGGTCTCCTGTTCGGCGGGATCTTCAGATATGACACGAACGACCCCAAGCACCCCAACAATGACCGGCTGATCTTTTCCAAAGGGCACGCCTCGCCCCTGTTTTATTCCCTGTGGGCCGCGGCGGGACAATTGACCGAAGCGGAACTCATGACCTACCGCCATTTCGGCAGCCGTCTGGAGGGCCATCCTACCCCGCTCCTCCCCCTGGTGGAGGCCGCCACCGGCTCTCTGGGGCAGGGCCTGTCCATCGGGGTGGGCCAGGCCTTGAATGCCAAGTATCTCGATAAGCTGCCTTATACGACCTATGTCTTCCTGGGGGACAGCGAGATGGCGGAAGGCTCCCAATGGGAAGCCCTTCAACTGGCGGCCCATTACCGGCTGGACAACCTGGTGGGAGTCTTGGACGTCAACCGGCTGGGACAGCGCGGCGAGACCATGTATGGCTGGGATTTAATGGCCTATGAAAACCGGGTCGCCGCCTTTGGCTGGGAAACCATCCTGATCGACGGCCATTCCTTCCCCGAGGTTTTGTCCGCCTATCAGCGGGCCATGTTGGTGGCCGACAAACCTACCATGATCATTGCCAAGACGGTGAAGGGCAAAGGGGTGTCGTTCGTGGAGAACCAGAACGGCTGGCACGGCAAGCCCCTGGATCAGGAGCAACTGGCCCGGGCCCTGCCGGAGCTGGGCCCGGTGGACCGGACCCTCTTGGGGACCGTGCTCCAGCCGGAGGACCTGAAGCCGGCCGCGGTCCCAGCGCAACCGGCGCCCCCGCCGTCCTACCCTCCGGACAAACCGGTGGCCACCCGCAAGGCTTACGGCAACGCCCTGGCGCGGCTCTATCCGGAATTTCCCCGGATGGTGGCCCTGGACGGAGAGGTGAGTAATTCCACCTATGCCGAGATCCTCAAGGAGGCGCACCCGGACCGGTTCTTTGAGATGTACATCGCCGAGCAGAACCTGGTGGGAGCGGCCCTGGGGCTGCAATGCCGCGACCAGCTCCCCTTTGTCTCCACCTTTGCGGCCTTTTTCAGCCGGGCCTACGACCAGATCCGCATGAGCCAGTATTCGAACGCCAACCTCAAGTTCGTCGGCTCTCATTGCGGGGTGTCCATCGGTGAAGACGGCCCCTCCCAGATGGGCCTGGAAGACCTGGCCATGTTTCGGGCCATCCTGGGCAGCGTGGTGCTCTACCCCTGCGATGCGGTCTCCACCGAGCACCTGGTGGCGGCCGCGGCCAGGCACCGCGGCATCGTCTATCTGCGCACCAGCCGCATGGCGACCCCTATTCTTTATGGGCCGGAGGAGCAATTCCCCATCGGCGGCTGCAAGGTGCTGCGCCAGAGTTCCCGGGATGCGGTGACGGTCGTCGGGGCCGGGGTCACGCTGTTCGAGGCCCTGAAGGCCTATGAGGAGCTCGCGCCACAAGGAATTGCCATCCGGGTCATCGACCTTTACAGCATCAAGCCGGTGGACGAGAGCACCCTGAAAGAGGCGGCCGCGGCTACCCGGGCCGTGGTCACGGTGGAGGACCATTACCCCGAAGGAGGGCTGGGGGACGCGGTGCGCGCCGCCCTGGCCGACACCCCGACCCCGGTCTATTCCCTGGCGGTGCATGAGAGGCCCAAGAGCGGCAAGCCCGAAGAACTCCTGGATTACGAGTCCATCTCCAGCGCCGCCATCACCAAAAAAGTCCAGGACCTGCTGCACCAGTTTAAGTTGGCGGCCGGCTAAGGGGAGATGGGTCATCGGCTCGCATCCTGCCTGGAGAGAATCGTATGCAGAACCTGCGCGGCAAGGTGACAGCCACCATTGCCATAATCGCGCTTGTGCTTGGCATTGCCTGGTTCCAGAACCATGGCGAACACTTTAAGGTCGTGGCCTTGATCTGTTATGGATTTTTGATCGGCTGGCTGAATGGATTCGTCATAGCCAGATCCGTTTACCGGAAGTAGCAGGGGGAGCGGGCTAAAGAGATTGGGACCGGTAGTCCCGGATTTTTCTTTTTTTCAATCCGCCGCTCCCGGCCCGATTATGATGGCCGCGAGTGCTTAAGGCTGCGAACTTTCATCGGATCGCGGCCTAAAGGAGACTGTTATGCGCGTCGGTGTGGCTGCAGACCATGGCGGCTTTGAGTTGAAGGGCCGGATACTGGAGGCCCTCCGGGCCGCCGGCCACCAGGCCGTGGATTACGGCGCCCAGGAATACGACGCCCAGGACGATTATCCCGATCTGGTTGTGCCCCTGGCCCGGGCGGTGGCCCAGGGGGAGGTGGAACGGGGCATCGCCATTTGCGGCAGCGGCGTGGGCGCTTCGGTGGCCGCCAATAAGATCCGCGGCGTCCGGGCCACCCTCATTACCGACGCCTATTCCGCCCACCAGGGGGTGGAAGACGACGACATGAACATCATGTGCCTGGGGGGGCGGGTCACCGCCTACGCCCTGGCCTGGGACCTCATCGAGATCTTTTTGAAGTCCCGTTTCCAGACAGCCCCGCGTTTTCAGCGCCGCCTGAACAAGGTCGCGGCCCTGGAGCGGGATTAGCGCAAGGGAGGTCGGCATGCTAGAGAATCCTCTGATCAAACTCAGGGGCTGCGGTCAAAGCGTCTGGCTGGACAATCTCAGCCGGCACCTGCTCAATTCCGGTGATCTCCAGCGCCTCATCGACGCAGACGGGTTGGGGGGAGTGACTTCCAATCCGGCCATTTTCGAGAAGGCCATCGTCGGCAGCCCGGATTACGACGACGATATTGGCAGGCTCTCCCGGCAGGGCCAGGGAACCCAGGAGATTTACGAGACCCTGACGGTGTCCGACGTGCAGCGGGCCGCGGACCTCCTCCTCCCGGTGTTCCGCAAATTGGAGGGCACCGACGGTTTCGTCAGCCTGGAGGTCAATCCCCACCTGGCCCACGACACCTCCGGCACCATTGCCGAGGCCCGGCGCCTGTGGGGCAAATTGGACCGCCCCAACGTCTTCATCAAGGTGCCGGCCACGCATGAGGGCCTGCCGGCCATCCGGCAGCTCATCAGCGAAGGAATCAATGTTAACGTCACCCTGCTCTTTGGGCTGCCCCGTTATCGGGAGGTGGCCGAGGCTTACACCTCCGGGCTGGAGGAGCGGACCGCCCGGGGAGAGCACCTCAGGGTGGCCTCAGTGGCGAGCTTCTTCCTGAGCCGGATCGACACCCTGGTGGATCAGACCCTAAAACGGCTGGGCGGCGCCGCGGCCGCCCTCGAGGGCGAGGTGGCCATTGCCAGCGCCAAGGTGGCCTATGCCATCTACCGGCAGCTCTGCGGCGGCGACCGTTTCAAGGCCTTGCAGGAGAAGGGGGCCCGGCCCCAGCGCCTGCTTTGGGCCAGCACCAGCACCAAGAACCCGGCCTACAGCGACGTTAAATACGTGGAGCCCCTCATCGGGCCGGAAACCATCAATACCATGCCCCAGGAAACCATCAACGCCTATCGGGACCACGGCCAGCCGGCCAGCCGCCTGAGCCAGGGCGCAGACCAGGCCGCCGCCGTCCTGCAGCGGCTGCCGGAGCTGGGCATCGACCTCAACCAGGTTACCCAGCAGTTGGAAGACGAAGGGGTGGAAAAATTCAACCAGCCTTACGACAAACTGCTGGAGAGCCTGGAGGGCAAGCGCCGGCAGACCGCGGATGGGGGCAGTAAGGCCGGCGGCTAAGGCGCCTCCCCTGGCGCGGCCAGGCCCCCCCGGAGCAGGTGGTCTATCTGGACGGCCGGCTCATGTTCGTGGAGGTGGGCCGGAGCCTGGGCGTTATCGGCATCCATCACACCGGTTACCGGTCCACCCGGGTTGACCTGGCCCAGCTCGGGTTGTCGCTGGAGAGTTAAGGGCCAGGGGGTAGCGCGGCCGGGGGCGGGGTGCCCCCGGACCCAGGTTTAAAAAAGGTGGTCCATTTCGTCCGTCATTGCTGACATCCGGAGATTCAGTTATGTCCAAGCAGGGATGTGAGATCGGTATCGTGGGGCTGGGGACCATGGGCCGCAACCTGGTGCTGAACTTCGCGGACCGCGGCTTTTCCGTAGCCGTTTACAACCGCACCCCCGAGAAGACCCGGGAATTCATGGCCCGGGAGGTGGGCTCCCGGGATATCCGGCCCGGCTACGACCTGAAGGAATTCGCCGGGTTGCTCCGCAAGCCCCGGGCCCTGATCACCATGATTGCGGCGGGGGAACCGGTGGATGTTATGATCCGGGAACTTATGCCCGTCCTGGAACCCGGCGACCTGCTCGTCGATGGGGGCAACTCCCATTTCACCGACACCAATCGGAGAAGCAGATTCCTGGCGGCCAAGGGAATATTGTTCATGGGCCTGGGGGTCTCCGGCGGCGAGGCCGGGGCCCGCTTCGGGCCCAGCCTGATGCCCGGCGGCCCCCGCGAGGCCTATGACCGGGTGGGGCCGGTATTGGAGGCTGCCGCGGCCCGGGTCAACGGCGAACCCTGCGTCGCCTATATCGGGGTCGGCTCCGCCGGCCATTATGTCAAGATGGTCCACAACGGCATCGAGTACGGCCTCATGGAACTGCTGGCGGAAAGCTACGATCTCATGAAGCGAGGCCTGGGCCTGGGGCCGGAAGAACTGCACGCGGTCTATGCGGCCTGGAATGAGGAGGAACTCAATTCCTATCTGGTCGAGATCACCGCCCGTATCTTCCTGAAAAAGGACGAGCGCACCGGGAAGCCCCTCATCGACCTGATCCGGGATGCCGCCAAGCAAAAAGGCACCGGCATGTGGACCTCCTGGGAAGCCATGGACCTCCAGGTGGCTACCCCCAACATCGACATCGCCGTAGTGATGCGAGACCTCTCCGGTTACCGCAAAGAGAGAATGGCGCTGGCCCAGGCCATGACGGGCCCCAATCCCGCCTACGCCGGGGACCGGGGGCGGTTCGTGGCCAAACTGAAAAACGCCATTTACGCCGGGATGATCGTGGTCTACGCCCAGGGACTGGCGCTGCTCAAGCGGGCCTCCGCCACTTACGACTACGGCCTCAAGCTCGAAACCGTGGCCCGCATCTGGCGCGGCGGCTGCATCATCCGGGCGGGCCTGCTGGAAGATATCCGGGCTGCCTTTCAGGCCCGGGCCGACTTGGACCACCTGCTTTTGGACGCCAAGCTGGGCCGGCAATTTTTGGCCCGGCAATGGGACCTGCGCGAGATGGTGGGGATCGCGGCCGAATTGGGGCTGCCGGCCCCGGGGCTGATGATGTCTCTGGCCTATTTCGACGCCTGCCGCAGCGTCCACTTGCCCGCCAATCTGACCCAGGCCCAGCGGGACTATTTCGGAGCCCATACCTTTGAGAGGTTGGACGCCCCCGGGACCTTCCACGCCAACTGGGACGAGGACTGAGGGCAAAGGCGGCACCTCTCCGAAGCTTCGGGTACAGGCTAAAACAGCGGGCCCAGCCCGTCCTATAAGTGGGTGAGGAGAAGGGACCTTATAGGGCGGCCTATGGCCGCCGCTTATCGGGGCTATGACTGCGTCCCAAAAAGATTTTCCAGGGCGGCCCCTTGCCAAAAATCCCCAAAAACCCATAGATCAACTAAGTCCACTCTTGATTTTTCTCCCGGACCAGGGGTATGGTAGCGGGGGGAGCCGGTGGTCTTCAGCCCAGGGAGGTTGGCAGCTAGATGAGAAAGCTTTCGGCGTCGATCTTATCCGCGGATTTCGGCCGCCTGGCGGAACAGGTGCATCTGGCGGAGCAGGCCGGAGTGGACTGGATTCACGTGGACATCATGGACGGCCATTTCGTCCCCAACCTCACCATCGGCCCCGACGTGGTGCGGGCCATCCGCAAGGCCACCTCCCTGCCCCTGGACGTCCACCTGATGATCGACAATCCCCAACTCTACCTGGAACGCTTCGTGGAGGCGGGGGCCGACTGGCTGGGGATTCACGTCGAAGCCACCTGCCACCTGGAACGCCTGCTCCAACAGATCAAGGAATTGGGGGCCAAGGCCACTGCCACCCTGAATCCGGCCACTCCCCTCGATTGCCTCGATTACGTCCTCAAGGAAGTTGATATGGTTCTCTTGATGACGGTGAACCCCGGATTCTCCGGGCAGAAATTCATCCGGGGGGTCTTGCCCAAGGTGCGGCGGCTGAGAGAGCGGATTGACGCCGAGGCCCCGCACGTGCTCATCGAAGTGGACGGGGGGGTGCAGACCGACACGGTGGCCGACCTGGTGGCCGCCGGGGCCGACGTTCTGGTCTCGGGCTCCGGCATCTTCGGCAGCAGTGACGTCGCCGGGAATATCCACCGCTTGAAGGGGTTGATGCACTGATGGAGAAGGAACCCAGGATGGAGGGAACCCCGCCGGCCGGGATGGCGGCATCCGGGCAAGTGGAGGATTTGCTGGCCGCCGAAACCGCCTTCCAAAAGGAACGGCGGGCCTATCAGCCGGGCCGGTGCCCGGCCCTGGCCGGGGCCGCGATTACCCGTCCCCTGGAAGGCGGCGACTTGGAAGTCCTCAAGGTGGCCCGGGAGCAACTGCCCTTCGTCAGCCAAAACCGGTTATTGGAGATCGTCCCCGGCGGCAGCCCCCGGAAGGAGCCGCTGCGCCTGGGGATCGTCCTCTCCGGGGGGCCGGCCCCGGGGGGGCACAACGTCATCGCCGGGGTCTTCGAGGCCGCCAAAGCCAGCCATCCCGACAGCCTGGTCGTCGGTTTCCTGGCCGGCCCCCAGGGGATCATCACCAACCGCCACCTGGAAGTTACCGGGGAGATGGTGGACTCTTATAAAAACTCCGGCGGCTTCCACATGCTGGGCACCGGCCGGGACAAAATCGACACCCCTGAGAAGATGGAGCAATGCCGGCAAACCTGCGCCGCCCTGAAGCTGGACGGCCTGGCGGTGGTGGGCGGGGACGATTCCAATACCAATGCCGCCTTCCTGGCAGAAAATCTCCGGGAGGCAGGCACCCGGGTGGTGGGTATTCCCAAGACCATCGACGGCGACCTCAGGGTCCCCGGCCTGTTGCAGCTCCCCTTCGGCTACCACTCCGCCTGCATGGCCTTTGCCACCGAAATCGGCAACCTCAATTCCGATTGTAAGTCGGATCTGAAGTATTGGCATTTTAATCGGCTCATGGGCCGCACCGCCTCCCACATCGCCCTGGAGGTGGCCTTGCAGACCCACCCCAACGTCATCCTTATCGGTGAAGAGATCGAAGAACATGAACTCACCATCCACCAGGTAGTGCGCCTCATAGCCGATATCGTGGTACAGCGGGCTCAAGCGGGCAAGAATTACGGCACCATCCTGATTCCCGAGGGCATCCTGGAGTTCATTCACGAAATCAACATCCTGATCATCAAGATCAGCTACATCATCGCCGCCTATAACCGGGAGGCCTCGGAGGAAGAGTCGTTCCACCAGCTCTCCTATGAGGACCAGGTGCAGCTCATCGATAACCATGACATCTGGCGGGACTATGACAGCCGGGTCTTCCTGGGGTTCCCCTTCCTGCTGCAACGGGGGCTGATGTTGCCCCGGGACAACCACGGCAACTTCCAGTTCGCCATGGTCAACACCGAACGCATCCTGCTGGAGATGGTGGCCACCTACCTCAGGAAGCAGCGGGCCAAGGGGATCTACAAGGGCAACTTCCGCACCCAGAACCACTACTACGGCTACGATGGCCGGGGCACCTTTCCCACCAAGTTCGACTGCGATTATGCCTACAACCTGGGGCGGGCCGCCTACGTCTTGCTGGCCGAGGGGGCCAGCGGTTACATGGCCGGCATTCAGGACTTGCACCGGCAGGTGGCGGATTGGCGGCCCATCGGCATCCCCCTGGCCCCCTTGATGCACCTGGAAGAACGCAAGAGCCGCCTGGAACTGGTGATCGCCAAGCAGATTGTGGACCTGGAGTCGCCGGCCTTCCTGGCCCTGGTCCGGGAAAGGGAGAAGTGGGCCCGGGAGGACCATTACCGCTTCCCGGGACCCATGCAGTTCAGCGGCCCCTGCGCCGACAACAAACCCATCACTTTGCTGCTGAATGCCTTGGGGTGAGGCGGGGGCGGCGAATCTAAATAATCGATAACGAGGCGGTCAAAAGGATTATTTTTGGCCGCAGGCCTTTCTATGAAAATATCGGTAGCCAGCAAGGGAATAACTTGTTGTCGGCAATATGAAGATTGAATCCTGCTGTAACCGGGTCCCCTAAAACCCCCTCTCCCCTGAGAGGGGAGAGGGTCGGGGTGAGGGGTGGCTCATGTCCAACCAACGCGCCAAAGCCTTGCGAAAGCGCCTGACCGATGCCGAAAAGCTGCTGTGGCGTCATTTGAGGAACCGGGAGATGGGCGGCTGGAAATTTAGGCGGCAATTTCCTGTGGGTCCCTTCATTGTCGATTTTATCTGCGTTGAGAAAAACCTAGTCATTGAAGTCGATGGAGGACCACATGCCGAAAAGGAGGAAGAAGATAACCGGCGTTCATCATATTTAAATAGGATGGGATACCGGGTCTTCCGATTCTGGAATAATCAGGTATTGCAGGAGACCGAAGCAGTTCTGGAAGCGATTTTCGCGATTTTGGCGGATGGCAAGGAGAATTCCCCCTCACCCTGACCCTCTCCCCCATTGGGGGAGAGGGGGTCGCTGACTTGTAAGCTCTTCAGGTGATTATATCCTTGAAAAGCTCAATTTGATTAGGGGGTAGTCCATGGAACTGTTCTGTTTCGCTTCTAAAAATCTCACTAATATATGGGCTGGGATCGGTGCTCGTATGTGGGCAGTCGCAGAGACTTCTCCTTCCGATAGGCAAGCTCGTATTACGAAATCAAAGCGAATGAAAGTGGGGGCGCTTGGCCTTCTTTATTGCAATTAGACGTCCTCATTCACTACTCCATTCCTTGTATACTCCAAGCCTGACCCGGAGAAGATTATCATCGATGTTTGGCGCGAGAAATGGTGCTTGCCATTTAATATTCACCCTCTGGGCAACCCAAGACGCCAAGTGCATAAGGATACTGCAAAATCAGAGTGGCCAGTATTGAAGAACATCAGAAACGTCCCTGCGGCCATGCACATCAAGGGTACCACGGTTTTTGTACCCAAAGAAATATCGCCTGACGACTGGGCACTAATCGTTTCTTCCCTGTCAATGACCTGACTTGTGCCCTATTTTACCGGGAATATGGGGCAACGGGATAATCACCATTTTTTTTGCCTATTCCGACCGGCTGTGGCCGCGCTGCTCCTTGATGAACCTCTCCAGACCGAACTGTTTGACCCGATAGCCGATTTGCCGCAGGGTCAGCCCCAGGTCCATGGCCGCCTGGGATTGGATCCAGCGGTTGCGCTCCAGGGCGGCCAGGATTTCTCGTTTTTCCAGGTCTTTTAAACGGGCCAGAAAGGCCTGGTCGGCGGCCTGGACCTTCCGGGCCGGAGCCAGGTACGGGGGCAGATCCTTAACCCCGATTTCCGGGCCAGAAACCACCATACCCAGGCGTTCCACCAGGTTTTCCATTTCCCGGACGTTGCCGGGCCAGCCATAATCCTGGAGAACCTCCAGGGCCTCCCGGGTCAGATAAAACCTCTGGCCATTCTCTTTGGAAACCTTGTCCAGGAAGTGATCAAGCAGCAGAGGGATGTCCTGGCGCCGCTCCCGCAGGGGCGGGATGCGCACCGAACCATGGCTCAAGAGGGTATAGAGGTCTTCCCGGAAGGAGCCTGCCTGGACCGCGGCGTCCAGATCCTGGAAGGTGTCGGCCAGGAGGCGGACATCCACCTTCCGGGTGCGGC
Source organism: Desulfobaccales bacterium (assembly GCA_052326585.1). Classification (GTDB taxonomy): domain Bacteria; phylum Desulfobacterota; class Desulfobaccia; order Desulfobaccales; family 0-14-0-80-60-11; genus JAPLJC01. Next base: position 2,796 of record JBKQLU010000033.1, on the reverse strand, counting down.
TGCTGCCCAGACGCTGAACCTCCATTTCCTGGAGGAAGCGCACCAGGCTGGCCTGGAGGTTGAGGGGCAATCCCCCGATCTCCTCCAGGAAGATACTGCCTCCGTCCGCCTCTTCCAGGTGGCCGGGCCGGGCCTTGACCGCCCCGGGGATGGCGTCCTTCTCATAGCCCAGGAGCTCCGCGGCCAGCAGGTTTTCCGGCAGGGAGGCGCAATTTATCTTGACGAAGGGAGATCGGGCCCGGGGGCTCAATTCGTGGGTCATCCGGGCCATCAGGGCCTTGCCGGTGCCGGATTCTCCGATCAGCAGGACCGGGGCCCGGCTCGGCGCCAACTTGGTGAGGAGCTGCTGGGCCTTGAGGATGGCGGGGCTTTGGCCCACGATGGAGAAATGTCGCGCCTTACCCGAAAGTTCCAGGTGCAGGGCGGGATTTTCCTGCTCCAGGTCCTCTTCTGCCACCCTCCCGGCCTTCTCGGCATCGAGGAAGGGGGCAAGGAGCGCGGCCACAATGCTGAGGAAGCGCACGTCTTCCTCCAGGGAGACCTGGCCGCCGAAGAGGCGGTCCACCAGCAGCACCCCCAGGGGCGAGCCGTGGCGCAGCAGGGGGACGCCGATAAAGGAGATCCGGTCCTTGTGGAGCTGCCGGGCCCGGGCTTGATTGAAAAATACCGGCTCCTGGCCCAGGGCCGGGATGGCGAAGGCTTGGGCGGTCATCAGGAGCGAGTCGGCCAAGCCTTCCGCCAGGCGGCAGCCGGCCCTGGACTGCCCTTCGGGAAGGAGGTCCCGGGAGGCGCGGCAACGCCATTGGCCGCTCTCCAGGTCTTTGCGGGTGACGCTCACATGTTTCAAGGAAGTGGCGCGGCACAGGATCTCGTGGAGGGCTTCCAGGGCCTGCTCCAGACCGAGGGCCTGGCCCAGGCCCCGGCCAACCTCGTAGAGAACCTGGATTTGGACTTCGGGGAGGGGGGCGGCTTCCATGATTGAAGATATGAAGCAAGAAATATGCCTGTCCCGGCTCACCCGGCCAGTCCCCAGAATTGTCAATAATTACAGGAACCGCCCCTCTCGGCTAGCCAACCTCAGCTGGTCTTGGCGGCCGCTAACGATACAATTATGTAATACCGGCGACGGAATTGAGGACAATATTGTCACTTTGCCGGGAGGACCTGCGGAGAGGAGGGGTGGCTAAGCGTCACGCTCCCGGGAGCAGGGTGGTTTATAAACCCCGGGGCCGGGCCATTACCACAAAGTTTTGGCGATAAAAGGCCCGCGGTTCACCGGCGGGCTAGCACCCCCGGCAATCCAGATGGTCCTCTGCCCGGGGGCGAAGACCGCGGAGACCGCGGTGCCGGCATTGGCGACGCCAGCATCCGCCAGAATTTTTTCCAGGTCATGGGGAGCCAGGCGGCGGCCGGCGGCCAATTCCTGGAGCCGCCGGTCCCTGGCCCGGCTGTAAGCCGCGGTGAAATAGTAGGGGGCCAGCGGCGAATAGGGGGTCCGGGGTGGAAACTGACCTTGCAGGGCCTGCATGGCCGGACTCTGATAATGGTTGCTGGCCGTAATCAGGCCCTGCCGGGGCTGGCGCCGCGCTCCTCGCCGGGCGGAGAGTTCCAATACCAGCGCCTCCCCGGGGTCACAAAGCATGAGATTGTTGCCGATGGTGCCCGGCAGCGAGAGGACCTCGCCGGCCGCCGCCGCGGCGCTGGCCCCCCGTTCCAGGGCCAGCCGGAAGCGCAGGGCCGCGGGCATGCCCTTAAGTGAGCGCTCCCGGCTCGGAACCGAGAGTTGGGCCAGGGCCACCCCGGCCTTATTGATGCCGGTGCATACCCCCACGTACCCCGGCCAGGCCAGGGACGCCAGGGCCTGACCCGCATCCGGCTCCAGGAGAAATAAAATCTGCAGGCCCGCCAGAATGTCGACGAACAGCGGGTAGTCCAGATTGCGCCCCATGAGCCAGCCGCCGTCCCGGGTGTACGCCTCCCCCACCGCCAGGGCCGAACAACGCGGGCTCGCGTTGGCCAGGTCGTCGAGCACGTTAATGAGGAGGACCGACCCGGGGCTCACCTGGGCCCCGGCAGCCAAGGCGGCCATCTCTTGTTTGAGATGCGGCGGGGTCCGGGGGAGAAAGGCCCGGGCCAGGAGGAGAAGCCCGCCAAAGAGCGGCAAGGCCCCGGCATAGAGGCTGAGCCGGGCCAGGTAGGCCAGCAGGGCTCGGCGCAACTGCCGGATTTCCGCGCCCAGGGTTTGCCCGTGGCGCCGCCCTATCTCCTGGGGGGCGCCCGCCAGCTCAAGCGTGCGCAGCGCCTGCGAACTCCGCATAGCCATACTCCACCAGTAGTGTCAGGCAACAAAATTGGCTGGAGAAGATTACCACTATCTCGAAGCTAAACTCTAGATCATGGTAATTTCAGCGATTCAACTTAATTATAGCGATACAACTAAATCCCCCTCTCCCCTGCGAGGGGAGAGGGTTGGGGTGAGGGGTGGCTCCATCGTCCATTCCATACCCCCCTCACCCTCCCCTCTCCCCCCCGAAGGGGGAGAGGGAAATACTTGGTAGATTCCAGGAAATGATTAGCCAGTGGGCCTGCCTGAGTTCAAAAAGATCTCTGGTTTTGGTGGGCAGTGCCCACCCTAAATGCTATCCAAAAAAATCAGGAAAAAAAAGCAGGGTCCGGGTGGACCCTGCTTTCCCCGGCGCGGGCCGAATATCTCCAGTCCCGGCCCAGCCGCCGGCCGCCTGGTATCTCGGGAATATCTTTAATATCTCTTGGCCCAAAACTCCCCCTCCCTTGAGG
>JBKQLU010000032.1:0-6322 GCA_052326585.1 Desulfobaccales bacterium | reverse complement strand
GGTAAAGTGCTGCTGGGGGTCGAAATCCCGCAATTCCAGCAGCTCCCCTTTTTTCAGGGGCGGCAGCTTGGCTGCCCCCTCTTCCTCTTCACCCTCCCGGGACTCCTGATAGACCGCGGTGAAGCCGGGGAACTGCAGCACCGAGGCGGTGGCCCGGAACAGGTAATCCCCTGCCTGGATATCCACGGCGGTCAGTTGATGGATGGCCGGATTCATCTGGGAGGCCACGAAGCGCCGCCAGATGAGGTCGTAGAGGGCCAGCTGTTCTTTGCTCAAAAACTTCTTCAGGTCCTGAGGCCGGCGGCCCACCGCGGTGGGCCGGATGGCCTCGTGGGCCTCCTGGGCCCCCTTGGGGCTCTTATAGAGGTTGGGGCTCTTGGGCAGGTAATCGGCCCCGTAGGTGTCAAGGATGAACCGGCGCACCGCTGCCAGGGCCTCACCGGACACCCGGGTGGAGTCGGTGCGCATGTAAGTGATCAGGCCCACCGGGCCTTCGTCCCCCAAATCCACGCCTTCATAGAGCCTTTGGGCCAGGGACATGGTCCTTTTGGGGGCGAATCTGAGCTTGCGGTTGGCCTCCATCTGCAGGCTGCTGGTGATGAACGGGGGCGAGGGGTAGCGCCGCTGCGGCTTTTTTTCGACCTTCGCCACCCGGAAGGCCGCGGCCTCGAGGTCGTCCAAAATGGCTTCCACCTGGGCGGCAGCCGTGGGCTTGGCGGCCTTGGCCCCCTGCTTCACCAGGTGGGCCAGAAAAGGCGGTGGCTCCGTCCCGGCCAGGCAGGCATCCAGGGACCAGTATTCCTCCGGGATGAAGGCCTGGATGGCCCGTTCCCGGTCGCACACCAGACGCAGGGCCACGGACTGCACCCGTCCGGCGCTCAGGCCGGTCCGGACCTTTTGCCAGAGGATGGGACTGATCTGGTAGCCCACCAGGCGGTCCAGGACCCGCCGGGCCTGCTGGGATTCGTAGCGGGGCCGGTCCAAGGCCACCGGATGAGCCAGGGCCTCCCGGATGGCCGCCTGGGTCAGCTCCAGGAACAGGACCCGCTTGAAATGATGGTCCTTCTCCCCCAGGGCCTCGGCGATATGCCAGGCAATGGCCTCTCCTTCCCGGTCCGGATCGGGACCCAGGAAGACCTCGGAGATGCCGGCGGCCGCCTTGCGCAACTCCTGGACCACCTTGGCCTTGCCAAGGATGGTGGCGTATCTGGGCGCAAAATCCTGCTCCAGGTCCACCCCCAGTTCATGTGGGGGCAGGTCCTTGATGTGGCCTTTGCTGGAGAGGACCACAAAATCACTCCCCAAATATTTCTGCAAGGTCTTGGCCTTGGTGGGCGATTCGACGATAAGAAGGGATTTGGGCATATTTTTAAATTGGGGCCGTTTCCTGGATTTGCCTACCACGGGCTGGAATTTGGTTGGGCAGGGATAAAGATTCGCCTAAATTGGCGTCCGTGTCAAGGGAGGGGGCTTGGAAAATAGTGACAATGTCTCTGCTTGGTCAATCCTTCCGAACTTATAGGGCGGGCTGTGCCTCCCAAATTTTGGCGGCCACCGGCCGCCCTGTATGGGCTGAACTGGGCTAATGGCAGGCCCGGCGGGCCACCAAATCAGAATCGCCATTCTCTCAAGCGACTTTAACTGCCATTTTCTTGATCTTCGCAAAGCGCTAAGCCAGGTTTATCTGAAAAGCGGCTTCACCGCTCTTCCAGTCAATTCTCCAGGACAAAGCGCTTCCCGGGCAGCTCCCGGATCAGGCCCTCCAGCTCCAGGACGGTGAGGCGGCTCAGGACCTGGTGGGCGGGAAGCCCGGTGGCCCGCAACAGCTCTTCCAGCGACAGAGGGTCGGAGCTCAAGATGGCCAGCAGGGGCTCCTCCGGTGCGGCGGCGCCTGCCGCGGCGGGGCTGGCCGTTTCGCTGACCCGGGAGGGGACGCCGAACAGGGGACCCGGGCCCCGGGCCAGACCGGGGAATTCCGAGAAGATGTCCTCGACGTCCTGGACCAGCTTGGCCCCCTGCTGGATGAGGCGGTGAGGGCCGACGCTGGTGGGGGAATCGATGGGGCCCGGCACTGCGAAGACCTCCCGGCCCTGGTCCAGGGCGTAGCGCACCGTGATGCCGGTGCCGCTCTTCAGGCCCGCCTCCACCACCACCACTCCCAAGGCCAGGCCGCTGATGATGCGGTTGCGGATGGGAAAATTCCTGGCCTCCGGCGGGGTGCCCAGGGGGAATTCACTGATCAAGGCGCCCTGCCCGGGGATCTGGCCATAGAGTTTGAGATTTTCCGGGGGATAGACCACGTCCAGGCCGCAGCCCAGCACCGCCAGGGTACGGCCGCCGTTTTCCAGGGTCTCCTGGTGGGCGGCGGTGTCGATGCCCCGGGCCAGTCCGCTCACTACCGTCACGCCCCGGGCCGCCAGGGCCCCGGCCAGGCGCCGGCAAGTCTTCAAACCGTAGTAGGAGGCGTTCCGGGTGCCCACCACCGCCAGGGCCAGGTCGTCTTCGGGCAGGAGGGTTCCTTTGAGGAAGAGAAAGGCCGGCGGATAAGGGATCTGTTTAAGCCGCGCCGGGAAGCGGGCATCGTCCGGCATTAGGACTTCAATTCCGGCGGCCGCCATTTGGGCCAGTTCCGCCTCCACCCGGTCCCAATCCCGGAAGGCCAGGAGGGCCTGGGCCAGATCCCGGTTGACCCCCTTGACCCCGAGCAGCTCCGCGGCCCGGGCCTGAAAGACCCGGGCCGGATGGCCAAACCTGGCGAGCAGGCGCTGGAAGAGCACCAGTCCCACTCCGGGGATGGATTTCAAAGCCAGGTGGGGGAGTTTGTCAGTCATGAGGGTGCCGTCTCACGCCAGGGCGTCCAGCCCGCGCAGAAAACCCTGATAACCCGCGGAACCGCCGCCGAAGCCCTTCCTTATCCAGAATCGCCGGCCAGGCGGGCTTCGATGGCCTGGAGACTGGGGATCATCTCCTCCAGGCGCTGCTCCCGGGCCTGGCGCTCTGCCTCTTCCAGGTGTACCGCCGCGCTGAGGCCCGAGAGGCTGCCCACCAGGGAGCCCAGGGTATCCTCCAGGCCGGCCTCCTGCTGCTTGAGCCACCGGTCCACCAGGGGGAAGAAGTACTGGAATTTCAGGCGCTCCCGGTAATCCAGGAGCCCCACCTGAACCTCTTCCCGAAGCCATTCTTTAAGGGATGCCAGGGCCCGCTCCAGGTCCCGCTGCAACTGGCGCCGGGGCTCCTTCTCCTCGGCCAGTCCCAGGCGCTGCTTCAAGGCCTCCCAGGTTTGGCCCAGGAAACCGAGGCCGGAGCGCAGCCAGACCTCCCGGGCAAAGCGCCAGCCGGGCGCCGGTTCCAGGACCAGCAGGGGCATCTCCAGACCTTGAGGCCGTGTGATGGCAGCCATCTCCAGGGTGGGGGCGGCGGTTGACAGCCCCAGCTCTGCAATCTCCCGGTAATAGAGGGTCAGGGCCTCCTGCAAGGCCAAAAACAGCGGGGTCCACAGCCGGGACAGTTCGCTGCGCAACCACTCTTCCTGAGCCTGGACGAATTCCACCAGGATGATGTTGACCTCCGAGGTGAGCAACCTGGCCAGACCCTTGGCGAATTCCTGGAAGAGGCGATAGAGGGCGGGCCGGAAAGAGGCCGGGGTGCCCGCGGCCGTGAGTTCCTCCCACTGCGGCTGGAATTTCCCGATGAATCCCTGCAGAGCCGCCGCCACCGGTCCGGCGTGCCAGTCCAGCAGGTGGTCCACCCGCCGCCGCAGCTCCTTTTTCAGATGGTTGCCGGCGCCCTCCAGGGTCTGACTGAGGCTGGCCATGGTGGCCTGCATGGGTTGGCGCCGGGCCTCCAGCCGCGCTTCTATCTCCTGGACGGCTCCCAGGCCCTTCTGCCAGAGATCCCGGCTGAGCTGCAACTGCTCGCGCATCCCCCGGGCCACCATCCTCACCTGGGCCAGGCTGCCGCCAGCCAGACGCCGGCTCCTGAGCTCCTGGAGCAGGGGCTGCAAGTCGGCTTGGAAGCGGGCCGCTTCCTGATCAGAAAACTCGGCGGCATCGGGGTCCGTGGCCCACACCGCCAGCAAGGCCGTCTCCCGTGGGTCCGGGGTCTCTCCCGGTTGCCGGTGTCGATCCAGCAGGAGCTTCAGGGCGGAGAAGGCGTAGAGCCGCACCTGGGGCTGCCAGAGGCTCAGTTCCTGCCGCAGCCGATCCCGGACCCTGATCACCTCCTGAAGAGAAGTGTGTTCCCCCAGGTCCAGGTTGAGGAGCGTCAGGATATGGGGGGCCAGCCCCATACGTTTGAGCTCCCCCAGGAATTGCAGATCGGCCTGGCGCAGCCCCACCCGGGAGCTGATGACGTAGAGCGCCAGGTCGCTTTTCAGCAGATAGGAGAGCACCTGGGTCAGGTGCTGGGGCATGGGGGAGTCGCTCCCCTGGCAGTCCCCCAGTTCCATCCCCGGGGCCGCCCAGGGGATGGGAATGGTGAGGAGCACATCCTTGAGATAGACCGCGGTGGCCTCCCGGGTCACCAGCTCCCGGTGCCTGGCCATTTCTTCCGCCCCCGCCAGTTTAAGCACCCCGTCCCCGGCCAGGAGGCCCTGAAGCAGGGGGTAACCCTCCAGATAGGACTGGAGGAGGAGATAATTCTGATCCAGGCTGCCGTTCCGCCAGCGCTCGACGCCCTGGATCTCGGCCAGCACCTGGGCCAGGAGGTCCCGGTCCGCGGCCTCTTGCAAATCGAGGGGCGCGGCCCTCTCCAGCAGGCGGGCGTCGGGCAGCAGCCCCAGGGCCCGGCGCAACTCCCCGTTGATTTCCTCCCAGTCCTTGAACTGCAGCACGGCCTGGGGCTGTGGTCCGGACTGTACCCGGGTGATCATGGCGGTGAGGATGCCGGCGCCCCGGCGCAGCAGGTCCTGGCCCACCAGGGCGTTGATCACAGTGCTTTTGCCGGATTTGACCGCGCCGATCACCGCCAGGCGGCAGGTGTCCTCGGCCAGGTGGGCCTCCACCTGGGCCAGGACCTTAAGCCAGTGCTCCACCTGGGTCACCACCTGGGGAAAGAGGCTGGCACACTCCCGGGCCAGCTCCTGGAGTCGGTCTATCTCCTGGGTCAGCCCCTGGAGGGTTGCGGTCTCCGGCACCTTAGATTTCCTGCCAGGATGCGGATGGCGCCTTAGTCGATTTTGGCGCCCTTCTTGGGGGCGAAACCGGCGATGTAGGGACGGCCCAGCTCGATGCGGACCTTGTCGGCCACTTCCAGGTTGACTATCTGGTCATCGATGTTGACGATGGTGCCGATGATGCCGCCGTTGGTGATGATGCGGTCGCCCCGCTTCAGGTTCTCCAGGAGCGCCTTGTGCTCTTTGGCCTTTTTCTGTTGCGGACGGATCAGGAGAAAATAAAAGATCACCACCATCAGGATCATGGGGAGCATGAAACTGGTGAAGCCGCCCGTGGCCCCTCCCGGGGTGCCCTCGGCGGCCGCATACGCCCAATTAAACACTTGGTATTACCTCCATTGGGACTATTTTGAGATTTTCTGTAGAGTTTCCCGGCGAAACTCGGCAAAGCGGTTCTGATGGATCGCCTGCCGCATTTTAACCATTAAATCCAAATAATAATACAAATTATGAAAGGTTAATAGGCGAAAGGCCAGAATTTCCCGGCAGACATAGAGATGCCGGAGATAGGCCCGGGAATAGTTGCGGCAGGTGTAGCAGCCGCAGTCCTCATCCAGTGGCCTGGGATCCAGGGCGTAGGCGGCGTTCTTGATGACCACCCGGCCGTGGCCGGTAAAGGCCATGCCGTTCCGGGCATTGCGGGTGGGCAGGACGCAGTCGAACAGGTCCACCCCCCGGCTCACCCCGGCCAGCAGGTCCTCGGGAGTGCCCACCCCCATGAGGTAGCGGGGCTTGTCCTCGGGCAGCTCCGGGGTGGTGGCGGCCACCATCTCCCAGGTGAGCTCCTTATTCTCGCCCACGCTGAGGCCTCCCAGGGCGTAACCGTCGAAATTCAGCTCCCGCATGGCCTGGGCCTGCTCCCGGCGCCACTCGGGGAACATGCCCCCCTGGACCACGGCAAAGAGGGCCGCCCCGGGCCGGCGGCGAGCCGCCTGGGACCGCCCGGCCCAATCCAGGGTGCGGGCCGCGGCCCGGCGCACCTCGGCTTCAGGCGCCGGGTAACCGGGGCACTCATCCAGACAGATCATGATGTCCACCCCCAGGGTTTCTTGCAGGGCCACCACCCGCTCCGGGGTGAGGAAATGGCTGGAACCGTCCAGGTGCGAGCGAAAGGTCACCCCCTGGTCGCTGACGTCTCTAAAGGGTGCC
>JBKQLU010000031.1:0-54340 GCA_052326585.1 Desulfobaccales bacterium | reverse complement strand
TATTGGATAAAACATAACTACTTTCACCACCCCCACCCTAACCCTCCCCCATCGAGGGGGAGGGAACAAATCAATAACACTGATTTCGCACTGATTTCGCCATTGATATGACTTTTCCAAGAGCGTCGTAGGTTATTCACTCAGAGAATGAAGGCAAATCCGCTTATCTGATACCGAACCGCATTAGCGGAACCAATAACCGACGGCGAAAAGTCTTATCAGACCGCGGTCCATTCCTCGGCGAACAGGGGAAACTGGGCGCAAAATTCCTGCACCTGATCCGACAGTCTGGCCAGGAGATGGGTATCCCTGGGGGAACTCAGGGCCTGGTGCATAAAGTCGGCTACCACCTCCATCTCCTGCTCCTTCATACCCCGGGTGGTGAGGGCCGGGGTGCCTATGCGGATGCCGCTGGTGATGGTGGGGGGGCGCTGGTCGAAGGGAATGGCGTTTTTGTTGACCGTGATGCCGGCCCGGTCCAGGGCCTCTTCGGCCTCGCTCCCGGTGAGGCCGGTGGCGTTCATATCCACCAGGAGGAGGTGGGTATCGGTGCCGCCGGCCACCAGGCGGTAACCCCGGCGGGCAAATGCCTGTCCCAGGGTGCGGGCGTTGGCCACGGTCTGCACCTGGTAGCGCTTGAAGGACGGCCCCAGCACTTCCTTGAAAGAGACGGCCTTGGCAGCAATGATATGCATCAAGGGCCCGCCTTGGATCCCCGGGAAGATCTGGCTGTCCAGGGCCTTGCCGTATTGCCCCTGGGCCAGTATGAGGCCGCCCCGGGGACCGCGCAGGGTCTTGTGAGTGGTGGAGGTGACGAAGTCGGCCTCTGGTACGGGATTGGGATGGAGTCCCCCGGCGATCAGACCGGCGATATGGGCCATGTCCACCAGGAGATAGGCCCCCACCTCCCGGGCGATCTCGGCAAACCTGGAAAAATCGAGGATGCGGGGGTAGGCGCTGGCGCCGGCGATGATCATCTTGGGGCGGTGCGTCCGGGCCAGTTCCCGCACTACCGCGAAGTCCACTGCTTCGCTCTGGCGATCCACCCCGTAAGTGACTGCTTTAAAGAGGCGGCCGGAAAAATTGACCGCGGCGCCGTGGCTCAGATGACCGCCGTGGGACAGGTCCATGCCCAGGATGGTGTCCCCGGGCTTCAGGAAGGCAAAATAGACCGCCATATTGGCCTGGGTGCCGGAATGAGGCTGGACGTTGGCGTAGGCCGCGCCGAAGATCTCCTTCACCCGGCTCAGAGCCAGGTTTTCGGCGGTGTCCACGAATTCGCAGCCGCCGTAAAAGCGCCGCCCCGGATAACCTTCGGCATACTTGTGGGTCAGGATGGAGCCCTGGGCCTGGAGCACCGCGTTGCTGACGAAATTTTCCGAGGCGATCAGCTCGAGCTTTTGGAGCTGGCGCTGCCGCTCCCGCTCGATGACCGAGTAAATGGCAGGATCGGTGCGGGCCAAGTCGTCCATCTGGTCCATTACGGGATAGCTCCGGCCTGGTGTTGCCCCTGGGCCAAGCGCTCCAATAAATCGAGGCGCTCCTGATGGCGGCCGCCCTCAAAGGGTGTGGCCAGCCAGGTGCGGACGATCTCTTTGCCGAGATCAGGGCCGATAACCCGGCCCCCCATGACCAGGAGATTGGCGTCGTTATGGCGCCGGCACATCAGGGTGGCAAAGAGGTCGTGGCACAGGGCCGCCCGGATGCCCGGAAAGCGGTTGGCCATGATACTCATCCCCAGGCCAGTGCCGCAGATCAGGATACCCCGGCTTCCGGCCCGGCCCAACACGGCGTCCACCACTTTTTTAGCGAAGAGCGGGTAATGCACCGACTCGGTGGCATTGGCGCAGCCGAGATCCAAAACCTGCGCCTGCAGCTCGTGCAACAGCGAAACGATCTCCTGCTTCAGGCCAAAGCCGGCGTGATCGCAGGCAATGGCGATGACGGCTCCGGGCTCAGGCGGCCCGGGCGCTGACGAAGGTGATGACATCCTGGACGGTCCTTAACTTTTCAGCTTCCTCATCGGCGATTTCCATGCCGAATTCTTCTTCCATGGCCATGATCAGCTCCACCAGGTCCAGGGAGTCGGCCCCCAGATCATCCACAAAGACCGCCTCCGGGGTGACCTCGGAGCGTTCCACCCCCAATTTGTCCACGATTATGTCAATTACCTTATCTTCAGTCGCACCCATCGAAGAGCCTCCTATTTTCGGTTAAATCATCAACATGCCGCCATTAACATGAATCACCTGGCCAGTGAGGTAAGACGCGGCCTCGGAGGCCAGGAAGGCCACCGCTCCGGCCACCTCCTCAGGAGTGCCGAAACGGCTCAGGGGAATCTGGGCCAGCATCTCTTCCTTAACCTTGGCTGGCAAAGATTCGGTCATTTCCGTCTGAATGAAGCCGGGGGCCACGGCGTTCACGGTAATATTGCGGGAGGCCAGCTCCCGGGCCACCGATTTGGTCAGGCCGATCAACCCGGCCTTGGAGGCAACATAGTTGGCCTGGCCGGGATTGCCCATCACCCCCACCACCGAGGCGATGTTGATGATGCGCCCGAAACGCTGCTTAACCATGGCCTTGCTCACTGCCCGTATGCAATTATAAGCACCTTTGAGGTTCACCGCCAGCACCGCGTCCCACTCCTCCTCCTTCATGCGCAGGATGAGGTTGTCCCTGGTGATGCCGGCGTTGTTCACCAAGAGATCCAGGCGGCCGCTCTCCTTGAGGATAGCGTCCACGGCCTGCTGCACCTGCCCGGCATCGGCCACGTTGAATTCAAGCAATTTTGCCTGGGCCCCCCTGGCGCTTACCTCCCGTTGGGTGCTGGCGGCCTCTTCCCCCAAGGCGATATCGTTAAGATAGAGGGTCAGTCCGGGGCGGGCCAGCATTAGCGCGATGGCCCTGCCAATCCCCCGGGCGGCGCCGGTTACCAGGGCCACTGAGATCATCGGTTCCATAACGAGTTACCGTCTGAGATCAAATAGTTAAGCCGTACGACACCCATCGCGGCCTGGCCTCCGGGTGCAAAACGGCGCTGGGTTAATTAAATAAATCGAAATTCACCAAATTGCGAGAGGTTTCTTATACTTTTTTCCACGTAAGGCAATTAAAATCGGCTCATTCGGTAAGGACCGGCGGCGGCCGGTTGGCCGCGGCGCGCTCATTCCCGGTCCCGTTTGATTTCCGCGATCAGGGCCGGGATGATCTGAAAGAGATCCCCCACCAGGCCCACGTCGGCCACCTGGAAGATGGGGGCGTGGGGGTCCTGGTTGATGGCCACGATGAAATCGGAGGACTGCATGCCCACCAGGTGCTGGGTGGCGCCGGAAATGCCGCAGGCGATGTAGATCTTGGGGCCCACGGTCTTGCCGGTCTGGCCGATCTGGTGGGCGTAGTCGATCCAGCCCGCGTCCACCGCGGCCCGGCTGGCGCCCACGGCGCCGCCCAACAGGTCCGCCAGTTCCTCCAGCAGGCCAAAATTGCCGGATTCCTTCAGGCCCCGCCCCCCGGCGACAATCACCCGGGCCGCGGCTAGATGCACGCGCTCCTGGAACTCGGCCACGGTAGCCAAAAAAAGGCTCTGGCGCTCCACGTCTAAAAACCCGGCGTCTACGGGGATCACCGCCTCCCCGGGCGCGGCCGCCCGGGTGCGGGGTTTGAAGACTCCGGGGCGGGCGGTGGCCATCTGGGGAAAGGTGCGGGGCGTGATGATCGTGGCCATGATGTTGCCGCCAAAGGCCGGGCGGGTCTGCAGCAGCAGGCGCTTTTCCGGGTCGATGGCGAAGGCGGTGCAGTCGGCCGTGAGGCCGGTGTGCAAGGCCGCGGCCACCCGGGGGATAAAGGCGCGGCCGGCGTAGGTCGCGCCGGCCAGGATGATTTCCGGCCGGAACCTCCGGGCCAACTCCGTCAGGGCGGCGGCGTAAGGCTCTTCCAGAAAATCATTGAGGCTCGGGTGTTCCAGCAGGTAGACCTTATGAGCCCCGGCAGCCAGCAGTTCCGGGGCCAGGGGGGCCACCCCGTTTCCCAGGAGGACCGCAGCCAGGGGGGTCTGGAGCTCTTCCGCCAGACGCCGCCCTTCTCCCAGCAACTCCGCGGTCACCGGGGCCAGGACCCCGCGCCGCTGCTCGGCAAAGACCCAGACCCCATCCGGCGGCAGCTCGGGCCGGGGACTGGGGCCGGCGGTCTCAGGCAGGGCCAGGGCCGCAACCGCGCAGACCTCCACGCAGGCCCCGCAGAGATTGCAGCCATCGCCGATGACCAGGGTCTCAGCCTCCAGGCGCAGGACCCCGAAGGGGCAGACCTCGACGCACTGGCCGCAGGCAATACATTTCTCGGAGTAAAAGGTGAGGCTCATATTATAAGTTTCGAGTTTCGAGTTTCGAGTTTTAAGTAGGGGCGGCCCGTTGGGTCGCCCAGGTGTGGGGGCGGCGCCGGCTAAGGCCTGCGGCTGCCCCTATGGAGATTATCGATCAACCGTGCTCAATATTTGGGTCTTTTTCTTGAGCGTCCTGACGGTCAGATAGATTGCCAGGGTGCAGCCGAAGATAATCAGCCAGTCCCGGTCCAAGATCAGCCGGCGGTTTTGCAGGCTGTCCCTGAGGATCGCCAACACCGTAAAAGACGTGATGGTGGCGAACCACGACGAATATTCCCGCCGCAGGGCCGATTTCCAGGAAAAGGGGAGGGCAGGCGCCCGCCAGTTCCGGAAACGGGGAATTATCGCCGGGGTGCCGGCCGCCCAGGCCCCGAAGGCGGCGGCGAATTTTTCCCGCAAAAAGGCTTCCTCGGCGAAAATGATCCTCTCATAGAAGAGAATGAAACATAAAATGACGATTACAGTGCACCACCAGACCCCTAGAAAGAGGGACAACCCCAGCCAGATCAGGAAATTGCCCAGGTAAAGGGGGTTCCGCACCAGGGAATAGGCCCCGGTGGTGTTCAGGGTTTCGGCCATCTGGCCCCGGGTATTGCGCCCCGAGGTGCCCCGGGGGGCAAAGCCTACGGTCAAAAAACGCAGGCCCAGGCCGGCCAGGGAGATTAGCAGGCAGCCCATTTGCCAGGGCCGCCCGGGGTGCTGTCCCGAGGCGGCATTGGGCTGGCTCCACAACGCCGCCAGGAATAACAGGGCCATGCAGAGCGGCAGGTAACTGCGCCAGCGGAAAAAGCGGTTCCCCAGGCTTGTGAACTCTTCTTGCAGGGCCATTAGAAGCTAGCTGTGATTCTGCCTTAAGAGGTTTATAGGCGACGTCATTTATTTTCTTCGTTAATCCAGCTAACCCGCGGCTTTAAGAACTTCTTTGAGCCGCGGCCAGAGGCGGGCGGCCAACTCGGCCGGCTCCCCGGTCCAGATCGCGGCGGCGCCCCGGGCCGGCGGCGGAAAGACCTGCACCACCTGGGTAAAGGAACCGGCCAGACCCGCCTCCTCGGGGTTCAGACCGAGGTCCGCCAGGCCCCATGTCGGGATGGCCTCATGCCGCGCCTTCAATTTGGCCTTGAAGGAGGGGAGCCGGGGTTCGTTGATCTCCTTGACCACGGTGACCAGGGCCGGAAGTTTCACCTGCACGGCATCGTAACCGTGATCCAGGAGGCGTTCCACCCGCAAGGCCCCGCCCTCCAGGAAGCTGAGCTTGCGGGCCCAGGAGGCGTAAGGGATCTCCAGGATGGCGGCCAGCATGGGCCCAACCTGGGCGGTGTCGCCGTCGATGGCCTGCTTGCCGGTAAATATCAGGTCGGCGCCACCCATCTTGGCGATGGCCCGGGCCAGGGTGAGGGCGGTGGCCCAGGTGTCGGCGCCCGCGAAGGCGCGGTCGGAAAGGAGCACCGCGGCGTCGGCGCCATAGCCCAAGGCCTGCCGCAAGGCCTCTTCGGCCTGGGGCGGACCCATGGTGAGCACCGTGACCCGGCCGCCCTGGGAGTCCCTGGCCCTGAGCCCCTCTTCCAGGGCGTAGAGGTCGAAGGGATTGATGACGGCCTTAATGCCCTCGCGCTTCAGGGTGTGGGTCACCGGGTCCAGGCGGACTTCCTGGGTATCGGGGACTTGTTTGATGCAGACTACTATTTTGAGCATCATTGATGTCAATATGGCGCAGGCTAAAGCCTGCGGCTACATAAAAAGGAAATTGTGGGCAGTGCCCACCCTACAAGCCCTGCTCACTGCTCACTGCTCACTGACCCCTATTTCTTCCGGGAGTATTCTTTATTCAAGGCCAGCCCGATGATGTTGCGCATGATCTGGTTGGTGCCTTCGTAGATCTGCAGGATCTTGGCGTCCCGCATCATCTTTTCCACCGGGTATTCCCGCATGTAGCCATGGCCGCCCATGACCTGCACCGCGTCCACGGTCACCTGCATGGCCATGTCGGTGGGGAAGAGTTTGGACATGGCCCCTTCCTTGGAATAGTCCTTCGGGTTGCTGCCGATGTAGCGCGCCACCGCGTAGACCAGGGCCCGGGCCGCCTCGATCCTGGTGGCCATGTCGGCCAGCAGGTGCTGCACCGCCTGGAAGGAGAAGATGGACACCCCGAACTGGTGGCGTTCCTTGGCGAAAGCGGCGGCCTCATCCAGGGCGCCCTGGGCCAGGCCCACCGCCAGGGCCCCGGCGCCGGGACGGGCGTTGTCCAAGGTCTTCATAGTGACAATGAAGCCCAGGCCCTCCTTGCCGATGAGGCGGTCCTTCGGGATGCGGCAGTCCTCAAGGATTACCTCCCGGGTGACCGAGGCCCGGATGCCCATCTTTTTCTCTTTTTTGCCGAAGGAGATGCCGGGATCGTTCTTTTCCACCACAAAGGCGCTGGCGCCCCGGGCCCCCTTGTTGCGGTCGGTGACGGCGATGATCGTGTAGAACTCGGCCTCCCCGGCGTTGGTGATCCATTGCTTGGTGCCGTTGAGGACGTAGGTGTCGCCATGGCGCACCGCGCTGGCGGCAATGGCTCCGGCATCGGAGCCCGCCTGCGATTCGGTGAGGCAGAAGGCGGACAAGGCCTCACCCCGGGCCATCGGGGGCAGATAGCGCTCTCTTTGCGCCTCGGAGCCGAAGAGCAGCAGCGGATAGGCGCCCAAAAAGCTGGCGGCATAGGTGGTGGCCACCCCGACGCAGCCCTCAGCCAGGGCCTCCAGGACCAGGCAGTTCTCCAGACACCCCAACCCCAGGCCGCCGTAGGCCTCAGGGATGATAGTGCCGCAGAGGTCCGCCTGGGCCAGGTCCGCCAGGATGTCCCAGGGGAAGCTCTCTTCTTCGTCCAGCCGGGCCCGGATGGGCTTGATGCGCTCCCTGGTGATCTGGCGGGCCAGATCCTGGAGCATCCGTTGCTCCTCGTTGAGCAGGTAGTCCATGGCGCTCCCTACTTCTCCTTAGCAGCGTGCGGCGCCACCAGGCGCCCCTTGTAAAAACCGCAGGCGGGGCAGACGTGATGAGGCAGGTGGGTTTCGCCGCAGGCCGGGTTAGTGCAGTTGGACACCTGCGGCACCGCCAGATGGTCGTGAGACCGGCGCGTGTTCTTCTTGGAGATGGATTTTCTGCGTTTGGGTAAAGGCACGGTGATTCTCCTTATTATAGCTGGCCGCGTTCGGCTGTCAGCTTTCAGCTTTTGCCGGTTTTAGGTGCGGGGACGTCCGGACGCCACTCAGTCAGCGCCCTACAGGAATTAATTTAAGAACAAGATTAGTTTTTGCCAATCATCATTGGCCTAGCAGCACTAGCAGCATTAGTTTCTTCTCAGCCTTTCGCCTTTGGCTGATTGCTGATAGCTGCAAGCTGACTGCTGTCTCTCTGGCAGGCGCAGGTCTCCCGGTTGAGATTGGCCCCGCAGGTGGGGCACAGGCCCCGGCAGTCCTCCAGGCACAGCGGCTTCAAGGGCACCAGCAGGATGATCTCCTCCCGCACCAGGGCCTCCAGGTCCACCGTCTCGCCGGAGTAAACATCCAGGTCCAGTTCCGGGGCGGACAGTTCTGCCTCATCCGCAACCTGGCCCTGGGGGGCGGGCACCAGCAAGAGCTCGAACTCGGCGCCCACCTGGGCGGCGAAAGGCTCCAGGCAGCGGCTGCAGGAGAGATCCAGATGCCCATTGAGCGCCCCCCGGATGAGGATGTCCTGGCCGTGTTTGGACAGGTCCACCACGCCGGTGATGTTCCCCTGGGTAAACTCCAGGCCGGGGTCTTCCTCCCGCCAGCGCCCAAACCACTCCTTTCCCAGGTTCAGGCTCAATTCCCGGCCGGTTTCGGGAATGGATTTGATGGATATTTGCAAGGTCTTGTGGGTCATGAGAATTAGGCCAAGACTATTAAACTATTAAATATAAAGAAATATATCATAGTGTCAAGATTTTCGGGGAAAAGACGGGAGGGTCAATTTAAAAATATATTTGCAATTGAGTCGCAGTTGTGATAGATCAATCTCCTGGGGGCGGGGGGACTCACATCTGGAGTTCGAGGCGTTGGCGCCCCAGGCTTTGTGCTGGGATTGATTTTGAGGGGAGGGCAGGGGGTTCTTGCCCCTGGCCTCTTCTCCAAATGCCTGTCACAACACACTTTTTAACCAGCTTCATAAAGGAAATGGTGGGCAGTGCCCAGCCTAGATTTATGGGAAAAAAATGAAAATTGCCTTCATCGGCCAGCCCAACTGCGGCAAAAGCACCATTTTTAATTATTTCAGCGGTTACAAGGCCGCGGTCTCCAACTTTCCCGGCACCACGGTGAAATATACCATCAGCCAGGTGGTGTTCCAGGGCGAGACGATCACCTGCGTGGACCTGCCCGGGGTCTATTCCCTCACCTCCACCGACCAGGCCGAGCTCGAATCCCGGAATTACCTGCTATCCGGCGAGGCCGACGTCATCGTCAACGTCATCGACGCCTCTCTGCTGGGGCGCAGCCTGGAGCTCACCCTGGAGCTGATGGATCTGGAGCGCCCGCTGGTGGTGGCCTTGAACATGATGGACGAAGCCGGACGCAAGGGGATCAGCATCGACGCCGGGAAGCTCTCGGAACTCCTGGGGGTGCCGGTGGCGCTCACCGTGGCCGCAGCCGGCCGCGGCCTGACCGAGCTTTTAGAGGGGGCGGTCGAGGCCGGGCATACCGGGGTGCGGCCGGCCCAGATTCTCTTCAGCAGCGACGTGGAGCAAGAGATCGCTACGCTCAGCGACCGGTTGGACCGTGAGCCGTGTGATCTGCACCTGCCCCGCCGCTTTATGCTGGTCAAACTCCTGGAAGACGACCCATATCTGATGGAGGAGGCGGGCCGGCGTTATCCCCATTGCCTGGCGGCGGTGCGAGAGCACCAGAAGGCCCTGGCGGAGAGCCACGGCCGCCCGCCGGAGACGGTGATCGCCTCGGAACGCCACGCCTTGAGCAGCAATGTCTTCGAACAGGTGGCGAAAGTCAAGGCCGCGGCCAAGCCGGATTGGCGCAAGCGCCTGGACCGGGTCGCCACCCACCCCTTTTGGGGCTACGTATTGCTGGTCTTGATCCTGGGTCTCTTTTTTCAGGCGGTCTTCACGGTGGGCCAGTACCTCGAAGACTATCTGACCTCCTACCTGGACCTGGCGCAGGCTCTGGGGCAGGCCTGGCTGGGAAGCCAGACCCTGGCCTACACCCTCGCCGATGGACTGCTCATGGGCATCTTCGGAGGGGTGGCCATCGTGCTGCCTTACCTGGTTCCCTTCCTCATCGGCCTGGCGGTCCTGGAAGACAGCGGCTATCTTCCCCGGGTGGCCTTCCTGATGGACAACCTCATGCACCACATGGGCCTCCATGGCAAGTCGATCATCCCTTTTATCCTGGGATACGGCTGCAGTGTGCCCTCGGTGATGTCCACCCGCATCCTGGAGAGTCCCCGGGACCGGTTGGTGGTGGCCATGCTGGCCATCCTGATCCCGTGTTCGGCCCGTTCGGTAATTATCTTCGCCCTGGTGGCCTATGCCCTGGGGCCTTATTGGGCCCTGGGGGTCTACCTCTTCAACCTGGTGGTCATCGCCTTATTGGGGCGGCTGTCCACCTACATCCTGCCGGAGGTCTCCCCGGGGCTGCTCATGGAGATCCCCGAATACCGGAGGCCCACCTGGGTCAACGTGGCCCGCAAGTCCTGGCACAGTCTGAAGGAATTTATCGTGGTGGCCTGGCCCATCCTCATCCTGGGCAGCCTGGTCCTGAGCCTGCTGAAATATTTTGGCTTCGAGTCCTACGTCAATGAGGCCTGCCGCCCCTTCACCACCCTGTTGGGGCTGCCGGCGGTGGTGGGGGTCACCCTGCTCTTTGGGATCATGCGCAAGGAACTCTCCCTCATCATGCTCACCGAGGCCCTGGGCACCACCCACATCACCCAGGCCCTGAGCCTGGCGCAACTTCTCACCTTCACCATCTTCGTCCTCTTTTATATCCCCTGCGCCGCCACCATCGCCGCCTTGAGCCGGGAGATCGGCTGGAAGGGCGCGGCCGTGGCGGTGGCGGGCAGCCTGGCCCTGGCCACCGGTTTGGCCCTCCTGGCCCGGGGCTTCGCGACGCTGGTCTTCTAGGGAGAGTCCGCGGTGAGGACTGGAGGTCCGGCGCCTGGGTCAAGGCCAAACCCAGCCACACCCTTTTTTCTGTCACCCTGAGCTTAGCGCAGGGACTAGACGGCGCAGGGCTGGATTCAGCGCTGCGCTAAAAATGATATTGGGCCGGAAAGGGGCTAACGCGAAAACGGCTTTAACTACGGGGCGATCATCTATGGAGCCGGTAGAGGACCTGACCCCGGCGGTGCGAGGTGTCACACATGCAGAAAACGCAACAGGCCAGGGCATAGACGCAACAGAAACATATCAAGGAAAACAGGAAGAATTCCACGTTCATCACCTGCCTGACAATGGATTGAAAGATTCTATCCTCTCAATAGTATAGACAATCCACCGCTTATATAGTTAGGTAGAATTTAAAATAATTATGATTATGAAATTTTCAAGATTCGGGGAGAATATTTTGGCAGGATTTTTCATAAGGCCAACGGTGGGCGGAGTCTTTCCCAGCAAAGTCCCCGGGGACGCTGGCCTAATGGCTGAAGCAGAGAAACTACTGCAAAACTTCAATCTGCCCAAAAATGTCATTCTGAGCGCAGCGAAAAATCTCAGGTTTTGCCAGAGCTCTCAGCGCGTCAGCCAATGGCAGTCACGGACGGTGGCGCAGGCGTAAGGATAGATCCATTGCAGCAGGAAAAAGGCATAGAAGCTGTAGATGACGCCATAGACGAAATCGAGGTCCCGCTCCAGCCAGAGATAATAGATTAGATTCGCGAGCGAACCCAGCGCCAGCAGCCACAGCAGGTTGAAGATCATGGCGGGATGAGCCGCGATCGCAAGCAGCAGGAGGCCGAAAAAAAGCACGGCCAGAGGATATTCTAACTGGCTCAGAAAGAATTCCACCAGCGGCAGGAGGCGATGGCGGGTTCGGTAGCGGGTAAAGAGATAGCTCAGTTGGACGCAGGATTCCCGCACGTTGCCCCGCTCCCAGCGCAGGTACATGTTGCAGACCCCCCGGTAGGTTTCCGGGACCAGGGTGTGGACCACGGCGCTGCGCTGGTAGCAGGTGTAGTAGCCGGCCCGCAGGATAAAATTGGTCAAGGCCCGGTCTTCGCTGTGGCGGCAAGGGGCTCCCAGAAAGCTCTGCCGCCGCCAGGCGGACAAAATGGGGCTGAGGGCGCATCTCCGGTAGGCCGACAGGGAGCCCGGGGTGCAGATCACGGTGCGATACCAGGATTGGGCGGCCCGCAGGTAATCGAGGTTAATAAAGCGCACCCCCTGCATCTTGCCCATAAAGCTCTGGTGGCGGTTGAAGACCTTGACGTTGCCGGCCACCGCCCCGATCTTGTCATCCTGCATCAGGGGGGAAACCAGGTGGCGCAGGGCCTGCGGTTCGATGACGCTGTCGGAATCAACGGTAATGAAAATCTCGCCCCGGCCCTGGCTGAAGCCGGCGTATAGGGCCTCTTTCTTGCCGCGGTTGGCGGGGAAGCGGATGGCCTTGACCAGGGAGGGAAAGAGGCGGCTGGCCCGTTGGATAAATTCCCAGGTGTCGTCCGTGGAGCCGTCGTCGATGCAGATGATTTCCAGGCGGTCGGCCGGATAGTCGGAGGCCGCCACGTGGGCCACGGCCTTCTCCACCATGGCCCCTTCGTTATAGGCCGGCATGATGATGGTCAGGGTGGGCCAGGGGCCTTGGGCCAGCGGGTAGGGGCGATAGGCGGCCCAAAAAAAGGTGCGCAATAGCTGTAAGGCCAGCAGCATCAGGGCATAGGCGCGGGCCAGGCTAAGAAATAGAGAGCCGGAGGTGTGGCTGCTAAACTGCTGCCAATAGGAGCCCAGCGAGCCCCAGGCGTAGGCCATCCAGAAAGTCAGCGCCAGCAGCAGGGGCACCAGCAGCTTGATGAGTGGGTCCGCCTTCAGACTGCGGACCTGGCCGGGAGCGGGGGACGCCAAAACCTGCGCGAAAGCCGGTGATAAAGAAACGGTGGAGATTTTCTGATCCATGGCAAATTATTGATATCTTGGCCCCGGGCTGCTGTCAAGGGTCTTGCGGCGCCGGGTCTCAGGTCTTCCTTTAATAAAATCCTGGATTTTTGGGCCGTTAAAATGTAGCCGCGCAGCTTAAGATTTGGAAATACTCATTAGAATGAGCGCAGGCTAAAGCCCGCGGCTACAGCGGGAGGGCGCTCCGGGCGAGCCTGGGAAAGGCCGCCGCCAGACCGGGAGGCAGGGTAGGGGGCCCGGCGGCTTTCAGGAGGTGGAGCAGCTCCAGGGCGTTGGCCACCGCCTGGCCGGCCGGGTGGTTGTTGAAGATGACATAGACCTGGGGGGCCTTGGCCATCAGCTCCCGGGCCCGGTCGGCCAGCTCTGCCAGTTCCTCCGGGCCATAGAGGTAGTCATAACGGGCCTGCCGGTCCTCTCCGAATTGGAACCAGGCCTCCTGCCTGCGGCCGTGGCAGCGCAGGTAGCCCCGGGAACCGGTGACCCAGCGGGTGGCCCCCATGCCATAGGAAACCTGCGGCTGGTCGATATTGCAAAAATCGAAACCGGCGTCGCGCAAAAAGTCCTGCACCGCCCGTTGTTGCCAGGACCGATGCCGCACCTCCAGCGCCAGGGGGTACTCCCCGAAGCGGGATTTGAGACCCAAGAGGTATCTGCGGTTTGCCTCGATGTTATGGAAGGAATAGGGAAACTGGGCCAGGAGCACCCCCAGGCGTCCGGCGTCCCGAAGCGGCGCCAACCCCTGCTTAAATTGCTCACATTTCGGGGCGGCCCCGGTCCGGGCGTGGGTAAAAACCTGCCAAAGCTTGGCGGTGAAGCGAAACTCCGGATTTGCCGCCACCGCCGCCAGCCAGCGGCCCGCATCCTGGGGAGAGATGGGCCGGTAAAAGGTGACATTGATCTCCACCACGTTGAAGAGCGTCGCCAGGAAGGTAAGCCGGCCGGCGCCCTTTAAGGCGGCGGGATAGACCACCCCCTGCCAGTCGGGATAATCCCAGCCGGCCGGGCCGATATAAAGTTTGGGGCTTTCGGTCTTCGGGTTGCGGTTGGGGTTGGCGGAGGGAGGAAGCGGGTCCGAGTCAGGGGTCAGTGCTGGCATTGGGTGCAGGGCTGAGACGCCAGCGCCGGGGCCGCGGCGGCCTCGGGATCCTGTTCACGGACCACCACCGCCTTCAAGGCTTCCAATGCCACTTCCAACTGGGAATCGTCCGGTTCCAGGGCAGTGAGGCGCTGGGTGGCCAGCCCCGGCCAGAGCAGGAAGCGGGCCAGGAAATGGTCCCGGTGTCCCCCACCCCAACGGATGATTTCATAGGATAGGGCGGCAATGGGGAACATCAGGCCAACCTTGACCAGCACCTGGAGCAGATTGTTGGCCAGGCCGCTGTGGGTCAAACCCGGAAAGAGCGGGAAGAAGCCCGCGAAGATCAAGATGCTTACCAGCAGCACCACCAGGATGAAGGAGGTGCCGCAGCGGGCGTGCGCCGTAGGGTGGCGGCGAGCGTACTCCAATTCCAGGGGCTGGCCCGACTCAAAGGTACAGATGGACTTGTGCTCGGCGCCGTGATACTGGAAGACCCGGCGGATATCGGGGAACAAGGAGATGCCCCAGAGATATAACAGGATGAAGGAAGCCTTGATGAAGCCATCGATGAGGTGAAAGGAGAGGTCCGCCGGGGTGAGCGCATGTCCCAGCAGGCGGCCCAAAAAACCGCTGAGCCAGTGGGGCAGAAAGCCGAAGAGGAGGAAGGCCAGCACGAAGGCGCCTCCCAGGGTAAGGGAGATGCTGACCCAGCCCAGGGGCGGCTCGTCGTCTTCCTCCTCCTGGAGCGCGGCCTGGGCTGAAAAGCTCAGGGCCTGGACCCCGGTAACCATGGCCTCTATGAGGACCAGGGGGCCGCGCAGCAAGGGGCGCTTCAGGATCGGCAGACGATCCGCCAGAGAATGGTAAGGCTCGTCCTTGAGGCAGATGGAGCCGTCGGGACGCCGCACCGCGATGGCCAGGGCATGGGGGGAGCGCATCATCACGCCCTCCAGCACCGCCTGGCCTCCCACCGCCAGATGAGTCTCCTCCGGCTTCATTCGGCCTTTTCGGCGGCTGGTTTTTGCAGGTGAGCGTATTTGCGCCGGAAGCGTTCCACCCGGCCGGCGGTGTCCATCAACTTCTGCTTGCCGGTAAAGAAGGGATGGCACTTGGAGCAGATCTCCACCCGGATATTGTCCCGGGTGGAACCGGTGACGAACTCGGTGCCGCAGGCGCAACGCACCGTCGTTTTGATAAGCTTGGGATGAATGGCTGTCTTCATAATTCCGTCCCGCCTTCTATTTCTAATGCAATAGATAACTGTAACTTAAAATTTCCCAAAAGCCACCGAAAAAACGCGGCCGCCGCCATAACCGCCGGGTCGGTTCCGGTAAATCGGCTGCCCGCGGTTATGGGGAATCGCCTTTTCGACGCCGACATCGGCTCGAAAATTTGTTAATATGGTAATGGTAAGATTGCCGGCCAGATTGACAGGATTTTGCTTGTCCTTCATTACGAGCCTAAACTGCCTTGCTTGCCTCTCTCCTGCGTCCCCCTTCCTGGGACTGATTTTATCGGGGTCGGGAAAGGCCATTCAGAGGATGCGCCGACGTGGCCATAAGCTATCGGATTGAAAAATTGACGGGGCTCGATAGGCGCCTCCAGCTTATTGTCCTGGCGGGGCTGATTGCCGTCCTCTTATTGCTGGGCTATTTGCTGCGCGGCGGCAGTCGAGCCACCGGGTTCAGCACCGTATTGGTGAGGCGGGGCGACCTGCTGGCGACGATCAGCGCCACCGGCACGGTGGAGCCGGAGCAGGTCATCGACATCGGCGCCCAGGTGGCCGGTATTATCCTCTCCTTCGGCCGGGACGCGCATGGTAAGCTCATCGACTATGGGTCGGTCGTGAAGCCGGGGAGTGTGCTGGCGCACATAGACGACACGCTCTACGTCGCCGCGGTGGCGATTGATAAGGCCGCCTTGCAACAGGCCCGGGCCAACCTGGTCAACGCCAAAGCCAACGTGTTGCAGATGCAGGCCAAGCTCTGGGAGGCTGAGGCGGACTGGAATCGCGCCCAGAAGCTCGGACCGTCCCAGGCCTTGGCGGCGACCACCTATGATCAATACAAGGCCACTTACCTGGTTGGCAAGGCGAACGTGGCGCTGGCCCTGGCCAGCGTGGAGCAGGCGGCCGCGGCGGTGTCCCAGGCGGCCGCCACCCTGAAAAAGGATGAGGAGACCCTGGCCTACTGCACCATCACCTCGCCGGTCGCCGGCGTCATCATTGACCGCCGCGTCAATATCGGCCAGACCATCGTTTCCACTACCACCACTCCCAGCCTCTTTCTGCTCGCCGTAGACCTCAAGCGCATCCAGGTGTGGGCCTCGGTCAATGAAGCCGATATCGGTAATATTCATCTTGACCAGCAGGTGACTTTCACGGTGGACGCCTTTGGCGACCAGGTTTTTCACGGGGTTGTCGGCAGGATCCGCCTAAATGCCACCATGTCCCAGAACGTGGTCACCTACACGGTCGAGGTCAACTGCGACAACTCCGATGGCAAACTGCTGCCCTATCTGACGACTAACCTGCAATTCGAAGTTGGCCGCCGCCAGGACGTGCTGCTGGTGCCGAACGCGGCGCTGCGCTGGGCTCCCCGGAGCAGACGGCTGGCCTTGGCGGCAGGCGGGGCGCCCGAGGCTGCGGCCGGCGCCTCCGGGAAGGAGGCGGGGCAGGTCAGAGGGGGCGGCGCGGTAGCATCCCGCGGCACTGTCTGGGTCCCTGAAGGCGATCGCCTCCGGCCCCTGCAGGTCCATGTCGGCCTGACGGACGGCGTCTGGACCGAAGTGAGCGGCAAGGGGCTGAGCGAAGGTCTGCCGGTGGTCATCGCCGAAGGCAAACGCGAGCCGGAGGGCGGTGAAAGTGCCGGCGCCAGCCCATTCATCCCGCAAATGGGGCGCTTGCGCGGCGGGCAGCATCAAGCCGCTCCCGGCGGCCCCCACTAAACTCGGTCACGAGCCGGATATGGAATTCATCGAACTCCACGACGTCTGCAAGACCTACAACCTGGGTGAACTCGACCTGCCGGTGCTCAAGGGGATTTCGCAGCGGGTCGCCCGGTCCGAATTCGTGGCGCTGATGGGGGCCAGCGGTTCCGGGAAGAGCACCCTGATGAACATTATGGGTTGCCTCGATCACCCGACCTCGGGGGAATACTGGCTCGACGGCCGGGAAATCTCCGGGCTGACGCCCAAAGAACGAGCCAGGCTGCGTAACCGCATGATCGGTTTTGTTTTCCAGAGTTTCAACCTGCTGCCGCGCATGACGGCCTTTGAGAACGTCCTGATGCCGCTCATGTACTGTCGGGATAACCTCAGTGATGCTGAGATGGCACGACGCGCCGCGGTTTTGCTCGAAAAAGTCGGCTTGTCGGACCGTATGCATCACCGGCCGTCACAACTCTCGGGTGGCGAACAGCAGCGGGTCGCCATCGCCCGTTCGCTGATCAACCAGCCGCGAGTGCTTTTCGCCGACGAACCCACCGGCAATCTAGACTCGCGCACCAGCGAGGAAATACTGCAAACTTTTCAGCAGCTTAACCAAACGGATCACATCACCCTGATCATGGTGACCCATGATCCCGGCGTCGCGCAGCATGCAAGCCGTATCATCCTCATCAAGGACGGCCTCATCGAGGCTGGCGGCGCACCTCAGAGTGCGGGAGGCGCCTCGTGAAAAGTGTCCGCACCTTGAAGATGGCCTCTCTAGCGCTGCGCCACAACATCATGCGGGCGGCGCTGACGACCCTGGGCATAGTCATCGGCGTGGCGGCGGTGATCACCATGATGGAGATCGGCAATGGGGCCAAGGTCGCCATCCAGCGCACCATGGCCAGCATGGGCGCCAACACGGTGGTGGTCCTGCCGGGGTCCATGAATATCGCCGGCGTCAATACCGGCTCCGGCGCCATGATGACCTTGACCCCGGAGGATATGGAGGCGATCCTGAAAGAATGCCCGTCCGTGGTCTGGGCGGCGCCCATCGTGCGCGCCCGGGCCCAGGTAGTATACGGCAATCAGAACTGGGTGCCGACCTACGTCTGTGGCACCGCGCCGGCCTTTCTCGATATCCGCGATTGGACCGAAATGGCCGAGGGGGAAGCCTTTACCGACCATGAAGTCCTGAACTCGAGCAAAGTCTGCCTGGTCGGCGAGACTGTGGTCAGAGAGCTCTTTGGCGGCCAGTCGCCCCTCGGCAAGCATGTGCGCATCAAAAACGTAGACTTCAAGGTCATCGGCGTGTTGCACAAGAAAGGCGCCAATCTGATGGGCCTGGACCAGGACGATATCCTTTTGGCGCCCTGGACGACGATCAAATATCGCGTGGTCGCCGCCACGCTTTCCGGCGGCAACCAGAGCTCGATAAGCGCCGCCAGCAGCGCCGAAGTCAATTCGCTTAACAACATCTACCCGGAGACGGCGCAGAATCTCTATCCGGTGCCATCGACCACGGAACAGACCGACACCCAGCAACAGACTCGCTTCGCCAACGTCGACCAGATCCTCACCGCGGCGCCGGCCGCGGAGCAGATTTCCCCGGCCATCCGACAGATCAGTGACTTGCTCCGGCAGCGCCACCGCCTGCGCGATAACGATCCGGATGATTTCATCATTCGGGACATGACCGAGATTACCAAGACGATGAGCGCCACCGCGGAGATGATGACCAAGCTGCTCCTATGCGTGGCCATGATCTCGCTGCTGGTGGGCGGCATCGGCATCATGAACATTATGCTCGTCTCGGTAACCGAGCGGACCCGGGAGATCGGCTTGCGCATGGCGGTGGGTGCGGAGCCGGGTGACATTTTGCGCCAGTTTTTGACCGAGGCCGTGCTGCTCTGCCTGCTGGGCGGGACTATGGGCATCCTCTTAGGACGCGGCAGTTCCTACGTGGTGTCGCTGGTATTGGGCTGGCCGACCGCGGTTTCCCTGGGAGCGATTATCGCCGCGGTGCTGGTTTCGGCCAGCGTCGGCATCGCCTTCGGCTTTTACCCGGCCTACAAGGCCTCCCGGCTCGATCCCATCGAGGCGCTGCGCTATGAGTAAGTGGCGCTCATGAAGACGAACCGGCCACTGCCTGGCGCACCGATCCTGTTGGCAGTCTGCGGATTCCTGCTGTTGGCTGTGAGCGGCTGTATGGTCGGACCCGATTATCAGGCGCCGCCTCCGGAAGCGCCCGCCGCCTGGGCCGGCGTGACCGCAGCCCCGGCGCCGCGGCCGCCGGCGGTGGCCACCGCACAGCCGGCCGAGCTGGCCCAGTGGTGGAAACGCTTCCACGATCCGACGCTGACGCAACTGGTGGAAGATGCCCTGAGAACGAACCTCAACCTGCAACTGGCGGTGGCTACTCTGCGACAGGCGCGGGCCGCCCGCTGCATCGCGGTTGGCGGTTTGTGGCCGGAGGTCACGGCCACTGGCGAATATCTGCGGGAGTCCACTTCCGGCGCCACCTCACCCTCCAAGGGTAAGGCGGTGACTGTGGCGAGCACGGCCCAAAATCTCTATCAGGCGGGCTTCGATGCAGCCTGGGAGATCGACATCTTCGGCGGCCTGCGCCGCAATGTGGAATCGGCCAACGCCACTGTCGAGGCCGCCATCGCAGGCATCAGCAACGTGCAGGTCACCATCGCCGCCGAAGTGGCGCTCGACTATGTGCAACTGCGCGGTTATCAACAGCAAATAGCCATCGCCCGCAAAAATCTGCAGGCCATGCAAAACACGGCCCTAATCACCCGCCAGAAATTGGGGGCCGGGTTTGCCAGCGCCCTGGACGTGGCCAACGCCGAGGCCAGCGTCGCCACCACCGAGGCGCAGATTCCCGTCTTCGAAACCTCCGCCCGGCAGTCGATCTACGCCTTGAGCATACTGCTGGGCCGGCCGCCGGCGGACCTGCTGCAGCAGTTGACGCCCACCGGCGACATCCCCGGCGTGCCGGCGCAGATTCCCGCCGGTCTGCCCTCCGACCTGCTGCGCCGCCGCCCCGACATCCGCCAGGCCGAGGCGCAACTGCACGCCGCCACGGCGCAGATCGGGGTCGCCACCGCAGACCTATTCCCCAAGCTGTCGCTGACCGGCGCGGTGAGCTGGCAGAGCAACCTGCTGAATAGCTGGTGGACGGTTGCCAGCCGCACCAGTTCCTTTGGGCCGTCGGTGACCTGGCCGATTTTCCAGGGGGGCGCCATCGTCTCGAATATCCGGCTGCAGGAAGCCCTGCGCGACCAGGCCTTCATCACCTACCGCCAGACCGTGTTAGGCGCCTTCCAGGACGCGGAGAACGCCCTGATTGCCTTTGCCAAGGAGCAGGAACACTACAAGTCGCTCAAAGACTCGGTCGCGGCTAACAGCAAGGCCTTTGACCTGTCGTTTAAGCTCTACACGGAAGGGATGATCGAATTCCTTAACGTCCTGGTCGCCCAGAACTCGCTCTACGCCGCCGAAAACGCCCTGGTGCAGAGCAACAGCAACATCTCCGCCGACCTCATCGCCCTCTACAAGGCCCTGGGCGGGGGCTGGGAACAGGCGCCGCCGGTGGCAGAGCTGAAAAAAGCGGTGGCGGAGAAAAAACCTTTGCCCTAAATCGAGAGGCGGCAAGGAGACGGCCAGTCGATTACTTGCGCCCCTCTAAAACTTGATTTCATTGTCATCCTGAACGAAGTGAAGGATCTCAAGTCTCTCAAAATACTAGATTCTTCGCTTCGCTCAGAATGACATTTTTTTGGGCAGACTGAGGTTTTGCAATAGCGTCTTAAAAATCCTTCTACGCCCTTAGGGAAAAGGAAGCAGCCCCAGGACTTCGGGGGAATCCGCCTAAGCCGGCAGGGACGTCTCCAGGTGGATCAGTTTGGGCCCCTGCTTGATCCGGAAGCGCCCGTCCACGGTCTCCCAAATCCAGCCGGAATGGCCGTAGCCGCCCACCGCCTTGGTCACCAGGGCCCCGCGCCAGGATTGGGAGCGGCTTTCGTTGAGGGAAACCGTGCCGAATTTGCCGAAGGTATAATCGGGCACCGGGTGGCAGTATTTCTCCCCCCGCAAAGCCGCGGCGGTGAGGGCGGCCTCTTCTCCGCCATAGACTGCGGCCCGGAGGCCGTAGCGGTGATTTTTAGCCCGGGCCACTACCTCGGCCCGCGCCGAGAAACTGCTGGTGAATAGTACCGGGCCGAAGACCTCTTTTTGCATGCCCAGCATGTCATCGGTGGCATTGCGGACCAGAGTGGGATAGACTAGGTTCCCGTTGATTTTACCTCCCGCCAGGATTTGGGCGCCTTTGGCCACCGCCTCGGCCAGGGCCGCCTCGATGCCGCCCACGGCCAGGCCGCTGCCCAGCGGGGTCACCTCCACGCCCGGATCCATTGGCTCGCCCACCACCAGGCCCGCAACTTTAGGCGCCAGCTCCTTGAGGAATTGCTCGTAGATATTCTCATGGATAAAGATCCGCTTGGGCGCCGTGCAGGTTTGCCCGGAATAGACAAACTTGCCGGCCATCAGATCGTCCAGGGCCATTTGCAGGTCGGCGTCGGGAAAGACAATGAACGGGTCCACCCCCGGTCCTTCAAAAATTAGCTTTTTGCCGCTTTGGCGAAAGGCTTCCTCCAGGGGGAGCACCCGCTGGTCAAACCCGAAAAAGACCACCCCCGAGACCTGGGGGTTTTTTAGGGCCTCTTCCATGAAACTCTGGCCCCCGCCCCGGTAAAACCTGACAGAGTCTCCAAAGATGGGCCGATAAATTTCCGCCATCAGGCTGGAGAGCCCGGACCCCTTGGAGGAAAGCTTCACCAGGACCTGGTTCCCCGCCATATAAGCTGCGGTGATGACCATGTTTAGCCAGGCGCTGCCGTTATAAGACAGCGTCACCGCCACCCAGGAATCCGGCCCCCCCAAAGGTCTCCTGGAGGCTAGTGATTCCCGGACCTGAGGGAAGGTCCCCAAGCGGTCCATGGTCAGGTCCACCTCATGGGCGGTGTCTTTGGCGGCGAACTGGAGATCGCCGGCGGCCTGGGCGATCATCTGCTCCCGCCGCTGGCTGAGCGCCTCGATCAAGGCCCGCACCTTCTCGAACCTCTGGTCAAAAGTCACGGCTCATCTCCCGGGTGGCTATTGTCGCGTTTCGGGAATATCTTTAATATCTCCTGGCCCCAAGCCTCCCCCCTCAAGGGGGAGGGAATAAGGCGGTTCATTTTTCAGGGTTTTCCCGAAAAACTACACTAGGGGGCAGGGCAGTCCGCGGGGCTCAGGGGACAATCCAGACGGCCAGGCCTTCGGCCCCATGCAGCACCCGGGTGGTTACCCGGCCTAGAATGAATTCGCGTACCGCCGATATTCCCCTGCGGCCCATAATGACGGTGCCGTAGTTGCCCTCCCGGGCTGCCGCCAGGATATCAGCCGACCGGCTCAAGCTCCCCAGGTTGCATTCGGTGTTAATCCGCTCCGGCGCCACGCCGGCTTTCTCCAGGAGCCCCTGGTAATCGGCGAAGATTCCCCGAATCTTTGCCTGCAGGTTCTCATTGAGCGCCGTCTCGATTTCGGCCCCGGCCGAGGTCAAACATTGGCTGTCGCCCGGGAAAAACTTGCGCACCACGTGCAAGAGGGTGACCTGCGCCCCGGTGCGCGCCGCATAGGGGGCGGCATAGATCACCGCCTGGCGGGAATTGCGCGAGCTATCCACGGCCAGCAACATTTTATCGGAAGAGATTTCCCCGCCGATGACCCAAATCGGGATCCAATCAACTCCTTGCACTACCCGGGCCGAGACGCTTCCCAGCATCAGGCCTTCGATCAAACCTATCCCTCTTCTGCCAATGACCACGGCGTCGTAACCCTTTTTCGCTTCGGCCAGGATATCCCTGGCAATCCCGGTAT
The DNA here is from genome assembly GCA_052326585.1 of Desulfobaccales bacterium. Taxonomy (GTDB): domain Bacteria; phylum Desulfobacterota; class Desulfobaccia; order Desulfobaccales; family 0-14-0-80-60-11; genus JAPLJC01. The sequence goes on along the minus strand of JBKQLU010000031.1, from coordinate 31,909 downwards.
GCCACTGCCGCAGCAAGGTTATGACGAGGTCTGGAACATAGCAGCCGGAGTCAACCAGGATCTCTTTGGCCCGGTCTAAGAATTTCTCCGCCGCACGCCGGCATTCGTCGTTGAAGCTTCCGTAATGCTCTTTGATCTTCGACTTGAAGTCCTCATCGACGTCAATATGCCAGAGAAGTTCCTCGGACGCCGTGGGAAGAATATGGATAAGACCCACCTGCGCCATGGCCCCGGAGCACATGTGCCCCACATATTTGATGGCCTGGAGCGAGTAGGTGGAACCGTCCACCGCAATCAAGATCTTTTTGCCAGTGCCCATGAAATACTTCCTCCCTGGCCGGGGTCAGCGGTAGCTGCTGCCCTTCGGGCCGCGCATGAGTGAAGTGCACACCCCGATGCTGGTAAAGATCATGCAGGTGAGCAGAGCTAGGTGAAAGGCGTGAATAAAAACGGGTTTCAGGTGATCGGCGGGAAGACCCAATTTCTGGCTCAGGGCCGCGCCGGCCTGGGCGCCGCCCAGGCTCGTAAAAATTGCCCCGCAGATAGCCACACTGGAGGATTGGCCTAGCACGCGCACCGTTGCTAAAAACCCGGAGGCAATCCCTAAACGCTCTGGTGGCACTGAACTCAAAATGGCATTATTGTTCGGCGGTTGGAAAAGCGCTTGCCCAAAGCCGGTCAAGACCAGCGGCCAGACAATGTCAAAAAGCGCACCGTCGGACCCCAAGCGGCTGAGAAACCAGAGTCCCAGACAGACGATGGCCAGGCCCAAGGAACTGAGAAGCCGCGATCCGAAACGGTCAGAGAGCGTGCCGCTGATCGGGGCCACCACCGCCAGGGTGAGCGGCACCGCGGTCATCAGCAGGCCGGCCGAATAGACCGGAAGCGCCCGCAGCTCCTCCAGGTAGAAGGGCATCATGAACATCACGGCAAACAGAGACATGAAGGCGAGAAAGCTGGTGGAGATCGCGGCCGTGAACAGCCGGTTGTGGAAGAGGGAAAAATCGACGAGGGGCTGGCTCTCGCGCCTTTCGTGGATAATGAACACGGCCAGCAGCAGCAATGACATCACTAAAAGCCCGACAATGGTGAAGGAACCCCACCCTGCTTCCTGGCCGAAGCTCAGACCCAGCATCAGGCAGCAGAGGCTCAGCGCCAGCAGGATTGCGCCAATGGGGTCGAAGCGCTGTTGGCCCCAGGCCAGACGTATGGGCTGCTTCAGCAGGTGCAGGGCGGCGCCTATGCCAATTATCCCAATGGGCACATTGATGTAAAAGATCCAGCGCCAGGTGAAGGCCTGGGTTATGAGGCCGCCCACGGTGGGACCGGCGCTGGTTCCGGCGGCCACCACCAGGGAGAGAATACCCAGGGCCTGCCCGCGCTCCGTGGCCGGGAAGGCGCGGGATAGCATGACTGGACTGATGGCCATGATCAGCGCGCCCCCCACTGCCTGCAGGCCCCGGAAGATGACCAGGAGCAGCAGCGACGGCGCGGCCCCGCACAGGGCGGAGCTTGCGGTAAAGATGAAGAGTCCCAGCACCCACAGGAGTTTCTGCCCCACCATGTCCAACAGCCGGCCCAAGGTCAGCATGAGGCTGCCGATAACGACGAGATAGGCAATGATGACCCATTCCACCATGCCACTGAGAGGGACATGAAAAGAGAGGCTGATCTTGGGCAGGGAGATATTCACAATGCTGGAGTCGAGGCACACCATAAAGAGGCCGATGGACATAATCCCCATAATGGTCCACTTGCCCGCGGTCTCCCCGCCGGCCGGAACCGCAATTGCCTCCGGCTCGATGCCGCGCTCGCTGTCTTCCCGCTTATTCATGGGTTGTTGGTAGCGGTCTGTGCCGCAATTGATTATCCAATGAAAATGGTTGGTTTTTAACGGGGCAGGGGGGATTAATCTAACATCTTGACATCCCCCTAAATCCCCCTTTTGCAAAGGGGGACTTAACCAAGCCAATCCAGCCTTCCCGTCCAGAGATTATGTCCAGCTAATGATAAACACTCCACTAGGTGCAAGTGGCCCAGGACTCCGGCCTGCGTCTCAAGGGCTGGAAACCGGCACCGCTTAAGCGCAGGCGAAAGCCTGCGGCTACCAAGGCAAAAGTACCCGTCAGACGGCGATGGCCGGATACATCCAGCCCCCGATAATGACCAGGACCACGGTTACCAGCAGCAGAACCCCCAAATCCGGTCCCAGGCCGATAACGCTCGTTCCATGTGCCAGCATTAAGGCCCGCAGCGCGTCCACTTCGTAGGTCAGGGGATTGAGGTGCGAGACCACCTGCAGCCAACCCGGCATCATGGAGATGGGATAGATGGCGTTGCTGGCGAAGAATAAGGGCATGGTCAGGATCTGGCCAATGCCCATGAAGCGTTCCCGGGTCTTGACCACACAGGCGATGGTCAGGGAGAGGATGGAAAAACAGGCCGCTCCCAGGATCGCCACAGTCAGCACACCGGCCAGGGCCAGGGGATGCCAGTTTATCTTGACGCCCAGCAGCAGCGCCAGTCCATAAACAATACCCACCTGGGATAAGGCGCGGACGCCGGCGGAGATGCCTTTGCCCAGCACCAGCGCCGTGCGCGGGGTCGGACTGGCCAGGAGTTTGTGGATCAGCCCCAGGTCCCGCTCCCAGATAATGGCGATACCATGAAAGATGGCGATGAAAAGGACACTCTGGGCCAGGATGCCCGGGGCCATAAAATCGAGGTAAGGCAGGCCGCCGGTGGGGATGGCCCGCGTTCTGGCAAAGACTTGCCCGAAGACCAACAGCCATAGTGCCGGCTGGGCGGCGCGGGTGAGCAATTCGCTGGGGTCGTGGCGAATTTTGCGCAATTCCAGTTCGGCAATGACCAGCGTCTTGCCTGTGAAGGCCGCGCCCCGTTGCGGTAGCGAGGCCATCTGCCGCAGCAGCCGCCTAGCCCAGCCGTTGGGCCGTGTGTCTGGTCCGTGACACTTCAAGGTATCCCCCTCTGGAATCGACTATGCCGCCCGCATAATGGACAAAGACATCATCCAAAGTGGTCGCGTCGCCGCCCAGCGACTCCTTCAAAGCCGCGGGCGTGCCCGTGGCAGCCACCCGGCCCTGATGCATGATTGCCACGCGCTGGCACAGGTGGTCGGCTTCCTCCATGAGGTGGGTGGTCATCAAGATGGTGGTGCCATATTCCCGGCATAACTCCTCGATATGGCCCCAGACGGCCCGGCGGGCCACTGGATCGAGGCCAACGGAAGGTTCGTCCAGGAATAGCACCCGGGGCCGGTGCAACATCGACTGGGCGATTTCCAGACGCCGGATCATGCCGCCGGAATATTCCCGCACCATGCGGTCCCGCGCCTCGGTCAAATCAATCGAGGCCAGGGCGTCTGCTATGCGCTTCTGGCGCTCGGCCCGGGGGATATCGTAAAGTTTGGCAAAGATCAACAGATTCTCATAACCGGTCAGGTTGCCATCGGCCGAAACCAACTGCGGCACGTAGCCGATGACCCGGCGCACGTCCCGGGCCTGCCGGATGATGTCGAAGCCGGCGACGGACGCGGTCCCCGAGCTCGGCGGCAAGAGGGTGGTGAGCATCTTGATGGTAGTGGTTTTACCCGCGCCGTTGGGACCCAGTAAACCGAAAATCTCTCCGGCTTGAACGGTAATGGTCAGTTCCGCAACCGCGGCCTGGCCATTGAAGCAGCGGGTCAGCGCCTGCGTCTCCAGAATAGCCATGTCACTATTTCCCTATTGCCGCCTTGGCCTCGGGGGCGGACCCAAAGGCCGATTCCAAAATCTGCATTGCCTCTAAGATGGTGCGGCGCCGGGATGCCGGCACCGCGGCAAGGCGCCCGGCCAGCCGGGCCGCGGTGGCCTCATAGGCCGATTGCATGGCGGTCCGGCCAAGAGTAGTAAGGGCCAGGGTCACCCGGCGGCGGTCTCCGGGGTCCATCTGGCGTATCACCATATCTCGGGAGACCAGGCCATCGATCAGCTTAGACATCGAGGGCAGGGCAAGCCCGATATGCTCGGCGATCTCCGACAGGGAGGCGCCTGCGTGGCGATTCAAAAAGATCAGGACGCGAAACTTAGGGACCGAGAGGTCGAATCCCCGATAGTTGCGCATATCGCTGCGGATGGCGTGCATAACCATGGGAATGGCCTCCAATACTTGCCGGGCGCACTCATCCGCTGGAATAGACATAATTGGCCTTCCTAATAGTTATATAATCTAAGTATATTTCCCGGGCCGGCGAGTTGCAAGAAAGTTTTTGTAAGGTCCCTGCAGATATCGACCGAATTGCCCGCTAACCGGCCCTGGGCGGTGGCTGGGAGCAAGCGTCCCCAATGCCGGAAGTGAAAGAAGAGGTGGCGGAGAAGAGAGCTTTTAGGGGAGGGAGTCGGCTGTGATTAATATAACCGCACCAAAAAAACTGGACGCCAAAGTGCGGAGAGCTAGCAGTGATCTTGCGTTAAGATTATGAAAAAATAATGTGCGGCAGGCAACCCCCCGAGTTTAATTCCCTAGTCCAGGATGGGATCGGGTGTTGAATCCTGAGTGACATGGTGCCCCACCTGCCCATATTGACGCCACATTAAAATGAGCCCTACATGCCATTATAATTTATGGGTGTCCATATTTTCTTTTCTATTCTAATGCTGTCTTCTTCGCGATCCAACGGCGAAACCTTCTATATTTTTCTTGATCCATTTTAGGACTTTCGAAGATTTCAAGAAATTTATCATCGCCTATAGCCAATGTAATTCTAACAACTCCGACGTCTGCATATTGTTTTACATTAATTGGTGGATAATTTTTTTCATATAGCAAAAAATCTTTCATATATGAATTCAATTTATCATCAATCTGCTTAATTGTTTTATAACCAGCATTATGTAATTGAGAGACTAAACCTGAAATATGTACTGAAGTAGCACGTTGCCTTTCAGGAAATCTGTGTTTTAAATATGCTAACACAGTATCTAAGTTAATGCCTTGATCAAGTTCAGCTTCTGGTTTTAGAATAAGAGAATTTACCTTCGCTCTTGCTTTCAACGTTTCATCATAAAACATTTCGAAATGTGTATCTGCGACATAAAATAAGCCACTTAGGGCGAAAAAATCTTTTCTTAATTCCTTTGGCACATCCGATGAGCTCTTATAATCAAGGTAATGTGAAATCGTTGCCCAAGCGTCCATGGCTAACGTTCTAACTTGAATTTCAAATTGTATATCCTTAATATTATCATATCTCGGCCCTTTATACTCACCCTTCAATCGTGTTATAAAGTGAATAGATAAATATCCAAATGATGTTATCTAGTAACCCTCAATCATATTATCCTCATTAATAATTATAAAAGAGTCTCTAATTAAACTACCTATTTTATCGATATAAGACCTAAATAAACAGACAACTCGCAACCCTAAGAGGTCAGTAACTTCCTCGAAAGGTTCGTTAATCGCTTTATCTGAAACTTTTTTAAAAAAAGACTCGAACGTCTTAATTCTAGATTTAATTGTATGGGTTTTCATCTGTTTTCTATCGATCTCTTTATTAATAATAAAGTTTGCTTCGGTTTCTAATAGAGACAAATTTGGCCGAAGCCCATCATAATTTAATTTTATTTCTTCTATTTTCATGTTTCCCTTTGTAAAATATAATTTTAGATATAACAATTAATCTTGAAATTTAGCTATTAAACTAAATCCATATCGTTAGCTCTTTTGCAAATATCGTCCCTTGGATAGTTTTGGGGACCTCTTTGGCAGGGCTAAATCCCTCAAAGCTTTTGTTCTTGACGCCGAATCGCAGACTTAACGGTATGGTAGCATATTTTTAGCTGCAAAAGTATCTTTCCTTCCAATTGAGAGCGTATATCCGCCTTGGTAAATAGGCGCACCATTGATCTGCGATCTAAGCAGCACATGCAAGCACCAGTCAATAATGGTTCGGCAGGGGAAAAGCAAAGCAACATGCACATGCCTCCTTTGGGCGTGTGAGGAAATTCTGATGTCCTCCAACCCCAATATAACTTGCCATTAGCGATAGTTATCCCCCATCCCTGAAAATTACCAATATGGCGTCAATATCAAACCGGGGGGATTAAGGTTCTGCGCGGCTATTGCAAGGTTAAATCTATGGGCCGGTCCAGGTTCACTAGATCGAAAGGCTATCATGGAATTGATTGAGAAAGGTCAAAGGCTCCGTTCCGATCATCAAACTCAGGGTGGCGGGATACATATCATCGTCTTTAGCTTTTTCTAGTCTCATTGCCGCAATTCACCAGCAAGTGGCGTGCCGCTACCCAGAAACCATCTGAAGATGAATTCATGCCATAATCTTTTGGCATTTCGGGCAGAAAAAGCTGCTGCGTCCCGCCTGCCTCATTGAGGCGACGGGGACCCCGCAGACCTGGCAGGGCTGGCCCTCTTTGCCGTAGACCAGATGCTGCAACTGAAAGCGCCCCGCTTCCCCCTGGCAGTTGACGTAATTGGACACCGAAGAACCGCCCTGCCGGATGGCCGCCCGGAGAATGCGCCGGGTCTCCTTGAGGAGACGGGTCCAGTCGGCGGCGCCGAGGCTCCCTGCCGGGGTGGCCGGATGGATACGGGCGGCGAAGAGGATCTCGCAGGCATAGATGTTTCCGATCCCAGCCACTATGCGGGAGTCCAGGAGGAAATTCTTGATGGGCCGGGAGCGGCCCCGGGCCTGGGTCAAGAGCCACTGGGGGGTCACGCCCCGGGTCAAGGGTTCCCGCCCCACCTCCTGGAGCGGCGGCGGCGCCGCGCCCGGCGGGAAGACCAGCACCTGGCCGAAGCGGCGAATGTCTTGGTAGATGAGGGTAAGTCCTCCTTCCAGTTGAAAGCTGAAATGGACATGGGGCAGGTGCAGGGCCGGTTCTTTAGAACGCAAGAGCAGGTGACCGGTCATCCCCAGGTGCACCAGCAAGGTGGCGCCGTCCTCCAGGGCGAAGACCAGATACTTACCCCGGCGGCGGAGAGCCACCAGCCGGCGGCCCACCAGAAGGCGTTCCAGTTCCCCGGCCGGCGATTGCCGCCGCAGGGGCTTTTCCCCCACTAAGACCCGGAGGAAACGGCGGCCTACCAGACAGGGGGCCAGACCCAGCCGGATTACCTCTACTTCGGGAAGTTCAGGCATTTGAGTTTCGAGTTTCGAGTTTCGAGTTTCGAGTTTTGAGTTTTGAGTTTTGAGTTGTAGGGGCGGACCGATGTGTCCGTCCAGGGTTTCGAGTTTCCGGAAATTATTCTAAATAAGACTGCTAAATAGTCTTGGAGAGATGCTTAATGAGACCCTTGATCATGCGGGTGATTTCATCGGTCAGTGCCAATAATTCCGAGAGCTTGGTCTCTACGATATAAAGGTTAAACTTACATTTCCGGAAATTTCCGGGCAACAAGTGGATAATGCGTAACTAATTTCACCACCCCCACCCCAGCCCTCCCCCCTCAAGGGGGAGGGAGCAAAGCTAAAAACCAAAAACCTTAACTAGAAACTCGAAACTCGAAACTAAAAAAGCATGTCCAGGAAGTGTTCGTGGTAGTCCTTGAGCTCCTTGTGACATTCACCGCAAAAAAACCGCACCTCTCCCTGGATCTTGGAGTCGTCGCTCACCGTGGAAAAGCTGCCGTCCTCGTTTTGCTCGTAAAAGGTGGTGATGGTGACGCCTTCCGCCACTTCAAAAAAATCGGCGTCGTTGCCGCAGTATGGACAGGAGATCTTCATGGCGCCGCCACCTAGTCCTTGCCGATCATTTGCTTAACGTCCTGGCGAAATAACGGATTGCCGGGTTCAATCTTCCGGGCTTGCTCCATTTCGATGGCGGCCCGCTTGAATTGCTGGCGGGATTTGCCTTGTTCGCCCTTGCGCTCGTAGATCTCGCCCTGGTGCGTGAAGAGGCGGGCCAGATAGAAATGGGTTCGGGCACTTTTAGGGTTGATTTCATTGGAGGTCTGGAGCTCCTGGCGCGCCTCGCGGTACTTCTGCTGGTGGTAATGGAGAATGCCCAGATTGCGCCAGAGGGTGGCCTGAGCCGACTTGTCCGGAGACTTGATGGCCGTGAGCAGGAGCAGTTCCAGCCGGGCCATGGTCTTCTGGTCGTTGAACGTGGTACTGTCAGCCAGCAGGCGGTCGCTCATCTCCGCCACCTCCGACGGGGTCATCTGCCCTCCCGTCAGGGCGTCCTTGAGCCGGGCCTGCTCGTTGCCCGCGGTCAGCGGCCCCTGGGAGGCGGCCCCCGGCGCCGCCTGGTAGGCCGGCCCCGAACCGCAACCCGCCGCGGCCGCTATCTGGAGCGCCGCCAGGCAGAGGACTAATAAAGCGTTGCTGCGCAATGAGCCTCCCATCCCCAATTCTCCAAACTTTTAGTATCCCATACCCTAAAGCCGCGTCAACCCTTTTTAACCCCGGGGCCGCCAACCCTAATCTTTGCCGGTGTGCCGAGCCGCGCCGAATTATTTAGGGCCGGGTCCCAGCCTCGGCGTGCGAATTTTTGCTGTTTTGTAAGGGCAGCCCGGCGCTGGTATGTTAATATTATGACATGGTTGCAGAGACTAAATCTTAAGCACAGGTGCCGATTATGGAACTGATATTTCGCCCCCGGCGGCTGCGCCGCCAGGCGGCCTTGAGGAAGATGGTGCAAGAGACCCATTTGCGCCGGGAGGACTTCATTTATCCGATGTTCGTGGCCCCGGGCCAGGGGGTCCGCCAGGAGGTGGAGGCCATGCCGGGGGTCTGCCGCCTGTCGGTGGACCAGCTAGTCAAGGATGCCCGGGAAGTGGCTGACCTGGGCCTCTCCGCCCTGTTGCTCTTCGGGTTGCCCGAAAAGAAGGACGAGAGCGGCTCCGAGGCCGCGGCGCCCAAGGGCGCGGTGCAGCAAGCGGTGCGGCGCTTGAAGAAAGAGCTGCCGGGACTCGTGGTGATCACCGACGTCTGCCTGTGCGGCTACACCTCCCACGGCCACTGCGGCCTCATCCAGCGCGGCGAGGTGGACAACGACGCCAGCCTGGAGGCCCTGGCCCAGGTGGCCTTGTCGCACGCCGAGGCCGGGGCCGATATGGTGGCCCCGTCCGACATGATGGACGGGCGGGTGGGCGCCATCCGGGAGGCCCTGGACGAGCGCGGCTTCGAAATGCTGCCGATCATGAGCTATGCGGTGAAATACGCCTCCAGCTTTTACGGCCCCTTTCGGGAGGCGGCGGATTGCGCCCCGGCCTTCGGCGACCGCCGCGCCTACCAGATGGACCCGGCCAACGCCCGGGAGGCCCTCAGGGAGGCGGCCCTGGACGTGGAGGAGGGGGCCGACATCCTGATGGTGAAGCCGGCTCTGCCCTATCTGGACATCGTGGCGCAACTGGCCGGGGAGTTCGATCTGCCCATCGCCGCCTACCAGGTGAGCGGCGAATACGCCATGATCAAGGCCGCGGCCCAGAAGGGCTGGCTCAACGAGGAGGCGGTAATGCTGGAGTCCCTCACCGCCATCAAGCGGGCCGGCGCTGATCTGATTATGACCTACTTCGCCAAACAGGCGGCCGCGTTGTTGAAATAGGCTGAAGGGCACAGGCTAGAAGCCTGTGCCACCATGCTTAAACTTATAGGGCGGCCTGTGGCCGCTGCTTACCCTGATCTGAGATAATTAAGGGGAATTATATAGTTGCATCCATCCATTATCTTTTCTAGGGGCGGGGTTTCCCCGCCCAGGGCAAACGTATTTTTGGGATCAAGATCATAAAATGCCAAAACCTGGTGGCACAGGCTTCCAGCCTGTGCAAAGCTTTAAGATTACCAGGAGAAACCTGCCCCACTGGCAAGAACCTGGCAGTGTCTACTTCATCACCTGGAGAAGCAAAGATGCGTTGGTTCTAAATGCCACTGAGCGCAGCATTGCCCTGGAAGCGGTAAGATTTTGGGATGAAAAAAATGGCTAGTTTATAACGCGGTCGTTTTAGCTGATCATGTACATATTCTGGCTCAACCACTTTCCCGGGAAGGAGCAGGGTTTTTCGACCTGTCAGAAATCATTCACAGCGTCAAAAGTTTCAGCGCCCTGAAAATTAGCCAACTCAGAGGTACTAAGGGAACCGTTTGGCAGGATGAAAGATACGACCGTATTGTCAGGGATGAGGCAGAATTCCTGGAAAAGTGGCAATATATCCGGAATAATCCGGTCAAGGTCGGGTTAAGTCGGACCCCTGAAGAATATCCCTGGCTTTATGAGAAGGCAGAATGACGCACAGGCTGGAAGCCTGTGCCACCAAGGGCAAATATGAAACCCGCCCCCAATTCCATCCCGTCTTTGCGGCTGCTGGCCTGGGAGACGACCCGGCGCTGCAACCTGGCCTGTCTTCACTGCCGGGCCGCGGCGGGTTCCGGGCCTTATCCCGGGGAGCTGACCACTGCGGAAGGCATCGCCCTGCTGGACGATCTGGCCACCATGGGCCAGGTGGTGGTGATCCTCACCGGCGGCGAACCCCTGTTGCGGGAGGACATCTTCGAGCTGGCGGCCGCCGGTACTGCCAGGGGGCACCGCATGGTGATGGCGGTGAACGGCACCCTGCTGACGCCCAGGCACGCCGGGCGCCTCAAGGCCGCGGGGGTGCAAAGGCTGAGCATCTCCCTGGACGGGGCCGCGGCTGCCAGCCACGACCGTCTCCGGGCCGTACCGGGAGCCTATGAGGGCGCCCTGGCCGGCATCGCCGCCTGCCGGGAGGCGGGCCTGCCCTTTCAGATCAATACCACCGTCACCCGGGCCAACCGGGGGGAATTGGCCGCCATTCGCCGCCTGGCCATCGAACTTGAGGCCGCGGCCCTGCACGTCTTCATTCTGGTGCCCACCGGCCGGGGGGAACAGATGCGGGAGCAATTGCTGCAACCCGGGGAATACCAGGAGACCCTGGGGTGGCTGCTGGCCTGGCAGAGAGAAGGGCCTCTGTTCATCAAGCCCACCTGCGCCCCGCAGTACTACCGGCTGTGGCGTCAGGACGCCGCGGCCCGGGGAGAGAGGATCACCGCGGCGAGCCACGGCATGGAGGCCATGACCAAGGGCTGCCTGGGGGGGCAGGGGTTCGCCTTTGTCTCTTATCGCGGCGAGGTGCAGCCGTGCGGCTACCTGGAGCTGCCGGCGGGAAATATCCGGGAGACGCCCTTCCCGGAGATCTGGGCCACTTCCGAGCTGTTCCGGCAACTGCGGCGGGTGGACGAATACCGGGGCAAGTGCCAAAGCTGCCAGTACCGCAAGGTCTGCGGCGGCTGCCGGGCCCGGGCCTATGCCGAGAGCGGCGACGTCCTGGCGGCGGACCCCATTTGCCCCTATGAACCTATGGGTTAACATTTATAGTTAAGGCGGCGGGCACAGCCCGCCCTATGCGTTATTGATTTAAAGCTAGGAGATCGAGGATGAAGAAAAAATATGTGCCAGCTTCAATCAAAGAAACCGCCTTCAATTGCCCACATTGCGGGACTTTGACTACTCAGTATTGGTTTAAGGTATATGCGAATGAAATTAGCGCTGGAGATACGCCATTCATCCCCGATACCGACTTTTTAAACAGAGTCCACGCAGATAGGAACTTACCTGCAAAGGAAAAACAGGATTGGATTGATTATGTAAATAATATAAATAGCGGCGTTGTTTTCTATAAGGAGCACGAGAACCCTTGTTTTAGCACTACACAAGCAGCTAATCTATCACTAAGTTGGTGCTTTAATTGCCGAGAAATAGCGGTATGGATATATGATAAGCTGGTTTTCCCGCCAGAGCTTCACGGAGAAGAACCCAATAGCGACATTCCTGATGATGTATTAAGGGATTATGAGGAAGCTCGTAGTATTTTAAATTTATCCCCCAGAGGAGCAGCCGCGTTATTGCGTTTGGCTATCCAAAAATTATGTAAATTTCTAGGAGAAAAAGGTAAGGATATTAATGAAGACATAGCAAGTCTTGTTCGAAAAGGCCTTAGTCCTATGATTCAAAAATCTCTCGATGTTGTACGCGTTGTTGGAAATGAGGCAGTGCATCCGGGAACAATAGACCTTCGAGACAATAAGGATACAGCGTCTAAGCTTTTTAACTTGGTCAATTTGATTGCGGAGCAAATGATCAGTCACCCAAAGCATGTGAATGAAATGTATGAAGGTGTAGTGCCTGAAGCTAAGAAGGAACAGATCAAAAAGCGTGACGCTAAGAAATCATAAAATAGAAACTGGACAAAATCACGCATTCTGTCCATATTCAAAAAATCCCGCCGCACACGAAGGGCGCGCTATGAAGAGAGAAAAAAATATCATGAGCTATACGGCAGCAGAGCTTAAGGGCAGGAGGGCGGACAGCCGCACCGATTTGGGGCGGGTTGACGCGCAAATAGATGCTGAACTGGAACGCCTTGTGGCCGAAGACCAGGACGAGCGCGGCATTCATGCCAATTGGACCCGGGCGAAACTCGCTTTGCCACAAGCCAAGCAATAATTAATGGACTCCCCGGAAACCCCAAAACCGCAAGCGGCCCCTGAATCCCTGGATGACCTGGACCGGGCCATCTTGAACGAGATTCAGTCGAATTTTCCCATCGTTTCCAGGCCCTACGCCGCGGTGGGCGTCAGGGTGGGGGCTGACGAAGAGCAGGTCCTGCGCCGGGTGCGGGCCTTGATGGAGAGCGGCGTCATCCGCCGTCTGGGGGCCAATTTCACCTCCCGCAAGCTGGGATATACCAGCACCCTGTGCGCCGCCCGGGTGCCGCCGGAGGCGCTGGCGCGCTTCGTCGAGGTAGTGAATCGCTACCACGGGGTGACCCACAACTACCTGCGCCGCCACCACTTCAACGTCTGGTTCACCCTCATCGCCGAATCGCCGGCGCGTCTGGAGCAGATCCTCGCCGAGATCTCCGCGGCCTCCGGGGTAGAGATCCTGAGCCTGCCGGCCGAGGAAATCTTCAAGATCAAAGTCGATTTTTCCCTTTAGAACAATACGGAATTGCTGGGCAGTGCCCACCCTACAATTCTAAGGAATTGGCGCGCCCTGCGCACCGCGCACTTTTTGTCATGCTGAGTGAAGCGAAGCATCTAGTATTTAGAGATGCTGCGGTCGCCGGCGGCTCCCTCAGAATAACAAAAAATTGACTTCCTGGCATTCCCTGGCGCCCTAATGAAGAGATTAGATCAGGATAACCTTGGGTTACTGGTGATAGCAGGACGTCCCCAAACAGAGCTTGGGGTAAAATTGGCGTTCCCGGGCAGGTGCTTGGGAACGAGAAGGGAAGGGCATTTGTTTTGAATTTTGCCTTGCCCGGAAAACCGCAACCCGCCTTTAGCGCGCCAGGTGGGCTTGCAACTGCCGGATAAAACTGCGGGTGTTGCCTATCTCACCGACAAATACATAGACCGCCGTGCCCCGGCTATCCAGGACCACGTAAGTGGGGGTGCCGGGAATATCCAGGGTCCGGAAGAGTTGGCCCTTGGGGTCCGGGATGAGCGGGAAGGGCGCCCCATACTTTCCCCGCCATCTCTCCATCGCCGCCGGGGTGCAGTAATAACCCACCCCCACCATCTTCAAGGTGCCGTCGTTCAATGCCGGGTTGGCCGAAATCTCGTGGAACAGCCGCTTAACCACCGGGGCCTGGGCCGTGCAATGGGGACAGGCATCGGAGAAAAACTGCACCAACAGGTAGCGGGCGCGAACGTTATCCAGGGTGAAGGCGCCGGGCCGGGCCAGACCCAGATAGCGCTGGTCGGCTTCGGAAATGGTGCCGCTGAAGGTCAGGGGGCCGAAGCGCTGCCCCACCTGGGGATCCGCCCAACCTGGCTTTGCCTGGGCACAGATGCATAAGCTCAGGCAGATGCAGATAAAAAGCAGGAGACGGCGCATGGTTGGTTATTCTCCTTATTTCTAGCCCGACGGCGACTGAGGTAAGGAATTGGCGGGCTCGGGCCCGGTTGCTGCCCCAGGGCGCAGCCTGAATGAAAACCCGGACTGCGCCCCCGGCTCAGATTTTCGTGGTTGGCTGGCAACCTGGGAAGAGGCGACTAGGTTGGGGAGCGATCCCCGGAGTCCGGCCCGGCCGCGGCCAGTGGCACGCAGAGGACCGGACAGGGCAGCAGGCGCACCACCTTCTCGGCGGTGGACCCGAAGAAGACCTCTTCCAGGGGCCCGTGGCCGCCCCGGCCATAGCCGCCCATGACCACCAGGTCCACCGCCAGTTCCCGGGCCACCACCGCGATCTCCTGGAAGGGCAGGCCGACCGCCACCAGGGTCTCCACCTCCAGGGGGCCGGGCTTGCCCCCCTGGAGGAATTCGTCCAATTGCTGCTGGGCCCGCTTCCGCAACCCGGGCAGCAAGGCGTCCGCAGGCTCTCCCAGGTAGCCGCAAAGCTGCTCCACCAGCCGCTGATTGATGACGTGCAGCAGAATCAGCTTGGAGTTGAAAGGCCGGGCCAGGATTTGGGCCATCTGAAAGGCGGCCGCGGCGCAACCGGAAAAGTCCGTGGCTACCAGAACAGCCTGTAGGTCCATGGTGTCATCCTTGCAAAAGGGCCTGCCGGCCTCATTTTATCTTGGCGCGCAGCTCCTGGAAGGCCTTATTGGCATCGGCAAAGAGGCCGTCGTGCAAAATAATCACCTTCCCCTGTTTATCCAGCACCACCGTGGTGGGGGTGCCGGTGATCTTAAGGACATTGTTGCCGATTAGCCAATCGGGGTCGGCAACCAGGGGAAAGGGCACCTTATAGGCGTTTTTCCATTGGGCCACCTCGGGGTTGGAATTGCTGACCACTCCGACAAACTTGACCCGGTCCTTGAATTCGGAGGCCTCTACCAAGTGGTAAAGCCGGTTCATGGTGGCGGCCTGCGCCATGCAGTACGGGCAATTGGCATTGAGGACTTCGAGCAACACATAATCCGCCTGGATATCCTTGAGGGCAAATTTGCCGGGGGTCTTTAGCCCCAGATAGGCCTGGTCCGCCGGGGTCGTGGCCGCGCCGAACTCCAGATTTCCGGCCTGATAGCCGACCTTAAGCGGCGCCGCCGCCAAGGCGGAGCCCAGAGCCAGAGTCAGCGCCACACCGATCAGCAAAGATAAGGCCGCAACTTTTCGAGCCATGTCGATTTCCTTTAACCCTGGGTAAATTGAGAGCCTGGTATCGCTCTTACCAAAGACCCAAGTTAAGGCCGGATGTACTGGAAGTCAAATTGGCCAGGGGAGGGACTGGCCGCCAGGTGGGGAGCTGCGGCTCTATATCATTGTAATTTCAAATAGATGACCATATTATAACGAGGCTCCGCCAATCCCTTCATTAGGGTGCGGGGGCTGCGCCTGGTTTCTCATGGGCGCGGCCCCGGCTAGCCGCCCTTTAGGGGCGGGTTTAAAACCCGCCCCTGGAGCCCGCCATTTCTTAGGGCGACGCCGGAGACTCTGGCCGCTTCTACTTTACTGCTGCTTTAATCCCCTGAAAGGCCTCTTCGGCGTTATCGATGGCGCCGATCTCCACCCAAACGATCTTGCCGCTCCGATTATCCACGATGAAGGTGACCGGGTAGGGGGTAAAATTCAGGGCCTTTCCCAGGCCGCTATTGGTGTCCGGCACTATCGGGAAGGGAACTTTTTGGAGGGCCTTCCAGGCCATGACGGGCCCGCTGTCACTGCCCTGGGCCGCGCCCAGAAATTTCACCTTGCCCTTAAGGTTGGGGTCCTGCTGCACCATGGTAAAGACTTGGTTCAGGAACGGGGCCTCGTGCATGCAATGGGGGCAGGAGGTGTTGAACTGCTCCACCAGGACATAGGGCGATTTGATGTCCTTGAGGGCGAAGGGGGCCGACTTTTCCAGCCCCAGATATTTGGCGTCCGCGTCGGACATGGGCGCGGCAAAGGTGACCGGACCCACCACATAGCCCACCTCGGGCTCAACCTCGGATGCCAGCAGTGGCGCCGCGCCGATTAAGAGCAGCAGCGCCAGACAACAACCCAGGGCCAGGCCCTTTTTAGTCAGACTCATCATAACCCTCCTCGTTTTCCTCGTTCCCAAGCCTCTGGCGGGGAACGATGGCTAATTTTTCAATGATACGGCAGCCGCGGTCAAAGGGCAATCTTAAGTTTTGAGTTTTTCTGGTTAGTTTCGAATTTCGGGAAGAGAGATGCGTGCAGGGAGCAGTACTGGCCACTGGCTTAGACTCATAGGGCGGGCTCTGCCCGCCGCACCTGGCGGCCACGGGCCGCCCTATATTTCAGGCCTGGCTTGGCGGCTCCTGTCGTTCCTAAGTGCAAAGTAGGAATGAGATTAAAAAATGAGCCCAGGCTAAAGCCTGCGGCTACAAGAACAGGCTACACCGCCGGGACGCCTGGGCTACCGAAAAAAGCGTTCCTCCCGCCAGTCCAACGGCAGCCGCACCAGGGACCCCTGGCGGTGCTGGTAGATCAGGAAGCCGTGCTCTACCCCGAACTCGAAGATGCGGCGGGTGAGGGCCACATCCTGCCGGCAGTAGGATTCCAGTTCCTCCCAGCGGCCGGCGGCAAAGTGTTCCAGGGCCTGGAGTCCGTCCCCGGATTTGCTCTCTCCCAGGGTCTTCTCCGCCAGGTGATTCAGGGAGAGCCGGTGGCCCAGGACGGCCTGCACCTCTTCCAGGATGTCCAGGGTGGGTATATCTTTAAGCCTGACCTTGGTGTAGGGCTGCAGTACCTGGTAGTCGAAGCGCTTGATATTGAAGCCCACCACCAGCTCCAACCCTTGCAGACGCCGGCAAAGCTGGTCCAGTTCAGCCTCCCGGTAAGCGGTGGCGACGCCGCTGCTGGTTTCGTGGAGCACCACCAGGGAAACGCCCATGCGGTGGCATTGCCCCCAGCCGCCCACGTCGGCGGCGGAACAGCGGGTCTCCAGGTCCAGAATTCCCAGTTTGCGCCGGGCCAGCCAGGTGTTGCCGGTGATGGGCGCGGCGGCCGTGAGCAGGGCTGCGCCGGTCTCCTCAAAGGTAATATCAGGCTCCACCCCAGGCTCTTCCAATCCGAGGAGCATAGCGGCGATGCTCACAGCCGCCTCTTTGTCCAGGGGCTTGTTGCCGGAGCCGCATTTGGGGGAATGGGTGCAGGAGGGGCAGCCGTCCTCGCAGGGACAGGCGGCGGTGACTTCCCGGGCGCGGCGCAGCAGCTCTTCCATAATCTCGAAGGCCCTTACGGACAGCCCGATCCCACCGGGGTAGCCGTCGTAAATGAAGATGGCGGCGCGCCCTACCTGGGGGTGGGCCGGATGGGAGATACCCCCGATGTCATAGCGGTCCGCCAGGGCGAAGAGGGGAAACATGCTGATGAGGACGTGCTCCAGGGCGTGGATGCCGCCCATGAAGTGCCCGCCGGCGGCGTAAATGGCCTCTTTGACGGCGTCGGGAATTTCCAGCCACATGCCCACGGTTTCGAAGATCTGGGGCGGCAGCTCCAGAGACACCGTCCCCAGAAGCTCTTGTCCGGGCAGACGCCGCTTCTCGTAAGACAGGATATGTTCGGTGACCTTGAGGCGGCCGATGTGAGCGGTGAAGGCGGCTGCCTGCCGGGTCTCCAGGATCTCCAGGATTTCCGTCTCTTTGTCCGTCTGGATGCGGGTGAAGTAGTTGGGCTCCACGGAATTTACCCAAACGTTGCGGCGCTCCAGATCGAGGCGCTCCACTCCCCAGCTCTGGGCCTTGTGGAGATAGACCGCCCCGGGGTGGCACTCCCGTAAGGCCCGGTGGCCGTCGATGGAGCCCAGGGGCCGCTTATGGCCGGTCTGGAAGATGGCGAAGCTCTCCCCTATCCCCCTGATATTCACTTCCTTTTGCGGGAAACGGTCCCGGGCCAACCAGGTCTCACCGTCGGCGGCATGGAGCAGGCGGCGCTCCCGGACCAGGTCGGCAAGCACTGCCGCGTGGGCCGCCAGGTCGAAATAGGCCTCCCCGGCACGCCGCAGGGGCAGCTCCTGGGCGGCGCAGGGCAAGTGGGCCTTGACCACGTAAGGGTTATCCGGGTCCACCACCGCGGTCTCCAGGGGGCGGCCAAAAAATTCGTCCGGGTATTTAAGGAAATACTGGTCCAGGGCGTCGGCCTGGGCCACCAGAACGATGAGGGAGTCGCGGCCGGCCCGCCCCACCCGGCCGGAGCGCTGCCGGGTGGTGACCATAGTGCCGGGGTAGCCGACCAGGATGCAGACGTCCAGACCGCCGATGTCGATGCCCATCTCCAGGGCGCTGGTGGAGATCACCCCGCGCATCTTACCGGCGGCCAGGGCCTGTTCGATCTCGCGGCGCTCCTCCGGCAGATACCCGGCGCGATAGGAGCTGATGTGGCGCTTGAGCTCCGGCGCCAGCCGCTGCGCCCAGACATGGATGAGCTCCGTGAGCTTGCGGGCCTGGGTGAAGCAGATGGTATTGAGGCCCTGGCGGATGGCCCGGGCAAAGATCTGGGCCGCGACCGAGGGTGCCCCACCCGGGGGGTTGACAAAGAGAAAGTGCCGCCCCGGCTGGGGGGCGCCGCTGACGGCGATGGTCTCCACCTGAAACCCGGTCAACTGATTGACGAAGGTTTCCGGGCGGGCAATGGTGGCGGATGACAGGATAAAGCGGGGCCGGGAGCCATAGTAAGCGCAGAGGCGCCGCAGGCGCCGCAGCACCTGGGCCATGTGGCTGCCCATGATGCCCCGGTAGGTGTGCACTTCGTCAATGACCACGAAGCGCAGCCGGGAGAAGAACCCGGACCAGGAAGCATGGAAGGGGAGCAATCCCATATGCAGCATGTCCGGGTTGGTGATGAGCACCTGGGGAGGATTGGCCTTGATGGCCTGGCGCTGGGACGGCGGGGTATCGCCGTCATAGATGGCCGCCCTCAGGAAAGGGGAGGGCAGGGCGCCGTCCAGTTCCTTGAGGGCCTTAAGCTGATCCTGTTCCAGGGCCTTCAGGGGAAAAAGGTAGAGGGCATGGCCGGCCGGGTCCTTTAAGAGAGATTCCAGCACCGGCAAATTATAAATCAGGGTCTTGCCGCTGGCGGTGGGAGTGGCCACCAGCACGTCCCGGCCGGACCGGATGGCGTCCAGAGCCTGGGCCTGGTGGCGATAGAGACGGGAGATTCCCTGGCGTTCCAGGGCCGCAGTCACCTCCGGCGGCAGACCGGCGTCATCAGGCGCATAGTCCGCGGCCACTTCAGGCAAATAGCGGTAATGACTAAGGATATCGCGGTAGTCGGCGGAATCCTTCAATTGTTTGATGAAATCTTTTAACACAGGTTGCGGTTTCCGGTTTTCAGAAAAAAACAGAATCTAGATAAGGAAATGGTGGGCAGTGCCCACCCTACATTACATCCCTTAGTGGCCCAGGCGTCCCGCCGGTGCGGCGCCGGCTAAATAGCAAAACTGGCTACTGGCTACTGGCTACTGGCTACTCTCACCTGGTCCCCACATCCATATGTTCCCAGTCGGTCTTGCCGCCCTCGTAAGTCCATTCCTGGGGAAGGCGCAACCCCAGCGACTGCGCGGCCTGATAGACCCAGCCTGGAATCTGGCGGGCGTCAAGCCGGTGCATGGCGTCCCGGTTGAACTGGCGCAGGGCGCGGCTGACCGGATTGGGGGCGCCGTCCGTAACCCCGGGGTAATTGAAGTCATTGAGGTCGAAGGCCAGCCCCAGGCGATGGTTGGACTCCGGGGCGTGGCGCCCGTGGTAGATCTCGGCCAGGTTGGCATAGCAACACCGGGTTACAGCGGCCGCCAGAGAATCGCTGTCATTGTCCGGGAAACTGAGGCATTCCGCCACTACCGGTCCGGTCCCGGCGCTGACCGCGTAAGTGTCCTCGGCCCCCCTCACGTCCATCAGGGGCAGCCGCAGGGCCGGGTCGTAGTAGCCCTCCCGGAAGATGTACTCCAGCAGCAGTCCCAGCAGCGGGGCGAACTTGCTGTTCACTTCGAACTGGATGGTTTCGGCGCGGTAGCGGGCCTGATTATTGATGTCGGCCAGGCTGGGGGAGAACCAGACGTAGCCCGACGGCCGGCAGGGGGTCTGGGCCACGGTCTGCCATTTTTTTTCAAAGGCGCAGAAGCTCTGAACCTTGCGAGCCCCGGCCGGCACCCACACGGGCGCGCTCAGGGTGACCCCCACCCGGTCGCCGTCCGGCCAGCGGCGTCCTCTCAAGTACTCCCAGGAAACTTCCACTCCCGGCGGCATCAAGGCCAGGGTTTGCTTGCGAAGCTCCACCAGGCGCCTGACCGCCAGCAGGCGGTGGGCCAGCTCGACCTTTTCCAGGAAATCGCGCCGCCGCTGGTCCTGAGACATGCGCGGCGCATAAGTCAGGGCTACCCGCTTGAGAATCCCGGCGGCCCGGGGGGCCTGGGCCGCCTCCAGGATGTGAGGCGGCGGCGGGGGCGGGGCAGGTGCGGCGGCCACGGCCTGCCCCCAGGCCAGGAGCGCCAGGGCCATGATCCCCAAAACAGTACTGCGCATGGGGTAATTTTATGGGAAGCGGCGGGGAGAGTCAATGACCGGGGAGGCGATGAGGAGGCGCTGGGGCGATCTATAGGAAGACATCCAGAAGGGCATCCCCCGAGGCGCCTCACTGTCACCCCTATTGGGGCATTAGTATCCGGCAAGGTTTTTGCTAATCTACCCTTGTAATCAAGGCTCCTAAATTTTTCTTGATTAACCTATGAAAATTTCTTGCTTTCTCCCCTCTCCCCCAATGGGGGAGAGGGGAGGGTGAGGGGGAAGCAGGGGCGGGTTTTAAACCCGCCCCTACAGAAAACCAGGCGAAGCCACCCGACTCCCGGTGTCGTCCCCTCGCCGGTAGGGGCGGCGTCCGGTGGCACAGGCCTCTGGCCTGTGGGTGGGTTTACCCTGGGCGGGGAAACCCCGCCCCTACAAAGGGAGAGGGGATTTAGTTGCATGGGGATAATATGCTGATTTTGCTGAAATTACTATGCCATAGGGTTTAATTGGGAGATGATATGATCTTCTCGATGCAATTTTGTTGCCGGACACCAATGGATGGAACCGGGCCCGGTCTACAACACTTCCAGGATCAGGCACTTCAAGTAGAGGCTCTCCGGCAGGGAGAGGAGGGCAGGGTGGTCCTTGGCGGCGCTCCGGCGCTCCACCAAGCGGGCCTGGCGGTGGGCCTCGGCGGCAGCCTCCCGGACTATCCCGAGAAAATCCGGCTCGCTGAGGTTATAGGAGCAAGAGCAGGTAATCAGCGCCCCGCCGGGCGAGAGGAGCTGAAAGGCCCGGCGGTTGATCTCCCGGTAGCCCTTGAGGGCCGCGGTACGTTCCCCCCGGCTCCTGGCAAAGGCAGGGGGGTCGAGGACAATGCAGTCGAAGCGTTGCCCCGCGGCCACCGCGGCCTTCAGGTAACCAAAGACGTTTTCCCGCACCAAATTCAGATTATTCAGGTTATTGAGCAGGCCATTTTGCCTGGCCATTTCCAGGGCCGCGGTGGAACTCTCCACCAGGATGACCTCCTCGGCCAGGGGGGCCAGGTGCATGGCGAAGGCTCCCTGGTAGGCGAAGGCATCCAACACCCGGCCCCGGGCCAGGGTTGCCGCGAGGCCGCGGTTTTCCCGCTGATCGAGGAAAAGCCCGGTCTTCTGGCCGCCCCGGATATCGACCCAGAGACTCACCCCGCCTTCCCGCACCTGCACCCGAGGAGGCAGTTCTCCCCAAACCGTCTGGACCTCCTGGGGGAGTCCCTCCAGCAGGCGCGCCTCACCATCGTGGCGCAGGGTGATGGATTTGGGGGCCAGGTGCTGAATCAGCAGCGGCAAGAGGGTTTCCGGCAGGAGGCGGGCCGGGCCGGGGTGGTTGGCCTGGAGTACCAGGTGTCCGGCGTAGGAATCGGCCACCAGGCCGGGGAAGCCGTCGGCTTCGGCGTAGATGAGGCGGCAGGCGTCGCTTTCCTGCACCAGCCGCTGGCGGTAAGCCAGGGCCCGGCGGAGACGCTCCTCCCAAAAAGCCGTATCCACGGGCTCCGGTCCTTCGGTGACAAAGCGCAGGGCAATGCGGGACTTGGCGCTGTAAAAGGCCTGGCCCAGGAAACGGTCCCCGGGCGCCAGCACCGCGGCCAACTCCCCGGAGGGCAAGGCCGTCGCGCCGGCCAGGTCGTCACGGTAGAGCCAGGGGTGGCCGTGGCGCTGCCAGCGCAGCCCCTTGGCGTTGATCCGCACCACCGGCAGTCTTGGCCCGCCTGTATCCCAGTATTCCATGACTTAAAGTCTCTTTGCCGTTTTTGCTCAGGACTTATTTTCTGGCGTTTTCCGTTTTGAGTCTTTAGAAGCTGAGAAAAAACCTCAGTCTGCACCAAAATGCCATTCTGTACGAAATCAAGCACCCAAAAATGTCACTCTGAGCGCAGCGAAGAATCTAGTCTCTCGCCCCCTAGACCCTTCGCTGCGCTCAGGGTGACAATGAAATTATATCCAAAAAAAACCGGGATGGACGGAACGGAAAACGGAAACCGGCATCCGAAAACTGATTACCGAAAACCAACCCTAACCCAAACCCTTGCCCTATGGAAAATCGGCGCTCCAGAGGCGTTATATGCCTTCGGCCCCGGAAAGCCCCGCCACCAGCGGCTTTGGTGACGGGGGGCCCGCTTGGCTCCCTAGATCGGTTCAATCTCCTGAGAACGTGGGCCTGAGCAAATTTTTCCGGTGTCCTGGCCTCGTTCCCGCTTTCGGGTTATATTCATACTATATTTATCTGAAAACCATGCCGAAGCCAAGCCCGGCATAGGGAGGTCTCGTTTCATGCGGCGTCGGACCCTGTTGATCTGCCTGATTGCGGCCATTTTGGCCGTGGTCCTGGGCGGCGGCCTCTACCGCAGTTGGGTCGCTTCCCCCCGCTACGCCTTACAGCGCCTGGCCCTGGCCCTCAAGACCAGGGATATGGACCGGTTTTTTAAGTATGTGAATATAAAGGGAATTGCCAATAATCTGGCGGAATCTGCCCTGCCCGCAGCGGAGGACGACAAGGGTGCCACAGAAGACCCGTGGAACCGCAAAGGCCGGCAAATGGGGCGCCAGTTGGCCCGATTGGTGTTGACCAACCTGTCCGGCGCCCTGGAAAAGCAGTGCCGCCAGGTGCTGGAGAAGTATCTGCTGAATCTCGATAATACCAACATCCTGGCGATTGCCGCGGCGGCCACCACGGCGCAGATTGAGGTCCAGGGCGACGAGGCCCGGGTGACCCTGGTGGACCCCAAGAGCCAAGAGCCGTTTCACTTCCGGATGCAGCGGCAAACGAAGAGCGGCGCCTGGCAAATCGTGGCCGTCGATTATCAGGATCTGAAAAAATTTGCCAAAAGGGAGTTCAAGCCTTCCTGATTATAACGTCTGATAATATATATTATGTAAACAATCTATGAAGACGCCGGAAAAATGTCCCAAGTGCGGGCAATACGTCCCCAAGTACCGTTCGCCGGTGCCAACGGTGGATATCATTATCGAGATGCCGCGCCAAGGGATCGTTTTGATCCAGCGCGCCAATCCGCCTCTGGGATGGGCCTTGCCCGGCGGGTACGTGGACTACGGAGAATCCCTGGAGACCGCCGCCTGCCGGGAAGCCCTGGAAGAAACCAGACTGCGTGTGGACCTCCTGGGCCAGTTCCACACTTATTCCGATCCCCGCCGCGACCCGCGGCAGCATAACATCACCACCGTATTTGTGGCCCAGGCCAGTGGGACGCCCAAGGCGGCGGACGATGCCCGGAGCCTGGAAATTTTTCGCCCGGAAGATTTACCCCGGGAGATGGCCTTCGATCATGCCGCCATACTGGCCGACTACCTTAAGGTGCGCCGCGACTGGGTGGCCAAACTTAATAACCTCTCTTAGAAATGGATGGTAATACCTTGATTAGGCGAATATATCAGGGATTATCCACCATGGCCGGCTTATTTGCCTGGCCTTTTTTTTATTGGCACTTGAAATCGAGGGGCCGGGGGGAAAGTTTTCGCCCCCGCCTGGGGCTGGAACTCCCCGCGGCTCCGCCCCCTGGGCGGCCGCGTCTCTGGGTGCACGGGATTTCCGTGGGAGAAATTTTGGCCGGCCTGCCCCTGGTCCGGGAGCTACGGAACCTGCTCCCAGAGGCCGCCTGGATCGTCAGCACCGGTACTGAAACCGGCCAGGCCCTGGCGCGCAAATATTTTTTGCCATTGGGAGCCCGGGTCTGCTACTTTCCCCTGGATATTCCCTGGACGGTGCAGCGCTATATGCAGCGGCTCTCGCCCGATGTGGTCATTACACTGGAGTCGGAAATCTGGCCTAATTTTCTTAACCAAGCCAGGCAGCGCGGCGTTCTTCTGGCCCTGGCCAACGCCAGGGTTTCGGATCAGAGCTTCAGAAGATTTATGAGATATAAGCGATATGCCGCTGATTTAATAAATAATTACGACATGGTTATTCCCGGGACTTCCCAGGATTACCAGCGCCTGCTGGCCATGGGCCTGGAGCCCGCCAAACTGCGGCTGAGCGGCAACCTGAAGTGTGACCGTCTGTTGCAGGAGCGGGATGAAGAAGAGGCCGGGCGTTTTCAGGTGCTGCTGCACGGCGGCCAGGCAGGTGGCCGGGGCGCCCCGATCTGGCTGGCGGCCTCCACCCATCCCGGCGAAGAGGAGATAGTGCTGGCGGCCTATAAGGAACTTCTGGGCCCCTACCCTTCTCTGGTCCTGGTCCTGGCGCCCCGGCACCCGGAGCGCGCCCCCGGCCTTCAGGAAAATTTGCTAAGAATGAAGCACGGTCTGCCTTCTCATCTCTGGAGCCGTTTGCAGGCCGGCCTGGAAGTCCGGACCCACTCGGTGGTCCTCATCGACACCATCGGCGACCTTTTCAGCCTCTATGGGACCGCGGATGTGGCCTTTGTGGGCGGCAGCCTGGTTCCCCACGGCGGCCAAAACATCCTGGAGGCTGCGGCTTGGGGCCGGGCGCCGCTTTATGGTCCCAACCTCTCCAACTTCACGTGGGCCCAGGACATCCTGGAAGCTGACGGCGCCGGGGCCGGGATCCGGGTGGCGGACGCGGTTTCTCTGGCCGCGGCGGTGGACCGGCTCTTAAGAGACCCGGGGCGCCTCGATCTGGGGGCCAGGGCGCAGGCGACCTTGATTCCCCATCAAGGCGCCGCCCGGCGCCAGGCGGAGCTGATCGCCGGGCTTTGGCTGCAGCAGGCCGGGAAAAAGGGGAAAGGCAGCAGCTAGAGATCTCCCCCCAGGTGGGCCAGGCCCGGATGACAGCACTCCTCTTTTTTTGAGGGCCGTGCTCATCTACCTGCTTAAAGCAGAAACTTCACCTAACCCAGCGGGTCTCCCCTTTTTGGCACCCTCTAAGATGGGACTGGGGATTTTCACGATTGTCATTCTGAGGGAGCCGCAGGCGAGCGAAGAATCTAGATCCTTCGCTTCGCTCAGGATGACAACCTGCTTATTTCTCGTTCCCAAGGTCCTGCTTGGGAACGCACCCTTGGCGCCAAGCTCTGCTTGGCGAGAGCGGCTAGCCGTCAGGATGAGCCGTCTTCTGAGCAAAGCTGGAGCTTTGCTTGAAAATTGGTCCCCAACTGGAGCTTGGGAACCAGGGAAAAAAGACCACAATTAAAGCCATGGTTCAACCTTGCCTGGCTGCCAATCGCCCCGCCAGGGGCTTTATATGCAGCCGGTCTGCGGGCCCTCGTCCCGCGTGGGTTTCGGGACCGCCGCTCTTAAGGCCGCGGGACACGGCCTCTTAATTTGGGTCTGTTCCTGGAAAATTTAGCCGACGCCCCCGGCGGATTATGCTATAATTTACTAATAAATTTAGAGGCGCTTCGAGGTCATTACGGTGCAGGCGTTATTGGCGTTGGAAGACGGTTTGGTCTTGCGGGGGCGATCCTTTACCGGCGCGGGAGAATCTGCCGGCGAGGTGGTATTCAATACCGCCATGACCGGATACCAGGAGATCCTCACCGACCCGTCCTACAAGGGCCAGATCGTCACAATGACCTATCCCCTGATGGGCAATTACGGGATCAACCCCGAAGACGTGGAATCCCGGTCCATAGCGGTGGAGGGCTTCATCGTCAAAGAGTACCACCCCTACCCTTCCAACTGGCGCTCCCGGGGGAACCTGGCCGATTATCTCCGGGACTCGGGCAAACTGGGGGTGGAGGGTTTCGACACCCGGGCCATCACCAAGCGCCTCCGGGAGGTGGGGGCCATGCGCGGCCTCATATCCACTGAGGATCTGGACCCCGAGTCCCTGGTGCGCCGGGCCCGGGAGCTCCCCAGCATGGCTGGCCTGGACCTGGTGCCCCTGGTCACCTGCCGCCAGGCTTACTGGTGGCCGCAGTTTCCGGCCGATACCGGGGAGACCGATCTCAAGACCTTGTGGTCCCAGCGTAGCGGCAAGAAGGTGGTGCTCTACGATTATGGGGTTAAGTTCAATATAATCAGGAACTTAATCGAAAGGGGCCTCCAGGTCCTGGTGGTCCCGGCCACCACCCCGGCTCCAGAGGTGCTGGCTCTCAAACCCGCGGGGATCATCCTCAGCAACGGCCCCGGGGATCCGGCCGCGGTCACCTACGCCATCGACAATGTGCGCCAGTGTCTGGGCGCGGCCCCCATGTTCGGCATCTGCCTGGGGCACCAACTTATGGGGCTGGCCCTGGGCGGCCGCACCTTCAAGCTCAAGTTCGGCCACCGCGGCGCCAACCAGCCGGTGAAGAGCGGGCTCTCCGGCCGGGTAGAGATCACCTCCCAGAATCACGGCTTCGCGGTGGACCTGGCGTCCATCCCGGATAAGGGTGTGGAACCGACCCACGTCAACCTGAATGACGGCACCTTGGAGGGCTTGCGCCACCAGGGCCTCAGGGCTTTCTCGGTGCAGTACCACCCGGAGGCCTCCCCGGGGCCTCATGACGCCCATTATCTCTTTGAGGAATTCCTTGAGATGGTGGGCCAGGTTTAAAGCGCCCGGCGGGGGGAGAGCGCCGCGGCGGGCCTGGGACCGCCCGATTCCCCCGAGATTAAACCATCTTCAGGTTTTCACTTGATTTAACGCCATCCTATTTACTGAGCGCCACACTGTAGGGTGGGCACTGCCCACCAATTCCTTAGCCAGCGACAGCTTATGCCGAAGCGCACCGACTTGAAGAAAATCCTGATCATCGGCTCGGGGCCCATCATCATCAGCCAGGCCTGCGAGTTCGATTATTCCGGCACCCAGGCCTGCAAGGCCCTCCGGGAGGAGGGCTATGAGGTGGTGCTCATCAATTCCAACCCCGCCACTATCATGACCGACCCCGAGATCGCCGACCGGACCTACATTGAGCCCATCACCCCGGAGATGGTCTGCCAGGTGCTGGAACGGGAACGCCCCGACGCCATCCTGCCCACCCTGGGCGGCCAGACCGGCCTCAATTGTGCGGTGGCCGTGGCGGACACCGGCATCCTGGAGCGCCTCGGGGTGGAAATGATCGGGGCCAATCCCCAGGTCATCAAGAAGGCCGAAGACCGGGAGCTCTTCCGGGACGCCATGACCCGTATCTCGCTCAGGGTGCCCCGGAGCGCCATCGTGCGCACCCTGGATATGGCCATCGCCGCGGCGCCGGAGATCAACTACCCCATCATCGTCCGCCCGAGCTTCACCCTGGGGGGCACCGGCGGCGGCATCGCCTATAACCTGGAGGATCTGCGGCTGCTGGCCGCGGAGGGTTTGGCCGCCAGTATGATCAGCGAGGTGATGCTGGAAGAATCGGTGCTGGGCTGGAAGGAATTCGAGCTGGAGGTGATGCGGGATTTCCGGGACAACGTAGTGATCGTCTGCTCCATTGAAAACCTGGACCCCATGGGGGTGCACACCGGCGACTCCATCACCGTGGCCCCGGCCCAGACCCTGACGGACCGGGAGTACCAGACGATGCGGGACGCGGCCATCGCCATCATCCGGGAAATCGGGGTGGAGACCGGCGGCTCCAATATCCAGTTCGCCATCAATCCGCAGACCGGGGAGATGGTGGTCATCGAGATGAACCCTCGGGTGTCCCGCTCGTCGGCCCTGGCCTCCAAGGCCACCGGCTTCCCCATCGCCAAGATCGCCGCCAAGCTGGCGGTGGGCTTCACTCTGGATGAGATTCACAACGACATCACCCGGGAGACCTACGCCTCTTTCGAGCCCACCATCGACTATTGCGTGGTCAAGATTCCCCGCTGGACCTTTGAGAAATTCCCCGGGGCCGAGGACTTCCTCACCACCTCGATGAAGTCGGTGGGGGAAGTGATGGCCATCGGCCGCACCTTCAAAGAGGCCCTGCAAAAAGGCATCCGTTCCCTGGAGATCGCCCGTTTCGGCTTGGGCGCGGATGGCAAGGACCTGCCGGAGGTGGGTCCCGACGAACTGCGGGTGCGGCTGCGGGTCCCCAACTCGCAGCGCCTCTTCTACCTGGTGCAGGCCTTCCGCACCGGGATGAGCGTGGCTGAAGCCCACGAGCTTTCCAGTATCGACCCCTGGTTCCTCTACCAGATCAGGGACCTGGTCTCCTTCTCCGGGGAATTGGCCGTCTTTGGAGAATCGCTGCGCCAGGGGCGGGGCCGGGAGCAGTTGAAGGACATGCTGCGCCGGGCCAAGGAGTACGGTTTCTCCGACGTGCAGCTTGGCCACCTCTGGGGCCTCGGCGAGGAGATGCTGGCCGCGATGCGCCGGGAGCACGGAGTCACCCCGGTTTATAAACTGGTGGATACCTGCGCCGCGGAGTTCGAGGCCTACACCCCCTATTTCTATTCCACCTACGAATGGGAGGACGAGGCCCGGAAAACCTCCCGGGAGAAGGTGGCCATATTAGGGGGCGGCCCCAACCGCATCGGCCAGGGCATCGAGTTCGACTATTGCTGCTGCCAGGCCTCCTTCGCCCTCAAGGAGTTGGGGGTGGAGTCCATCATGGTCAACTCCAACCCGGAGACGGTGTCCACCGACTACGACACCTCGGACAAGCTCTATTTCGAGCCCCTGACCCGGGAGGACGTCCTCAACATCGTGGCCGCGGAGGACCCCCGCGGCCTCATCCTGCAGTTCGGCGGCCAGACCCCCTTGAACCTGGCGGTGCCCCTGGGCCTGGCGGGGGTGCGCATCATGGGGACAACGGCGGCCGCCATCGACCGGGCCGAAGACCGGAAATTATTTAAGCAACTGCTGGCCGATCTTAAGCTGAAGCAGCCGCCCAACGACACCGCCACCGATGTGGAACAGGCCTTAGAGATAGCCCACGCGATCACCTATCCGGTGCTGGTGCGGCCTTCCTACGTCCTGGGGGGCCGGGCCATGCAGATCGTGGGTGATGACCAGGGCCTGGTGAATTTTATGAATTGGGCCCTCAAGGCCTCTCCGGACCACCCCATCCTCATCGACAAGTTCCTGGAGGACGCCATCGAAGTGGATGTGGACGCCATCAGCGACGGCACCCTTACCGTCATCGGCGGTATCATGGAACATATCGAAGAGGCCGGCATCCATTCCGGGGATTCGGCCTGCGTCCTGCCCCCTTATTCGCTCTCCCTGGAGATCCAGGAGGAGATCAGGCGCCAGACCAGGGCCCTGGCGGCGGCCCTGGGAGTGGTGGGCCTGATGAACATTCAGTTTGCCGTGAAGGACCATGAGGTCTACGTCTTGGAGGTGAACCCCAGGGCTTCCCGCACCGTGCCCTTCGTCAGCAAGGCCACCGGGGTCTCCCTGGCCAGGCTGGCCACCAAGGTGATGTTGGGCCACTCTCTGGAGGAGCTGGGTTTTACCGAGGAGATCGAGCCCCCCTATTTTGCCGTGAAGGAGTCGGTCTTTCCCTTCCGGCGCTTCCCCGGGGTGGACCCGCGCCTGGGGCCGGAGATGCGCTCCACCGGCGAGGTTATGGGCCTGGATGCGGATTTCGGCCTCGCCTTTGCCAAGTCGCAGTTGGCTGCCGGCCAGGTTCTGCCGCTCTCCGGCGGGGTGATCTTCAGCGTCAAGGACCCGGACAAGCCCGCGGCGCTGGAGTTGGCCAGGGGCTTTCAGGCGGAAGGTTTCCCCCTCTATGCCACCGCCGGCACCGCCGCCTACCTTCAGGAGCACGGCCTGCAAGTGACCCCGGTCAGCAAGATCCGGGAGGGGCGGCCCCATATCATCGACCACATCAAAAACAGTGAAATCGCCCTCCTGGTCAATACCCCGGAAGGCCGCTACACCCCGGAGGATTCCTACTCCATCCGCCGGGCCGCCCTGGAATACAACATCCCCTATACCACCACCATCGCGGCGGCCAGGGCCACCCTGGACGCCATCCGGGCCATGAAGCGGGGCAAGCTCACGGTGAAGACCCTCCAGGAATACCACGCCCTGGTGCAGCAAGCCACGGCGCTGAAACTGCGGGCCGCGCAGGGGTAGTGATTTGGTAGCCGCAGGC
The DNA here is from genome assembly GCA_052326585.1 of Desulfobaccales bacterium. Taxonomy (GTDB): domain Bacteria; phylum Desulfobacterota; class Desulfobaccia; order Desulfobaccales; family 0-14-0-80-60-11; genus JAPLJC01. The sequence goes on along the minus strand of JBKQLU010000031.1, from coordinate 1,520 downwards.
TTCAGCCTGCGTAGAGGCTTGAAGGGGTAGTTTGATCCGGAGGTCTGATGAAATTCCGGGTAATTATCGCACAGGATGAAGATGGCGTCTTTGTGGCCCGTTGTCCGGCCCTGCCGGGGTGCATCTTCCAGGGGGCGACCCGTGAGGAAGCTCAGGCCAATATCAGAGAGGCGATCACCGGCTATCTGGAGAGCCTGAAAAAGCATGGAGAGCCGATTCCGCCTTATAGTAATTGCAAAAGTGATATAATTAACCAATATTGCTTTCAGTCATCATAGGAGCAGCGGCCATGAACCTTCGCGAAGAGATTATCAAAAGCCTCAATACCCTCTCCGAAGCAGACCTGGAAGGCGTTTGGGAATATATCAACTTCATCCAGGAGCCGCCAGAAGTGGAGGCGACGGAAGAGGAATTGAGAGCCATTGCCAAGGGTGAGGAAGCTTACTCTAAGGGCGAATATGTGCGCTGGCGGGATGTCAAAAAAGAGCGCGAAGATAATGCCTTATGACGTCAAACTCACCAAAACGGCCAGACAAATTTATCTCAAACTACCTGCCAAGCTGAGAGCCGGCTTGGTTATAAATTAGAATATAACGCAAAGGGTTAAAAATGATTAAAAATAGCAGTTTAATACTTGAAAAGGTAGAGGAAGAACGTATTACACATTTCTTGAGATCACATAAAAGTGGAGTTGATTTATTAGAGTTATTAAAATCGGATAAAATAAAAAATGCATTAAAAGAAGATTTCTTAATAATAACAGGATCATTTAAAAATAATTATAGTGTGATATCATCACTCCCTTTATATTCATTTATATTTATGGAATTATGTCCTGGCTGCGTACCAGATATCAAAAAGATTATACCTTTGTTGGATACTGGCTGTGTGTTTCCAATTTTAATTGCTGACTATTCATCATATCGTGATAGCTTTGTTAAAGAAATAATAAAATATCCACATTTTTCAAATTATGAATTCTTTACTTTAAGAAATATGATATTAAGACAACATAATGAAGACTTTATATGTGACCACTGTATAGAAGAAAGGTTTTCTAAAATTAAAATAAAAGGGTTAGGTTCACGCGAAGAAAAGAAATTAAGAGATAAGATTGATATAATTTTGAATCGACTAGTGCCAGTTTCTTCTTCTCAAGAAGATTTTCTAAGAAATATGGAATTAATTATAAAGAAGGGTGAATATAATAAGTTAAATAATTTGATAGATATTAGCGAGGCAATATCCAATGTTAGGACTGCGGAAGCTTTTTCATCGCCTCTTTATATAACCGATAATATTAATGTCCAGAATACCATTGATAAATATATGCCAATGCAGCTGAACCAATTATTGCAATTCTCTGAATATATTTTATTGGAAGGATTAGATTTAGAAGCACCAGCAAATTTAAATATTACAAAATATATTGAAATTATCATGAATAATAGAGATAGCCCGCGTTGCCGCGATGGCGGCCTCAATGAGCTTGGGGTGGTTGGCCAGGCCCAGATAGTTGT
>JBKQLU010000030.1:0-74607 GCA_052326585.1 Desulfobaccales bacterium | reverse complement strand
TCGTCGACCGGGCCAAATATGCCGAGATGAAGCTGGACGAGGACTTGTCCAACCGCTCCTGGTTCATCGAGCCCATCAAGAGCGGCAAGGTCTTTGTCTCCGATTTTTACACCTCCCGCTTCACCGGGGCCCTGTGCATCACGGTGAGCGTGCCGGTGCTCAACGACCAGGAAGAGCTCCAGGGCGTCCTGGGGCTGGACACCCGCTTCGAGGCCCTGGTCAAGCTGGAGGAGGAGGAGGAGGCTTAATAGCTTTCAGCGATCAGCTTAAAAAATAGCCGTCTTAGGTTTTTGCCTTGGCTGACTGCTGATAGCTGATGGCTGACAGCTATCTAATTGCCTTTCCATGGCAGGGTCCGATCGGGGGGATCGGGGCAACGAATTTTCGCGGCCTCGCATCCCCGGTACGATCTTCTTAACATCCCCATAGTGAGGTGCCCCATGAGCGATCCCCAAAAATTAGAAGAAATCAAGGCCGCAAAGGCCAAGTATGACGAGACCGTGGCCAAGGTCTTGACCAAGATACCGGAGCGCAAGGCGGAGTTCGTCAATACCTCCGGCATTCCCATCGCCCGGCTTTATACCCCTCTCGATATGGCGGATTTCGACTATCTGCACAAATTGGGGATGCCGGGCCAATACCCTTACACCCGGGCGGTGCAGCCCACCGCCTACCGGGGCCGCTATTGGACCATGAGGCAATACGCCGGCTTCGGCTCCGCCGAGGAGACTAACGAGCGCTACCATTTCCTGCTGAAGTCCGGCCAGACCGGCCTCTCGGTGGCCTTTGACCTGCCCACCCAGATCGGCTACGACTCCGACGCCCCCCTGGCCCAGGGAGAGGTTGGCAAGGTCGGGGTGTCCATCGACTCGCTTCTCGACATGGAGCGCCTTTTTCAGGGTATCCCCCTGGACCAGGTGTCCACCTCCATGACCATCAATTCCCCTTGCGCCGTGCTCCTGGCCATGTACCTGGCAGTGGCGGAAAAACAGGGGGTCGCCTTCGACAAGCTCAGGGGTACGGTGCAGAACGACATCCTCAAGGAGTATTCCTCCCGGGGCACCTACATCTTCCCGCCCCGGCCCTCCATGCGCCTGATTACCGATATCTTCGCCTACTGCACCGGGGAAGTTCCCCAATGGAACACCATCAGCATCAGCGGCTATCACATCCGGGAGGCCGGCTCCACCGCGGTGCAGGAGATCGCCTTCACCCTGGCCAACGGCATCGCTTACGTGGAGGGGGCCATCAAGGCGGGAATGAAGGTGGACGAGTTCGGCCCGCGGCTCTCCTTCTTCTTCAACGCGCACCTCGATTTCCTGGAGGAAGTGGCCAAGTTCCGGGCCGCCCGGCGGCTGTGGGCCAAGATCATGAAGGAGCGCTTCGGGGCCCAGGACCCCCGCTCCCTGATGCTGCGCTTCCACACCCAGACCGCCGGCTGCTCTTTGACGGCCCAGCAACCCTTGAACAATATCATGCGGGTGGCCTTCCAGGCCATGAGCGCGGTTCTGGGCGGCACCCAATCCCTGCACACCAACTCCTTCGACGAGGCCCTGGCCCTGCCCTCTGAAACCGCGGTGCAGGTGGCCCTGCGCACCCAACAGGTCATCGCCTACGAGACCGCGGTGAGCGACACCGTGGATCCTCTGGCCGGCTCCTACTACCTGGAGAACCTGACGGACGCCATCGAAGACAAGGCGCAGGACTACATTGACCGCATCGACCGCCTGGGAGGGGCCGTGGCCGCCATCGAACAGGGCTTTGTGCAGCGCGAGATCGGCGCCAGCGCCTACCGCTACCAGCAGGAGATTGAAAAAGGCGAACGCGTGGTGGTGGGACTGAACCGCTTCCAGGTAAAGGGTGAAGAGAAGATTCCCCTCCTCAAGGTGGCCCCGGAGATGGAGGCCAAACAGAAGGCCCGCCTTCAGGAGTTGCGGCAGACCCGGGACAACGCCATGGTTAAGCAGACCCTGGCACAACTCAAGACCGCGGCCCAGGGCGCCGACAACCTTATGCCGCCTATCCTCAGCGCGGTGCGGACCCTGGCCACCCTGGGGGAGATTTGCGACACCCTGCGGGAGGTCTTCGGCGAATACGAGGCCCCGGCCCTGTTCTAGGCTTTGAGTTCAAAGTTCATAGTTCAAAGTTTGGGGGGCCTTGAGCAGATTGGGGTTTAAAATGGTAGTGCCAGGTTAAGGTTCAAAGTTCCCGGTTCTTCGGTTGCGTCGCTCCCTCAGAATGACCAAGTAGGGGACTTTCGCAGAGGCCTCAACTTTGAACTTCGAACTTCGAACTATCCTTAAGGAGATTCGAGATGCCCGATGAGAGAAAAATCAGGGTGCTGGCCGCCAAACCCGGGTTAGACGGCCATGACCGCGGAATCAAGGTGATCTGCGCCGCCTTGCGGGACGCCGGGATGGAGGTGATCTACACCGGCCTGCGCCAGACCCCGGAGCAGATCGTCGCGGCAGCCGTCCAGGAGGACGCCGACGTCATCGCCATGAGCGTCCTCTCCGGGGCCCACAACCACTTGTTTCCCCGGGTGATGGAACTGGTCAAGGAAAAGGGCATTCAAGACGTCCTGGTCATGGGGGGCGGCATCATCCCCGAAGAGGACATTGGCCCCTTGAAACGGGCGGGCATCGCCGCGATCTTCACCCCGGGCGCCACCACCGGCGACATCATCAATTTCATCCGGGAACACGCCAGAAAAAATTAGGCGGCAACTCCGGGAACCTGCCACTATGGGGCGCCAGCCCTGGCGCCCCGGTGATTCTCGCCGGGGTGGCAGTGGCACAGGCTTCCAGCCTGTGCTCGGATCGCCCTACTGTCCGCTCTTGAACCGCGCCCCGCCCCTTTCCTCTGTCCATGGCCCAGCCATGCCGATCCCCCTAAATTACCCCCCGGCGATCTTTAACTTCTAGGTCGGACTGTGCCCGCCGCTTGGTTGTTGCCTTCCTTTGCGATGGCCTCCCTTGAACTATCAATGCGCCCTATGCGCCCTAGTTGATACGCCTTGGCCCATAAAAGGGATCAAAGACGCTTTGGCTTATTTTGGAGGGGAAGACCCCCATAAAGAGTAAATTTAACTAGCGTTTTTCTGTGAATGGCGATAGCAGCCTCATGCAGCCTGCGAAGTCCAAAGAGGTCTTCTAGGTCCTCAAGCGATATGCCGCCTGCGGTTTTTAGAAACTCTATAACCAAGGCCACTACGTTATCTTTGAGTGGCTCTTCTTTAGCCTCCAATTATGCCTCCAGAAATTAATAAAATAGGAAAATCCCTATTAAATATTCAGGGATTTCCCGATGGTGTTCTTCCTATTATCCTTTCAATATAGTGAGAACGAGGCAGGATTTAAACGATATGCAAAAACTATCGGGTTTTTTGGTATAAGGGTTATTTTTGCCGCTGGTAACTCAACCTGTGGCCGCACAGTCGGAAGACCAGGATCAATATCAGAAAGGGTATCACGATGCACAAAAGGGGAATCTGGCATCAATGAGGAATTTTCAGAGATAAAATAATTATGAGCAGGATTAGCATTTGGGGCAAGAAGAACGCCAGTGGCAAGAGCGGCAGGACCGCGAATTTGAAGAGCAGGAAGACGATAAATGAAATCAACGCAACCGCTAGGGAAACGAAGAATATCTATTTATCTCATATTGACGTACCTATCTCCCTAGCATAGATCGCTCTTACGTGTCACTAGGGCATAAACCCGGGTTGCTGATTGCTGATTGTTCCTGGCACAGGCATTGCATCCCTTTAAATTATCGTCCCGCGGGCCGCTTAGGCACTTTTGCCTAAGGGTAAATGGGTATTTGTGCCAATTGCAGAGGCAGCCAGGAATATTTATTTAAAGATCAAAGGGGACGGCCCGCGGCTTCCCCGGGATATCTAGAATTGCCTCTCTCCGGCCTGCCATTCCTTCTGGGCGAGGCCGGTCATACTCAGGATGGAGGGTGGCTTATGAAGACCCCGGCAAATATCATGAAGGTATCCCTGGCCGCAGCCATTTTGGCGCTGCTGGCCTTTAATCCCGCGAGCCTGAGGTGCGAGCCGCCGCCAACCGGCCCGTCCGAGGCAACGCCGCCGCAGGCCAGCCAGGACCATCCCCGGGCCGCCATAGGCGAGGAAGACCGGGACCAGCGGGCTCAAAAGAGCCAAAGGTTTAAAGAACTCGAAGCCTTGATCGCAGCCGGCATCATGATCCAATATCAGAGACTGGATGACATTCCGGACCTGAGACCTGATCTTGATTAAATTTTAAGCTTTTATTAATTAAGAAATAATAAAAGTTTCTTCATCTTTGGAAACTTTTTGGGATAATCACGGCAGCCTCTAGCCCATCGCCTCACTCCTGGATCCAGATCCAGGCTTCCGCCAGGTGTTCCCGAAAAAAGGTGCGCACCTCGCCGGGCATGAAACGGGCCAATAACCTCAGCAGGGCGTCAGCCCCATAAGAGGCGCCGGCCTGCCCCAGCTTTTTGAAGTCGCCCCGGTGTTTCAGTTCCAGCTTGAGATTCTCCCACCAGGCCCCTGGGGTCCAGCCGCGAAAATCCGGGCCCAGATGCAACAAGAGCCGCACCTGGCCGTGCTCCCTGATAGCCAGGCCCAGGCGGGGGATGAAGACCTCCCGGTAATCCTCGACGGTGAGGCGCTCCCTGGCCCGCAGCCAGAGGAGCGGGCCTTCGCTTTCGGGCATAATCTCCAACATGGGAACCCTCCAAAAAATGGTGCTGCGGCAAGTCGAGAGACCTGGCCGAAAAGCCCTTTTGTCATCCCGGGCGCAGCAACCGGCGGGCCGACTTAGGGTGGGAAGAAGGCCCACGCTTCATAGACAAGTTAATGAGCCGCCGCCAAAATGTCAAATTAAGGGCCCCGAGCCACACTTGCCTGCCCTTTTATTCCTTTGCCCTCAGCGGGCGGCCTGCGGTGCGGGTTCTCATTCTCTGTTAATCTTTGGTTAGCACCCTCCCGCCCCCCGCCTCGCCTCCTGAACGCCTTGATTTCTTTGCTCCCATTGGGTATATTCACAAGTTAATGAACCCGATACAGTCCATGAGCCTGGAGGAACAGAAGGCGAAGATTCGTCTCGCGGCGCCACAGGGCAAAATAGCCTGCGCCGCGGCCTTTCGCCTGGCCGGGGAATTGTCCATCTCTACCCGGGAACTGGGAAGCCTTCTGAACGAACTGGGAATCAAAATCGAGTCGTGCCAGTTGGGTTGTTTTTGATCATGCCCCAATGCCATCTATTCGGACCGGTGCCTTCCCGCCGTTTGGGGCGGTCGTTGGGGGTGGATCTGATCCCCCGGAAAACTTGTCCCTTTGACTGCATCTATTGCGAGGTAGGCCCCACCAGCCGCCAGACGGAAACCCGCTTCGATTATGAGGCGGAGGCCATAAAGGCGGAGCTCTGCGCCTATCTGGAGGGCGGCGGCCCCGAACCCGATTTCATCACCCTGGCCGGCAGCGGCGAGCCCACCCTGAACCTGGCATTGGGCCGCATCATCCGGCGCCTGAAAGAGTTGACCGCCATCCCGGTGGCGGTGCTGACCAACGGCGCCTTGCTCCACTTGCCGGAGGTGCGCCAGGAGCTTATGGCCGCGGACCTGGTGCTGCCGTCCCTGGACGCCGCCCGGGACCAAACCTTCCGGGCCATCAACCGCCCCTTGCCCGGCTACCGGCTCAGCCGGCTGCTCCGGGGCCTGGAGGCCTTCCGCCGGGAATATCCCGGCCCCATCTGGCTGGAGGTGCTGTTGCTTAAGGGCCGCAACGACTCCCAGGAGGATCTGGAGGCCCTGCGCCGGGCCTTGCGGACCCTGTCCCCGGATAAAGTGCAGCTCAACACCATGGTGCGCCCGGGGGTGCAGAACCAGGCCCAGCCGCTGTCTCTGGAGGCCCTGGCGGCCATCGCCTCCGGCCTTCCGGGGCAGGTGGAAGTGATCGCCTCCTATGAGGGCGCCGGCCCGGCGGCCGCGGCCTCGGATGACGCAACTCTGGCCGAGATGCTGGCCCGGCGGCCCATGACCGCCGCCGATCTGGCCGCGGTCTTGCGCCTGCCCCTGCCCCTGGTGCAAGAGCAACTCCGCCGCCTGGAGCACGCGGGCCAAATTTCCTGCACCCTCTATCATGACCAGGACTTTTATCAACTGGTCACGCCAGGGTGAGACCGGGATTGCCCTGGGCTGGTTGCACCTGAGCCAAAGGGTAACCGATCTGCAGAACGTTACGTTGAATACTCTTAAAACGAGCTCGAAAAGCCGCGATCCGCACCTTCGGGGGATGCGAATATGAGTGAAAAGTTCGATGTGGGAATGGACGTTGGTTCGGCCAGCCTCAACCTGGTGGTGCTGGATGAGCAGGGTCAGGTGCTCCTGGAAGAATACCGCCGCCATCTGGGCGACCCTTATCGCACCGCCCTCAATTTTCTCGAATCCCTGGAATCCCGCTTCCCCGCGGCGCAATGCCGTCTGGCCGCCTTCACCGGCATGGGCGGCAAGGCCCTGGCAAAGATCCTGGGCGGCCCCTTTATCAACGAAGTCATCGCCCTGGGGTGGGGGACGCACCATTTCCTGCCGGCGGCCCGCACCATCATCGACATTGGCGGCGAAAGCGCCAAGATGGTTCTGGTGGCCGATGCCGACGGCCACCTGGTGATCGAGGACTTCGCCATGAACACCATGTGCGCCGCGGGCACCGGCTCCTTTCTGGATCAGCAGGCCCATCGCCTGGGCTACAGCATCGAAGATTTCAGCGAGCTGGCCCTGAAGTCCAGCACCCCGCCCCGGGTGGCCGGGCGCTGCAGCGTCTTTGCCAAGACGGACATGATCCACCTGCAGCAGGGCGCGACCCCGGACTTTGAGATCATTGCCGGGCTCTGCCAGGCCATGGCCCGCAACTTAAAAAGCAACATCGGCAAAGGCAAGGCCATCACTTCGCCGGTAGCCTTCCAGGGCGGAGTGGCGCACAACCTCGGGGTGCGCCAGGCCATCCGCCAGGTCTTCGGCCTGGATGAGACCAGCCTGCTTATTCCGCCCCACTTCTGCAGCCTGGGCGCGGTGGGCGCCGTCCTGGTGGCCCGGGAAAACCCGCCGCCGCACTTCACCCTGGACCCCTCGGCCCTGCACCGGCACCTGCAGCAGGAATCGGAGCCGACCCGGCATCTGCCCCGCCTGGCGCCGCCGCCGGTCCTGGGGCCGGAAAACTATCAGGTGGAGGAGATCGCCGCCGGCCAGGTAGCGGAAGGCTACCTCGGGGTTGACGTGGGCTCCATCAGCACCAACGTGGTGGTCATCGACCCCCAGGGCCGGGTCCTGGCCCGGGAATATCTGATGACCGCGGGCCGGCCCCTGGAGGCCATCACCGAGGGCCTGCGCCTGGTGGGCGCTAAAATCGGAGACCGGGTACGGATCCTGGGGGCGGCGACCACCGGTTCCGGACGCTACCTCACCGGGGACTTCATCGGCGCCGACGTGGTGCGCAACGAAATCACCGCCCAGGCCACTGCCGCCGCGGCCATCGACCCGGAGGTGGACACCATCTTCGAAATCGGCGGCCAGGACTCCAAATTTATCTCCCTGAGCAACGGCGCCATTGTCGATTTTATGATGAATAAGGTCTGCGCCGCGGGCACCGGCTCCTACCTGGAGGAGCAGGCGGAAAAACTGGGCATCTCCATCCGGGAGGAATTCGGCAACCTGGCCCTGGAATCCGCGCAGCCGGTGCGCATGGGGGAGCGCTGCACCGTATTCATGGAATCGGACATCGTCCACCATCAGCAGCGGGGCGCCGCCAAGGAGGACCTGGTATCGGGCCTGTCCTACTCCATTGTGCAGAACTACCTGAACAAGGTGGCTGAAGACCGCCCCATCGGCAAACGCATCTTCTACCAGGGGGCCACCGCGGCCAACCGCGGCATTGTCGCGGCCTTCCAGCAGGTCTGCGGCAAGCCCATCACCGTGCCGCCCCACCACGACGTCACCGGAGCCATCGGCGCGGCGCTGTTGGCCATGCGCGAGCGGGACTGGGAAACCTCCAAATTCAAGGGCTTCGACCTGGCTGGCCGCGAGTACCACGTAACTTCCTTTGAGTGCCAGGGCTGCGCCAATCACTGCGAGATTCGCCAGGTGCAGATCGAGGGGGAAAAGCCCCTGTTCTACGGCAGCCGCTGCGAGAAATACGAAGTTGCCGCCACCCGCAAGCATGTGGACCTGCCGGACCTGCTGGCAGAGCGGGAAGCCTGGCTCTACGGGCCCGAGCCCCCCAAGGAAGGCAAACGGGGCGCCATCGGCATCCCCCGCGCCATGTTTTTCCAGGAGCTCATGCCCTTTTTCCGGGCCTTTTTCGAGGATCTCGACTTCACCGTGGTCTATTCCCAGAAGACCAACAAGGCCGTGATCAATGAGGGGGTGGAGGCCTTGGCGGCGGAACCCTGCTATCCGGTGAAGGTGGCCCACGGCCATCTGCTGGACCTGCTCAAGGCCGGGGTGGACCGCATCTTCCTGCCCAGCGTCATCGACATGCCCCATCCCGACCCGGAGATCCGTGCCGGGGTGGTCTGCCCCATGGCCCAATCCCTGTGCTACACCGCGCCCATGTCCATCGATTTTGCCGCCTATGGCGCCGCGGTCCTGGCCCCGGTGCTCTATTTCGGCCGGGGAGAAAAGAGGCTGCGCCAGGGGCTGCGGAGTCTGGGGCGAGAACTCGGAGTCTCCGCCTTTCGGGTAAATCGGGCCATGAAAAAGGCCGTCGCCGCCCAGGAAACCTACTATAGCCATCTGCACGCCCGGGGCCGTGAGATCCTGGAGTCGCTGCCGCCGGACGGCCGCCTCATGGTCCTGATCGGGCGGCCTTATAACGCCTTCGACCCCGGCATGAACCTCAATCTGCACCGCAAACTGCGGCAGTTGGGGGTCTTGGCCCTGCCCATGGATTTCCTGCCGGTGGACCAGGTCCAGGACCTCGATGAAATCAAGCCCATGTACTGGCGCTTCGGGCAAAAGATCCTGGGGGTGGCGGAACACATCCGCCAGGATCCCCGCCTTTACGGCATCTTCATCACCAACTTCGGCTGCGGCCCCGATTCCTTCATCGAACACTTCTTCAAGGAACGCATGCGGGGCAAGCCCTATTTGGAGATCGAAATCGACGAACACTCCTCCGACGTGGGGGCCATCACCCGGTTGGAAGCCTTTCTGGACAGCCTGAAGAACGTCAAGGTGGCGCCGGCCGCGGCGAGGGTCTCCCCCTACCGCTACCGCGTTACCGGCACCCTGAAACGCAAGATTTACCTGCCGCCCATGGCCGACCAGGCCCTGGCCCTGGTGGCCGGCTTCGAGGCCTGCGGCGGAGAGGCCGAGGCCTTGCCGGCTTCCGACTCCGAGACCCTGGAGCTGGGCCGCCGCCTCACCTCCGGGAAGGAATGCTACCCCCTGATTCTCACCACCGGTGACCTGGCCAAGCTGGTGCGCCGCCCGGATTTCGATCCCGAGCGCAGCGCCTTCTTTATGCCCGCGGCCAACGGCCCCTGCCGCTTCGGCCAGTACCACCGCTTTCACCGCCTCACCCTGGACGAGTTGGGCTACCCCCAGGTGCCGGTCTATTCTCCGGATCAGAGCGAAAACATGTACCGCGAAGTCGGCTTGGTGGGAGCGGACTATTCCCGCATCGTCTGGAACGGGATTGTGGCCATCGACCTTTTGGAGAAGAAGCTCCGGGAGACCCGGCCCTATGAACGCCTGGCCGGCGAAACCGACAAGGTCTATAAGCATTACTTACAAAAGACCTATGAAACGGTGCGGGACCGGCAGGACCTGCCGGGCGTGCTGCGCCAGGCCCGCGGCGCCTTCGATGACCTGGCCCTGAAACGCAACGGCCGCAGACCCGTAGTCGGCATCGTGGGCGAGATCTATACCCGGGCCAACCATTTCTCCAACGAAGACGCGGTGCGGGAAATCGAGCTTCTGGGGGGCGAGGTCTGGATGCCGCCCATCGGAGAGTGGCTGCTTTACGTCACCCATTCCTCCAAGCATGACGCCTGGGTCGCCCGGCACTTTCGCCGCTACCTGCAATTTTGCCTGGAGGACCGGGTGCAGAAGCAGGTGGAGCACCGCCTGGAAGAGACCTTCCACGGCAGCATCAAGAACCTGCGGGAGCCCTCCATCGCCCAGGTCCTGGAGTTTGCTAAAGATTACCTGCACCCCTCCTTCGAAGGCGAGGCCATCCTGAGCATGGGCAAGGCCCATGATTTCGTGGCCAAGGGGGCCGCGGGGCTGGTGAACATCATGCCCTTCGCCTGCATGCCCGGCACCGTGGTCAACTCCCTGTTCAAGCGCTTCCGGGAATACCACCACAACGTCCCCTTCCTCAACCTGGCCTATGACGGCCAGGAACAGAGCCACACCCGCACGCGCCTGGAGGCCTTCATGTACCAGGTGCGCCAGTTCGACGAACGGCCGCAGTAGAAAGCAGTGAGCAGTGAGCAGTAAGCAGTAAGCACGGCCTCGCCACCCGATCCGACTCCCGTTTGCCGCAGGTCTGCGCCTCAGCAAATAGGGCGGCCGGCGGCCGGCGCTTCTCGGGGTTATGACGGCTAAGATGGCAGGCCCAACCCGCCCTATTAACCGCGTTCAAATCTGCCGGGCGTTATCCTCCGGATAACGATATTCCATGTGCCTTGCCCTTCTCCTGCCCCGCCATTACCGGGAGGTGTTTGCTTGGAGTCCTGAAGCGCCGCAGCTTTGAGGCATCCAGAGACTAGGGAATAGGTATGCCAACATTTTGAAAAAATTACGTTTCAGCGAAATTTGTGCTATCATGCCTTCCACGACACAATCTGGTTAAAAAAGAGGAAACTTGTCGGGATTTAAATTAGTTAAAGGTGAACAGTATATTCCTTGGCGCCGACTCGCCGCGGCCGAATAATCTCGCTGGCGCTTGAAGTTCCTTCAGGAGTGGAGCTATTAAGATTTTCAAGATGCGGCCAATAGCGCTGTCAGCCCTGGCGGTTGCTGCCTTACTGGCGACCCCGGCCCAGGCGCAGATGGAGAAGATGATCACCACCACCAAGACCGCCTCTCTCGGCCAGGTGGCGGCGGTATTGTCTTACCAGGAGGCAACCTTTTCGAATCCACTGGCGGATTGGCGCCTTTATCAGCCCCGGCTCAAGGTGATACGGGATGGCCAAACTGTCCTGGATGAACCGTTGCCGGCCGGCCAGGCCGCCGCATTCCGGCAGATCGACGGGCCGGAAGTGCGCCCCCTGCCGGGAGGCGGCGAGCCGGAAATCCTGCTGAAGATCGGCGCGGTAGCTCAAGAGCCTGGCGCCCTCCTGATCTATCGCTATGATCCCGCCACCCAGCACTATGTCCTCAGTCAGCAGGCGGACGCCGGGAAGATCGCGGTATCCACTAAAGTGGAGACCAGGCGGGTGGTGCGCTCCAAAAACCTGGAGGCCGAGTTGTCCTTCCCGGAGGACATCATGGTGACTGGTCCGGTAAACCTGAAAATCACCCGTGGCCGGGAAACCTTCTCCGCGAGCGTCACCCTTGGAGAAGATGAGAATATTGCCCAGGTCGAAGGCCCGGCGCTGATCGACTTTGAGAGGACGGGGGAGCCGGAGGTGGTCCTCAATGTCAGCAGCCAGCACGCCTACTGCTGTTCCTTCACCTTTATTTACCATTATGTCCCGGCCGGCAACACTTACGCCCTCCTGAAACATGGCTGGAGCAATTATCGCAACCAGGCCAGTCTCCAGGATCTAGATAAGGACGGCGGGCTCGAATTCGTCAGCCGCAATGAAGACTTTTCCGGGGAGTTCGGTCCTTATGCGGTCAGCGGCGCCGCTCCCATCCAGATCTGGAGCTACCAGCAGGGACGGTTGCAGGATGTCACCCGCCGCTATGCCGGTCTTATCCGCCAGGATGCCCAAGGCTGGTGGGAGGCATACGAGCACAAAGCATCGGATTGGCACCATCAGCCCATGCCGCTGACAGCTTACCTCGCGGACATGTATCTGCTGGGGGAAGGTCTAAAGGGTTGGCAGCAAGTGCGTCAGGTATACCAGGCCAAGGACCGCCAGGAATTCTTCGGCCAATTGCGCCGGGAACTGAAAAAGTACGGCTATGCCCAATAAGCGTCTTAACAATCTTAGGAGGGAATCCGGTGCAACATCCTGAAAGGTCTCAGGTCGGCAAATTGATCGCCCTGCTGCTGCCCTTAATCTTCCTCAATCTGAGCTGCACCGAGAAGAAGGCGCCGACGCCGACGCCGCCGGGGCCGAGCCTCTCCCTGCCGGCGGTGGCACTGCAGGGCTTTGGCGCCTTGCCGCCCTCCCCTGCCGCCGCCGTCACGCCCGCTTTACAGGAGCCGGCCCTGGCTCTGGGCCGGGCGCTGAACTATCGTCAGGTCCTGGCCTTTTTGGGGGTCCGGCTCACCCCGAAAGAGAAAAAGTTTCTGGAGGAACACCGCTTCCTGCTCATCCCCAAAAGCGCCACCAAATTCAAAAAAATGGTGGACCTGGGTTCGGAGGGCGATAGTTATGACGAGATGCTGGGGCTATTTGACGAGGTGAGCGGAGCCTACGACCCCATGCGGCGACTCCCGGAAAACTGCCACTTCGTCTCGCCGGATGTGGTGTTGCACGCCTTCCACAAGTATCTGGAAAATTCCCTGCAATATCTGGAAAAGACGGAGCTGGCCGGGACGCTGAAGCGTTTTCTTACCGATCTCCAGGCCAAGGCCCTGGAGTCCCGCGCCGCGGCCTCCGGCCCCCTGGCGGAGCATTATGAACTCATCGCGGCGCAGCTCACCGTGCCCCTGGTCATCCTCGAAAATGCCTACTGGCCCAGCGCCAAGGAACTGGAAGAAATCGCCTTGCAGCCCCCCAAGGTGCCGGTAACGGATGACCACGACACCCTGGCCAACGCCCTCAAGATCCTGGACGGGTTCAAGGGGAAATTTTCTGGACCCGTGTTCGACCGCATGGCCGCTGAGTTGCGGCTGATTTACGAGGCCCGGGACGTAACGCCTTCTCCCCTTTACAGCCATTACGCCAAAGATGGGGCGCTCCAGGCCGATTACACCCAATTCACTCCCCGGAGCCACTATGTCAAGAGCTCCGTTCTCCGGAGTTATTTCCGGGCCATGATCTATCTGGGAAGGAACAGCTATCTCCTGGGGAAAAACGAGGGCGTCAGCGACGCCCTGTTGCTCACCTTCCTCCTGGCCAGCCCGGGCCCCGACGGCCGGCCGCTCCTGCAGGACTGGCAGCGACTCATGGAAATCACCGGCTTTTTTGCCGGGCAGCCGGATGACATCAGTTACCCCGAATGGCGCAATTTCCTGGTCAAGGTCTTGGGCACTGACAGACTCGCCGCCGCACAGGCCCTGGACCCCGCCACCCTGGCAAAAATCAGCCAGCACTTGGAAGAACTCCAGGGTCCCCGGATTCTCTCCGACGTGGTCGTGGCCCCTGAAGTTTTGTCCTCCACCAAAGCGCAGTTGTTGGCCGCGTCCCAAGGCTTCCGCCTTTTCGGACAACGCTTCTCCTTTGATGGCTGGATCCTTGGCCGCCTCACCGCCGGCCAGGAAAAGACGCCGTTGCGCCTACCCTCCATGCCCTCGGCCCTCTTTGTCCCCGCGGCCCTGGGGGATAAGGCCGCCCTGGGCTTTGCGGACCAGTACCTGCAGAACCTCTCCTCCCCCTTCTCTCCGGAGGAGACGGCCGGGTTCAACGGCCGGCTGCAGGAGGTGGCTGCGGACCTGGGCAAGATCAAGGAGCCGGAATGGTTCAGTTCCGTGGGCGGGGCCTGGTTGAAGCTGCTCGGCACCCTGACGTCCTCCTATGGCCGGGGCTACCCGCTCTACATGCAAGACCGGCTCTTTCCGGTCAAGCAGGTGGAAAGCTTCCTGGGTTCGTACACCGAACTCAAGCATGACACCCTGCTGTACGCCAAGCAAAATTACGCCGAAATGGGCAGCGGCGAGGAGGAAGGCGCCCCGCCCCCGGTGCCCAAAGGGTTTGTGGAACCCAACCTGCCCTTCTGGCAAAACCTGGCGCGGCTGGTGAATTACGTCGAAACCGGCTATAGGAAATACGGGCTTTTTAAAGGGGACCTGGAGGAGTACGGCGCCCTTGGCCGCTTTAAAAAGGGGGTGGCCTTCTACGCCTCTGTCGCCGCCAAGGAGCTTCAGGGGGTCCCCCTGACCGAGGAAGAATATGAAAACCTGCGGACTATGCCACTCCAATACATGGCCGAGCCTCGCGACCCGAACGTGATTTTGGAGAATAAGGAAAAGCGCGCCGCCCTGATCGCCGACGTGCATACTGACGTCTCCCAGGGGCAGATCCTCTATGAAGCCACCGGCGAGCCCTACATCATGCTGGTCCTGATGGGTAATGACGGCGCCGTGCGCCTGACCGTGGGCGTGGCCTACAACCATTACGAGTTCACCGGGCCTCTGGCCACCCGTTACACCGACGCCGACTGGCAGAGCCGGGTTTACGAAGGTAGCCCCCCTCTGCCGCAGAAGAACTTTTGGTATCAGAGTCTGGCGACCAAATAGATGCGCCGGCTTGCTTTGCTAGCGCTCATCCTGCTGCTGGCCGCCACCTGTTCCAGCCCTGACCAGCCCCCGGGCGAAGGGGCCTTCCCACCCTTTTATCCCGACGGGAGGCTGTTTTTGGCGGCCATCCACCACTGCCGGGTTCAGCCCTTACCCCAGAAAATCAGCGGCCTCACGGTTCCCCATCATCTGCTGGCCGCCGACCTCATGGCCGCGGCCTTCGCCCGGGTCCAGGGCCATAATTACCGCCGCATCGTCATCCTGAGCCCGGACCATTTCCACCGCAGCCGGAGCCCCTTTGCCGTGACTTGCCGGGACTTCGACACGGCCTTGGGCAGGGTCGCCACCGACCGGGCGGCGGTGCGCCAACTCCTCAACAATCCGTTAGTTGCAGAGTCTTCCCTCTTTTCCCATGAGCATGGGGTCCAGGTCTTGCTGCCCTTTATCGCCCATTATTGTCCTTCGGCCCTGATTGTCCCCATTGCCATCCGCAACTCCAGCCAACCGGCTGATTGGGACTCTTTGGCCCGGACCCTGGCTCCCCTCCTCACCCCGGAGACGCTGCTGGTGCAGAGCACGGATTTTTCGCATTACCTCAGCGCCCCCGAGGCCCGGCGCCGGGACCAGGAGACCCTGCGGGTCCTGAGCGGCGGCGACCCCCGGGAGGTGCTGAGCTTAAGGCAACCGGACCATATCGACTCCCTTGGTTGCCAGTATCTGCAACTGCTTCTGCAGCGGCAGGTCTTTGGGGCCGGGCCCACGGTCATCGCCAACCGCAATTCCCAGGATTACACGACTGAGCCGGTAAAACGGACCACCAGCTACATCGTCCAGCTTTACAGCGCTGCGCCGCTGTCTGTAGAGGGGCTTCAGTCCTACTTCTTCGGGGGAGACACCTTTTGCGGCCGCCAGGTGGCGGCCAGGCTGGCAACCCAGGCCAGCCGGGAAGCCCTGGTCAAACAGATTGTTAAGATTACCGGGGGGCAACCCTTGATCCTCAACCTGGAAGGGGTGCTTCAGGAGAAATGTCCGGAAGCGCCCGGTCCCTATACCCTGTGCATGGAAAGTTCCCTGGCTCTACCCCTGTTGTCGGGGCTCCACGTCCGGGCCGTGAGCCTGGCCAACAACCACAGCTTTGATCTGGGAGAGGACGCCTACCGGGCCATGCGCCGGCTTCTGGCCGATTCGGGCTTTGCCTGTCTGGAAAACCGCCGGGTCCTGGACCTGGGCGCCTTTTACCTGGCCGGTTTTAGCGATGTGGATAATCAGAGCGCCGAGAAGACCGCTCGGCTCACCCGGCAAGACCTGGAAGGCCTGGACGGCTTGCAGAGAGACAAACCCCTGTTCGCCTTGATCCATTGGGGCCGGGAATTTGCCGACGCCGCAGGCCCGCGGGAGCGGGCCCTGGCCGCGCTGCTCGAAGAAAAGGGAGTGGAAGTCGTGATCGGCTGCCATTCCCACCGCGCCGGCCGCTTGGAAGGGACCCGGAGGTCATGCCGGATCTTTTCCCTGGGGAATTTTCTTTTCGACCAGGAGAGCCCGCGGGTCTCAGGGGTACTCCTGGAAGCCGTTTTTTTTCCTCAAGGCACCTACTTCCTCAAGGTGCACCCTCTTAACAATCTCTTCACCTCCCTGGGGAAATCTGGTTAAGTGGACCAGAGAAGCAGGACAACGCCCGTGGCCTGCGCCACCAGGAGATCTGGCCCCCGTTTGCGCAGATCTGCGCCTCAGCAAATAGGGCAGCCGGCGGCCGCCGCTTATCGGAGCCAGGACGGCTAAAATGGCGGGCCCAGCCCGCCCTATTAACCGCGTTCAAATCTGCCGGGCATTATCTTCCGGATAGCGATATTCCATGTGCCTCGCCGTGGCCCGGGCCACCGCCTCGCCGTAATAACGTGCCACCAGCGCCAGGCCCAGGTCCAGGCCCGCGGCGATGCCCGCTGACGTGAGCAGGTTGCCATCCTCCACCACGCGCAGTCTCTCCTCCACGGTCACCTTTGGGAAGGATTCCCGCAACACCTTAAGTGAGCGCCAGTGGGTGGTGGCCCGGCGCCCGTCCAGCAGTCCCGCCTGCCCCAACAGCAGGGCGCCGGTGCAGACCGAGGCCAGGGTCCCGGCCGCCATCACCTGGCGGCCCCTGCCGGCCAGCCAGTCGATGAGGGCGCCATTCTGCATCTGCCGCCGCGTGCCCCAGCCGCCGGGCACCACCAGGATATCCAGGGGCGGGCAGGCGGCCAGGGCGCAGTCCGGGAGCACCCGCATACCCCCGGCGGCGGTGACCGCTTCCCCCTCCCGCTCCGCCACCAGCAGCACCTCAAAGGGAGAAGGCTCTTCCCGGCGCCGCGCCTCTTCCAGGCGCGTCACGGCCAGGACCTCGTAGGGGCCGCAAAAATCGAGGACTTCCACCTCCGGGAAAATGACGATGCCCACCCGCTGGCGCTTCATCTGCACACCCCTTTCTCGCAGGCCGCAGAGGCTTCCGGGCGGAAAATAGAGCGTCCCGGAGCGTGATGCGACCCTCCCTGGTTAATCCGGCGGCCATCCGGAGCTTAAGGGAGGCCGCGCCTGAAAATATTTGCCATCTACTCCCATAACTGATACCATCGCCAGCGGTCCAGGTAAACCATTTATTCATCCCGGCGCTGCCCCGGATAACTGGCTCCAGAATGGAAAATATCCGCCCCATGACCACTGCGCCCGCTCGCCAACGCCTGATTAGCCAAACCTTTCCGCAAATTTCTTATGCCGGCCGCGCCCGTCTCCGTTAAGACCGGTCCGGAGTCCGCCGACCTCTGGGAAGTGGCGGTGGCCCTGCCCCTGGCCCAGACCCTCACCTACCGGCGGCCGCCGGAGCTGGCGGCCGCCGGGGTGGGAAGCCTGGTGCAGGCGCCGGTGGGGCGGCAGACGGTGACCGGCTACCTCCTGGCCCCGGCGCTGGAGGCGCCGCCGGTCAAGCTGCGCCGCCTCCAGAAGCTGCTGGACCCCATCCCTCGCTTCGGCCCGGAGATGGTGCCCCTGTTCCGCTGGCTGGCCGACTATTATCAATATCCCCTGGGGGAGGCCTTGAGCCGTATCATCCCCGGAGGCGCCCGGCCCGCCGGGGGCCGCCAGGAGACCTGGGCGGCCGCGGTGGCGCTGGTGGCGGCGCCGCCCCTGCCGCGCCTCGGGCCCCGCAGCCGCGCCTTGCTGGCCCATCTGCAGGAAGCCGGGGCGGCCGTTGCCATGAGCGAGATGCGGCCGCTCTTTCCCGGGTGCCTGCCGGTCCTGCGCCGCCTGGAGGCCAGTGGCCTGGTGGTTCTCTCCCGGCGCCCCGCCTTGCAAGACCCCCTCGAGCGCCAGGCCTCGATTCCCGAAGATGGACTCCCCTTAGCCCTGGCGCCGGAGCAGGAACTGGCCCTGGCGGCCATTATCCGGGGGATCGCCTCGGCTTCCTTCTCGCCCTTTCTGCTGCACGGGGTCACCGCCAGCGGCAAGACCGCGGTCTACCTGGCTGCGGCGGCCCAGGCCCTGGAGCGGGGGCGCCAGGTATTGGTGCTGCTGCCGGAGATCGCCCTGAGCCACCCGGTGGCCCAGGCCTTTCGCGGCTGCTTCGGGCCGCGGGTCACCTTGCTGCACAGCGGCCTCTCCGAGGCGGCCCGCCTGGACCAGTGGCGCCGCGTCATGCTGGGGGAAGTCGACGTGGTGGTCGGGGCCCGCTCCGCGGTCTTCGCCCCCCTGCCCCGCCTGGGGCTGGTGGTGGTGGACGAGGAGCACGACTCCGCCTACAAGCAGGAAGGCGGCCTGCTCTACCAGGCCCGGGACGTGGCCCTCTACCGCGCCAAGCTGGCGGGCGCCGCCGCGGTGCTCGTCTCCGCCACCCCCCAGATCACCACCTATTACCAGGCCCGCACCGGCAAATATCGCTATCTCAACCTCTCCCGGCGGGTGACCCCCCAGGCCCTGCCGGAGATTCACCTCGTCGATTTGCGGGCCCAGCGCGGCGGCGGGCGGGCCCTGAAGATCATCTCCCGGCCCTTGCTGGCCGCCCTGGAAGGGGTGTTGTCCCGGGGGGAGCAGGCCCTGCTCTTCTTAAACCGCCGGGGCTATTCTACGGCCCTTTTTTGCCTCTTCTGCGGCCACGTCTTTCAATGCCATCAATGCAGCGTGGCCATGACCCGCCATCAAGGAAGAGAGGACCGTCTCGTCTGCCACTACTGCGGCTTCAGCCAGGAGGTGCCGCAGAGCTGCCCCCAATGCCAGGCTACCGCCATCAAGCAATACGGGGTGGGGACCGAGAAACTGGAGAGCGAGGTGCGGCGCCTGCTCCCCGGGGCCCGGGTGGCCCGCCTGGACCGGGACACCGCGCCCCATAGTGGGCGCGCCCTGGCGGTGTTGGAGAACTTTGCCGCCGGGGACCTGGACCTCCTGGTGGGCACCCAAATGATCGCCAAGGGCCACCATTTCCCCGGGGTCAGCCTGGTGGGGGTGGTAGCCGCGGATTTGAGCCTCTTTTTCCCGGAGTATCACGCCGGGGAGCGCACCTTCCAGCTCCTCTCCCAGGTGGCCGGCCGGGCCGGCCGGGGTGAGGCCCCTGGGAAGGTCCTGGTGCAAACCTTCCATCCGGAGCATTACCTCTTCCAACTGGTGCAGAGCCAGGATTTTGACGGTTTCTATGAACGGGAACTCGACGTGCGCCGCCGCCTGGGATATCCGCCCTTCACCCGTCTGGCCCTGGCGCGCCTAGACGGCCCCTTCGAGGCCGCCGTGGCCAGGGAGGCCCGGCGGCTGACCACGGCCTTGAAAAGGGAAGTGGAGCGGGACGGCCTGCTGCGGACCCGGGTGCAGGTGCTGGGGCCGGCGCCGGCGGGCTTGAGCCGTCTGCAGGGCCGCTACCGCTGGCAATTGCTCCTGAAGAGCTACGGCCGGCCAGCCCTGGCCACGGCCTTGGGCCACCTGCGCCGCCTCTTCCGCCCTCCTCCCCAGGCCCGCCTCAACCTCACCCTGGACATCGACCCCAATAACCTCTATTAAGGGCGGCAGTGGCACAGGCTTCCAGCCTGTGATTGGGCCGCCCCTAATTCCCATAAAACCGGAGCCGCAGGCTTTAGCCTGCGCAAGAAGATATGGCGGTTGACTTCTGACCTGCACCCCCCTCCCTTGACCTTTGCCCCTCAAGAGGTTATAAATTTTTGGTTAGGGGCCGGGAACGGCTTCCTGGCTCACCAGGGTAATCAGTGCGCTCGTAGCTCAGCCCGGATAGAGCAACGGACTACGAATCCGTGTGTCGGAGGTTCGAATCCTCTCGAGCGCGCCAATCACCATCTGCCCCCGCTTCAGGAAAAATCGGGGGAAGTCTGAGGTTCTGCCAGCCTTTCTCCCCACCCCAGGGGCGGGCTGGCCCCCCGCCCGGGCCAACCCGCAGGCCGGAGGCCCGTGCTACTGAGACGGCGCCCCCGCCAGCAAGGGGTGAGCATCAGAGGGAAATGATATGGAGTCCTATAAGATTGACTTGAGCGAAGCGGAGATGCCCCAGGAGTGGTACAATATCCTGCCGGATCTGCCCGCGCCCCTGCCGCCCTATCTCCATCCGGGCACCGGCGAGCCCATCGTCCCCCAGGACCTGGCCGCCATCTTTCCCATGGAACTCATTCAGCAGGAATTGAGCCCCGAGCCGTGGATCCCCATTCCCGACGAAGTGCGGCGCATCTACCAATTGTGGCGTCCCAGCCCGCTGCACCGGGCCCGCAATCTGGAAGCCGCCCTGGGCACCCCGGCCCGCATCTATTATAAGGACGAGTCCGTGAGCCCCGCCGGCAGCCATAAACCCAATACCGCCGTGGCCCAGGCCTATTACAACAAGGCCGCGGGCATCAAACGGCTGGCCACCGAAACCGGCGCCGGGCAATGGGGCAGCGCCCTGGCCCTGGCCTGTAACTTTTTCGGACTGGAATGCACGGTCTACATGGTCAAGGTGAGCTATCAGCAGAAGCCTTACCGGCGCTCCCTGATGCATATCTGGGGGGCCAGCGTCTATCCGTCCCCCACGGAGCGCACCGCCGCGGGCCGGCAGATTTTGGCCCATGACCCGGAGACCTCTGGGAGCCTGGGGATGGCAATCTCCGAAGCCGTGGAGGACGCCGCCAGCCACGCCGACACCAACTACTCCCTGGGCAGCGTCCTCAACCACGTCATGCTGCACCAGACCATTATCGGCCTGGAGACCAAAAAACAACTGGCCCTGGCGCAAGAAGAGCCGGATATCCTCATCGGCTGCGTCGGTGGCGGCAGCAACTTCGCGGGCTTCTGCTTTCCCTTTGTCCGGGATAAACTTAAGGGCCGGGAGCGGCGCTTCATCGCGGTGGAACCCACCGCCTGCCCCACCCTCACCAAAGGAACTTATACCTACGACTTCGGAGACACGGCCGGGCTCACTCCTCTGATCATGATGTACACCCTGGGGCACTCCTTTGTGCCTTCGGGCATCCATGCCGGCGGCTTGCGCTATCATGGCGACTCGCCTCTACTCTGCCTGCTGGTGCATGAAAAGGTCATCGAAGCCCGGGCCTATGCCCAGAACCCCGTGTTTGAGGCGGCGCGCCTCTTCGCCGAAACCGAGGGCATTATCCCGGCGCCGGAGACGGCCCATGCCGTCAAGGCGGCGGTGGACGAAGCCCGGGTGTGCAAGGAGACTAAGCAGTCCAAATGTATAGTCTTCAATTTCTCGGGCCACGGCCACTTCGACCTGACGGCCTACGACGCCTTCCTGGAAGGGCAACTGCAGGATATCGAGCTGGACCCCGATGCCATGATCCAAAAGGCCCTGACCGAGCTCCCCAGACTGCCGGGGAAATAAACCGGCCCCGGCGCCACCTGCGGCGGCAACCTGCTCAACCTCGCGTCGCTTGGGGCGCCCCAAAAAGGAGACTCTTTCCCGTCTCTGCCGGTGGACCCCGCATTTTGCTTGATCCTCAGTAAACCGCACCCAATAGCCGCCCGGGGGCGGGTCCCCCCGCTGCCGCAACCAGTGCCGACCCGGCGCCCGCCGGGCCCTGTCCGGCCCGTCTCACCCGAAGACCTTCCCTATGAAGGCCGCCCTTCTCTAAATTTCCCCGGCGTCCAGGACAATTCTGATATCCCTCTTGCAACCACAGGAGGAGAAGAAGGGCAGGCGCCTTTATGAGGAGGCCCAGCAACCCAAGTCCACAAAGATCATCGGATTCACCGGCGCCAAAGGCGGAGTCGGCACCAGCACGGTGGCGCTTAACGTTGCCGCGGTGCTGGCCGGACTGCACCGCCAGGTGATCGCCGTGGAGCTCAAGTGCGGCCGGGGCACCTTCTCCCTCATGTTAAACCAAAATCCGGAGTCCAATCTGAAGGATTGGTTGGACCTGGAGCCCGGTTCCTTGACCCCTGCCGATTTATCCCGGTTTCTCTATAATTCCTCCCCGGGGCTGCGACTCCTCTTCGGGCCGCAAGCGGCGGCGGATTTTACCGAAATCGACCCTCTCCGGGCCGCCGCCCTGATTCAGATGGCGGCCGGTCTGGCGGACTATGTCATCCTCGACTTGCCGGCCTACCCTTCCGGGGCCTTTGGCAGTGCCATTCGCCTGTGCGACTATGTAGTTCTGGTGAGCGAACGGGAGCAATTCTCGGTGCGCGCCGGCAAGACCATGCTGGAATTATTTAAATCCTGGGGTCTGGGTGACGCCAATATCGGCGCGGTCATCACCAACCGCATCGTCCTGCCCGTATCCATGAAACTGGAAAATATCAAGACGCGCCTGAATTGCGATATTCTCGGGGTGGTGCCTTACTCCGAGGAAGCCTGCTCCATGTCCCAGATTTCCGGACAGCCCATCGTCCTCTTTCAACCCAATAATATCGCTGCCGTAGCCCTCATCGCCCTGGCCAACAGATTCGCTTAAGGGAGCCCTCGGCTATTATTCACCTTCCGGCAAATTTTCGGCTGTCCAGGCGATGGCGGATCGAGAAGATTATTACCAGCATTGCCATCGCCCTGGCGTCCGGGTTGCGCAACGCCGCGATCCCTCACTCTGGCAGGCTCCTTGCATGAACTTATAATTAACTAACCCAGACTTCGTCAAATGGTTACCGGAAAAGACTTGAGACCAGGAAAATCTACCGATCCTGCTAACCGGGAGGGCTGCCCGGAGTATTTGCCGGCGCTGCCGGCGGCTGGCCCCGGTCCTTTGGCCAAGGCCGATGTGGAGCTGGTCCTGAAGGCCAAGCTGCTGGACCTGATCACGGATCCAATCTTTGTCTCCGATTTTGCAGGCGCTTTTATCTTGGTCAATGAAGCCGCCTGCCGAAGCTTCGGGTACCGCCGGGAAGAGTTAATGGGATTAAATTTGCAGCAATTCCTTACCCCGGAACTGGCCCGCGTCATGCCGCAAAGACTGAAGGAACTACAAGACCAGGGGGAACTCTTTTTCGAATCCAGCGGCTTCCGCAAGGACGGTTCCATCATGCCTTTGGAAATCCACGCCCAGGTCTTGGACTTTCAGGGGAGCAAATTAATCCTCAGCGTCGCCCGGGATCTCTCGGAACGTAAACGGAACGCAGAGATCCAGGCCAGCATAACGGCCCAGATATAACTGGTGGCCAAGCTGGAGGCCCTGGGCACCTTTGCCGGCGGGATCGCCCACGAGTTCAACAACGTCCTTGGGACCATGAAAGGCTACCTGGAACTGGCCTGCATGACCCTGGACACGGTGCCGGGCGCCGAGAAGATCAGGACTAAATTGGAAGCCTCCTTAAGGGCCGGGGACCGGGCCCGGGACCTGGTCAAGCAGATTCTTGCCTTCAGCCGCCAAAATGAGCCGCAGCCGCGGCCACTGGAGATCCTGTCGATCATGAAGGAGTCGCTCAAGATGCTGCGGGCCTCCCTGCCCACCACTATTGAGATTCGCTACAATCTGGACCCCTTGTGCGGCCTGGTGCTGGCCGAGCCGGTCCAACTCAGCCAAATCTTGATGAATCTCAGCAGCAACGCCTTTGAAGCGCTTGGGGCAACCGGGGGAATTCTGCAAATCGACCTGGAGCCGGTGCCCCTGGAGGCCGCGGCGGCCGAACCCGGCGTTGAGCTGAAATCCGGGCCATACCTTAGACTCACCGTCAAGGACAACGGCCGTGGCATGGATCAACCCACCCTGGCGCGCATTTTCGATCCCTTTTTTACCACCAGGCCAGTGGGTGAGGGCACCGGCTTAGGCCTGTCCGCGGTCCACGGCATTGTCCAGAGCCTGGGCGGCGCCATCGCGGTTACCAGTGAGCCGGGGAGCGGCAGCGCCTTCCGGGTCTATCTGCCCAGCTATCAGAGACCCTCAGCCCCGGAGGTCTCCATGACCGGACCCATCCCCCGGGGCACGGAACATATACTCCTGGTGGATGACGAAGCCGCCATCGTCCAGATCGGCCGTGAATTCCTTCAAGACCTGGGGTACCGGGTCAGCGCTTTTACCAGCGCCCCCATCGCCTGGGAAGAGTTTCAGTCTCAACCGCGGGCCTTTGACCTGATGATTACCGATTTGACCATGCCAGCGATGACCGGACTCGACCTGGCAGAGGCCGCCCTTAAGCTGCGCCCGGACCTCCCGGTCCTTCTCACCACCGGATACAGCGAGGCGAATTTTACCGCGCAGGCCCAGGAGGTCGGAATTCGGCAGTGCCTGCTGAAACCTCTGGTCTTGCGCCACCTGGGTTGGACCGTGCGCCGGCATTTGGATGCCAAGGCTTAGACCGGGATGCCCAGGCTGCCAGACGGCCTGGTGGCTATTGCGGGACCCCGGGCTGCCCATAATCGTCAGGCCGAGCGCCGGGAAGTATCCCGCATTTTTAGTGACTTGAGATCCTTGATTTCGTTCAGGGTGACCTTTGATCGGGTCTTGCCCTGGCTTCCAGTGCGAACCGGGGGCGGGGAGAAACAATTTTCTTCTTTATGAGGAAAAGAATCGTGGCGGAGAGAGATGCGGCGGCGCCCCTGAAATAATTGCCGGCAAAGAACCGGCTCACCGGGGCTGGCGGCGAGGTCCCGAGTTAGTCCTGCGGCCCGGCCGCCAGCCCTTCCCGGAAGGTCTCCACGGCCCGGGGGATCAGCCTCCGGATGAACACCACCCGGTCCAGGCGGTTTAGGCGGATATAGGCCGGATAATCCGGGTGGCCGGCGCAGAGGCGGGGAATCTCCCGGGCAAATTCCACCTGCCGGCGCCAGGCCTCTTGCACGAGTCGAATGATGGGGCGCTCCGCTCCGGAAACCGTCTCCACCCAGCCCAGGCGGCGCATCAGCTCAAACCTGGCCCGATCCACCAGGGCGATGGCGATGTCCATAATCTTCATCTTGGCGGCGTATTCCAGGTCATCCAGACGAAAGCGCAGCGACCCTCCCAGGCCTGCGCTCCCCATGATCAGATCGAAAAAGACATAGAGGTTCTCTTGTCCGGGACTGGCCAGATAGAGGAGGGTGGCGGGACTCAAATCCTCAAATCGGGTTTCGGGCCCGAATTGCTCATTGAAGCGGCCCAGCCAGGAACGGAAGCCCTGGTCCGCTGCCATCCTGGCCCGGAAACGCTCCAGATCGATGACTTCAGCCACTGCCGTCCCGCCAGTCCTCGGACTGTTGGGACACCAGTTTGAGCCCCCCATAGATGTAGTGAATGCCGGAAATGGCCGTGATGCCGGCGGTGATATAATAGACCGCGGTCAGGGCTTCAGGAGGCAGATGCCATAACCTGGCCTTGGCCAGCAGCACCAGGCCCACGGTGAGCAACTGCACGGTGGTGGTCCATTTACCAGCCAGGGATGGCTTGATAACCAGAGGATAATCCGTCAGGAGCAGGACCAACGCCCCCAGGCCCAGGATGACATCCCGGCTGATCACCATCACCGTCAGCCAGGAAGGGATTATCCGGGAAATGCTCAGGGTCACGAAACTGGCGGACATCAGGAGCTTATCCGCCAGAGGGTCCAGGTAGCTTCCCAGACGGGATTTCTGCTGCCACCAGCGGGCGATCAGCCCGTCTGCCAGGTCGCTCATCCCGGCCAGGATAAAGACGATCAGGGCCTGGCGATAGCGGCCCTGGATCAGAAAGATGATAAATAACGGGGTGAGGATAATCCGGGTGAGGGTGATGAGGTTGGGGATAGTTAAACGGGCTTGGGAAGGAGGTGGGGAAACCATGATTAAGTTTGAGTTTCGAGTCTGGAGTCTCTTTTTTGCAGTATGCTAACATAGAAATGGGTAGAAAACCAATGGTTTGATCGGGCTGCCCAATCGGACCGCCGAGCCGCGCAAAGGGAAAATGGCGCATTTTCAGTCCTGGAAATCTAATCTGAGGCTGGGAGGGAGAGGCGGAGCGGGTTTTTCCTTCGACTGCCCGGGAAATTATTATACATTAACAGCAGTTTTTTCCCGGATCTGCGGCTCCCCGCCAAACCGCGTCCCCGGATCTTCCGGCGCCAGACCGCAGCTCCCCTAAGGTGCAGGCGCGCCCTCACTGGCCGCCATCTGACTACTGAAGCCGGGAGATATCGCCATGCGGCTGGTGGTGCAAAGGGTCAAGGAAGCCTGGGTGCAGGTCTCCCAAGAGGAAGTGGCCAGGATTGGCCGGGGCCTCCTGGTGCTGGCCGGGGTGGCGGCCGACGACGGCCCCGGCGATGTGGACTATCTGGCGCAAAAGCTGGCCCATCTAAGGGTCTTTTCAGAGGCGGAGCGCCTCCTCCACCTCTCCCTTCTGGATACCGGCTTCGAGCTGCTGCTGGTCTCCCAATTCACCATCCTGGGCGATTGCCGCAAAGGCCGCCGCCCCTCCTTCGATGCGGCGGCGCCTCCAGAGCTGGCCGAAAGGCTCTACCAGGAGCTGGCCGCCAGGCTCTCTGACCACGGTCTCAGAGTGGCCACCGGCCGCTTTCGCCAGATGATGGATGTGGGTCTCATAAACGATGGCCCGGTTACCCTGCTGCTGGATAGTAAAAAAATCTTCTGAGCCCCCCGGGGTTTGATACGGTATCATGATTAGAACTTATGATGTTGCCGGATGAGCGACTGCGCTATGCTGCCCATTTACTTGAAAGACCAGGATTTTTCCCCTCCTGCTGAGGAGCCCATCTACTACCTCCTCACCCGCCAGGGCCTCTTTCTGGTGAAACGTACCCCGTTCTTCCAGGCCGTGGTGCCCGCGGCCGGCATACCCTGGCTGGCTCCCCAGGAACCGGAGGTGCGCCTTTGCGGCCCGCCGTTGCCCGCGGCACTGCTGCTCCGGGCAGTGGCCTTTTTCCGGGCGGTCTATGCCCGCCACCAGAGCGAAGCCGTGGCCTTGCTGGCCTGGCGGCAGACCAGCCACTCCTACGAACTGGTCATCCCCCAGCAGACCGTGGCCGGCGGCCATTGCGATTATCAGGTTCGGGATTTCCCCACCGGGCTCCGCCGCCTGGGGACCATTCACAGCCACGCCGGCCTTGAGGCCTTCCACTCCCAACGCGACCAGGCTGACGAGCATCACGACGATGGCTTGCACCTCACCGTGGGCAACCTCGACGGCGACCTGAGCCTCTCTTGCTCCGTGGTAGTCCAGGGCTACCGCGGCTATCTGGACCCGGAAGACCTCATCTCCCCTTATCCCATCCCCTGGGCCGAGGCGCCGCTGGCCGGGGATTGGGCCGGGGAGGTGGAGAACAAAGTAACCCCCCTGCCCCGTCCCATCGAGTTCGGCCCCTGAAGAGGCCGTCTGAAGTATTTTGCTTTTTGGTACTTAGGGCCGGCGCCCGGAGAAACGGAACCTCAAATGGGCATGACCACCGAGATCAAGGCCATCGGCATCGGCGGCATCGGCTGCGCCCTGCTGCCCTTCCTCTGCCGCTTCCTGCAATATTCCGGGGAGCGGACCCGCCTCACCCTTATCGACGGCGACCGTTTTGAGCCTGCCAATGGACCTCGCCAGGCCTTTAGCCGGCTCGGCAACAAGGCCGAGGTCAAGGCCCGGGAACTGGCCCAGCAGTTTGAGGCCATCTCCTTGCGAGCCGTTCCGGAATACCTCACCGCCGCCAACCTGGAATACCTGATCAGGGAGCGGGACATCGTCTTCCTGATGGTGGATAACCACGCCTCCCGCCACCTGGTAGACGGCCGCGCCGCAGGCCTCCGGGACCTCACCCTGATCTCCGGGGGCAACGACTACGAAGATGGCAACGTCCAGATCTACCTCCGGCGTGCCGGCCGGGATTTGACCCCCTCCCTGGGACGCTATCACCCTGAGATCGCCAAGCCCAGGGACCGCAGCCCCGCCGAGCTCTCCTGTGAGGAGATCATGGCCGCGGGCGCCCCCCAACTGCTGTTCACCAACCTCCTGGTGGCCAGCTTGATGCTCAACGCCTTCTATAATCTGCGTTTGGGCTCCCCGGGCTACGGCGAAGTCTACCTGGATATCCGGCAAAATCTCTGCCGGCCCGTTACCAGGCCGGCTTAATACCAGGGTTGCGTCAAACCTAGAGCATCCTTTGCAGGGGACGAGCGTGGCACAGGCTTCCAGTCTGTGATTGGCTGTGCCCACCAGGGGGGCGGACACACGGGTCCGCCCCTAGACCCAAAGAACCAACGAGTTGGCAAACCGCCATAAGATGGCCGGAGCGTCAGACGGCCCCGAAAAAAAATCGGGGGAGCCCCGATCCGGGCTGCCCCCGCTAAATTCAAGATAACGGCTTTGAGTCTAGGAGCGGCCCCGCCTGTCCGCCCATTGGTGGGCGCACCCCTGGGTGCGCCCCTACAAAAACTTCCCTAGCCCAGCGTCTTTACTCTTCTGACCCTTCTCTTCAGCTTCTTCCCTTGGTAGCCTTGCGCCCCCCCCGGTCCCACGATTTCCACCATGAAATCGTATTTCTTGCACATGAAGGGATAAGCTTTGGGGTTGGCGTTGATATCCAGGCAGTAAAAGGGCTTGCCGTCACAGTAGGCCGTCAGGGGGAAATGGCGTAGCCAGGCATCGTACTCGATCCAGCCATGGGCCGGAATGATCAAGGCGGCGTCGCTATTGTGCGAATAGAGCGACACGTCACAGTTGCTCCTATTCTTGATGATCCCCGTGTACCGGTGGGGCCGCCCTTGCTGCAGCAAACCCGCCGGGGACGGTAGATCCTGCATATTCGGAAGCGTCGCGGCATCCACCTCGAGGGGATCTAAAGGCGGGGGCGCATTGCCGACTGCAGAGACAGACGCGGCATAGGCGCGCTGCCCTTGGTCAGCGGGTCCACCCACCACTAACCAGACCATGGCCAGGATAAGAAAAATTACCTTTTTGCCCATATTATTTATCCGTTATTTATTGAATTGGCTGGTGACCAAATGATTGATTCATCCCGGGAGCGCTGCTTTGCCTGCCTATCGGCCCCTGGCCGAAGTCGTATTCCAGGATGCCACCGGATTCATCGTATTTAATCGATGTTAATCTATTGCTGTAATTGATCATGGCAACGGCCCTGGCAAAATTATAAGCATCTATTTGCGGAGGACCGGTATGTACTGCCGGCAGCCCCGCGCCGAAACCACCGCCGTTGTCTCCCGAACCGCCGTAGCCGTAACCGCCGATTAAGGCAAAATCGCCGTTGCGGCCATTGCTGCTCAGGCTGTAGGTACCGACCGCGTTTCCGTGGGCATCCGTGCCGATATTCTCCGAATGGTTGTAGCTCGCGCATCCGGCAAACAACAGACCCGCCATTAGGATTAAGACCAAGATCTTCATTGACGTCGCCCCCTTAAAATTCTGACTCGGACACCTGAATGATCCTGCCATCCCTGAACTGTCCCACCTGGCCAAGCTATTAGAATGCATCATTGATTAAGAATCTTTTGGCTGTTTGTCAAGGAATTTTTTTAAAATCTCCCAGTTTTTCCGGCACATAGGCCAAGTTTATCGTACTTTACGGCATCAAAAGAAAAATCAAATAGGGCTATCCCTGATTTTGACCGGATAAGTCCCTGATTTTTACGGGGTGCGACTTTCGTGGCGGGATAAGTATTCCCAATAAGAGGATAGGTTGCTGCCAGGGTGCCGGGGTTGTTGCGGAGTAGCAGCGGCTCGAAAGAACCGGCCGCTTCTGTAACGTCCAAATAACTTTAAGACCGATAAAACCTGGTGGCGGCATTGGCGCAGAATCCGTGAGGCACCTTTTACAAACTCTTTCCAGCCTGCTTAGATGAGGCCGGTCTTTCACCCGGCCCCTGCGGCTCAGGGCTTCTCCGGCCCATTTTCCGGCAAATCCACCGCCTCACCGGTGAGGGCCGCCACTTCCACAAGCAGGGCGCGGAGCAACTCTTTCTCGGGTACCTGGCGGAGCTTGCGCCCCTTTTTAAACAGGACTCCCACCCCGGCGCCGCCAGCCACGCCGATGTCCGCCTCCCGGGCCTCCCCCGGCCCGTTCACCACGCAGCCCATGATAGCCACCTTGAGAGGGGTGGTCACCGCCAGCAGGCGCCGCTCCGCCTCCTCTGCCAGCGCGAAGAGGTCTAGGCGGCAGCGGCCGCAGGTAGGGCAGGAAATCAGTTCTACGCCGCGCTCCCGGAGGTGCAGGGCCCGGAGAATCTCATAGGCCGCCCGCACCTCCTCCACCGGGTCCCGGGTGAGTGAGACCCGCATGGTGTCGCCGATACCCTGGGCCAGCAGCATACCGATCCCCAGGGCCGACTTTACCGTTCCGGCGATCAGCCCCCCGGCTTCGGTCACCCCGAGATGCAAAGGATAGTTTGTCCGGCGCGAGACCTCCCGGTAAGCCGCCACGGTCACCAGGACATCGGAGGATTTCAGGGAGATCTTGAAATCGAAGAAGCCCCAAGCCTCGAACTTCTTGACCCAGCGGAGGGCGCTGGCCGCCAGGGCCGCGGCGCTAGGGGCGCCATACCTTTCCAGCAAATCCGCCTCCAGGGAGCCGGCATTCACCCCCAGGCGCAGCGGCACCCCCCGCTGCCGGCAGGCCTCCAGCACCTGGCGGGTCTTCTGCTCCCCCCCCAGGTTGCCGGGGTTGATGCGGATGGCGTCGGCCCCCTGCTCCAGGGCGGCCAAGGCCAGGCGCTGATTGAAATGGATGTCGGCAATCAGGGGCAGCGGGCTCTCTTTTTTGATCTCCCCAAAGGCCCGGGCCGCCTTCTGATCCGGCACCGCCAGCCGGGCCACCTCGCAGCCGGCCGCAGCCAATCTCTGGAGCTGGGCCAGGGTGGCGCTGACATTCCCGGTGTCGGTATTGGTCATGGACTGCACCACCACCGGGGCGCCGCCGCCGATCTGTACCCCGCCGATATGGATGGACCGGGTAGGTTTGCGCTTTATCGGCAGGATTTCATCTTTCTTAGACATAAGGTTTTTATAGCGGAATCGGCTCGCCGCCGCAAGTTGCCCCAGGTTAATTGCCCGGTCGGGGCTGGTTTTAAAACCCGCCCCGACACTCCTGCTAAAGCTCTACTGCCAGCTCACCCAGATCGCTGAGGCGCGCCGGCTGCCAGCGGGGGCGATCATCCCTGTCGATCAGTCGCGCCCGGATGCCCTCCAGGTAGTCGGGCTGCTGCACCATGAGGCGGGCGGCCCGGGCCTCCCGCGCCAGGACCTCCGGCAGCGGCCGCCCCCGGTTGGCCCGGAGCAGCTTCAGGGTCAGGGCCAGGGCCGTGGGGGAGCGCTCGGATATCCGCCGCAAGGCCTCCCCACAGATATCCAGCTCCTGGCTGCACTGACTGAGGGAGGCGACAATTTCCCCCAGGCTCTCTCTACCCGCAAAATGCCGGGCCACCCAGGCGTCCAACTCCGGCCGGGGCGGCACGTCCTGGCGGGCGTAGTCCGGAAGCCCGGCCCGAACCTGACTGGCTGCCTCCTCCCTTCCCAGGGACCCCGGCGCCAGGCGCGCCCCGATCTTAACCAGGTCCTCCAAGAGGTCCTGCAGGCGTGCCGATCGCGCCAGGTGGGTGGCCAATCCCAGGCGGAGGCATTCGCCCCCCAGCGCTTCGTAACCGGTGAGGGCCAGGTACTCCGGATAGCCGGGGGGACAGCGGTCGTGCAGCCAGCCGCTGGCCCCCACATCCGGAAAAAAGCCGATTCTGGTCTCGGGCATGGCCATGCGGCTGCGTTCCGTGGCCACGACCAGGTCCGCGCCTGCGGCCAAACCCAGGCCGCGCCGCCCATGGTGATGCCATCCGCCAGGACCGCCACCGCCTTGGGAAACTGGTGCAGCAGCAAATCCAGGGCGTACTCTTCCCGGAAAAAATCTTCGACCTGGAGAGGCGCCTGGCCCTTAAGGGCCAGGGCCGATTCCTTCAGATCGCCGCCGGCGCAGAAGCCCCGGTCGCCGGCCCCGGAGAGGACGATCAGCCTTACCCCCGCGTCCTCCCGGGCCTCATCCAGATGCCGGCGCAGCCGCCGGACCATCTCCCGGTTCAGGGTGTTGAGGACCCGGGGCCGGTTGAGGACCAGATTTAACAGGCTACCCCGGCGCTGGGCCAGGATGGGGGATTCCTCTTGCTCAGCCATGGATTTTCTAGGGGACTGTTTGCCGTTTTTCTCTATCTTGGGCCAACCTGTGCCACCGCAACCCGGCGGTCCAGGCTTTATCCTTTCCTTCCATAAAAGATGAGTTGAGGCATTTCGACGTCGCCCATGAAGGGGATGGCAGCCTGGATGGTCTCCAGACGACAGAGTTCATAGCCCGGGAATTGCGCCTGCAATTCTTCGGGAGTGGGGAAATGGTGCACCAGTTTGCCATCCGGGGTGGCGAGGTCCACCAGGGTGCCAGGCTCCAGCTCCCGGGTGCCGGGCAGCATCACCCGGGCCGCAAATACCCGGGGTGAGAGATAGATGAAGAGATGGGCGCCAACCTTCAAAACCCGGTCCAGTTCCCGGCAATAGGCCCGAAAAGCCGCGGCATCCCCGTGATTGAGCACATTGATGCTGACGCCGAGATCGAAGCGGCGCGGGGCTACGGGCAGACGGCGCAGATCGGCCTGGAGCAACGGCGCCGCCAGGGCGGCGGCTTGCAGGCGGCCCTGCAAAACCCGGAGCACCGAGGCCTCCCGGTCCACCCCCACCACCTGGAAGCCCTCCTGCACCAGGGGCAGCAGATGGCGGCCCACCCCGCAGCCGGCATCCAGGACCCGGCGGCAGCCAGCCAGTTTCAGTTCCGGCAGCAGGGCCAGGAACTCCGGGTTGGGCGGCAGCCCCTGCATCTTTGGCGCGGCAAAAATTTCTCCCCAATCGGCCATATCGGTCTCGCGGCAACACTTCCGGATGTCAAGAAAGTTATCTATTCGAGTTAGCCGCGTCAATCTTCTTTTCTTACCAGGGGCTTCCGTTTATAATCACGGAGGCGCTTCCTGGTAAAATCGGCCGGCGCCCTTGAGGTGAGACATGATTCCCCGATACAGCCGCAAGGAAATGGCCCGCATCTGGAGCGAAGAGAATCAGTATGCCAGTTGGCTCCAGGTGGAGTTGGCGGCCATGGAGGCCATGGCGGAGTGCGGCATCATTCCCCGGGAGACGCCGGCCCGGGCCCGGGCCGAGGCTGCCGTCGACGTTAAGCAGATCCTGGCCCTGGAAGAAAAGACCCATCACGACGTGGCCGCCTTTGTGGACCAGGTGGCCGCCGGCCTGGGAGAGGACGGCCGCTATTTCCACTTCGGGCTCACCTCCTCGGACGTATTGGATACCGCCCTGGCGCTGCGCCTCAAGGAAGCCGCCGACCTTTTGCAAGCCGATCTGGATGGGCTGCTTACTGTCCTGAAGGAGCGGGCCTATGAATTTAAGCATGTGCCTATGGTGGGCCGCACCCATGGGGTGCATGCCGAACCCGTTACCCTGGGATTAGTCTTCGCCTTGTGGTTTGCCGAATTCCAACGGCAGCGCGCCCGCCTGGCGGCGGCCCGCCAAACTATCGCAGTGGGCAAACTTTCCGGCGCGGTGGGCACCTTCGCCCACCTGCCCCCGGAGGTGGAGGCCAGGGCCTGCGCCTGCCTGGGGCTTACCCCGGCGCCCATCTCCACCCAGGTGCTGCAGCGGGACCGGCACGCCGAATATTTCCTTACCCTGGCCCTGATCGGCGCCAGCGTCGAGAAGGTGGCCCTGGAGATCCGCCACCTGCAGCGCACCGAGGTGCGGGAGGCCGAGGAGTTCTTCGCGGCCGGCCAAAAGGGCTCTTCCGCGATGCCCCACAAGCGCAACCCGGTCTTGTCCGAGAACCTGTGCGGCCTGGCCCGGCTGCTCCGGGCCAATGCACTGGCGGCCCTGGAAAACGTCCCCCTGTGGCACGAGCGGGACATCAGCCACTCCTCGGTGGAACGGCTCATTGCCCCGGATAGCACCGTGCTCCTGGACTTCATGCTGTCCCGCCTGACCCGCCTGCTCAAGGATCTCACGGTTTACCCGATAAATATGCTCAAGAACCTCAACCTCACCCACGGCCTGATCTTTTCCCAGGGCCTGCTGCTGGCGCTGATCGGCAAGGGCCTGAGCCGGGATGCAGCTTACCGGTTGGTGCAGCGCCCGGCCATGCTAGTCTGGGAACAAGGCTCCGATTTTGCCACCCTGGTCCAAAATGATGCGGAGATCGCCCGGCATCTGACCCCGGCGGAACTGGCGCCCATCTTCGATTTGGACCGCTCCCTGCGCCACGTCGATGCCATCTTCGCCCGGGTATTCGGGGAGCAAGAGTGAGATTTAAGGGGCGCGGCCAGGGCCGCCGCCCTTCCGGAGCCGCGGCCTTAACCTTGCCCCCGCCGCTTAACCGGCGGGCAGCATAACCTGCTAAGACTATTTTCACGGCTGCGGCCTCAGACAAATTAAGAGTGGCAAAGGTGGTGGCAAATGGCACAGGGTAGTCTCCCCGGTAAATTTAACGCCGGTCGTCTTCGGCATCTCACTCTTCTTTTGATTCTCTTAATTTTCTGCGCCTGTTCCGCCAAAAAGCCGCCCTTGAGTCCTGCCGCGGCCAATTTTAAGGAAGAGGTCCAAGGCTGTATCCAGCGGCTGGCCGGGACGCTGGGCGGACCGGTGGCCCGGCTGGACACGCCAGCCGTCAATCAGGCCCTGGGAGCATCGGAGTCGGCTGTTAAGCTCTGCCGCAGCTGCCCTTTCCAGATCGGCGTCGCGGACTTGCAGGGAGACAGCCTGGGAAGGTATCCCGAGAAAAAAGACGGGGGCTTTAATTTCTCCGGCTACGATTTATTTGCCCAGGTCTTGAAAAGCCGCCGTATCTCCCAAAAGCGCTTCTTTTTGCAGGGCGGCTCTGAGATTTATATCATCGCGGCCCCGATCTTCTCTGGGGGGCGGCTGGTAGGACTGCTGGGTGTAAGCCTGGATGCGGAGGAAGCGTTGCACAGGTGGGGTCTGACCGATGAAGAGTTCCTGGCGCTCGATTTTAATAACTAACTGAATCATTTAGGATAAGCGCGGGTTCGGAAGGGTCACGGGGCCGGACCGGCGTTTCCCGGATGCTATGGACCACCCCACTCAACCGAGTCGCAACTTCAGCCTAAAGGTGGCCGGCCAGAAAGGCCGGGAACTCAATCTCGCCATCTCCGGGCGCATCGCCCTGGAAAATCTGGGCCTCTTTAACCTGGAGGTCACGGCCCTGCTGGGCAGAATGACCCCCAGCAAATTGACCGTGGACCTGGCCGGGGTGGAATATCTGGACAGCGCCGGAGCCTTGGGGCTTTTAGAGCTGGAGAGCAAGTCCAGGGCCGGGTCCGTGCCCCTGGAGTTTGTCAATCCCACCGCGAAGGCCAAGGGGATCATGGGCCTCATCGATCCGCAAGCCCTGCGGACCCCTCCTCTGATCCGCGAGCGGGACAGCGGCAATCTGGTGGAGCAAGTGGGTGAGGGCAGCCGGCGGTTCTTTAATGACCTGGCGGAGGTGACCTCTTTTCTGGGAGCGCTCCTTATCAGCATGATGCAAGCCTTGCTCCACCCGCGTTCGGTCCGCTGGCAGGACGTCACCTACTACATGAAAAAGGCGGGGGCGGATGGGCTGCCCATCGTGGGCCTCCTCAGCTTCCTCCTGGGGCTTATTATCGCCTTCATGTCTTCGCTGCAGCTCAAACAGTTCGGGGCCAATGTCTACGTGGCCTCTCTTCTGGCCATCGGCATGGTCAAGGAACTTGGTCCCATCATGACGGCCATTCTAGTAGCCGGGAGGTCAGGGTCCGCCTTTGCCGCGGAAATCGGCACCATGAAGGTCAATGAGGAAGTGGACGCCCTGGTGACCATGGGTTTCGACCCCATCAGGTTTCTGGCGCTCCCCAAGGTGCTGGCAGCCATTGTAGTAGTGCCCCTCCTCACCGTTTACGCCGATATCTTCGGGATCGCCGGCGGCCTGGTGGTGGGGGTCATGGGTCTGGACCTGACGGCTTACGCCTACCTGAAGGAGACCCAGACCAGTCTTGCCTTGTTGGATATCATCCTCAGCCTTCTTAAGGCTGGAGTCTTTGCCTTGCTTATTGCCGGCATCGGCTGCCAACGCGGTTTCCAGGTGCGGGGCGGGGCCGCCGCGGTGGGTTCCGCCACCACCTCGGCGGTGGTGGCCGCCCTGTTTCTCATCATCGTCACCGACTCAGCCTTCGCTCTGGCTTTTCAATATTTGGGGATTTAGGGAGAAATTTCCGGAAGCCTTTTTTAGATCTTTCTATTTTTTGTAAGTTGTCCGCCAAAAGGATACTCCTTGGGAAACGCCGGTCAAGACCCCATCATCGTGGTGGATGGACTCACTGCCCGCTTTGGCGACAACACCGTCTTCGAGAGGGTCAGCTTTCAGGTTAACCGGGGTGAGATCCTGGTGATTCTGGGGGGGAGCGGCTGCGGCAAATCTACCCTGCTCAAACATCTGATCGGCCTCTATCCGCCCGCGGCTGGGAGAGTGTTGCTCAACGGCATCGATATCATGACCGATGACGAGAGCAAGCTCCATTCCTTAAAAACCGGGATCGGGGTGCTCTTTCAGTCCGGCGCCCTCTTTGGGTCCATGACCCTGGCTGAAAACGTCGGCTTAACCCTCCAGGAATTTACCGACCTGGATGAAGAGACTATCGATCTCATCGTCAAGATGAAACTGGGCCTGGTGAATCTGGCCGGGTATGAAAACCACCTGCCCGAAGAGATCTCCGGTGGGATGGCGAAGCGAGCCGGACTGGCCCGGGCCATGGCCCTCGATCCTGCGGTGCTCTTCTTTGATGAACCTTCAGCCGGATTGGATCCCGTAACCGCCGCGGAACTGGACATCCTGATCAAAAGCCTCAATGCCGGCATGGGCACGACCATGGTGGTGGTCACCCATGAACTGGAGTCCATTTTTGCCATCGCCCACCGCGTCATAATGCTGGATAAGAGCGCCAGGGGCATCATCGCTGAAGGCGACCCCCGGGACCTCAAGGAGAATTCCCCGGACCCCCGGGTGAAAAACTTCTTTAACCGCAAGCCTTTCAGCAGCGACCAGTCTAAGGGACCATAAATATGGCCAGAAAATCTACCAACTTTATCCTGGGGCTCTTCGTGATCCTGGGATCTATCTTAGCCGTGGCCGCCATCATCTGGGTGGGAGCCAGCAGCTTCTTTCAGAAGGGAAAACACTACATCTCATACTTTGACGAATCGGTGGAGGGCCTGCAGGCAGATTCCGGCGTCAAATACCGGGGCGTAGATGTGGGCCGGGTGGAGCAGATCCGGGTAGCGCCCGATAATCGACTGGTCGGGGTGGTCATGAAGATCAACCTGCGGGGTGATTTACCCAATACCACCATAGCCCAATTGCGGGCCGCGGGCATCACCGGGGTAAAATTCATCGGGCTGGACCGGCCTACGCCCGAGGAGCGCGCCCTGTCGCCCCAGGTTAGCTTCCCTTCCGAATATCCCATAATCCCCACCCGCCCTTCCGAGATTCAGCGTCTGGTTGACGCCGCCACCGTCATTTTGGGTAAGTTCCAGCAGGTTGACACGAAAGGCATTTCCGACCAGGTCGTGCTTACGACCAAGGCTATGCAAAACTTCTTGCAGGGCAAGGAGATGACCGGCATCCTGACAAGACTGCATGGCACTGCGACCAACCTGGATAAGTTCACCGGACGGATCAATGATACGGTCAGCGCCAAAAAGCTGGATGAGATTCTGGCTGGGACCCGGGATTCCATCAAGGAAATCCATGGACTCGCGGCCAGTATCCAGACAGAATTGCAGGCCATGAAGCTCCCGGAAACGGCCCTGCGCTATCGCACCGTCGCCCGGGATGCGTCGGCACTCAGCGACCATCTCCAGCGCGCCTCGGCCTCCCTGGACCAATTGCTGGAGCGCCTCAAGGAGCGGCCGCCGGACCTCTTTTTCGGCAAAGCGCCACAGAAAAGGTGGAATGAATAACTCAAGGTGATCTATGAGAAGACTTAAACCCTGGCCGCGGCCGCCCCGTCTGCTGATAACCCTGATGATCTGGTTCTTCCTGATTTCCTGGTTATCGGGATGTGGAAAACCACCCAATGCGGTGGAGAGCTATATCCTGGAATACTCCTCGCCAGTGCTGGGGGCCCGCCCCCAACTCGATCAGAACCTCGCGGTGGAGCAGTTCGCGGTGGCGCAGGCCTATAACAGCACGGATATGGTATACCGGCCCAGCCCTTACCAGAGTGACGTTTACCGGTACCACCGCTGGCGGGTCAACCCGGGGTTCCTGGTAACCGACTACCTCATCAGAGACCTGAGGAACTCCCGGCTCTTCCGGGGGGTGTTTCTTGGCCCTAACTACGGGAACAGCCGCTACCAATTGGAAGGGACGGTGGAAGAGTTCCAGGAAGTCGATGAACCCGACGGCTGGAAGGCCTCCCTGGTCGTTAACATTACCCTGCTGGATACGCTGCCGGAGCTGATTTCGCAAAAGGTGGTGTTCCAGAGAAATTATCGGGCCGTAGAGCCACTGGTGCAGAAGACGCCCCAGGGCCTGGCCCAGGGGATGAGCGAGGCCATGGAGACCGTATCGGCTCAGATCATCAATGATGTTTACCAGGCCTGCCAAAAGCGGCCGCGGCCCCAGGCGAAGTAGGGCGCATGCAGGGTTTAGAGGCTTTCCTGGAGAAGCGCCGCAATGCGTGATAAGCCAGTTAACTTATTCAGACTTATAGTCATCTAACTTACCAGATCGGGCATTTTCTCTGGCGCCGGGTTCCTGGAACGGCAAGCCTGGCTAAGTGCCACGCCAGAGATCATCGGGCCAACTAAAAACGAATTGTGGGGGTAGTCATGAAGAGGCGCATTGCTTTTTTGCTGTTGGTAGTTTTGCTGACTGGGGGCGCGATCGGCGCGATGTCCGGACCTTCTGCCGCTCAGGGCTATGTCATGACCCCCTATGTGGGGAATAATACGCCCTGGACCTTTTACAAGGGCGACTGGTTTATGAATGGGATTCTCTACTACTTTTTCGGCCCCAAAATTGGATTTGCCCCGTACTACGCCTATCCTCAGGTCTATATCGTCAGACCCGGGAACTGGTATGCGTCAGGGTGGAATTCCTGGTATCAGGCCCATCCGCAATACTGGAATAATTTTGAGCGCCAGTATCCGCAATGGCGCGATCACCAGATGGGCCGCCACTATGACGAGAATTTTTACAATCGCTACAATCGCGGCCAGGGGGGAGGTTGGAATCGAGGCTTCCAGGGCGCGAATCCAGGGACCGCCGGTGCCGGATATCGTCCGGGCGGAGGTACCGGGTATGGGAACCAGGGAGCCGGCGGTTCCGGCTACCATCCTGCTGGTGGTAGCGGCTATGGTAACCAGGGTAACCCCGGGACCGGATATCGTCCGGGCGGGACTGCCGGGTATGGGAACCAGGGTAACCCCGGGACCGGATATCATCCGGGCGGGACCACCGCGTATGGTAAACAAGGTACCGCCGGTACCGGATATCATCCTGGCGGCACCACCGCGCCCGGATATCATCCAGGCGGGAATGCCGGGAATGCAGTTCGCCCCAAAACCCCCGCTCCCAGCGGTGGCAAGCCTGTAACCACTCCTCCGCATGAGGAAAAACATTAGCAGCAGTTCTCCTGGCGCGGCCAGTCCCCAGATCGCTCCATCCGGGGCGATCTGGGATTATTTTGAAGGGGAGATTTTCTATCCCGCAAAAGAACCTATTAACGCTTGAACCCCGGAGAGGAAGTGTCTGCTTCCCGGGTGATGTTCCAGTAGGTTAAGGCCGCGGCCATTACCATGGGGATCACGCCCAGGAAAATGAAGACCAGATCGCCGGGCATCCGGCACCATTCGATGAAACGTACGTAGCTTCGTCCCGTGTAAGCCAAGCTGCGGGCGTGCCAATAACCATTAATCAGGACGTCGTAAAACTGCAAAACCCCCCCGGGGAAGAGGTTGCCCACCACCATTAAGGCCAGGCCGGTATTTAACCCCCAGAAGGAGACGCGGATATATTTTTCCGGACCGGCCCACTGCTCGTCCGGCAAAACCTGGCGCAGGGCCATGACGGTCAAGGCCATGGCCTCCATGCCGAAGGCCCCCATAAGAGCGGCGTGGGCGTGGTTGAGGGTCAGGATAGTGCCCACCTCAAAGTAGCTGACGATGGGCAGATTGATGAGGAATCCGAAGATGCCGGCTCCCACGAAATTCCAAAACCCCACGGCCATCAAAAAATAAAAGGTCCATTTATGGGGCATAGAGAGATTGACCCCGCAGACTTCGCATTCACCCTTGGTCAGCTTGACGAAATCCCAGGCATCCAGGGTCAGGAGAGTCAATGGCACCACCTCCATGGAGGAAAACAGGGCGGACAGGGCCATGTTGAGCTGGGTCTGGCCGGTCCAATACCAGTGGTGGCCGGTGCCCACAATGCCGCTCCCCAAAAAGAGGATGGCGTCCAGATAAACCACCCGGGCCGCAGTCTGACGCGAGACCACTCCCAATAAGAAGAAAGTGACGGCCACCATAGCGGTCACCAATAGCTCCAAAAAGCCTTCCACCCACAGGTGGACGATCCAGAACCGCCAGTTATCCACTACGGTGAAATTGGTGGTGCTGCCGAAGAAAAAGGCGGGCAGGTAGAAGACTGGGATGGCCA
Source organism: Desulfobaccales bacterium (assembly GCA_052326585.1). Classification (GTDB taxonomy): domain Bacteria; phylum Desulfobacterota; class Desulfobaccia; order Desulfobaccales; family 0-14-0-80-60-11; genus JAPLJC01. The sequence continues at coordinate 33,974 of JBKQLU010000030.1, read as the reverse complement.
GGGCAACCAGCATGAAGAGGCTGGAGATTTCCCGGCGCGCCGGATTCTTGAAGGCTGGAGCCAGGGCCCGGTAGAGGAGCACCACCCATAAACCCAGCCCGGCGGCCAGCAAGAATTGCCAGGCGCGTCCCAGGTCCAGGTACTCCCAACCCTGGTCCCCGAACCAGAACCAGAGGGGGCCCAGAAGTTGATTGATGCCCAGCAGCTCCCCCAGGAGGCTGCCAGCCACCACCACCACCAGGGCCCAGAAGAGCAGGTGAACGCCCCGCACCTGCCCCCGCGTCTCTTTTTCTCCCAGGGATGAGGCCAGAACCAGCCCGCCCGCGACGTAGGCAGTGACAATCCAGAAAATCGCCAATTGCAGGTGCCAGGTGCGCAGGATGCTGGTGGGAAACCACTGGTAGAGATTCAGCCCGTAAAAATTGCCGGGCTCCGCCCGGTTGTGGGCCGTGGCCGCACCCACCAGCACCTGGGCCAAAAACAGCAGGGTGACGACCAGGAAAAATTTAATGGTAGCCTTTTGGATGGCGCTGGCCCGGCCCGGGAGCATCTGGGGATGCGCCGGGGCGCCGGTACCCCGCCAGCCCAGGTAATCGAACCTGCCGAAGGCGAAGAGGATGACCGCGGTCCCGGCCAGCAAGGTGATTAGGCTCAGGGCGCTCCACAGGTAGACCGCGGCCGGAGTTGTGTTGCCCGCCAGGGGATCGTAAGGAAAATTGTTAGTGTAAGAGTAGTCCCGGCCCGGGCGGTCAGCCACTGAGGCCCAGGCGGTCCAGGCAAAAAAGGCAGTTAGTTGGCGAAGTTCCCGGGGATTGTCGATATATTTAGCTTTCAAACCGCCGTTTTTTAAGGGGGAGGCGAAATAGTCGGTCCATAGGCCGATCTGTCGCTGAAAGGACGCGGCTTCCGGTTCCGAGAACAACAAGGTCTGGGTTTGGGGGTTGTAGCGATTCTCCTTGAGCAGGCGCTGCACCGCGCCCTCCACCACGTCCCGCTGGGCCTGGTCGAGCTCCGCCAGTGAACTACCGTAACCTTGCTGGGCCTCAAGTTCTCCGGCCTCCAGCGCCAGATTGTGGAGGTAGGCGGCCGAAAAATCCGGCCCCAGGTAGCCCCCGTGCCCCCAAATAGTGCCATTTTCCATGAGGGCGTATTTTAGAAAGACTTGCTGCCCTGCCAGGATATCATCCCGGGTGAAGACGGTTTCACCCCCGGCATTGACCACCCTGAGTGGAATGGGCGGGGCGCCCTGGTAGGCCTTTACCGTGATGAAGATCAGAACGGAAAACCCGACGCAGATAGTGAAAATAACCCCTATTTTCCACCAGGGCGAGAGTTCTTGGCCGGCCTGCTGCGCTGTCGCCATCAGGGACGCCCTCCATAACCTGGGTTATGCCGAATTCATAGCCGGTCCTCTAAACTATCAAGCCAGCGAGTGCACGCGGGGCAAATTATCCGGGATCAGGCGGCTCGCCTGGTTCAGGTGGCACATTTAACCGGCTGTGCCGCCACCGCATCCGGCCCCGCCAGGGGGCGGAACATCTTTTTACTGGCTCCGCAACAGGGACATTTCCAGTCGTCGGGAAGATCCTCAAATCGGGTTCCCGGCGGGATTTTCCCCTTTTTATCACCCCTGGCCGGATCGTAAATATAACCGCAATTGGTGGCCTGGCACTGCCACATATCTTCAGGCTTTGATGGCATCTGGTTCCTCCCAATAAAATTCAACCTGGCGGTTCTGACGCGGCCAAAGGTCTCTTGATGGTTCTAGCGGCAGGACTGCTGCGGCTCAAATAATTATAACTTGAAGCCCGTAAGGAATTGAGATAAATTTCTAGGCGCCGATAAGCAGCTACCGGCCAATTTCAACCCCGACCCCGGGCAAACTCCCGTCTCTCCGCCTTAACTTGCCGGCGCTTCAGGAAGTACGGGAGGTCTCTTTGAGGGGCTCCGGGGGCAGGGCCTTACGCGAGGCGTTGCATCATGGACGAAGAATTGCCGGATCTCTTAGCACCGGAAGTATCCGCCGCCACGATATTTGAGTGCTGCGGCGCCAGATTGGAGCCGGAAGCTGCCGCGGATCTGTGGCCCAGGATTTTGCAGCATAAATGGCTCATGTCTGAAAAACTCGGCCGCGATGTGGGCCTGCGGGTGGCCTGCATCGACTTCCTGGAAAATATGGAGCAGGCCCGGGAGGAATATCTCGCCTATCAGCAGCAAGACCTTCTAAAGGAAATGGGCGCTCGGACCATCCGCAAAGAAATCTGGGACACCATTGCGGAGTCCCAACCGCCCAAGCAGATCGTCCAGAAGAGGATCATCCTGCCCTTGACCCAGGAGGATCTCTCCAAAAAACACGGCGTCGTCCCTCCCAAAACCATCATCTTTTTCGGCCCTCCCGGCACCGGCAAGACTCATTTTGCCAAGGCCATCGCCGGGGCGCTCTCCTGGTGGTTCATCGAAATTGCCCCCAGCATGCTCATGGTTGACGGCGTCGACAAGGTGGGGGCCAATCTGCGCCGGGCCATGGAAAAGGCCCGCACTCTCGAGAAAAGCGTCATTTTTATCGATGAATTTGAAGAGCTGGCGGGCAATCGTGATGAGGCCAGCCGTCTGGACAAATCGATCACCAACGAATTTCTCAAACAGGTGCCCCTGCTCAAAAGCCAGGGGAACCATATCCTCCTGATTTGCGCCACCAATTACATCCGGCAACTGGATGCCGCCCTGCTGCGTCCGGGCCGCTTTGATTGCATCATCCCCGTGGGCGGGCTGGACGAAGACGAAAGGGCCACCATCCTAAAACACTTCTTCTCCATGCTCAATACCGGGGAAATCGATTTAGACCGGGTTGTCAAGGAGACCGCCCGCTTTACCCCAGCCGATATCGAATATCTCTTCCAGCAAGTAGCCCAGTTCGCCTTCGAACAGGAACTGCTTATCAAGCGGGACTATCGCGTGACCACCGACACCATCTTGGAAATCCTGCCGAAAATCCGGCCCTCTCTCAGCGAAGAAGTGAGTGTCGAGTTCGAAAAAGACACCCTCACCTATTGCCGCTACTAAAAGAGAGTCATGCCTTTACAGGTTCTGGCAGCCGCAGGCTTTAGCCTGCGCCAGGATGTCATTCTGAGCGCCGCGCAGCATCCAGGCATGCTAATAAGTTCTAGATCCTTCACTTCGTTCAGGATGACACAAAAACCCGTTTGCCGCCTCAGTCCTAAACGACCCCTGCCCTTTTCAGAGCCTCCAGTTGCGACCGGCCCATTCCTAGATATTTCAAATAGATGAACTCGTTATCGGCGCCGACGGGCCGGCATACCCATTTGAGGCGCGGCGGGGTTTCGCTCATTTTCCAGGCCGGCCCCTGGACCGTGAGTTCACCATAGGTAGGGTCATCTATCTTTTGAAACACGCCCCGATCCCACCAGTTGTGCTCCTGAAGCACTTCCGCCGGTTGGCTGACCTTGCCGGTGACCACCGCGGCGCCTCTACCCTCTTTTTTAGAAATGGCAGCCTGGACCCGCTCGATCACTTCATCCACCGGATAGCGCAGGCTCCATTCTTCCAGAAGATTTTGCAGCGCCACTTCATTCTCCATCGAGGTGCGGTTTTGAAAAGAGGAAAATCTGGGATCCTTCGCCATTTCGGGGCGTTCAATGATTTCCATCAGGGTCTCAAAGGCTTCATCGTTATAGGCCGCCAGGAAGGTATAGCCCTCCCGGCAACGGATAAAGGTATAGGGGAAGACCGCGATATCGTAATTTCCCAGCCGCTCTTTGACCTTGCCCTCCATATGGAACCAACTGAGATTATAGTCGATGAATTTCATGATACATTCGGCGCCGGAGACGTCGACCATCTGGCCTTTGCCCGTATCGCTGCGGAAGTTGAGGGCCAGGAGGATGCCGTAGGCCGCGAACATGCCTTCGGCATACCAACCATACCAACTGCCCACCTTGGTGGGGACGCCGTATTCCGTGGGCTCGCCTTGTTCAGGTTCGCCATTGATCTGCACCAAGCCCGAATAGGCCTGGTTGGTTATTTCAGAACCGGGCCGGCCGCCCTCCGCCCGGGGCCCGAATTGCCCATAGGTGTTTAAGGCGGCATAAATCAGGCGGGGATTGACTTCTCGCAGCTGCCGGTATCCTATCCCCCAGCCATCCATGGACCCGGGTTGATAGGTTTCGATAATAATATCCGCATGTTTCGCCAGGGTAGTGAAAAACTCCCGGGATTCCGCTTTCGTTAAATCGAGGCTGACATGGTATTTGTTTCTTCCCTCCGCGAGATACCCCAAGCCGGTATCTTGATGCATTATGCCGAAGGGGCTGAATTTCCTGGTGACATCACCGCCGGGAGGTTCGATGCGAATGACCGTGGCGCCCAGTTCGGCGAGCATGGAGGAGCACACCGGCCCTCCCATACTCCCGGAACTGACATCTATCACCAGCAAGTCATCCAATGCCTCCGGTTTCAGGGAGGCTTGGGTGGGATGGGTCCGTTCCCTGGCCCACTCAAACCAGGATTCTATGATGGTTTTGACTTTGCTCATAATGGCGTCCTTCTCCAGATCTGCATCCTATCTGGCTCCCTCAAGGTTGGATGACTCCATCCCGACCATTCCAATCATCGGGGGGTTTGGCGCCGGCACGATCTGCCCAGGTGCCGATAACCTGCCTGTCCAGCAACTCCTGCATCCGGCTTTCGGTGAGATTGAGCAGGGTGCGAAAGACATAGGAATTGTGAAACCCCACCGGTTTGGCAATCCAGCGCATCCGTCCCGGGCTTTCCGAGAGTTTCGGACCCGGCCCATACTCCACCACTTTGCCGTACAAGGGATCTTCAAACTCGCAAACCGCCCCCCGGTGGCGCAAATGTTCGTCATGGTAGTGGTCCCGGGAGTTGGCCACCCGGTGCGCCGCGAACCTATGAGTATCCGCCAGCTCCTCTATATGGCCGGCCCCCAGGGGTAGCGCCCATTTTGCCACCATTCTATAGAGGGTCAGATTATTCTCTTCAACTAAGCGGCTGGAAACCGTAGCAAAGCGGTCGTCGGAGGCCAGTTCGGCCTGGTTCATGGCCTGGCAAAGCCCGGAAAACTGAGGATCATCCAGGGCGGCAATGGCGATAAACCCATCCTGGCAACGGAAAACTCCCGAAGGCGAGCAGGAAATATCGCGGTTGCCGTAAAGACCGCGCTCCTTGAGGCTCAGGCTTTGGTAGAGCCAGGTCCAGTCGAGGATGCGGATCAGCCCTTCGGCCTGGGCAACGTCCAGGAGTTGCCCCCGGCCGGTTTTCTTGCGGTGGTGCAGGGCGGCCAGGATGCCAATGGTGGCCATGATCGCCCCGGTGCAATCGCCGATCCAGATCCCGGTCTTGAGGGGAGTCCTGCCCGGGAACCCGGTGATGGCCGAAAAACCGCTCATGGCCTGGGAGGTGGCGTCGTAGGAAGGCCGGTCCTTGTAGATGCTCCACTGGCCGAAGCCGCTGTTGCCCTGATAGATGAGGGCCGGGTTGACGGCGCTGAGTTGACGGTATCCGACTCCCCAGCGATCCATGGAGCCGGCGCGGAAATTTTCGATCAAGACATCAGATTTGGCCACCAAGGACCGGAGCAATTCGCCCCCTCCGGGGGGGCGAATGTCGATAGCCACATGATACTTGTTATGATTCATATGGTTGAAGGCCGGGGAGAGATTTTGCCAGAAAAAGCCTCGCGGCGCCACGTAGCGCATGAGGTCGCCCACTCCGGGCAGCTCGATCTTGATGACCTCCGCCCCAAAATCGGCCAGCAGATCCGCGGTCACCGGTCCAAAGACCCGGGTGCAGAGTTCCAGGACCCGTATGCCTTTCAGGGCTTCGGGCTTCCCGAAGTTCCTGGCCACGGCAAACAGGTCATCGGTCCAACAGAAATAAGCGGGCCTATCCATAGGTTTTTTCCCTCGCCTCTCTTAAAGGCAACTAGCTCCCTAACCCTTTAGCACCATCACGGAGCAGGTTGCCCCACACACCACCTTTTCCGCGGTGCTCCCTAGATACTCCTGCAATCCACCCTTCCCCAGGGAAGACCTGATGATCAGATCTACGCTTTGTTCCCGCGGCTCGGCGATGATTTCGGGGTCAGCTCTTCAAAAAACCCGGTTTCAGGTACTCCGGATCGGGATAGGTATAAAATCCCTTGCCACTCTTTACGCCAAGTTCACCCCGTTTGATCTTCTCAAGAAGAGCATCCGGCGGTTTGTCTTTGGGGTCTCCGGATTCGTTGTAATAAACCATCTCTATGTCATAGACCACATCGAGCCCGACTTTATCCATAATGGCGAAAGGGCCCTCAGTCATCCTGGTGAACACCATCCAGCCACGGTCCGTATCCCGGTAATCAACAAAACCATTGCCCCACATGTAAAGGGCTTCCTTTTTGATGGCCCTCCAAATGCGATTGAAGCAGAACCCCAGGATCTCCTTGTTGACCTTGAGAGGAATGCACCCTATCGATTTGATCCAGTCCACCCCAGTCTGAAACACCTCGGGCAACGTTTTGGTCCCTCCCATGATGTCGACCATATTTGTGCCCTGCAATGGGAAATAGAAGTGAATATTCAGACACCTCTCGGGACGTCCGCTGCTGGTTTCCATCTTAGAGACCGGAATGGAAGAGCTGTTCGTAGCCAGTATTGCGTCGCGCGGAGCTTTCTTGCCAAGGGTAACGAAGATTTCATTCTTGAGCGTGACATTTTCAGTTGCAGACTCTATCACGAGATGCGCGTCCTTTACGGCTTCATCCAGGCTGGAAGCCTTTTGAACCGATGATTTGCATCTTTCCCACTGGTCCCATGGGATGAAGGGGGTGATGTTCTTGGACCTCAGATCGTCCTTAATCTTTTTGTAAGTTGCCGAAAAAGCATCCTCGCGCTGATCGAAGATTTTGACATCGTAGCCTGCATATGCGGCCACCAGCGCAATTTGAGTACCCAGGATGCCCGATCCGATAATGGCTACCCGCTCCAGTTTAAGGCTCATTGTAGGTCTCCTCAAAGGTTTCTTTAATCGTCTCTTTATACGTTTCACCGGCAAAGAAGAGAGATATAATCGTTATAGCCGCCAGGACCATCATTAAAGGCAACTATCTCCCTAACCCTTTATCACCATCACGGAGCAGGTTGCCCCACGCACCACCTTTTCCGCGGTGCTCCCCAGATACTCCTGCAATCCACCCTTCCCCAGGGAAGACATGATGATCAGATCTATGCTTTGTTCCCGCTGCTCGGCGATGATTTCGCTATAAGCCACGCCGCTCCGCACTTTTATGACGGTTTCCAGGTTTTGGCTTTGCGGGTTACGGTTGATCAGCTCCTGAAGTCTCGCCCGGGACGACTGGAACATCTCCTCTTCCATCCTTCGGACCAGCAGCGGCGTTACGGAATAGTCATCGCTTATCTGGGACGCCCGGTTGGCGGCCAGTTGTTTTACCAACTCCTGATTCAAGCAGTAATCATCGATGCATTGGATCAGTTTGGTTTCCACCACGTGCAGAACATATACCCTGGCCTTAAATTGACTGGCGATGGCGAAGGCTTGTTCCAGGAGCCGGTCCGATGATTCGGAAAAATCGAGCGGAACAAGAATATTTTTTGGGATTAACATGCCAATGCCTCCTAAGTTAGGGACTGCCACTGCGGCCCGGGATTTCCCCTTGGGGCGGGAAATCCCAGGCCGCCTGTAAATGGAAAATCAATAGATGCCGGTAATGGTGTAGAGCAGAATAATCACAAAGACCATTAAGGTTTTAATCACCGTCATGGCGCCGATGTCCAGATAGGATTGCTTATGCGTCAGGCCGCATACCGCCAGGAGGGTGATCACCGCCCCGTTATGAGGCAGAGTGTCGCAGCCCCCCGAGGCCATGGAAGCCACCCGATGCAGGATTTGCGGTGACAGCCCAATGGAATTGGCCCAGGCCAACCAATTCTTGGACATCAGGTCGAGGGCGATAGACAGGCCGCCTGAGGCCGAACCGGTGATGCCGGCCAGGATGTTCACCGAGACCGCCTCCGAAACCAGGGGAGTGCCGCCCAGCTTGATGCCCAGCAGGGCGCCGGAAATGGACTTGAACCCCGGCAAAGCGGCGATGACGTTGCCGTAGCCCACTTCCGAGGCGGTATTCATGATGGCGAGCAGGGAACCTATGGCGCCGACATTCAGTGCCCTTTGTAATCCTCCGCCCTTGGGAAGATTCTTATACCCCAGGATCACGGCCAGGACAATGCCGGAAACCAAGGCGATCACCAGGGACCAGATGCCGACGACATTCTTCACGGCCGGCGCCATCAGCGGCAGCTTCATGGGAGAGAGGGTCGCCAGTATCCCCGGATCCCAGGTATAAACCCGGGACAAGAAGTAATTGATCACCAGGACCAATATCAAGGGCAGAATCCCCAGATACCATTTGGGTAACCACCCTGCCGTCCCCTCCGCGGGTTCATTCAAGGTGTGGGCGCCGTAACCCTCCCCCTTGCCTTTGGCTTTCTTCAGGCGCCATTCCAGATAAATCATGCCAACTATAAAGATCAGGATGCCGCCGACCAGGCCGGCAATGGGAGCGGCATAGGCCGTAGTGCCATAGAAGGTGGTGGGGATGATATTCTGAATCTGGGGCGTCCCCGGAAAGGCGTCCATCGTGAAGGTGAAGGAACCCAGGGCGATAGCACCGGGAATCAGGCGTTTGGGGATGTCGGCTTCCTTAAAGAGGGAGGCTGCAAAAGGATAGACCGCGAAGACCACCACAAAGAGGCTGACCCCCCCGTAAGTAAGAATAGCGCAGGATAAAACCACGGACAGAATGGCCCGTTTATGCCCTAATGCCTCGATGATAGTGTGAGATATCCCCTTGGCCAGTTGGGTATCTTCCATTACCTTGCCAAAGACGGCCCCCAGCAGAAAAACCGGAAAAAAGGCCTTAATATAAATCACCGCCTTGACCATGAAGAGCTCGGTATATGAGGGCATGACCGGCAAGCCCTGAGTGGCCGCGGCTAACAAGGCAAAGACCGGGGCAAATAAGATAACCGAGAAACCCCGGTAGGCCATGTACATTAGAAGGAACAGACTTATAATAATGCCTAATACGTCCATGATTCCCCCCCTCTAATTAAATTGGTTTGAATTGTTGATGAAGTTATGCATTAGTAAGATAAGTTTGTCTTAAGCCCATCATTACAGTTTTTCGATCCATCCGTAGGGAGACGAATTAAAAGCGCCTGCCATAGGCAAATCACGAAAAATTTCCGTTAAGAAATTGGACCGGGGTGCCGAGCTCAGAGAATCAGTCCCTCCTAGCACCGCTCCTCAAAAACGACCAGCGGGATAAAGTAGATTAAGCACGCAGGCCTATTCGGGCGCAGTGATAGCAATTCTTGGGCCAGAGATCGATTCTAATAAATCTGAGATTAATCCAGGCTTAGAAGGAAATTTCCATTGACATCTGCCCCCCGCTTTAGGTATCAATCTATCTACATGTGGCAAATTTGATACTTAAGAAGTTGGACACATGGAAATCGCCGGATCATCAGGAGAAAGAGGCAAGGCGAGCCTTCTGGGGCCGCCTGGCAGCGCCACCAGGCCTCGTCGGGGTTTACCCCGGCAACTGGAAATGCTGCGTCTGATCCTGGACAGTATTTATAACGGTGTGGTGGTGGTCGACGCCCAGGGGTACATCACTCACTTCAATAAGCCCTATGGCAGATTTCTGTCGATCGATCCATCAGCTCAGATTGGCAAACATGTGACCGAGGTTATTGAAAATTCGCGCATGCACATCGTCGCCAAAACCGGCAAATGCGAGATCAACCAGGTTCAGCGCATCAAGGGCCAGGACATGGTGGTCCAACGGATCCCCATCCGGCAGGACGGCAAGGTGGTCGCGGTCTTCGGGCAGGTAATGTTTAAAGACGTGCGGGACGTCGGCAAGCTGGCCAGCAAGTTTTCCATTTTGGAATCGCAGCTGAAATATTTTGAGAAAGAACTCCTTACCCTGCGCTCCACCCGTTATACCTTTGACAGCATCGTGGGGGTGAGTGATGCCATTATCTCGTTGAAACAGGAGGCGTGCAGAGCCTCCGCCACCGCCTTCCCGGTGCTGATTTCGGGGGAATCGGGGACCGGCAAAGAGCTTTTCGCCCAGGCCATTCACCATGCCAGTTGCCGTAAAATCTACCCCTTCATCCGCATCAACTGCGCCGCCATTCCCAAAGACCTGATGGAATCGGAACTGTTTGGTTACGAAAAAGGCGCCTTCACCGGCGCCCGGGAGGGGGGCAAAACCGGGAAATTTGAGCTGGCCCAGCAAGGTTCCCTATTTCTTGATGAAATAGGAGACCTCGCCATAGAATTGCAGCCCAAGTTGCTGCAAGCCTTAGAAGAAAAGGAATTCGAGCGGATTGGCGGTAATTCCCTGGTCCACGTCGATTTTCGCACCATTGCCGCCACCAACCATGACCTCAAAAAATTAATGGCCGAGGGCCGCTTCCGCCGGGACCTTCTCTTCCGGCTGAACGTCATCCAGCTCCACATCCCGCCTCTGCGGGAGCGCAAAGAGGACATTATTCCCCTCTCTAATTATCTCATCCGGCAGATCGCCGAGGATTTCTCTCTCCCGCAAGCGGCCATTGGCCCCAGGGCGGCGAGTGCTTTAATCAATTATGATTGGCCGGGAAATGTCCGCGAACTCTCCAATGTCCTGGAACGCACCCTCTCTTACCTCGAAGGAGATGAAATCGATCTGATCGATCTTCCCTTCCACCTGCAGCGCCATAGCCAACTAATTCCCGGGGCGGACCGTTTTTTCATCAAGCAGGCGCAATCCAGCGCCGAAAAACAGACTATCCAGGAGGCCCTGGCGGTAACCGAGTATAACAAGGTCCAGGCGGCAAAGTTGCTGGGAATTCACCGGACCCTCCTTTACAAAAAGATGAAGAAATACAACCTGCCGCTCAGCCAAAAACCGAAACCTACTACCCTCTAGGTCTTGAGCCGCTTTACTAGCAGCGCCTCTGGATGCGGCCTGATTTGCCTCACCAATATCTCGTATCTCTTGGGGGCCGGAGCTTCTTCTCAGGGAAAACGCATCCTTTATCCGGAGCGCAACCGCGGCTACTTCTGGGCGCGAAATATTTCCTTGCCCTTCTCGCCGTCATGCGAATGGCGCAGCGGCAATACCCCCGCCGGGGCGCGGCGCAACGCCGCGGGCACCATCGCTCCCAAGCACCCCTTGGCCGGAGTGACGCCTCCGTCGGCCAGCCACAGCGATCCCGTCACGTAGGTGGCCTCATCCGATGCCAGGAAGGCATAGATATTCGCCATCTCTTCCGGGGTGCCGCGGCGCCCCAGAGGCACAACCTCATCAATCGCTTTTGCCTTCGCCTCGTCCAAAGGACCGGTGTCCGGGCGCGTCCAGGCGGTATCGATGGCCCCGGGGCAGACACAGTTGGCGCGCACGCCGTATTTAGCCTGCTCCAACGCCACCCCCATCGTAAAGGCATGCAAGAAGGCCTTGGAGCCTCCGTAGGTAGTGAATCCGGGCGAGCCGTTGAATCCCGCCTCCGAACCGGCGCAGATAATATTGCCGCGGCTTTTCTGCAGATGCGGCAGGGCAAACTTGGTCATCAGAAAGGCGGTGCGGAGATTATGCCGCAGCGTGCGGTCGAAATCCTCGAGGCGATAGTCCTCGGTCGCGGCCAGGGCGATGAAGATGCCGGCATTGTTCACCAGCACATCGAGGCGGCCGAACCTGCCGATCGCCAGGTCCACGCAGGCGCGCGCCTCGTTTTCTTCGGCCACGTCTCCCAGATGCACCTCCGCCTGGCCCCCGGCCGCCAGAATGGCGTCCGCCACGTCCCGCACCGGATCGCCCGGCAGGCCGCTTAAAACCAAAAGGGCGCCTTCCCGGGCAAATTTATGAGCAATGGCTTCGCCGATACCAGTGCCAGCGCCGGTGATGATGGCGATCTTGTCCTCGAGCCGCATTATCCCTTACCTCCTGAGAAACTATTTTTTTCCTAATTATTAACATGTATTACCCTGGGGAAAAAGCCCGCCGAACCATGGCCGGCCGCCGACTTTTCCGGCTGGCGGGGTTTTAACAAATCGAGGCGACATTCTCAGTGGAGCCCTGGGCGGCGAAAAGGGGACCCCGACCCCGGATTGCCGATTTTTTCCTTCCCCGGAAAGACAAGAGTGATTATATCCATAGAGTCGATTGCATCAATCCCGAAACCCCGGCAATTAATCCATCATAATGAGGAGTGCCATGTTATTCGGAAAACGGCTCGATTTAAAGCGGCTGGCGCACATCGCCTGGAAAGTGGGCGTGATCCTGGCGCTGGCGGCTCTATGCGCTTGCGGCGCCGGGGAAAAACCGGACGAGGCGCTGCGGGCTACCTTGAGCAATGGCTTGCGGGTGGTGATCATTAAAGATCCCATTGCTCCCGTGGCCACGATCATGGTCAATTATCTGGTGGGATCGGACGAGGCTCCGGAGGGTTTCCCGGGAATGGCCCACGCCCAGGAACACATGATGTTTCGCGGCAGTCCCGGGCTTTCGGCGGGCCAGTTGGCCGCCATCAGTGCCGCCATGGGTGGAAATTTCGAGGCCGATACCCAGCAGATAGTCACACAATATAGTTTTACCGTGCCGGCCGAGGATCTGGACGTGCCCTTGCATATCGAGGCCATTCGGATGCGCGGCGTCCTCGACAGTGATGAACTCTGGAACCAGGAGCGCGGCGCCATTGAACAGGAGGTGGCCCAGGACCTTTCCAACCCTGAATATCTCTTTTATATTAAACTCCTGGCAACCATGTACAAAGGGACGCCGTATGCCCTCGACGCCCTGGGCACCAAGGCCTCCTTCGACCTGACCACCGGCGCCATGCTCCAGAAGTTTCACCAGACCTGGTACGCCCCTAATAACGCCATCCTGGTGATCACCGGGGGGGTGGACCCCCAAAAAACGCTGGCCAGCGTCAAAGAATTATTCGGGGATATCCCCAGGAAAGATCTGCCGCCGCGGCCGGAGGTGCATCTACAGCCGGTAACGGCCGAAAAGCTCGAGCTCAACACGGATTTGCCCTTCGGATTGGTCGTGGTCGCGTTTCGCTTTCCCGGCTACAGCAGCCCGGATTATGCCGCTTCCCAGGTGCTGGCCGACGTCCTGGCCAGTCAGCGGGCCGACCTGTATGGCCTGACGGCAGCGGGCCGGGCCTTAAACACCGACTTCTCTTTGAACACCCTCCCCCAGTCAGGTTTGGGCTTTGTGGAGGCCGCCTTCCCTAAGGGCGGCGATCCCCAGAAGTTGCTTCAGGAGGTCAAGGATGTCTTAACCCAAACCGTTGCACGGGGTATCGCCCCCGATCTGGTGGAAGCTGCCAAAAACCAGGAGTTGGCCCAACTGGAAGAAGAGAAAAATTCAGTCTCCGAACTGGCCATGTCGTGGTCCCAAGCCCTGGCGGTGGAAGGCCGGCAGTCTCCCGCGGACGACGTCCATGCCCTTACCGCGGTTACGGTGAAAGACGTGGAGCGCGTCGCCCGCCTCTACCTCGATCTTAATCAGGCGGTGGTCGCCATCCTCACTCCCCAGGCCTCCGGCCAGCCCATCTCCTCCAAGGGCTTTGGCGGCAAAGAATCCTTCAATCTCCAGCCCGGCAAAAACGTCATCCTGCCTGATTGGGCCAAGAGCGTCCTGGAGCGCCTGTCCATTCCTGCTTCCACGGTTCACCCGGTGGTGTCCACCTTGCCCAACGGCATTAAACTGATGGTGCAACCCGAGTCGAACAGCAACACGATCAGCGTTTACGGCCATATTAAGAATCAGGCAGATTTGCAGGAGCCTCAAGGGCAGGAGGGCGTTTCCCAGGTATTGGACTCCCTCTTTTCCTACGGCACCACCTCACTGGATCGCCTGGCCTTTCAGAAGGCCCTGGATGAGATTGCCGCCCAAGTCTCCACCAGAACCTCTTTTTCTTTACAGGTATTGGCCGACCACTTCGAGCGCGGGGTGCAACTCCTGGCGGATAACGAACTCCATCCGGCCCTGCCGGAGGCCGCCTTCAAAATTGTGCGCACCCAGATAGCCGACACTGTTGCCGGCAAACTCCAAAGTCCGGATTATCTGGCGCGCCGCGCCGTCAAAACAGCCTTATATCCCCAGGGCGACCCGACCTTGCGCCAGGCCACCCCGGATACGGTCTCAGCCTTGACTCTGGCGGGCGTCCAGAACTATTTTTCCAAGGTCTTCCGGCCGGACCAGAGCATTATCGTCGTTATCGGCAAGGTGACCCCGGAGCGGGCCAAACAGGTAATCGAGCAATACTTTGGACCATGGACGGCCGCCGGTCCGAAACCCAATATCCTCTTGCCGCCGGTGCCGAATAACGCCGCGGCCGATGTGGCCGTACCCGATGCCAGCCGGGTGCAGGATGAGGTCAGCCTGGAAGAGACCCTGGGACTGACCCGGTCCAATCCCGATTATTACGCCGTGGTACTGGGCAACCACGTCCTGGGGGGCGGCTTTTATGCGACCCGGCTTTACCAACAGTTGCGGGAAGAGACCGGTCTCGTCTATTCCGTGGAGGTGGAGTTGCGGGCCAATCAGACCCGTTGCCTCTATGGCATTGCCTATGCCTGCGATCCGGACAATGTTGCCAGGGTCCAGAGCATCGTGGCGCGTAATTTGCTGGAGATGCAGTCTCAACCGGTAAAGCCCGACGAATTGCGCCAGGCAAAATTGATGTTGCTGCGCAGCATTCCCCTGTCCGAATCGAGCTTGGCACAAATCGCCAAGGGCTTGCTCAACCGCTCGATTCTGGACTTGCCGCCTGATGAACCGGTTATCGCCGCTAAAGACTATGCGGCCCTGACTGCCGAACAGGTCCAGGCGGCCTTTGCCAGGTGGGTCAGACCGGCCGATCTGGTAAAGGTGACGCAAGGGCCGCTGCCCAAGTAAAAATCGCCCCTGGCAGGGAGGACCGTTGCGATCTCATTTAACCTCTGTCCATATTGACCGGGGCCCTGGCCCCACAGGCGGCACCAAATGAAGGCCCATGCCTATCCCCAGGAATTGGTCGCGTTTATCCTCGATCTGCAGAGAGACCCGCTCTTTATGGAAGGCCTCCGCACCAACGGCATCGAGCCCCGGGCTCAGCTCCCGGAACGGGCCGTGCTCGAGCAGGTCATCTCGGTCTGTTACCAGGCCAGTCTGTTGCGGGAAGAAGAACGGCCCATCATGTTTCGCCTCATCATCGGCGCCCCGGAAATCTTTCCAACCCACGAAGGACCCCCCAGCGGCTTGCAACCTCTCGCCTTCGCCAAGACGCGGCCGTTCACTGAATACGAACTGCATCGCCTCACTCCGGCGGTGGATTATTCCCGCATGCTGGTCGGGGTCGCCCTCGACCGGAAAAATACGCCGCAAATTTGGGGAATCATTAATTCGGGAACCAGGTGGCAGCAGGAGGTCCTGGGTGGCCGGAAGACCTGTCCCCCCCTGCCCTCCTGTCCCATAATCTACGTGACCGGTCCCGGGCAGATCTCCGTCAGCCTGGGTCCCAGGATGATAGCTTCTTTGAACGCCGGCCGGATAAACTATCCCTCCCTGGATGTCTTTGCGGCCCGCTGGCTCACGGAGAGTTTTGCCTCGGTGCGCTCCGAAATGAGGGAGCTGCATGCCGCGGCGCGGTCCAAAGCCAAGAAACCCTGGGCCAGGTTAGACCCGCAGTTTGGTAGAATAGTCGCCCAGCAAATGGTGCGGCGGATTATCAGCGTCATCCGCAATTCCCGCCACGGCGGCATGCTGGTCTATCTCCCGCCGGAGCTGGCTCCCGACCTGGCGGCGGGAAACCGCTACCTCAGCATCAAATACCAAATCCGGGATGATGAGGCGCGCCAGCGCTTCCTCACCTTGATGCTGCGCATTTTCAACACCAGCGCCGAACTTCTCGGAGATGCCGCTGATCCCGGCAAGATCGTGGGCTGGGAGGACTATGTCTCCTGCCAGGAGGAGGAGATTGCCCTCCTCGATGAGGCCATCTTCGACCTGGCCTATTTCATCGCCAGCCTCTCGGCAGTCGATGGCGCCGTGGTCCTGACCAAACGCTCCGAACTCCTCGGCTTCGGCGGCTTTATCCTGGGCGATATCGATGAAGTGCAGACGGTGGCTCGCGCCCTCGATACCGAGGGGGACCTGATCGAGACGGAGCTCAGTGAGGGGGTCGGGACCCGCCACCGGGCCGCCTACCGGCTCTGCCAGGAACTGCACGATGCCTTTGCCATTGTCATTTCCCAGGATGGCGACGTCCGGTTCGTCAAATGGCACAACGGGTCTGTCACTTACTGGATCCAGGCCCCGACTGGTATGCCGCGCTAACTGTTGCCCTTCTCAAGGGCAAATTTCCCATGCTGGTCAATCCGCCAGGGGAGGACTAACCGTGCCAAAAATTTCCGGAATCGTGGACCCGAGAGGAAAACCGGAACGGCCGCAACTCATTATGGCCCCGCGAGTGACCTTGAAGAAATTGCAGGAAGGCCCCATCGTCTTCTATAACAATACCAAACTCGAATTTTGCAACTACACCGAAATTTTCCCGCGTATCAAGGAACTCTTCCGGCTCCGGTCCATCTCTAACTTTATTGATTTTCGCGAGACGGTCAGGGGCAAGACGACCGAAGACCTCAAGGCTTATGCTAAAAAGCTGGCTGCGGTCAAGCCGGTGGCGGTAGTGACGGCCCTGGGCGACATGGGCACTACGCCGGCCACGGCCATTATCACCATTGCCCTGGAAAAACTGGGCATCCCCAGCGTCTATATCACCGCTCCGCCCGGCGCCCAACTGGCCGTGGGCGTTGCCTTCTACCGGGCCGGGCGGCTCTGTCTCTGTTCCCTGGACATTTATCAAGGCAGCACCAAAGAGGAGGTCGTCGCCCAGGTAGATGCTCAAATCGATGGCATCCTAGAATCCCTGACGCTGCCCCCGGAAGTGAGCAAACGCGCCGACCTGCAATTCAATTTGGATAAGGCCGCGCCTGCGGCAGACGGCCTGCTGCCTTTGCGGCTGGAGATCACCGCGGAAAAGTTGCATGAGCCCGGCAGTTTCCTGGAAGAAATCATGGACTACCTCAATCATGAACATCTGAGCGATGGCTTGCCCGTCATCCCGCCGACCCCGGCGCGGCTTACTAAAATGATGGCCTATTGCCCCTTCGCGCCTGGGTCGATTCTGGCCCGGGAGATCGGTCCCAGCGGCAAGGACCTCACCGTCAAGGACGTGGCGGTGGCCGCGGTGATGGCCGGCTGCAAACCCGGGCACCTGCCGGTGCTGGTCACCGCCTTCAAGGCCATGGCCAACCAGAAGTATAATTTCCTGCAGTCCGTCACCACCTCCCATCCCGGCGGCAATCTCGTCCTGGTGAGCGGGCCCCTGGCCCAGGAGATCGGCATCCACGGCGGCCAGGGCTGTCTGGGCCCCGGATTCCCGGCGAACGCCACCATTGGCCGGGCCGTTAACCTGGTCCTAATCAACTTTTTCCGCGCCGTGCCCGGGGTCTGCGATCTCGGTTGCCTGGCGTCTCAGGCGGAATATACCTACTGTTTCGCAGAGGATGCCAAACTGACCCCCTGGAGCACCATGAATGAGGAGCACTATGATGCCCAGACCACCACCGTCTATGTCTTAAAGGCCGAACCCCCCCATGACATCATAGATTTCTTGAGCCAGAACGGGGGGGACCTGCTCGATACCTTGACGGATTGTTGCACTACGCTGGGCTCCAATAATTCCTATATCCCCGGCCCCTTGATTCTGGTCATTACCCCGGACCATGCCAAAATGTTGGCTCGGGACGGATATGATAAGGAGAGGCTCAGACAACATATCCATACCTACGTTTACCACCAGGCTCCCATGGTCAGGAACCGCGGCCTGATGCCGGTCCGCCCCCCGGGCTTTGAGAAGATGCACCCCATGCCGGTGACCCGCTCCCCCAAGGACGTGGAAATTGTCGTGGCCGGCGGCCGCGGCGGCCATTCGGAGGTAATTCTTCCCTGGGCCCTGCATAGTGAAGGAATTCTGGAGCCGATCCGGCTGCCCGACGGCCGGATCGCCAGGGGCCTGGGAGAGTTCAAGGTTTAAAGGGCCGGCGGCCGGAGTCAAGGGCTCTAGCCGTTTCTTCCTCTAGAACCCGGGCCCCCGCCCGGCATGTCGCCCTTTGGGACCTTGGGACCCTATACCGGGCGCAAGAGGTAAGGGCAATGAGATGGAAGTTGGATAGAAGAACCTTTGTGTTGTTTCTGATCTTTATCGGCTATTTTCTCTGCTACTTCGACCGCATGGTCATCTCCACGGCCATTCCCTATATCGGCAAGGAATTCCACCTGTCGAAGACGCTCATGGGGGCGGTGATGAGCGCCTTCTTCATCGGCTATACGGTCTGTCAAATGCCCGGGGGCGTTCTGGTGGACAGATTCGGGCCCCGCAAGGTCATGGTCTGCGCCATTGCCGTCTGGTCGATCTTTACCGGCGTGACCGGGGCGGTCGGCAACGCCGTGCAGATGATCATCGCCCGGGTGATCTTCGGTGTGGGTGAAGCCCCTTATCCGGCGGCCTCCATGAAGAGCATCGCCCTGTGGTTCGAACCCAGCCGGCGAGCCTTTGCCACGGCGGTCATCCTCTCTTCCAATTCTCTGGGGCCGGCAGTGGCGCCGCTCTTCGCCGTGGCGGTCATGGCTTACTGGGGCTGGCGGGCCGTCTTCTATAGCCTGGTAATCCCCGGAATCCTGGTGACGGTCTTGATTGCCATTTTCGTCACCGACCAGCCGCCCCGGCTCCAGGAACTGGCAGAAGCCCAAAAAACCGGGGAGGCGCAGCCCGAAGAAGCTCACTATTCCTTCTGGCAGGTGCTGCGGGAACCCGTAGTCTGGAAGTCCACCATCATGTTTTCCATCTTCAATATCGCCGGTTGGGGATTCAAGTCCTGGCTGCCGGGATATCTGGTCATCGCCCGGCACATGCCCATGAAGACCATGGGGCTGGAGGTTTCCCTCGTCTTTGCGGTCGGCATTGTCGGCTATCTCTTCGGGGGCTGGCTCTCAGACGGCCCTTTCCGGAACAACCGGAAAATGCCGGTAATCATCTTTCAATTTCTCACCGCGGTGCTGCTTTACCTGATGTACACGGTAAAGTCGCTGGATCTGCTGGTGGTCTATCAGACCTTGGCCGGCTTCTTTTTAACTGCGGCCCTGGCCGCGGTCTGGGCCTTGCCGGTCAGTTCGGTTTCCAAAAAGATTACCGGCCGGGCGGTGGGCATCTTCAATACCGGCGGCCAGGCGGCTGGATTACTCTCCCCGGTAATAATCGGCTACCTGGTGGATGTGACCGGCAACTTCAATGCCGGCTTCAATTTTATGATTGCCTGTCTCGCCATCTCCATAGTATTGGCCTTCACCCTCAAACCCCGCATCTCCGAATTTGATTAAGCCGGCCATCATTCATGTTAGAATAAGTCTCTGCCCGCGGCTAGCGCCGGAACGCCAACATCTTGAAAAGGACGATTGCCATGCCTGAATTGTTTGAATCGACTAGTATTAACGGCCTGACCCTGGCCAACCGCTTCGTACGCTCTGCGACCTGGGAGGGTCTGGCGGATAAGGAGGGCGCCGTCACCCCCAGACTCATTGAGCTGCTGGTCGAGCTGGCGAAAGGAGAAGTGGGCTTGATCATCAGCAGCCACACCTTCGTCAGTCCCGAGGGCCAGGCCGGTCCCGGCCAATTGGCGGTCTATGACGATCGCTTCCTCCCCGGGCTTAAGGATCTGGCCGGGGCGGTGCATGCCGCCCAAGGCAAGATCGCCCTGCAACTGGCTCACGCCGGCTGTCGGGCCAATGCCGGGCTGAGCGGCCTGGAGCCCTGCGGGCCCTCGGCGAGCGAGGAAAACGGCCGCCCCACCTGTCGCGCCGCGGCCAGGGAGGATATCGCCCACCTGGTATCCGCCTTCGCGCAGGCCGCCTCCCGGGCCAAAGAGGCAGGCTTCGACGCGGTGCAGCTCCATGCCGCCCATGGCTACCTGCTCAGCCAATTCCTCTCCCCCGCCTTCAATAAGAGAACCGACCGATATGGCGGCGAACTCGGGAACCGGGCGCGCCTTCTCCTCGAAGTGGTGCAAGGCGTCCGGGAGGCGGTGGGACCGGCATTTCCGGTTCTCATCAAGATCAACTCCGAGGATTTCCTGGATGGCGGCCTGACCTGCCCGGAGGCCGTAGAAGTCTCCGGGAGGCTGGAGAAGGCCTCCCTCGATGCCGTTGAGTTCTCCGGCGGCACCATGTACTCCCCGGAAAAATTCCAGCCGGTGCGCCGGGGCAGGCTGAAGACCACCCAGCAGGAGGTCTATTACCGGAAAGCGGCGCGCCTCTATCAGCAGCGAGTCACCATTCCGCTGATTCTGGTGGGCGGCATCCGCTCCTTCGGGGTGGCCGAGGAGTTAGTCCGGGAGGACACGGCCGATTACATTTCCATGAGCCGGCCGCTGATTTGCGAGCCGGGGCTGGTCAAGCGCTGGCGGCAGGGTGACCGCCGCAAAGCGGAATGTGTTTCAGACAATGCCTGTTACGCCCCGGCCCGTGCCGGGCAGGGTATTTACTGCGTGACCCGGGCCAAGCAGCGGAGCAAAACCGGCTTGTAATAGGCCTTAAAATTACGATGAGAGAAGGGTTTGGCAAGTCAGCGACTACCATGAATCATAAGATTACCGTCTCAACCTCGGGATAGACCCTTACCCCATTCTATGTTCAGACAATTTTCTTTATCTCTAAAAATTGATGTGATAAATTTCTAATCTCCACCTATACTGCAATGCTGTAAATTTATCAGGAGTAGTCGTGGCCGATAAAGGCAAGACTGAAGCGCAGCAGGCCGAGGAGATCCTGAACCAGAACGAGGAGCAGTTTCACCTACTGGTGGATAGGGTCAAGGACTACGCCATCTTCATGCTCAATCCCGCAGGGCGCGTGGTTAGTTGGAACGAAGGGGCCCGGCGGATCAAGGGGTGGACCGCCGAGGAAATAACCGGCCAGCATTTCTCCCGGTTCCATACTGCCGAAAGTGTGGCCGCCGGACACCCGCAGCAGGAATTGGATAGAGCCGCTGCCCAAGGCCGTTACGAAGAAGAGGGTTGGCGCGTACGCCGAGACGGCTCCCGGTTTTTGGCCGATGTTACCATCACTGCTCTACGTGACGAGCAAGGACACCTGCGCGGCTTCGCCAAAATCACACGCGACATCACCGAGCGCAAGCAGGCCGAGGAGCAAATCCAGCGCCTGGCTTCATTTCCCCAAGAGAATCCCCAGCCCATCCTGGAGATAGATATCGATGGCCGCATTACCTTTTATAACCTGGCGGCTTTGGAGGCTCTCGGGGAGATGAGGAAGGCGGCGGACCTTAGTAAATTCCTTCCAGACGACCTGCAGGAGATATTCACAACAGCCAAAGAGACCGGCGAGAAACACTTCCATAGGGAGGTGGAGGTCAACGGCGCCGTTTTTCTTGAGAGTCTCTATTTTGTCGGCCAACTCAACGTGCTGCGAATTTACGCCATCGACATCACCGCGCGCAAGCAGCAGGAAATCGAACGGCAGAGTATGTTAGAGAATCAACAGGCCCTTAGCGAAGAGCTGGCGACCACCAATGAAGAGCTCCAGGCTCAGGCGGAAGATCTGGCCGCCCAAAAGGAAGGCCAGGAGAAGCTGAACGCCGACCTGGTGACGGCCAACGAGGAGATGGAGTCCTTCTCTTACTCCGTGTCTCACGACCTTAAGACCCCGGTCCGGGCCATCCAGGGTTTTTCCCGGATGCTGCTGGTGGAGCACCCCGATAAGCTTGATGACGAAGCCCGCCGGCTTCTCCAGGTCATCATCGCCAATGCCACCCTCATGCAACATCTCATCGACGACCTGCTGGCGCTCTCCCGCTTGGGGCGTTTGCAGATAAAGAAATCCGTCATCAACCTGACCGCCATGGCCCGGCAGGTTTTCGAGCAACTCCGGGCTGAGGCGCCGCAAAGGGATTTGCGCCTGGTGCTGGGCGACCTGCCCCCGGCCTTGGGTGATCAATCCTTACTTAATCAGGTCATGCAGAATTTGCTGGGCAACGCCATTAAATACACCAGCACGAAAAAAGAGGCAGTCATTGAGGTGGGCGGCAAGGAAGAGAAGAGAGAGACCGTTTACTACGTCAAGGACAATGGGGTTGGCTTTGATAACCGTTATATCACCAACCTGTTCCGTCCCTTCCAGCGCCTGCACCCGTGCGCCGAATACGAAGGCACCGGCATCGGCCTGGCCATTGTCAAGCGCATCATCCAGCGGCATGGCGGCCGGGCCTGGGCGGAGGGCATAGTCGGCGAAGGCGCGACCTTTTACTTTTCTCTCCCCAAGGAATAGGCTTAAGGCCGGCAGGCTCTGCTGGTGCAGGGTGCGGCTCACCATCCTGCCCCCACAATCTGCTCTGGTTAACTCCCCTGTGGTTCCCGTAAATACCACGGCGCATCGATCACCACGGTGTCCCGGTCCCGCAGCTTAAAGATCGCGGCCCGCAGACTGGCGGCGTGTATATTGTGCAGCACGTATTCGTACCAGTGCGGCTCAACTAATTGGGGCACGATCACCGCGATGAGCCGGCCCGGGTTCTTCTTCCTGGTTTTTTGCACGAAATCCAAAATCGGCTGGTCAATCCGGCGATAGGGTGAAGAGATGATCTCCAGGCGGGGAATCGCAAAATTGGCGGCCTTGGCGGGTTTCTCCACCTTCTCGGCCCAGACTTTCCTGAGCTGCTGCGACTCCTCCTGGTCGGTGCTCACATGGATCGCGAAGGCTGCATCCGAGAGGAGCAAACCGAAGCGCACGGCCATCTCGGCGACCCGGTCCCAACCGTAGATCGGGATAATCACGATGGGAGTCTGCAATTTAACCGCCTGCAATTCTAAAGGCTGATCCACCTGCCGGGCGACTCTTTCATAGTGGCGTTTGATCCTGAGAAGCAGAAACACGAGCAGCGGCACGAGGATTACCGTTATCCAGGCGCCTTCCACGAATTTGGCGGCGACGATAATCACCAGGGCGAGCGCGGTAGTCACTGTGCCCAGGGCGTTATAAGTCAAGGCAATCCGGAATCCCCGGCCTTTGTGGCGCAGCCAGTGCATCACCATGCCGGCCTGGGAGAAGAGAAAGGCCCCGAAGGCCCCCACCGCAAAGAGCGGAATCAGGGCCTCGGTCAAGCCCCCGAAGAAGATCAGCAACAGCCCGGAAATGGCCGCAAGAAAGATAATGCCGTGGGAAAAGACCAGGCGCCGGCCGGCGTTGGCGAAATAGGGCGGCAAAAAACCATCCTCCGCCAGCAGGCGGCAGACCCGGGGAAAGTCCGCAAAACTGGTTTGGGCCGAATAGGTGAGGACAATGAAGATACTGGCCAGGGCGACGTAATAGAATACCCCCCGCCCCGCGATGGCCGCCACCAGTTGCGACAGGACGGTCTGATAGCCCGGCTGGGACTCATCCATGGCGCTAATATGGTAATGGGGGACGAGATAGCCGATGGCCAGCAGGAAGAGGCCCAGTATCACCATGATCACGGTCAAGGTCCGCTGCGCATTGGGCACGCAGGGTTTCTCAAACAGGGGCACTCCATTGGTGACGGCCTCGATGCCGGTCAGCGCCGTGGCGCTGTTGGCAAAGGCGCACAAGAGCAGCCAGGTGGTCACCGTGGCGGTCGCCGCCGGGATTAGCGGCGGCGCTACGACCGGATGGGGCTGGCCGCCGCTCTGCCAGGTGATGACGAGACCCAGGGCCAGGGCGAACCCCAGGCAGACGACAAATACTATGACCGGAGCTACGAAAGCCGCTCCCGTTTGGCGAACCCCGCGCAGGTTGAGAATGGTCAGGGTCAGCAGCACTAAGAGGCAGAGCGGCAGCGCGTACGGATGGAGCCTCGGGATGACCGAGACCACCGCGGCGATCCCCGCGGCAATGCTGACACAGACATTCAAGAGGTAGTCCAGGAGCAGCATGACCGCGGCCCAGACACCCGCATGCATGCCGAGATTATCGCTGGCGACCACATAAGCGCCGCCGCCGCCCGGATAGGCCGCGGCAGTCTGCCGATACGACAGATAGAGGGTCAGGAGCTTCACCACGATCAAGAGGAGGATAATCGGAAAGTATTGTAATCCGAGCAAGCCGAGCGGCAGCAAAATGGTCAGGCCGGCCTCAGGACCATACCCGGTGGAAGCCAGGGCATCCAGGCCCAGCACCGGCACGCCGGTCCAGACACTCAGTTTCTCCTTGGCGGCTTCCCATGAGGCGAGCGGCCGCCCCAATAATTTGTCCAGCAGAGACATGAATTTGCTCCGAAATTAGGGATTGGGGGTTCAGTAGTGTCCGGCAAGGTTTTTGCTAATCTGCCCTTAATCTAGGCCGCCAAATCTCTATCGCTTTAATTAACTTATGGAGATCTATTGGTTTTTTCCCCTCTCCCCTCGCAGGGGAGAGGGGGTTTTGGCGCTTCGGGTCTGCCGCGGTCATCTCTGGCTAAAGGAGCCAAAGGTTTGCGGCTGCATTTTTCATTTCTATTCGCCAGCCCTTATGCAAAATCTCTGCCGGACACTATTGGTTGAGGGTAGCGTTTTTATAAGATAAGGGTGCCTCGGGCGCAGGCCATATAACCAGAGGCAGAAAAGGCAAAATGAACCGGCGCCTCAATGACCGCCGGCTCCTTAGGCAAGGGACACCTTGATCTGGTCTTCCCGGGGGACGACCCGATCCAGGCGCACCAGGACGATGTCCCCGGGGGAGAGCCTCATACCGGCGGGCGCCGCCATAAAGAGCTCGAGCAACAGGTCAGGGAAGATGAGGCGGCACCGGTGGGGCAAGGACTCCAGGACCAGGGCCTCCTTCTTCTGTCCCAGCCGGCCAGCCAGGTACTTCAGCAGCCAATAGCGCAGCCGCCGGGCCTTAAGCCTGCCGCCCCGGCGCATGGCCGGCTCCAGCATGGGGAGGATCTCTTCCAGGTCCTGGCTGCGGTAGGGGGGCTCGGTGCCGCTCAGGGCCGCCAAAAGCTGGCGTTGGGTCAAGAGGTCCAGGTAGCGGCGGATGGGGGAAGTGGCCATGGTATAACAGCACAACCCCAGACCCCAGTGAGGCAGGGGCGTAAGTCCCATCACCACCCGGCTGAGACTGCGCCGGTCCCGCCATAATTCCAACAGACCCTTGGGCTCCCTGGTCTGGATAGGTTCCCGGGGCTCCGGCTGACTGCGATAGATCGCGGGGATGCCGCGGTCGGCCAGAAAGCGCGCCGCCAGGGAATTGGCCAGCACCATGGCCTCGGCCACTAATTGGCGGCTGGAACTCTGCTGGTCCTCCACCGACACCTGCAACTCGCCTTGGGGGCCGAAAATTACCCAAACTTCAGGCAATTGCAGCTCATAGCCGCCCTGGGCCAGGCGCTCTTCCTTCAGTCTCCCGGTCAACCGGGAGAGAACCGCCAGGGTCCGGTCCTGTTGAATCAGGGTCTCCGCCTCGCGGTAGGTCAGCCTGCGGCTCACCTTGATGAGGCTGGGTTCGATGGCCCAGTCCAGGACCTCCGCCTCCGCACCCAGGGTCACCATGAAGCTCAGGGCCCGGCGTGGTTGGCCGGCCAACAGGCTCAAAAGATCTTCGGAAATCTCCTCCGGCAGCATGGGCAGGCGCCGTTCCGGCAGATAGATGGAACTGCCCCGTTCCCCGGCTTCCCGATCCAGGGGGGCGCCGGGTTGGACCACGGTCGCGACATCGGAAATGTGAATGCCGAGAAGCCAGCCCTCCGGAAGCTCCTCCAGGCTGAGGGCGTCATCGAAATCCCGGGTGTGCTCCCCGTCGATGGTGAGCAGCGCCAGGTGAGTAAGGTCCCGGCGCCAGGCCGCGTATGGGTCCGGTCCAGGAGGTGAACTGAGCAGTTGCCGGCTCTGCGACAGGGCCGCCGCAGAAAACTCTACCGGTGTTTCCAGGCGGTGTAATTCCAGGTCCTCATCTTCCTGAAAGACCCCCAGGCGCACCAGCAGTCGAAAAGGGGCCGCAACTGCATTCAGGCCGGCCTGGTCCAGATAAGCCTTGCCCTGGTCGTAATCCGGGGCCTCAGCGCCGCTGACCGCCATCCGGCGCAGCTGCGCCACGACGGATTCCCGCCAGGGATGCTGTCTGGAAAGCTCCCGCCCCTCCCAGACCGCCTGCAGCCAGGCCCCGACCTGCGTCAATTCCAGCCGCCGGGCCGCTTCTCGCTCTTGCTGCTGCCGCAGTTGGGCTACCAGCTCCGGCGGGTTGGCCTCGACCTGCTCGTCCCTGAGCTTGAAGAGGAGCCGATCTTCCCGCAGCCGCCTGCCGGTGGCTGCCACTTCATCCGCGCCGCTGCGGCCGAACCAGAGTTCGGCCAACTCCGTCACCGTGGCGGCCTGGTTCTCCGGGGCCAGCACCTCCCAAAGCTCCTCCAGATTAATGTCGGCCTTCAGGAGCTCCCGCCTGCCGGCAGTCTCCTCCAGACGCTTCAGCAAATCCTGGCGGATTAACCGGTTCAGGGGCAGGGAGGGTCCGGCGTGCAAGAGACGCTTGGGGGGCAGGGTAAGTTCCCGGCCGGCCTGGCTCAGGACATGCAGGCGCTCTCCCTTGAGTTCCAAGACCACGCCGCAAAGGATGCGCTTTTCCTCGAAAAATTCCAC
Organism: Desulfobaccales bacterium; assembly: GCA_052326585.1. GTDB lineage: Bacteria > Desulfobacterota > Desulfobaccia > Desulfobaccales > 0-14-0-80-60-11 > JAPLJC01. Next base: position 7,193 of record JBKQLU010000030.1, on the reverse strand, counting down.
AATGCAGCCGGGTTCCATGTGGGGCCAAAATTACCAGAATCTTAGGAATTGTCAACGCAGAGGGCTTTGGGAGCGCCGGCGTCAGGGGCCGCTTCCACGCCTTAATCAGGATGACCCTTGCCTTTGCTTGATAGCCGCAGGCCTAGGGGCGGGGTTGCCCCGCCCCTACAAATGCTAATTGAGGGGTTCACAGGGGTGGGTATCTTGGTCCCCTGACATGCTCACCATTGATAAAACTCCAGATACCGGTTCAAGACCTCAGCCCCCTGGGGCTGCAACCACACCATATTCTCCAGGCGCACCCCGCCCCAATCCGCCAGGTAGATGCCCGGCTCCACCGTTATTACGCTGCCGGGCTTGAGCAGGCTCTCGCGCTCCGGGTTCGGGCTCAGGGATGGGTTTTCATGCACCGCCAGGCCCACGCCGTGACCCAGGGAATGGCCGAAGGCCTCGCCATAGCCGGCCCCGGCGATGAGCTCCCGGGCCAGGGCGTCTCCCGCCAGGCTGTCCATCCCGGCCCGCAGCCCCGACTCCGCCCGCGCCTGGGCCTGGCGCACCAGGGTGTAAATCTCCTTAAACCGCGCATCCGGGGGTCCCAGGAGATAAGTGCGGGTGATATCGGCGCAGTAGCCGCCCAGCCGGGCGCCCATGTCGATAATGATGGGCTCCCCGGCCGCGATGACCCGGTCGCCCGGCTGGTGGTGGGGCCGGGCGCTGTTGGTCCCCGCGGCCACGATGGGGGGAAAGGCCAGCGCCTCCGCGCCCCCCTCGCGCAGACTCTTTTCAATCTCCCAGGCCACCTGGCGCTCGGTCTTCCCCGGAGCCAGGGCGGCGGCCACCCGGCTGAGGACCAGTTCGCTCAATGCCAGGGCCCGGCGCATGGCCGCCAATTCATCCGGGGACTTGCTCTCCCGCAGCTCTTCCACCAATCCCTCCAGGGGCTCCCACTCCACCCGGAGGCCGGGCGCCGCCGCGGCGGCGCGCCAGCGTTGATATTGCCGGTAGCTCAGGTGGGCCGCCTCGAAGCCCAGGCGGCGCACCCCCAACTCCTTGAGGAACTCCGCCAGGCTCTCCCCCAATGATTGCCGGTAGACCTCAACCCGAAAGGCCGGGGCTTCCTGCCGGGCCCAAATTTGGTAGCGGAAATCGGTGAGGAGCAGCGCCGCGGCCTGGGTGATGAGAAGTAAGCCCCAGTCGGGGTCATCGGCAGTGAAGCCGCTGAGATAGCGGCGGTTCTCCGGGCCGGAGATCAGGAGGCCGTCCACCTCCCGGGACGACAGCAGCTTTCTCAGGGCCGGGAGCCGCGAGTTTTCGGAAGTTGTCAGCATTCCTGCATTCTGGGAAAAACCCCGCCAAAAATCAAGGGGAAAGCTCTCGATTAAGGGGCGCGCCCCCCCTGAAAATAGACCGGCGGGCTCAGGCCATCAAATGCTATGCCTGGTCCTCACCCATAGAAGGAAGCACTAAACGCCGGTATTATGCTGTTCTCCATATTCCCCCGGTAAATTCACCGGAGAAGGTGGTTAGGGCGGTGATTGTTCACGATCATAGGGCCAAAAAAATAAAGGACTCAGTTTATCCGCTGAGTCCTCGGAATAGTTTAGTATTTATGAATGGTTAAGCTTTTGAAAGCGGGTTAGCTTCTGCGGCATCCACGCTGATCGGAGTAGGCTGATCAATTTTCTGTAACCCGAATTTCATCATTGCGACGTTCGCTGCTATGACGAAATCCTCACCGGCGGGGCCCGCTTTGGTCATTCCAGCGTTGAAGGCAAATTGAATAGTTAGCGACCAGATTCCCTCATGAATCCCTTGATGCTTGATCAGCACCGCCGCAAGTTCTTTGTATGTAAAACTTATAAGCTCTGGTTCACCCATGTTTAGTCTCCTTCTCGATGGACGGAATTTGTCCTCTCCAAACCGTCACCTGCTCGCCAGAACCCCACAAAGCAGATTGGTTTTCCCAAAGAGCAGGGGAAAAACTTTCATTTGTCATGATATTCAAAGCACCTATGGTCCAAAATCCAGTGTTAAGGTTGATAGTATAAGAATGGAAAGCTGGCACGAGTGCGGCACATGCAGCCTCAAGTTTTTTCGATAGATGTTCAACGATCTCCTCAGCACCCACCCTTGCAGCGATAGAAGTCACTAAAAACTGATTTAGGCTTGTATCGTCCCTTTCGGCAAATCTCGCTGCTTGTTTGTGGATGCTCCTGGGGATACGAAGCGCAAGACGACCTGAAAAATCACGCGTTGCAAAGGGCTCAGGGATTCCTTGCCCTTGCCCTTCGGCAGCTTCAATCCATGATTCTGCAGTAGCCTCAAGATTCCTATAGGCTTCCTCGGGGCTTTGTCCCTCTGCAAAACACCCTGGAAATTCCAGTATCTCGGCAAAATAATTTCCATCGCCGACTGGAATGAGGGTCCGAGAATAGGGCTTTCTCAGATATTCATTAGCTGTTGCCATAATCTTCCTCCTTCTTTGTATCCTTACCCTTTTTGTCTTTCATTTCTCGCCGAAGGCGGTCTTCCCAATGAGAGATGTCTTCCTCCAGTTGATTCAGGATGCTTTTTGCAGTAAATTCCTTGACCATGCGATGTGCGGGTATGGCGAGGGGCCTGATCGGGAAATCACTCACAAACATGTTTTCCTTTCCGCTTGGGGTAGGTTTTCTACCAAGAGCTTGGGCCAAATTAACCAAAACGCGCCTTTTAATGTCAGCCCCATTCCTGAGCTTGACATGATTGCGCTTTAGTCTGTTTAGCCACCTGGAATTCACGGTATCATATTTAATACCATGGTGACAACATGTCAAGAATCAAGTGAGGGGATGACAAAAATTCTCAGGTGTGCATTCCCTGTGCCCAAATTAGGACAGTACCCCCGCAGACGGGCTATTGACAACCCGGAGATTTCAAATTAAGTTACTAGGATATATTGATTCAGAGCAGGGATTCCACCCCCGCCCCAGGCGGGGATACCTGCATTTCCAGTCATCCCGGGACACACGGTTTGATCAGACTGGTAGCCTTTGATTGCGATGGGGTCTTGTTCGACTCCCGGCAGGCCAACATCGCCTTTTATAATACCATCCTGGCCCGTTTTGAGCGCCCGCGCTTAAGTTCCCAGGCCGCGGATTATGTCCACAGCCATACCGTCCAGGAATCCCTGGGATATATCTTTAAGGACTATCCCCGCCTCGAGGCGGTCTTCGCTTTTGCCCGCGGCTGCAATTACCAGCCCTTTATTCCAATGATGGTGGAAGAGCCGCATCTGCGGGAATTCCTGGACTTTTTGCGCCCCGGCTGTTTCACCGCGCTGGCTACCAATCGCACTACCACCACCCAGGCGGTGCTGCACTATCACGGCTTGGCGGCCGGCTTTGACCTGGTGGTTTCGGCCCAGGACGTCTCCCGCCCCAAACCGCATCCGGAGTCCTTTGAACGCATCCTGGACCACTTCGGTCTTAAGGCCCGGGAGGCCATCTATATTGGGGACTCTGAGGTGGACCAGGACTTTGCCGCCAATGCCGGGGTGGACCTGGTAGCCTTCCGCAACCCCCGTCTCCAGGCGGCCCATCATCTCGAGTCCTTCGCGGCCGCACCGGCCCTGATCCTGAGACTCAACCGGGTCGCACAACCCTGAAAAAGGAGTCCAACATGAAAAAATATCAGTGCCAGATTTGCGGTTATGTTTACGATCCCGCCCAGGGGGACCCGGACAACGGCGTCCCGGCCGGCACCCCATTCGAAAAACTGCCCCCGGATTGGGTCTGCCCCCTGTGCGGCGCCCCTCAGGATCAATTCTCACCCATGGATTAAGGGCTCCAGGCCCGTTACCACTATCCGAGGTAAATAAAGACCTTGTCCGCCAAACTACAAGGATACGCCCCTCAGCAGCGTCCCCGGCAGAAATCCATCTTCCGTGAGTATGGCGAGGCCTTGGGCATCGCCATCATCCTGGCCCTGATCATCCGGGCCTTTCTTTTCGAGGCCTTTTCCATTCCCTCCGGCTCCATGGAAGACACCTTGCTGATCGGGGACTACCTCCTGGTGAACCGGTTAAGCTACGGCATCCGCAACCCCTTCAGCAACCGGGTAATGATTCCCCTGGGCACACCCAAGCGCGGCGACGTGGTGGTCTTCATCTTCACCCTGGATCCCAGCAAAGACTATATCTATCAGCCGCCAACCGGTATGTACCGCGATAACCCGGCCTATATCGAACCCAAAGACTATATCAAGAGGGTCATAGGCCTGCCCGGGGATAAGCTGCAAATTATCAATAAGAAGGTTTACATAAACGGTCAGGAATTTGTAGTTCCCCAGGCAATCTTCAAAGACGGCGGCGAAATTATCCCGGCCGACCAGGCCCCCCGGGACAATTACGGCCCGGTGGTGCTGCCGCCGCACTGCTATTTCTGCATGGGCGATAACCGGGACCGCAGCTTCGACAGCCGTTTTTGGGGTTTCGTGACCCTGGACGCCCTCAAGGGTAAGGCCACCATCATCTATTTCTCCTGGAAGGGGCCTCCCGGGGAACCGAAATTCGTCCAGAGCTTCCTGGGGGGACTGGAAGGGCTGATCCGCCACCTCTCCTGGAACACTCAAGAATTCCAGGTGCGCTGGGACCGGATTGGCAAAATCATTCATTGAGCGGCGGTTTTCCCTTTTGGGTGTCCTGGCAATTATGAGCCATCACAGCAGTTCTCCAACCCAGAGATGCACATACCGGAAACCGCCACCCCCAAACCGCATCCTGCTCCTTTTCTTGGCCCTGGGTTTGGCGCTGGCCCTCTGGGGCTGCGGCCCCGGCCGGCAGAATCCCGTCGTCATCCTCTGCTCCCCGGATTCGCCGCGGCTGCGCCAGGCCATTGCCGGCCTGGAAGAAAACCTGCCGGACCTGCCCCTGAAAGTGCTATACGCCCCGGCCTCCGTCCGGGAAATCCGGGAGCAACTGCAGCGGGCGCGGCAGCTCCGGCCCCGGCTGCTGGTGGTCCTGGGCACCCCGGCCTTGATGCAGGTGGCGCCGCTGGTGAAGAGCACCCCGGTGGTCTTCGCCCTGGTGGCCAATCCCTACTTCACCGGGGCCGCCTACGCGCCGGAGCATCCCGAGGAGCACCAGGAGAACCTCACCGGCATCGCCTCGCCGCCCCCGCTGGAAGCGGCCTTGAAAGAGGGCTCCGGCCTCCTGGGGAGCGGACCCTGGGGTCTGTTGTACGATCCCACCGACGGGGTGGCGGCGGACCTGGCCCGGGAATTTGGCCAATTAGCCCCCAGTTTGGGAATCAGGCCCTTGATCGAGGCAAGCCGCGCCGCGGCCACGGATGGCCCCCAACTGGAACGCCTCCTGGCCCGGGGGGCCCGGGTGATCTATCTCCCCCCCGCGGCCAGCGCCGGCCGCTACGCCCCTCTGCTGCTGGACTGGGGCCGCCGCCTCAAGGTCAAGGTGGTGAGCGGCTATCCCGAAGGACCGCACCAGGGGGCATTAATCTGGCTGGCCCTGGACTACCGCCGCCTGGGGACGGAGACCGCCGCCCTGGCGCGCCGGGTCCTCCAGGGCGAGTCTCCCCGGGACATTCCCATTGCCCAAATGACGCCCATAAGCCTGGAAGTGGATGAGAAGCTGCTGCAGCAATGGAGTGGCTATCCGCCCCCGCGCCCGGTTCCCTGAGAGGGATCTGCCGATCTCTCCGAGATCTGCCTGGCACGCCGTGGGGCGATAGGTTATCGATCCAAGCGCCTCCCACGCGCTGCGGCGGAAGGCGAATAATCGGCAGGAGGAAACCGTGACCCCATCCCCCAAGTTTGCGCCGGCAGCCTGGCAGCCGGGAATCGACATGGTGCAGGACACCCTGGATAATGGCCTCACCCTGCTGGTCTTGCCCGATAAGAGTCTTCCCATCGTCTCCCTGCAGCTCCATTACCAGGTGGGCTCCCGGAACGAAATGCCGGGAATCACCGGCATCTCCCACCTCTTTGAGCACCTGATGTTCCGGGGCACCGAGACCAGGGGACCCGAAGAGTTCTCCCGCCTCCTCCAGTCCAGGGGCGGCGAGATCAATGCCTTCACCACCCGGGATCACACCTCGTACTTCGAAAACCTGCCCTCCGAGCACCTGGAGTTGGGACTCCAGTTGGAGGCCGATCGCCTGCTGCACTTGAAGCTCGATAACGACACCTTCGCCCCGGAGTTGCAGGTAGTGATCAGTGAGCGCAAACTGCGGAGCGTGGACAGTCCCCTGGGTCTCGTCGAGGAGGAGCTCTTCGCCAGCGCCTATACCCAGCACCCCTATCAGTGGCCGGTGATCGGCTGGGACCAGGATTTGCGGCACCTCAGCCTGGATGATTGCCGGGCTTACTACCGCAGCCATTACCATCCGGGCAAGCTGACGTTGGTAATCGCCGGGGACGCCGACCCGGCGCAGGCCCGGGATCTGGTGGCCCGCCACTTCGGGGCCATCCCCAACCCCGGGACGCCGCCGCCGCGCCCCTTCACTGAGCCGCCCCAGCGGGGCGAACGCCGCGCCGTGGTCAAGAAGGTCTCCCAGGTGGAGGCCCTGCTGGCGGGCTACCACGTGGTGGCCATGGGGCATCCGGACCATTATGCCTTGCAGCTCCTGGCTACCATCCTCACCCTCGGGAAGGCCTCCCGCTTTTACCAGGAGTTTGTCCGCCCGGGCAAGGCCGCCTCCCTGGAAGTGGAGCTGGCCCCCCTGCCCTTTTCGGCCCAGGATCCCGACCTCCTGGTGGTGGTGGCGGTGGCCGCCCCTGGCGCCCCCCTGGCAGCCCTGGAAGAGGAGATGTGGCAGTCCCTGGAGCGCCTGCGCCGCGACGGCGTGGAATCCCTGGAGTTGGCCCGGGCCAAGAAATTGCTGCGGTCCCAAATGGTTAAGAGCCTGGCCCACAACTTCTTCCGGGGCCTACTGGCGGGGCTCTTTCACCTGAAGACCGGCGACGCTTCCCGGGCCAACCGTATCCTGGCCTCCCTGGAGGCGGTCCGCGAGGCGGACATCCAGCGCGTGGCTCAGACTTACCTCAGCCCCGACAACCGCACCGTGGTCACCCTGCAGCCGGTGTCGCCTGAGGAGAGCGCCGCGTTAGGGCCGCTGGCGTAAAGTGAGCAGTGAGCAGTGTAGGGTGGGCACTGCCCACCAGTAAGCAGTGAGCAGTGAGCAGTGAGCAGTGAGCAG
>JBKQLU010000029.1:0-126415 GCA_052326585.1 Desulfobaccales bacterium | reverse complement strand
CCACGAGGCGGGGATTCCCAAACCCAGGGTGTATATCATCCCGGATGATTCCCCCAACGCCTTCGCCACCGGCCGCAATCCGCAGCACGCCGCAGTGGCGGCCACCCAAGGAATTATCCGGCTGCTGACCCCGGTGGAGCTCAAGGGAGTGCTGGGTCATGAGCTGGGCCACGTGCTCAACCGTGATATCCTCATCTCCACCATCGCCGCCACCCTGGCCGGCGCCATCATGATCCTGGCGAGTAGGGCCAGGTGGGGGGCAATTTTGGGTATGGGCCGGGACGACGATGAGGGAGGGGGAATCTTTGGGATTCTGATCATGTCCATCATCGCCCCCATCGCCGCCATGCTCATCCAGATGGCCATCTCCCGCTCCCGGGAGTACCTGGCGGATGAAACCGGGGCCCATCTGACCCACAACCCGGAATCCTTGGCCCGGGCCCTGGAGAAGCTCTCCCTGGGGACGCAACGGATTCCCATGGACGCCAGCCCGGCCACCGCGCACATGTTCATTGTCAACCCACTGGCGGGTAAGAGCCTCATGAACCTCTTCAGCACCCATCCGCCCATTGCAGACCGGGTGGCGCGCCTGCGGGCCATGCGCAGCTATTGATTTCCACTTTCCGGCGACGCCGGGCCCGGGAGACTACCATGAAGCGCTGGAGCCCTTTGCTGGTCCTGTTTATTTGCCTGCTGGCCCCGCTCCAGCCGGTCCGGGCCGGGCAAAACCTGCTCAGCCAGGGGATCGCGGCCCAAAAGGCCGGCAACAATGAGTTGGCCCTGGCCTTGCTCGGCCAATATCTGCAGCAGAACCCGGGCGTGGCCGAGGCCCGGCGCCATCTGGCCCTGGCCCTGGCCGGCCTGGGGCGCAATACCGAGGCCCTGGCAGAGCTTGACCGGGGTCTGGCTGAACACCCCCGGGACCTGCAGCTGCTCCTGGCCAAGGCGCACCTGCTGGCCAGCCTGGAGCGGCGGCCCGAGGCCATCAAGCTCCTGACCGCGGTCCTCGCTTGCGACCCCAAAAACGTCGAGGTCCTCAAGGAACGAGGCGAATGCCTGGCTCAAGAGGGCTCTCTGCCGGAGGCTCTGGCCGACCTCAACCGAGCCGCGCAATTGGCTCCCAAGGACCCCTGGGTCTTCAATAAACGGGGCATGGCCTGGTTTTGCCAAGGGGACTACCAGAAGGCGGTGGCGGACTTTTCCACCGCCATCCGCCTGGCCCCGGATCTGCCCCACGCCTATTTCTTCCGGGGCAACATCTACCGCTATCACCTGGGAGAGATCGATAAGGCCATTGCCGACTACCGTAAGGCTTGCGCCTTGGGGCACCCGCTCGGCTGCCTGGAGTTGGAGAAGCTGGGGGTCAGGTAGGTTCGAGTTTCGAGTTTTGAGTTTCGAGTTTTGAGGTCTGCTTTCACATAAAACTGCCAACCGTCTTTTCCAGGAAAGGCCGTTTTCGGTTACCGCTAAAGGCAAAACCCAGAAGAATTAACAGGGCGGCTCCGGAGCCGCCCTGGCTTTTTCAGCAAAAAATAGTTCAGATGGTTACTACAATCTGATACCTGGCGTAGGGCGTGAGATGCACCCTACCAAGACGACGCGGCGGGCCGCCCCGACAACTCGAAACTCAAAACTCGAAACTCAAAACTTGATGCGCTCCGGGTGGCTGTAGATATTGAGCCGCCGCTCCCGGACGAAGCCGGCCAGGGTGAGGTGGATTTCCTGGGCCAGTTCCAGGGCCATGCTGGTGGGGGCGGAGACCGCCGCCAGGATGGGGATGCCGGCCCGGGCGGCCTTGAGGGCCATTTCGAAGCTGATGCGGCCGCTGAGCAGGGCTACCATGGCGGTCAGGTCCCGCTTCTCAATGAGGGCCCGGCCGATCACCTTATCCATGGCATTGTGGCGCCCCACGTCCTCGGCCATCAGGAAAGGGTCGCCGCCGGGTCCAGCCAGGGCCACCCCGTGGCTGCCGCCGGTGGCCCGGAAGATGGTCTGGGCCTCCTGCATGCGGGCCGTCAGGGAGAACAACTCCTCCGGGGCGACGGCCAGGGCGCTCTCCAGCGGGGCAACCTGGCGGCGGATTTCACTCACCGCCTCCTTGGCGCACAGACCGCAACTGGAGTAGGACACCTCCAGGTGGCGCCGGCCCCGCCGGGCCAGGGCCGCTTCCGTCAGCGACACGTCCACCACGTTGGGGGGGAGCAGCGGGTCGGTGGCAGTGCCGCAAAAATGGAGGGTGATGACCTCGGAGAGATTGTGAATGATGCCCTCGGTGAACAGGAAACCCAGGGCCAGTTCCTTTTCCAGCCCCGGCAGGCGCATCAGCACCTGGAAGGGCTCGCCCGAAAGGCGAATCTCCAGGGGTTCCTCCACGACCACCAGGTCGCGGGTCTCTTCCAGCCGGCCGTGAAGATAGCGCCGGATGGGCAGCTCTGCGGTTGGCGCGGTCATAATTAATTTTTCGGGATGCAGCTTGATTATCCGCTGCAATTTATCTTGTCATTCTGAGGGAGCCGCAGGACGACCGAAGAATCTAGATCCTGCGCTACGCTCAGGATGACAACCGGCGCGGGGACGAGCCAGCGCTTCCCCCAAGTGAACAGTATTGCCTCTGATCCCCCTCAGCGTCGGCGGTCTCGGTAGATATAGCCCAGGGCCTTATAGAGCAGGCGCGCCGCGGTGAATTCGCTCAGCCGCTGGCCCGGGATGGGGGCCAGTTCCACCAGGTCCAGGCCGATGATGGGGCCTCTCTGGGCCAGGGCCGCCATGATGGCCAGCGCCTGGTAATAAGTCAAGCCGCCGGGCTCCGGGGTCCCCACCGCGGGCATGATGCCCGGGTCCAGGGCGTCCAGGTCGAGGCTCAGGTAGACCGGTCCGGAAATGGCTTGCAGATGGTCCAGGGCGCTCTGCCAGCCTGCCGGAGAGTGCAGGTCCCGGGCCGGATAGACCTTGAGGCGCGGCGCCACCCGCAGGAACTGGAACTCCTCCTGGGAGTAGCTGCGGGTCCCCAGGAGGGTCAGGGGCCGGCCCAGCTCATAGACCCGCCTAAGGACGCAGGCGTGGGAGAGCTTGCTGCCGTCATAAGCCTCCCGGAGATCGGCATGGGCGTCCAGGGCCACCACCGTCAGGTCAGGGTAGCGGGTCTGGGCCGCCTGCACCAGGGCGGTGGTGATGGTGTGTTCGCCTCCCAGGGCGGCGATAAATTTCCCCTGCTGAATCCAGGGCTGCGCCAGGCGGCGGATTTTGTCCAGCATGGCCTGCGGGCCGGAGGCCTCCGGCAGCACCGGCAAGGCGGTGGCCAGGCGGATGGCCGCCGCGGGTTCCCAATCGCCCTCTTCATCCCAGATCTCCACCTGCCGGGAAGCCGACAGGATCGCCTCCGGCCCTTCACGGGTACCGCCGCCGTAAGTGACCGTGGCTTCGTAGGGGATGGGCAGGATCACCGCTTCAGCCTCTTTCAGGGGCAGGGGTCTGGCGTCCAGAAAGGTTAGACTAGACATGGTCCGGCTCCCCCGGCGCCACCTTTTTCATTTCCATCTCCTTCAGACGCCGGTAGATGGTGGCCAGGCCGATGCCCAGAAGGCGGGCGGCCAACTCTTTGTCGCCCTGGGTCCTTTTCAGGGTCTGGAGGATGGCCAGGCGCTCGATCTCCCCCATGGTAACGCCCACTGGCAGGACGATCTTGTCGTCATCCGGGGAGTGCCGGCGGATTTCGTCGGGCAGATCCTGGAAGGCCACCAGGCTGCCGGTGGTCAGGGCCACGGCCCGCTCCACCACGTTTTGCAGCTCCCGCACGTTTCCCGGCCAGGAATAGCTCTCCAGGGCCCGCATGGCCTCCGGGCTGAATCCCATGGCCGGGCGGTCGTTTTCCAGGCAGAACTTGTCCAGGAAGTGCAGGGCCAGCAGAGGGATGTCCTCCGGCCGCTCCCGCAAGGTCGGGACGACAAGGTGGATGACGTGGAGGCGGTAAAAGAGGTCCTTACGGAAACGCCCGGCGGCGACCGCGGCCTCCAGGTCCAGGTTGGTGGCGGCGACCAGCCGGACATCCACCTTCAGGGTCTGGGAGCCTCCCACCCTTTCGAACTCTCCCTCCTGGAGCACCCGGAGCAGCTTTACCTGGGTGGGCGGGGGCATCTCGCTGATTTCATCCAGGAAGAGGGTGCCGCCGTCGGCCAACTCGAAGCGGCCTTTGCGCTGCTGGATGGCCCCGGTGAAGGCCCCTTTCTCGTGACCGAAGAGTTCCGATTCGATGAGTCCTTCCGGCAAGGCGCCGCAATTCACCCTGACAAAGGGTTTAGACCGCCGTTGGCTCTGGTAATGGATGGCCTCGGCGATGAGTTCCTTGCCTACCCCGCTCTCCCCGGAGAGCAGGATGGTGCTTTTGGTGGGGGCGACCTGGCCGACCAATTGCATGAGCTTGAGGAACGGCGCCGACCGGCCCATCATGCGCCCACTGGCGCTGCGCTCCTTCAGGGCCTGGCGTAGCCGCTCGTTTTCCACCAGGAGCTTTTGGGTCTCCAGGGCCCGGGACACCACCTTACGCAGTTCGCCCATGCGGAAATCTTTGGTGATGAAGTCGTAAATCCCCCGCTTTAAGGCGGAGATGGCCTCATCCACGGTGGCGTGGCCGGAGATCATGATGGCGATGGCCTCGGGACGCAAGATGCGCAAGGCCCCGAAGAGTTCGGTGCCCGTCATGTCCGGCAGCTTCAGGTCAATGATGGCCAGATCCACCGGGTGGTGCCGCACCTCATCCAGAGCCGCCACCCCGCTGGCCGCGGCGTGAATCTCATGGCCCAGCTTCTTGAGGCCGGTGGCCAGCGCTTCCCGGGTGGGTCCATCGTCGTCGACTACCAGGATGACGCTCATTTTATAGCTCTCAGCTTTCAGCCGTCAGCTTTCAGCTTTTTGATGAACGAGGTTAGCATTTCCTTAACTTCTACGGTTTCTTGGCTTGGATTCTCTTAAGCCTGCGCTTTTGGTCTTTTGTATTTAGCTGAAAGCTGCCAGCCGACAGCTCCTCTCTTACAAGCTGTCGAGCCAGCCCAGGATCACCCGGCAGATCTCTTCCAGCAATTCCGGGGCCAGGTGGTTGTGGTCCGTTTCAAAGGAATGGCCCCCCTTGGGAATGACGTGCAGGTCGCTCCTGAGCGGCAGGCGCCCCAGCACTTCCGCCAGCAAGTCCAGGCGGCAGAAAGGGTCCCGGGCTCCCTCGATGAACAGGGTGGGGCAAGGCAGCAGATAGAGAGGCTGATCCCGCAACTGCTCAAGCCGGCCGGGGGGATGCAAGGGGTAGCCCAGGAAGACCAGGCCGCTGGCCCCCACCTCCTGGGCCACCAGTTGGGCCGCCAGGCGGGCTCCCATAGATTTCCCCCCCAAATACAGCGCCAGGCCCTGGAACTCCTCAAGTTCGGCCACGTACTCCAACACCAGGCGATAGGCGCCCTCCAGGACCTCGTCCGGATCGGGGTGTTTCCGGCCTTCTTCGGCGTAGGGGAAATTGAAGCGCACCGTGACCAGGCCCTGGCGGGCCAATTTTTCGTGCAGCCCGGCAATCAGGGGGTGATCCATGCCATTGTTAGAGCCGTGGGCCAGGACCAGGATGCCGGCCATGGTAGTGGTGCGGGGCACTCCCAGGACGGCCCGGATGAACCGCTTGCCATCGATGGCTAAGGTGAAGGGGCGTAATTCCATAATCTCCGGCCAGGGCGGGATGCCGCCGGGGGACCCGACCATCTTTCCTGACGCCGCCGCCCCTTTTTGAGGCCGCGGCAACCTTAAAACCTCACCTTCTCCCTCTTTAGCACGAATCCTCGATAATGTATAGGTCTAGGGCGACCCGATCCCAGGCGCAAAGCCTCGGCCTACCGTCAGCCCTAGGCCGGGGCGGGCCCGGCGCCTGAGAGGCCCATGAGCCTAATCTCCGGCCGGCAGGTCCGCCTCATCCAGAAATAGTCGCAAGGGGCTTGAGCTCCGCCAATTCCTGCCAAAGGCCGGACCCCGGGCGCCCGGGGACGGCAGCGGAGAGGGAGACGGGGACAAGATGTTCCCAGCCCCCCAGATGCACCACCCGCGGATACCTGGCCAGGCAATCCCTGAGCCGCCGCGCCTGCAGCCGCTCCCGGCGCCGGGTTTCCGGAGCAGGCCTCAGGGGCCAGGAAAATGGCCGCGCCGCGGCCAGGCGGGCCCGCCGATACTCCCGGGCCACATAGTTTTCCAGGGGCTCATCCGCGGTGGTCAACAAGACCCTGAGGTTTTCCGGGGCCAGGAGTTCCCGGGCATAGCGGGGCAGGTGCCGCCGGGAAGGCCCCCCCAGGTCCAGGGGGCGCCAGGGAACGGCGTAGCGCTGACCATAGTCCCGAGCCGCCCGGACCTCAAAGGGCAGGGCCACCTGGGCCGCCAGGCGCCGGATGGCCAGGTGGCCGGCGGCGCCCGCGGGCAACCCCTTCAGGGCCTGCTCCAGCAGGCGCTGCCAGCCGGACTCCTGGCGCTCCCGGTAACGCAGGGAGAAGCGGCTGACCTCCACGGTCACCAAATGCGGCTGCAGGAGCCGCAGGAGCTTAAGGGCCCGCGCATAGCCCAAAGGGTCGCCGTGCACCGTGCCGATGAGAATGAGCGCGGGGGAGGATGAGTCTTTGGAGGGGTGCGGCGGTCCAGTTTTTACCGGATGCTCCCCCGCCCTTACCGCCGGGCCCGCCGCAGCCGCCTGCGGCGCCGGGTAAAAGGCCTGCTTTTGATAACCGGGGTTCATCATATCATTGGGGCGCCGGCGTCCCGCCGGTCCTGTTCCTGGAGCCGCAGGCGGCCGCCGGCGTCTACCCTGCAGCGGCTATTCCTGCACAAACTCCCGCCCCTCCTTGAGGGCTGCCTCGGCCCGGGACAATTGCCGCCCCAGGTAGATGGCATGGTTGATGTCCGAGAGGGCCATGTCCCGGGCGATTTCGTGCTGCAGGCGCTCAGCCCGGCGGCCGCGATATTCCTTCAGGGTAACGTCCTGGTAGCGGTGCTCCACCAGGATGTCCTGGCGGTCCAGGGTGATCCGGAAGTAGCCCATGGGGTCCAGCCGCACCTTGAAAGGCCGCTTGCCGATGACCAGCAGGGCCCGGTCCAACTCCCGGGGGTCCAACCCCAGGGAATGGCTGATGACCACCAGGGCTCCGGGGGGCATGGCGGCTCGGGCCGCCACCCAGCCCTGGATGGCCATGAGCCCGTAGAGATTGAGGGGATAAGCGTCCATGGCGTTATGGGTCCGGAAGGTGGCGCCCAGGGTCAAGCGGCCTTCAAACCTGCGAAAAAACAGGGACACCAGACAGGGGCGGCCCTCTACCCGCGTCAGGTCCCGGGGGTTGTCCCATAAGGTCACGTAAGCCTTGCGATCCTCGGGGTCGCGTCTCAGTCTCTCGGCGCAGGCCGCCAGGTTGTCCATGCCAAAATATTGCCGCAGGCGGTGGCCGTAATTATAGGTCTCGTCCGGGCGCTGCTCCCCCCCCAGGATATTCTCCTGGTAACGCCGCAGGCTGTGGGGATCGAGATGGGCGGCCTCAAGCCTGGCATCGCCCTCGAACCTGGGCTTTTCCACGACTACCTTGACGTGTTGCAGCTCCAGGCGCTCCCCTTTCGGCAGGTTGACCCGGCGGCCAAAGCGGCTGAGCAGATAGAGGACCTCCTTCCAGGCCTCCAGGATATCATCCCGCACCACCACGTGGCCCCGGGGGTTGCTGGGGTAGTATTGCAACTCCACCTCGGGGAGGGGGATCTTTAATCTCTGAGGATTTTCCAGCCCTCTAGAAGAAGGTTCCCGTTTCCAGGAAGCAAAAAAGTCTTGGATGGACGAAATTGCCGCTTCTCCCTGGGGATCGCCCAACAGCTCTATTTGCAAGGACCCGGAAAGATCGTCCGGGCTCACCAAATCGTCCATAATTCTAGTGGTTTCCCTTATCCGGCAGGTTCCCACCTTCTTTTGCCCGGCCGCGGCCTTATATCTTAGAAAAGGCGAATCCTGCCTTTCCAAACCGAGGGTAAGGAAGTTTTTTAACTCTTCATACGATCCGGAGCGGTTATGGCCGCAAACCAGCAGCACCTGAATCTGCGGGTTGTAGAGCAGATTGCGGAGCAGCTCCCTGAGACCGTTGCCGTAAAGGTTGCCAAAGACCGCAATGGGGCTGCTGGCCGGGTCCAGGCCCACCCCGGCCTGGCAGAAGCGCTCGTGGACATAAGCGACCCGGGACCACAGGGTCACCACCCCGATGGTCCCGTAAGGATTGACGATGGTGAGGCGATCCCGGAAATGGAGAGGCTCAAATTCGAGTCTGGCTGCCATGCCGCCATTATACTGCAACTCCCGGGCAGGGGAAAAGGCAAAAGGCAGAAGGCAAAAGATCAAAGGCCAAAGGCCGAAAAAGAGGCAAAAAGGCTGAAATCTCAAATTTTTTGGCTGGCTTTTAACTTTTTACTTGCGAGTGCAGCCGCTCTTCCCGTTCTTTGGCTGCTGCCGGCCTCAATCAATTTTTTCGGCATGTTGCCATCCGGGTAAGTAAGACTTACCTTTTTGAACAGCTGGCGCCGCCGCTGGAGGAAAACCGGGAAGGAAGCTGTCCCTTCATTCCCGTATCTGATAAAATAGGTTTGGTTGCAGAGGGTTAAGCAAGCATGGCGTGGGCAGGGAGATTTCAGAGGAGGGCCTGGCATGGCGTCGTCCAAAGAAGCAGTCTATTTACACAGTTTCCAGGAAATCGTAAAGGCCATGAGTTCCCAGCTCGGGGTCGAGCAGGTGCTGGAAACCGTGGTGCGGGAACTCACCCAGACCATGGGCCTCAAGGGCGCGACCATCCGCTTGGTCCACCCGAAGACCAACACCCTGGAGCTGGCCGCGTCGGTGGGCCTGAGTGAGGGGTACCTGAAAAAAGGGGCGGTGGATCTGGATAAGAGCCTTACCGAGTCGCTCAGCGGCCGGCCGGTGGCCATTTATGATGCCGCCAGCGATCCCCGCATGCAGTATCCCAAGGAGGCCGCGGCCGAAGGGATCGCCAGCATGGCGGCCGTCCCCATGATCTTTAAGGGGAAGGTCATCGGGGTGGTGCGCCTGATCAGCGGCGAACCCCGGAAGTTTACCCTGGAAGAGGTCGATTTCGCCAGCACCGTGGCAGAGATCGGCGGCCAACTGATCAGCAACGCCAAGGTCTATGAAGCCCGGGTCCGGGAACTCAACTTTCTCAAAGGGTTGCTGGAGGTCTCCAAGGCGGTGAATTCGACCCTGGAGGTCACGAAGGTGCTCCATCTCCTGGTGAAGACCGCGGTCACCGCCCTGGACATCAAGGCGGCGGCGGTGCGCCTGCTGGATAAGACTCGCCAGAAGCTGGAATTAGTGGCTTCCTATGGCCTGAGTGACCGCTACCTCAACAAGGGGCCGGTGCTCTCCGACAAGTCCATCGCCGAGGCCATGATGGGTAAGGCGGTTTCCATTTACGATGTGGCCAGCGACGGCCGGGCCACCTATCCCAAGGAGGCCAGTGAGGAAGGCATCAAGTCCATTCTATCGGTGCCCATCACCCTCAAAGGCAACGTCATCGGGGTGATGCGCATCTACACCGGCAAGTTGCAGGAGTTTTCCGACGACGAGATCACCTTCATCTCCTCCCTGGCGGAGCAGGCGGCCCTGGCCATGGAAAATGCCCGGATGTACCAGAAACTCAAAGGGGAATACGAGGAGCTGATGGGCGACATCTACCGGTTCGCCGGGTTCACCCGCTTTTAAAGGGTCCATCATCCTCAAGGCGGGCGGGGCGGGTTGACAACCCGCCCCTGTCTTAGGGCCCCGTCCTCACAATTCCCCCCGGGCCGGCCAGCGGCGGGTAAAGGCGCGTTCCGCCAGGTGGCGGGCCAGTGCCAACCAGTGGCGCCGGGTGGTGGTGAAATAACCCTGCTCGAGCCAGCGGCGGCCGGAGCTGATCACCGGTGGGCTGAGCAGGCGCAGGCGGGTGAAGCGGCGCAGCCGAATCACCAGGTCCAGGTCCTCGGGCCGGCGGTGGGCAAAGCCGCCCAGGGCCTGGAATAGCTCCCGTTGCAGGACGAGGACCTGGTCGCCATAGGGCAGGCCCAGGAAGCGGCTGCGCCAGTTGGCCACCCGGGCGATGCATCTGAGGGCCGGCAAGGGCGGACTGAGGGCCAGCTCAAAGGCCCCGGCCGTAAAGCTTGGGTCTGCCGCGGCCCGGCGCAGTGCCGCCAGATGATCGGAAGCCAGCAGGGTGTCGGCGTGCAGGAAGGCCAGGAGGCTGCCCCGGGCTTTACTTGCCCCGGCGTTCATCTGGCAGCCCCGGCCGCGGGGGGCTCGCAGGCGGCGGACCTGGGGATGGCGGGCCGCTACCTCCCAGGTGGCGTCGGCGCTGCCGCCGTCCACCAGGATGATCTCCAGGTCGGGTGCGGGCGAGAGCCGCGCCAGGGTCGCAGCCAGGAGTGCGGCTTCGTTCAACACCGGCAAAATGATGGATATACGCGGATTCATCGGCTCAAAATGCGCTCCCTGCCCTGGCCAAAAGCTCGGGCATAATTTCCGGCTTGAATCATGAGCAGCCTGTGCATCATTTTCGCCAAAGAGCCGGTCCCGGGGCAAGTAAAAACCCGCCTTACCCCCCCTTTGAGCCCCGGGGAGGCCTGCCGTCTCTATGGCGCTTTTTTGGCGGACGTCCTGGAGGAGACCGCCCGAATTCCCGGCCTGGAGTGCGCCCTGGCCTATGCCTCCGCCGGGGCGGGGGAATGTTTCCGGGATTTGGCCCCCGGGCTGCGGCAGTTTCCCCAGGAGGGCCGGGACCTGGGAGAGCGCCTGGTCCGGGCCTTTGCCTGGGGCGCGGCCGCCGGCTTTCAAAATGTCCTGATCCGGGGCAGCGATTCCCCGGACCTTCCCGGGTCCCTCCTGCTCGAAGCCCGGCGGCGCTTGGCCTCCGGGCCAACCCAGGTGGTCCTGGGCCCCTCCCCGGACGGCGGCTATTATCTGGTGGGGCTCAAGGACCCGCAGCCGCAACTATTTGCGGGGATTACCTGGTCCAGCCGTGCGGTTCTGGCCGAGACCCTGAGCCGGGCCCGGGGACTCTCCCTGAAGGTGCACCTGCTGCGGTGCTGGCAGGATATTGACGACTATGCGGGGTTGCTGGCTTTCCTTAAGAAGCCCCATCCGGCCCCCCGGCCCGGCTGGCGCAGCGACCGGATCGGCCGGGAGTTGGTGGCCGGTATCTAAGCCAGTGAGCAGTGAGCAGCGAGCAGTGAGCAGTAACTCTGTTTGCATTAAAAATTAATGGGCTCATTTTCCAGGACCCGGGATTTACATGGCGGAACCGGTACCGGAAAACATAGAGAAAGGCAGCGCCTTCCAGGGGGCAGTCCCCTGGCTGCGCCCCCTCATATTCCTGCTAGTGCTGGCGGGCCTGTTTGTTATCGGCCGGGCCTTGCATCTCCAGGAATATCTCCAGGAAGACCGCCTGCGCCGCGTCATCGCTTCTTGCGGGCTCTGGGGCCCCCTGGTCTATCTGCTCATCTTAACCATCGCCCCGTCGTTTTTCCTCCCGGCCCTGCCCATAATTGTGGCCGGCGGTATCCTGTTCGGCCCCTGGGGGGGCGTGGCTTACTCTATCTTGGGCGCCTCGGCCGGCTCTTCCCTGGCCTTTTTGGTGTCCCGCTACCTGGCCCGGGATTGGGTGGCGGCTAAAATCAGCGGCTCCAAGCTGGCTCACCTGGATGACTTGGTGGCCCGGCACGGTTGGAAAATAGTGATCCTCACCCGGCTTATCTTCGTTCTGCCGTTTTTTCTGCTCAATTACGCCTTTGGCCTCACCAGGGTTCGTTTCCTGCCGTATACGCTGGCCACCCTGTTCGGCCTGCTCCCCTCGATCATCGCCATCGTCCTGGTGTCCAGCAACCTCCTGGACCTCCTCCGGGGCCAGATTTCCAGGTGGTTTCTCCTGGGTATCCTCTTGTTGGCGGTGGTCAGCCTGGTGCCGGTGATTTACCGGAGGGTCAAGGCGCGGCGAGGGGAGTCGGTGGAACTCTGAGGCACCCGGCCCCCAGACTATAATACTGAGGAGGTAAGGCATGTTTAAGAAAATTTTGGTGCCGCTGGATGGTTCGGAACTGGCCGCCAAGATTATCCCCCAGGTGGCGGACCTGGCCAAGGGCCAAAATGCCGAAGTAGTCCTGCTCAACGTCTATCCCGACTGGGGCGATGCCACTTCCCCGGAGCTGAAGGTAGTCATAGAGGGCGAAGTAAATCAATGCCAGGCCTCTCTGGCCCGGGCCGCGCAGGATTTGGCGGCCCAGGGGGTTAAGAGCGCGGTGGCCTGTGTCAGCGGCACTCCGGCTCAGGAAATTATCCGTTATGCCGACCAAAACGGACTGGAACTGATCGCCATGGCCACCCACGGCCGGGGCGAAGTGGCCTGGGTCCTGGGCAGCGTGGCCGAAAAGGTGGTGAGTCACGCCACCGTGCCGGTACTGCTCTTCCGGGTGCTGGGGATCAAACCGCCGAAAACCAAGCTAGATTTCCTGGACCTGCTCGACCGTGGCCTGCCATGAACCCGGCGCCGGGGCGCTGCCCCGCCAGGTTTCATCTTCTATTCGCCATTTCAGTTGAGGAGGATCGCATGCGCAAAAAAGGGTTGGTAATTTTGGGCTTGATTGCCCTGATGGCGGTGGCGGCCACCCTGCTCTGGGCGGCGCCGTCTTTAGCCGGCAAACTCTCCGAGGCCATCGCCCAGACGCCCCAGGGCACCGGCCCCGGCATGATCAACCCCGCCGCCCCCAAGGGCTTCATGGGGATTCCCGGGGCCCCTCATGCCTTCTGGCTGTGGGGCATCCTCTGGGGCATCTGGGTGGGCTGGATCTTCTCGTCGGTGGGGGCCTTCGGCGGCATCATGTCCGGGGTGGGCCACATCACAGTCTTCGGCCTGGCCGATTACGCCGGCACCTTCAGGCATACCAGCCCCCCCATGAACAAGCTGCTCACCGACTCCATCCGCACCTCAAACCAGTATCCCGTGGGGTTCTCAGCCCTGATTTCCTCCATCACCTACTACCGCATGGGGCGGCTGGTGCTGCCCCTGGGCCTCTGTATGGCCGCCGGCGGCATCTCGGCTGGTTACCTGGTTCCCCTGCTCACCGCCGGCAAGATGGATGTCCACGTCTACGTCGGTTTTTTCGGGCTCATCGTCTTTGCCGTCGCCTTTGTGCTCTTTTATGAGACCACACCCAGGGGCCAGGCGAAGCGGAAATCGGCCCGGGCCGCGGCCAAGGCCTTTGAAGACGCGCATATCCGGAAGACCACCACGGTCTCGGCTGAACATGCCAGGGGCGTGGAAGTCCGCCACTGGGGCCTGAGCCGGATCACCTTCACCTTTTACGGCCAGGAGTTCTCCTTCAATCCGCTCTACCCGATTTTGGGCGGTTTTGTGATCAATGGCATCTCCGCCTTGATCGGGGTGGGAGGCGGTTTCCTCTATGTGCCTTTCCTCACCTCGGTGGCCGGGCTGCCCATGTTCATCGTCGCCGGCACTTCCGCCCTGGCGGTGCTGGTGGGCATGATCACCAATATCTTCAACTTTATGGTGGTGCGGCAGATACCCATCGATTTTGTCTTAATCACCGCAGAATTGGTGGGGATTTTCATCGGCTCCATCCTGGGGCCGCTGACCTCCAAGAAGATTCCCGAGATTTGGCTGAAGCGCATGTTCGTTGTCCTGGCGTGTTATGTCGGCGTCGGTTACCTCACCAAGGGCTTCCTGGGCCACTCCATATTGCCCGGGTTGTAACCTGGCCATGGTTTTAACGAAGAAATGGCGGCGCCGGCCCCGGCTTCGCTGAGGAAGGGTGGCGGTTATGGAATGGTCGGCTGCCAGCCAGTTGCTGGACCTGTATCTGATCCGCTGTTACCGGATCACCGGCTACGCCCCGCTAGATTTTTGCCTGGGCACCCTCGTGCTCGCCTGTCTGGCCGTGCTCCTGGGCCACCTCACCAGCTCCCTGGCCCGCCTGGCTCTGAGAAAGCGGCTCGGCCAGGACAGCGCCACCGCCGCCAGGTACCAGGAGCTTTCGATTCAGGCCCTGCAGGCCGGGGACCGGCAGGCCTATGAGGCGGCCAACCGCCTGGCCAACGAGGCCTTCGGTAAATCCTTCTTCCTGCAGGCGGGGATGTCCGCCGGTTTCCTGTGGCCCGTCTTCCTGTCCCTGGCCTGGATGCAGGGACGTTTCCAGGGGATAGAGATTCCCCTCGTGGTCATCCCCTATTCTCTGGGTTTTGTCGGGATTTTTACTATCCTCTACATCCTGGCTTATTTTCTGGTGAAGCGCATTAAGCGTCGGCTGCCCTATGGGCGCGGCCCCAAGGCCGGCCCGGACGCCGTTAAGCGCCAGGGAGGGAATGCGCCGGCGCCGGCTTAGCTGCCGCCCTTGCCGGCCCGGTGGCTGGCCCTCGCGTCCGGCGGCCGGAAGTGCGTTTAGCTATCCTTCAAGATTGCTGTTTAAACAAAATAATGATAATATAAAAGTAATCAATGACTTGCAGGAAGGCTACTATGGCAAAGGAAATTTTTAGCATCTGCTTTATGTGTACGCAACGCTGCCCGGTCCGCGTCCTGGTGGAAAATGACGACGTAAAGTGGATCGAAGGTAATCCCCACGTGGCCGGCATCGAAGGAGCCCTGTGCGCCAAGGGCTCCGCCGGCCTGGGTCTGTTGCACGACAGCGAGCGGCCGCAGTATCCCATGATCCGCGTCGGTCCCCGGGGCGCCGGCCAATGGAGACAGGCCACCTGGGACGAGGCCCTCGATTTCGTGGCCGCCAAACTCAAGGACATCGTCCAGGCCTACGGCCCCCAAAGCCTCATCTGGGCGGAGCGGAATAATCTCAATACCCACATTGTCAAGGCCTTCATGAACGGACTGGGCTCCCCCAACCATGTCACGCATGAATCCCTGTGCCGGGGTTCGGTGATCACCGCCATCAACAGTCTGACGGGCTACCCGTACGCCCCGGCGGACGTAGGCGTGGACTACGCCAACACCCGGCACATGATCATGTATGGCCGCAACCTCTTTGAGGCCCTGGAAATCAAGTCCATCAATAATCTCCTGGGCGCCATGGAGAAGGGGGCCAAACTCACCTATATCGACCCCCGGATCAGCGTTACCGCCACCAAGGCTGACCGCTACTGGATGATCCGCCCCGGCACCGACCTGGCCCTCAACTACGCCCTGATCCGGACCATCCTGGCAGAGCGTCTCTACGACCAGGACTACGTCCGGCAATGGGTCACGGGGCTCAAAGAGCTGCAAGCCTTTGTGGAGCCCTATACTCCGGAGTGGGCCGAGCAGGAGACCGGCATTGCCGCCCAAGAGATCCTCACCCTGGCCCGGGAAGCCGCGGCCGTCAAGCCGGCGGTGATCTTCCATTACGGCTATCGGGGCTCGCATCATACCAACGAGATTTACATACGCCGTTCCATGATCATCTTGAATGCCTTGATGGGCAGCATCGAGGCCAAGGGCGGCATCTTCTTCAAGAAGACCCCCAAGGATGCCGGCCGCGGCGACATCGGCCGCTATTCCACCCAGGAATTCCCCAAGATCAGCCAGCCCCGCTTTGATGGCGCCGGCGGGGCGGCTTTTCCCATTATCAATGCCTTCCACGGCGATGTCCAGCAGTTGGCCCGAGCTATCCTGGATCAGGACCCCTATCCCATCAAGGCCCTGATCGCCAACCGCTTCGACCCCCTGACCTCCATCCCGGACGCCGCCGCCACCCGTAGGGCCCTGGATCAACTGGACCTGGTCGTCGCCCTGGAGGCGAACTTCAGCGAAACCGCCTGGTACGCCGACGTCATCCTGCCGGAGGCGATGTATCTGGAGCGGTCCGACTGCATCCAATTAGTCACGGGACTCAAGCCCACGCTCTATATGCGCCGCCAGGCGGTGACGCCCCGGTACGACAGCCTGCCTGCCTGGCTGATCATCAAGAAACTGGCCCAGCGCCTGGGCCTGGGGCAGTACCTGCCCTATGAGAGCATCGAAGACATCTGGAATTTTCAGCTTAAGAATCTCGGGGTGAAGATCGAGGATTTCGCGGCCAAGGGCTTTGTCGCCCTGGCCGACAAGCCGATACTCTGGGACCGGGAAAAGGGCATCAAGTTCAAAACTCCTTCGGGCAAGATTGAGTTAGTGAGCTCCTTGATGGAAAATGCCGGCATTCCCTCGTTTGTGCCTTACACGCATAGGCCGGAGCCGCCGGCCAACCATTTTCGCCTGCTGGTGGGGCGTTGTGCGGCGCATACCCACATCTCCACTCAGAACAATTGCTACTTGAGCGAATTGGTGCCGGAGAATGAATTGTGGATCAATACCCAACCTGCCGGGCGTTTAGGGATCAACCACGGGGACTATGTCGAGGTGTCTTCGCCGGTGGGCTTCGGTAAAATCAAGGCCAAGGTGACGGATGCCATCCATCCGGAAGCGGTATTCATGCTGCACGGCTTCGGCAAGACGGTGCCGGCCCAGACCCGCTGCTACTTGAAGGGAGCCAGCGACGCCGTGCTCCAGGAAAATGTCACCGACCCGGTGGGGGGCAGCCCCGGCCTGCACGAGACCATGGTGCAAGTGCGCCGCCTGAATTGAGTTTCCCAGAGGAAAACCGATGAGTCTCTATTACCTGATTCAAGACCAGAAAAAGTGTATCGGCTGCCTGAGCTGCGAGGTGCATTGCAAGAGCAATAAGGGCCTGCCTCTGGGGCCGCGCCTGGGCCAGATCATCCCCGTAGGCCCCAAGATGGTGGCGGCAGTCCCCCGGATGGGTTTTATCTTCATGCCCTGTTTCCACTGTTCCGAACCCTGGTGCGTGGCGGTGTGCCCCACCGGGGCCATGCGCAAGCGGCCCCAAGACGGTATCGTCTACGTGGAGCAGTCTCTGTGCGTGGGCTGCAAGAGCTGCATCACCGCCTGCCCCTGGGGGGCGCCCCAGTGGCACCCCCAACTGGGCAAAGCGGTAAAATGCGACTACTGCATGGACCGCGTCGACGCGGGTTTGAAACCGGCCTGTGTCACCAAGTGCGTCACCCATTGCCTGCAGTTCGGCCTCGCCGAGCAATTGGACCTTACCCGGCGGGAACGCCTCGCCAGGGCGGTGGCCTTCGAGCTCGATACCGTGGTCAGCGGCCGCTGATGCGAGGACGGGCATGATGGGCTCCGGCACCATGATCTTGCGGCTGCTGGGGGCCGTGGAAAACCCCGGTCTTGTGGAAGTGGCCGTCTCCTCCACCCTGGAGGAGGTAATCGACGGTCCGGGGGGCGGCTTTTGCCACGGCCACGAACCCAAGGCCGTCGCAGTGGGTGGGCCTTTGGGGTCCATCTTGCCGCTGCACCTGCTGAATCTTAGTCTGAACCATGAGACCCTCCTTAAAATGGGTGGTTCCCCGGCCCTGGGGACCATCCAGCTCCTCGACGAGCGCGATTGCCTCGTCGCCCTGGTGCGGGAGCAGCTCGAATCTATCTTGCCGCAACCCGGGGCCCAGTGCCCCACCTGTCGTGCCGGCCTCTTGCGGGTCAAAGAGTTGTTGGACCGGCTTGCCGCGGGCGCAGCCGGCCCGGAGACCCTGGAGGAGATGGAGCGCGCCTGTATCGCCTTAAAGGAGGAGGCCGCCTGTCACCTGGGGCGGGAAGCGGTGAACCCCATCCTCACCTCTCTTAACTATTTCCCGGATGAATACCGGATGCACCTGGACAACAAGTATTGTCCGGCCGGGGTCTGCCCCAAACTCCTGCTGGCCCCCTGCCAGGCAGCCTGCCCGGCGGGGATCGACATCCCCAGCTACATGGCCCTGGTGGCCCAGGGCCGGTTCGTGGAAGCCCTGGAAGTGATCCGTCAGGACAACCCCTTTCCCTGGGTTTGCGGCCTCATCTGCCCGCATCCCTGCGAACCGAGCTGTGTGCGGGGCAGCCTGGACCAGCCTCTCAACATTAAATACCTCAAGGCCTTTGTGGCCGATTATGCCACCCGGCACGGCGAATACGCCCCCTTGAAGCCGGAGGCGCCCAACGGCCATCGCGTCGCGGTGATCGGCTCCGGACCCGCGGGCCTATCCTGCGCCCATTACCTGGCCTTGCGCGGCTACGCGGTGACCGTCTTCGAGGCGCTGCCGGAGGCCGGCGGCCTC
Organism: Desulfobaccales bacterium; assembly: GCA_052326585.1. Taxonomy (GTDB): domain Bacteria; phylum Desulfobacterota; class Desulfobaccia; order Desulfobaccales; family 0-14-0-80-60-11; genus JAPLJC01. The sequence continues at coordinate 108,231 of JBKQLU010000029.1, read as the reverse complement.
TTCATTTCCGGGATTCCCGAATATCGCCTGCCCCGGGAGGTGGTGCGCAAAGAGGTGGAGCTGATCCGGTCCCTGGGGGTGGAAGTCCGGACCGCGGTCACGGTGGGCCGCGACGTCACACTGGGGGAGCTGCGCCAGCGGGGCTATGAGGCCTTTTTCCTCGGGATCGGGGCCCATCTGGGCTACAAGTTGAAGATCGAGGGCGAAAATGACTTTCCCCAGGTCCATGACGTCATCTCTTTTCTGCGCCAGGTGAACCTGGGTAATAAGTTGAAGCCGGCGGACCGGGTGGTGATTGTCGGCGGCGGCAATGCCGCCATGGACGCGGCCCGGACTTGCGTGCGCCTGGGCTGCCGGGAAGTTCACGTCTCTTACCGCCGCACCCGCAAGGAGATGCCGGCCCATCCCGAAGAGGTTGAGCAGGCCCTGGAGGAAGGGGTGGTGATCCATTTCCTGACGGTGCCCGTCAAGATCGGCGGCGAGAACCGCCAGGTGCAATACCTGGAGTGCCGTGAGGCCGAGTTGGGCCCTCCGGACGCTTCCGGCCGGCGCCACGCCATCCCCATTCCCGGCAGCAACTATCGCATCGCAGCCGGGGCGGTGATCACTGCCATCGGTCAACAGCCCGACCTCTGCCCCTTCCCGGAACCGCCGGTGGAGACCAGCCCCTGGTGCACCATCGTCACCGGCCAGGGTAGTACCCGCACCAGCCTGCCGGATATCTTCTCCGGGGGCGACGCCGTCACCGGACCCGCCACCGCGGTGGAAGCCATCGCCGCCGGCAAACAGGGCGCCCTGGAGATCCACCATTATCTGTCCGGCGCCCCGGGGCCGGCGCCGCGGGTCCGGCCCCGGAAGCGCGCCCGGGTGCCCTTCCTGGCCATCCCGGCCGAGGACAAAATTGCCAACCACCGGGTGCCCACGCCATTTTTGGATATGGCCCAGCGGCGCCACAATTTCGAACGGGTGGAACTCGATTACTCCCTGGAGGAGGCGCAGAGAGAGGCGCAGCGCTGCTTGCGGTGTGACGTCTGCATCCGCTGCGGGGCCTGCGAGCGGGTCTGCCGGGATAGCATGCAGGTCGAGGCCCTGAAGTTTACCCAGATCAGTCCTACGGAGCGGGTGCTCGGCGACTACCACCGGGCCCGGGAGCGCTGCATTGCCTGCGGGGCCTGCGCCCTGGTCTGTCCCACCGGGGCCATCGATTACCTGGAAGGGCCGGAGCACCGCGAAGTACGCCTTTGCGGTACCGTGTTAAATCGACTTCAGGAACCCAGATGCCAGGGTTGCGGTGGCCCCTTGCCTCCGGTCCGCTATCTCGATTATGTCACCTCCCGCAGCGACGCGGTCATGGGCAAGCCGGTTTTGCGCCGCTTCTGTCCCGCTTGCGCCCGGGAAAAACGGGCCCGGGAGTTCGTCAAATTGGCCGGGCCCTAGCCGGGGGCGCGGCCGGGCGCCACTTCTTAACAAAGCCCTTAGAGCTCTTTTTCGGTCCAATCCTGGCTGGGACCCGGCCCTGGCCATCCCTTCAGGCCGATCAACCCTTCCTGCCTAAATGTAGGATAAAGACCGACTTGAGGGCTGGTTAGAGTCCTATGGAAAAATCAGACACATGCGGACAGCTTTTCCACCCGGCCTATGAGAATTTAGGAATACGGAAAAGAGTTTTCTTTAAGTTGACCGATGGGATAGCCGTTTAAGAGGTTGGGAGAATTTGTCCGGGATGGCCTGCCGTCTCTAAGCCAAGGTGGAGTACAACTGCCGGCGGGTAACAGCAGGATGGCAGCCGCCCCCCGAATTCGATGCGAAAAGCCAACATCAGCAAAGGAGAGGAAAATGTCGTATTACATGTATGACGGCTCCAAAGAAGCGACTCCCTGGGAAAGGATGTTCGCCACCATGAATGGCGAAAAGCTTGATCGGGTCCCCGTGCATCTCTACCCGCGCTGGACCGCGCTGGAATACCTGGGGCTTACCTTCAAGCAGACCTGGGACAATCCCGATCTGTATGCCAAGGCGCAGATCATGGCTCAGCAGCGGTTTCAGTATGACTGTACCGTCGATTTCGACATGATGGGACCGGTTGAAGAAGCCGTCGGTGCGACCCTCAAATACCCCGAGGATGATGTACCCCAGATTGCCGAGCCCTTCATCAAGACCAAAGAGGACATGAAGAAGGCCAAGTGGAAGCTCGACCCGCGCAAAGACGGCAATATGCCCAAGGTGCTGCAGTGCATCAAGAGCCTGAAGGCAGGGCTGATCAAGGCAGGCAACGGCACCCAGCGGGTGCCCATCATGACCTGGGGCAGTTGTCCCTCCCGGACCGCCGCCTGTCTGACCGGTTTCAAGGAATGGTTTCTCATCGTCGCCCGGGACCCGGATTGGGCCCTCGAACTCATGCAAAACGCCATGGACGGCTGGCTGCAAATGGTCATTGCCGCTCATGAAGCGGGAGCCGACTGCGTCTGGGTCAACGACCCGGTATCTTCGGCCGACTGCATCTCCAGAAAACATTATGAAACCTTGACGCAGCCGTTTGAACGCAAGTTCATCGAGGCCATCCGCCGGGAAACCGGTATGAAGATCATCTTCCACCCTTGCGGGAACTGGCATGACCGTCTCGATCTGGTCTATCAGAACCAGGCCGACGGCTATTTTCTGGGCCCGATGAATATCGATCTTTGCGCACAAAAGGCTGCCGAAACAAGAGACGCCGGCCACAATCCGCACCTGAAGTTCCTTAATGGCAATTTCGGCGCGGCCACTAAGTCCTCTACCGCAGACCGCAAGCCCGTCCCTTATGCCACCACCCTCAAATTCGGCACCCCTGAGGAGCTTATCGAGGAGAGCCGGATTATCATCGAGACCGTTGAAGGCGCTGATCTGCGCTGCATGCTCGGCCCTAACTGCTGGGAGCCGAAGGGGGCAGCTAACATCAACCGCGACGCGGTGGTCTACGCGGCGCGCCGCTACGGTAGTTATCTCAAAAAATAAGAAGAGTAAATCGGGAGGATCAAGGTGGATATATTAGCGGAAATCGCCAAAGCGGTCTATGAGGGAGAGGAGCCGAAAACTATCGAGCTCGTCAAAAAGGCGATGGCTGAAGGCGTGGCCGCCCAGGACATCGTGGATCGAGGGCTGGTAAAGGGGCTCCACGAATGCGGCGCCGGCTACGAGGCCGGGGAGAAGTTCATTCCCGAGATGCTGATGGCGGCCGAAGCCATGAAGGCCTCCATGGCGGTTCTCAAACCCCATCTCGTGGTCGGGGATGCCAAGCTCGGTGGCAGGGTCGTGCTGGCCACAGTCGAAGGCGACGTGCATGACATCGGCCTGGAACTGGTTGCCACCATGCTGGGCAGCGCCGGCTTGGAGGTCAATTTCATGGGGCCGGACGTGGAAACGTCCCGCATCATCGCGGCGGTAAAGCAGGACAAGCCTCAATTGCTGGGACTATCCGCGCTGCTTACCAACACGATGGATACTATGCCGGTGATCATCAAGAAACTGGAAGAGGAAGGCCTCAGGAATTCGCTCAAGGTGATCATCGGGGGCGCCCCGGTTTCCCAGGATTTTGCGGACCTTATCGGGGCTGACGGCTACGCCTATGATGCCGCCGCGGCCGTTCCGGTGGCGAAAAAGCTGGTGAGCCAGATGGGCTGAGGATCGGGAGTTCCCGGTATTCCAGAAGTTATGCAAATCGGTTATCTTGTCCTAAACAAGATAGCCGATTTGTATAACCATGCTATACTGGCGGAAATCCCATGAAGACGGAAGACCGTAGGAAAGAGGGGGAGAAAGCTCCCTCGTCAGAGGCTATCTCGCGCCGGGAATTCAGCCGGATTGCCAGCACCTTCGGCCTCACCTCCACACTGCTTGCCTAGAGCGGCTTTGCCCGGGCCGGAATCGAGCCGACACCCACCCGGCTCGCCCAGAAGGCCGCCGAAACCGCGATCAGCGAGCCAAAACCACTCCCAAGATTAAGCTGACTTACGGCATGGCGGGGCACAACCAGGATGCCTCCTGGGTCGCCAAGATTGGGACCTCCGGTTTCATCCTGCAATCCCGAAACCGCGCCGTGGCGGAGGGGAACCGGCTACTTCGCGAGATCACTCGAAAAGCCGGTCCCCAAATAGCCTCTTGGGCGGGGGCAATCCTGCCCGAGCTGTCAGACTTACCGGCCCGCCCCAATCTGCCAAGTGCCGGGCGGGTGGTACCCAGCCAGATTAGCTGTAAAACCTGCCAGACTCTACGCCTTATGCGGCCTGGCGCGCCCGGAATCCCTTGATCCACTTCATCCCGTGGGGGTCCCGCCCCTCTATGAGGTCGGCAGCCTGCAGGATGCTGACTTCCTGCTTTTTTAACGGGTTGCAGATCGGGCAAGTCAAACCGGCGTCCACCGAGAGTGCCAGGAAGGCTGCCGTCAGGGTTTCCCGGTCGGGCATGCCAAAGGAGACGTTGCTGGCGCCCATGGTAATGTTGACCCCAAAGTGGTTGACGATCAGGCGTATGGCCTCCAGAACCATCTTTCCGGCCCGCCACTCGGTCCCAAGGGTTAAGACGAGAGGGTCGATCACGATGTCCTCGGCGGGGATTCCCAGTTTGCCGGCCTCTTCGATGATCTTGGCGGCATTCTGCAACCTCTCTTCCGCGGTCTTGGGAATACCGGTATCCCCGCTGCATAGCCCAATGACCGGGCAGCCATAGTCTCTGATCAGAGGCAACACCGCCTTGAGGCGCTTGCTTTCCGCACTTACCGAATTCACCAGGGGCCGGGCTCCGTCTTTACAGTAGTATTTCAGAGCCGCGGCCAGCGTCTCAACCCTGGGAGAATCGATGCAGATCGGGAAGTCCTCCGTGGCCGCTCTCACTTCCTGGATCATTTGCACCATCAGGGCGGACTCATCCACGCCGGGCACCCCGGCATTCACGTCCAGAATCCCGGCCCCCGCGGCAATCTGGGCCAGGGCATCCTTGCGGAGCATATCAAATTTGGACTCGCCCAGTTCAGCCCTGAGGACCTTGCGGCCGGTAGGGTTGATCCTTTCCCCGATGATCACCACCCCCTGGTCACGGCAAATGCGCACTTCCTTTTTCGCTGATTTTACCACAGTGGTAAGATTGATCGTCATTGCGTCACGCTCCTTCCCGATGGCTAAATTTTCCATAATCCTGCCAGGTCAAGATGATCTTGTGCCTCATATGGTAAAGGATTGCCGGGGTCGCGGTAATCGCTCGTCCGCCCCAACGCCTGAAGCGCGCCGGACCGTCAAATCTTCCTCCAAAAAGTGAAGATCTCCGTGATGACCCTCCCGGTAGCGCCACTTTTTCACCGGTAGAGATGTGGTCACGCACGGAGATCTTCAGCGCCAAGCCGGGATGATGCCATCCCGCGTAGCGTTTTAAGCTTTACCGGGAGCGCAGCCTGGGAGCCTGCGGCAGGTTGGGGTCGATAAACCTGCCCGGCAGGCGCCAGACCGCCTGTTCTATGGCTGGATTCCCAGCTTCTTGCCTTCTTCCACCACCATAGGCTCCACTATGGGGGTAACCTCTTTTTCCTTCTGCATGGAGTCTTTCTCGGGCATGGCAAAGGTCCCCGGCACCAGGGTGACCAAACCATGGACGTTGACTACGGGGTAACCGCCTTCGACCCAACCCCGGAAGCCGTCGGTGATATTGATGATCTTTCCGGAATAGCCCATGTCGATCATAATCTTGTGGACGATGGCCCCCCGATTGGAACCATTTTCAGGCGTGCCGGCCTTGCACATGAGGTAGTAATCGGCCGTGGAGTCCGGCGCAATGCTCGGGAGCAGCCAGTAAGCCAGGCCGGTATCCAGGCGGACGGCCCCGGGGACATGCCCCCCCGCGAACTCCGATTCCATACGGACGTCCAGGAGGTGAATCTTAGGATTTTTCCAGCCTTCCTGCTCAAACCAGAGCTTGTAGAAATCGTCGGTTGAAATTCCTATGCCATACTGCCACATTATTGCCCGAAACTCATTCTGGCCGTTTTCAAAGAGCTCCTTCGGGGTCAATTCTTTGCCCGTATGGCGCGGGTTCAGGGTTTTGCTAATGACGTAATTTTTACCCCGTCCCATGGCCTTGAGTTGTTCCGGAGTCCAGGGCTTCTTGGAAAACTCCTGGATCTGCTTTTCCGTCCAGTCTTTGCTGGGGCCTACGCCCTGATCCTTGTCGCCGCCCTGCTCTGCTGCCAGGGCGAGAGAACCGGCAAAGAGAACGGCTACGATGATGGCGAAGGCCGATACAACCGCGCTTCTCCTAAGTTTTTCCATCTTCACAGCGCTCCTTTCTTGGGAGTGAGAATCTCACTGCTCTACTAATGGATCACCTGGCCGCAGAATACGATTTCTTCTCCTGTCACCTCCATACTGTGGGTTAAATGATTTATGGTCCCTTGGACCCAAAACCCGCATCGCTGGGTCAAAGTGTGGGCGGCCGGAAACGAGCCGCAGCAGTGATGCCTAGCAATGCTGCGCCATTCGGATTGGCCCATCTATGAAATGCCACGGACTGGCCTGGAACGCTGTCCGAGAGAGTCTGATTTTCTTATAGGATTTTCCCTCTCCCTTAAGTCCGTATTTGTCCTACATTTTGGCCGCCTGAGCTAAATTAAGGCAATTGAACCCGGCGAACCAAGAGGCAGGCGGGAAACCCCTTTGAAATCCAGGGGGCTGTCAGGGAAGCAAAAATTTCCGGGAAGGGCTGTCGGGACCCGGTCATGGAATACCGGTTAAATTTTTTTGGCCCTGGCGGCCGGCAGGCGAGTGAGCCAGGTTAAATCCGATGAGGATCGTGCCCAATTCCGGTTTCCCCGGATCCCAGCCAAACCGTTCCTTGAGGAAAAGATCGCCCGATCCATAGGGAGAGGCGGAGAGCACCTCTTGGACGCAGGGAATACCTTCTATTTCAGGGAAGCATAAGGCCCGAAAAATGAAAACCGGCCGTTGGCTGGCTGTCTTTCTTATCCTATCCAGGAAAACGACAAAATTTTTGCCGATGACCTTAACGTCTGCGCTGCTTTTCAATGATTCCAGGCGCTCCCGGTCACATACCTCCTCGCCGATGACCACGTCACCCATTACCCAGGAGAGGCAAGGCTCCGTGGCATGCCTGAAGTCATTATTGTTCAAAACCGCGCAGACCATCTCTCTATCCAGAACGGTTAAAACCCCTTCGTTGAGATACTGGCCTAATCCCCCCAGGCCGCGCTCCTGAAGCTCTTTTTCAAATTGCCTGAGGGTGCGCCGGTCATTCGCCTCGATCCAGCCCACCGCCAGTATCCCGCGGGTAGCACGCAGGGCTTTTTCTACGCCGGGTTTACACCTTTCCGGGTCACGGCAACCATTGCGCTCAGGCATGTCCAAATCCGATTCGATAAGTCTGGGGACCAGCCCTAGGGTAATTAATTTTTCTATGGCGAGGCATCTTTTCCAGGGATTATATAAACTAAATCGGTCAAATTATAAAATCATTTAAGGCTCAACGGCTTCCAGAAGAGATTCCGGTCCATGGACGCGCCTCTGTTTGCCAGGGTTCTGCGGGTCTGAGTGGCAATATGGGAACTACCGGAAAAGGCAAGTCCGCCCCCCCGCTCTTGAAGGCCATGGCTTTCCTGATTATGGCCGTGCTTCTGGTCGTTCTGCTTATTCTGGCCCTTATCCGGCAGGACCGGCAGCCCTGGAGAACCTATCAAGAGGCCTACCGCCTGAGCCGGACCCAGCAACTGACAGCCGCGTCGAAAGGTACGCCATCTGAAGCAGAGATACGGGAAAGAATCGCCGCCATAACCGGGGCGCCCCTGCGGGTCAAAGAACTGAAGCCGATTATTACCGGCAAGCTGGAGAGATGCCTCACCTGCCATGAGGGCCTGGAGGAGGTTAGCCCCTCCCATCCGGTGGAGGAATTTGGTTGCGTAATCTGCCACGGGGGGCAGGGCCTTGGGGTGACGGTGGAGATTGCCCATCAGGGTCTCCGCGGCGGCCGGAATCCGTCGGACCTGTCAGTCGCCAGCCAGACCTGCGGCGGCTCGGGGGGGCAATGTCACGCCGGACGAAAATTGGCCGCCCAAAATTCGGTGGCGCGGGTGCGCTCCGGCATTATGGCGACCATGAGCGGAGTCATAGCCAGCCTGCGCTACTCCTGGGCGGCGCAAACCTCAGATGAGGCCCGGTATGCTGCCGCCGGGGTTAAAAATGGCGCTCCCCAAACCGGCAGTTTAGCTGAACTGGTGACGATTCCCCGGCCCGGCCCAATATGCGGGAATAACCCTGCCGGCCCCAAAGGAGCAGTCCCGGCCTCTGCGGGAGAGCTTGCCAATGATCATTGGCGCAAGCTCTGCGCCTCGTGCCATCTCTGGAACCGGAAAGAGAGCGGCCCCGCGGCCCACTCCTCAGGCTGCGCCGCCTGCCACGCGCCCTACAACCCCAAAGCCACCTACGAGGGCGCTGATCCGACCTTGCCCCACGACAGACCCGGTTATGCGCGACTGCACCGCCTGACCACCGCCATCGCGGTGAGCCAATGTCTGCGGTGCCATAATCGTTCCGGACGCCTGGGAATTTCTTACACCGGGATGGAAGAGGCAGACGGTTACGGCGCCCCTTACCGGCAAGGGCGACCCAACCTGGAGGTGCTCTCAGGCGGGAGAGATGTACGCCATTTAGTCCCTGACATTCACTTTGAACGAGGACTGGCCTGCATAGACTGCCATTCCGGACCTGAAATCATGGGTAATGGCAATATCTACAGCCACATGCGCCAACAGGTCGAAATAAGCTGCAACGATTGCCACGGCAGCTTCGGCCGGCCGTCCGGCACCAAGATCTTGACTGCCGGGGATGAAGAGGACCTCTGGAGAGCCCGGGCGCTGGGGCTGGGCGATCTGCGGGGCCGGGAGGTGGGACTTACCCGGCGGGGGACGGCTATTTTGAATCTTCGCAAAGAGAACGGGCGGATGATCCTGCGCAGTAAACTGGACCAGAAAGATCACCTTTGCCTGACCATTGTCCTTAATCAGGATCACGCCATTCCCGGCCATGGCGCGGACCGCATGGAATGCTCGGCTTGCCACTCCCGCTGGGCGCCCCAGTGCTATGGCTGCCACGACTACCGGCGGCGCGGCGAAAATGGCTTGGATGGCGGGACCGGGGTCAAAACCGAGGGATTATGGCAGGAGACCAGGGACTATTACCGGTTTGACAAACCCACCCTGGGAATCGATTCCCGCCAAAGGGTATCCGTAGTGGTGCCTGGCTGCCAGGTGGTCTATACCGAGTTGGCCCCCGACGGCAAGGTGGTGGCCGGCAGCGATAAAATGGTGTTCATGGGCGCCGGCCTGGGCCACGGTATCGTCTCGACCCCCATTTCGCCTCATACGACGCGCCCCGAGGTGCGCTCCTGCCAGGAGTGCCACGCCGACCCGAAGACCCTGGGGATTGGGCAGGGACTGTTCCAGCCTGGCAAGAGATGGGAAGAAAACACCTTCGTTTCTTTGTTGAAGCCGGAAATCAATCCCCTGGGTTTTGCCTGGGAGAGCCTGGTCGATCCGCAGGGGCGGCCTTTGGCTGCCACGACCCATGTCGGGGCGCGCCCTTTTAATGCGGCGGAATTGGAGCGCATTTTCCAGGTAGCCCCCTGCCTTCCCTGCCATGGCCGTTATGATGACCCGATCTGGTCGAATCCGGCGGCTGCCCTGGCCAGGGCCAAATTACCCGCCCATCAGCGACGGGTGGGCCTGAGGTTGACGGGAGCCCGAAATTGAGGATTCCGGCAAGCCTAAGACTGGCGATCGGTCTTGGCATCTGGGTTGGAGCCGTCTGGGTCTTGCCCTGCTCCGGCTCCCCGGCTCAGATGCCAGGGTTGGTTCCGGATCATTCTCTCTCCGGCCCCGGCGGTCCCAAAGGCCAGCAAGGCAAGTCGGCTTGCGCCTGGGCGCCTGGAGGGCTGCTAAGCGGCCCTGCGGACTGCACTGCTTCCACTTACGCCTGCGGCCGCTGCCATGAAGAACAGGAGCGCTGGGTAAAGCGGACCCTCATGGCCACCGCCAGCGGCATCATCAACCAGACCAGGTTTCTCTGGGGAGCGCAGCCGGATGCGGGGCCGCGTTATGGTGCTGCGGCAATCGCAGGACTGCAACCTTTGCCCACCCCGGAAGCCTCGGGCGCCCTGGTGGACGATCTGCTCCGCCGCCGCTGCCTGCGCTGCCATCTCGGGGCCTTGCGCCCCGGGCGCCCTGAAGGTCCCGAAGGCGGCGCGCCGGCCGGGACCGAATGTGCGGCGTGCCATATCGTCGACGAGAGTGAGAGAATTGCGCCAGACCAGAAACTGCCCGGTAAGGAGGATAGGCCCGAGGCTCTCCGCCTGACTGCGGCCGTGCCCACCTCCCAGTGCCTCCACTGTCACCGCGGCAATCACGCCGGCGCCGATTACGCCGGACTTTTCCAGCGGGACCAATCGGTATCCTATAACTTCGAGGCGACGGACCCCGATTTAGTTCCTCAGCTCTATGGCCACTCGTATCACTTCCTGCTGCCGGATATTCATTACGAGCGGGGGATGCATTGCATCGACTGCCACCCGGTGGAGGAAATCATGGGCGCGGGCGCCAGCCACTCTCAATCTCAAGATCAGGTGTCCATACGGTGTACGGACTGCCACGGCCTGCCGGGGAAAATGCCGCATACCCGCCGGGTGACCAGCGCCGACCGACGCGCCCTCAGGGCGGCCCGCGCCAATCCCCACTACGACCTGCAACCCGGGCAAAGGGTCATTGTCACCTCAAAAGGCCATCTGCTGACGAACACCCGGGAGGAACCGGGAGGCAAGTTTCTGCTGGTATCCAAGGTCGATGGCAAGATGCACCCAATTCCGGCCCTGGCTCGAGAAGGTCCCCGGAAAGGGCCGCTGGACCATCGCATCCCCGGCCACCTGAATCACCTGGAGTGCGCCACCTGTCATGCCGCCTGGACTTTTCAGGATCTCGGGTTGCACCTGCTGCGGCTGGATGCCGCCGATTACGAGCCCTGGACCTGGCTCACCCAGCAGGATGATCCGCAGGTTCGCCAGATTCTTCGGGAGGAGCTGGCGAAGCCGCCGGAGCAGAGAAATCTGCCGAGATCCTGCGACTATCTTACCGGGCAGGCGTCGCCCGGCCTCTGGCTGGCAGGCTACTCCAGGCGCGGCTGGGAGGGGATCATTTTGGGCGTCAATTACCGCGGGCTGGTAAGCGCTATCAGACCTCAATATCAGTATTGGGTCAGCCGGGTGGATGCCGGAGGGCGGGTGCTCCTGGATTCTGTCACCCCTGCCACGACGGCTGGACGGACGGCGCTGGCCTGGAACCCTTACACCCCCCATACGATCAGGCGCCAGACCCGGGCTTGCTGGGATTGCCATGGCAATGGGCGCGCCCTGGGCCTGGGGCAGATGCTGATCCGGGCCAAGGAGGCGCAGCCGCTGCCGCTGACCAGACCGGCCGTCGACGGTCTGGGCCTGGGGTTCGAGCTGGAACAGGTGATTGATGGAGAGGGCCGGAGCCTGCAGACCACCACCCGGCCTGGAGCCGCATTTCTCGACCGGGAGCGGCTTAAGCGGCTGGCCGTTGGTAATCCCCTTTATGTGAAATACCTTCTGGAGTATTATGCCAACAAGGAAGCCTATGGAGATGCTGCGGGTTTTACAGCCCCCAAAAAGTGAGGAGGGCCAGGGCGCATCCCAGGGCCAGCAGAATCCCCAGATGGATGCTGCCGCGGTAGCGCGGCGCCGGATCAGGCCGGCCGGCGCCGGGAAGCCAGGGCAGGAGGGCGAGCAGGGCCAATGAGGCGAGAGGGATAATCAGCCCGGCCCAGAAGGCCGGGAGGTGGCGCAGCAATACCTGGAGCCAGATAATGAGCCAGGGAGCGGTTATCTCGCCAACGCCTTGATGCTCCGGGCTCACCGCGGCATAGCCCGGCGGCCGGAGCAAGGCCAGCCCCAGAAGAATTAAGGCCAGGAGCATTGCGGCAAGCAATTCTCTGACAATGAGTTCTTTGCGTCTGGCAAATCTGGAGCGGCTTTCCGGCATAATTACCATCCGGGCTGGGTAAGGGTTTCCGGTTATGGCAGGTAAAGACCTTAACCAACTTGTTAGCCAATTATATGTTGACCATTGAGAAAAACAAGCCTTCCGAGCCTCATCCGGGGCGCCGCGGATTTTTGCTCTCCATGGGCCTGGCCCTGGTGGGGCTGGCATTTGCCGGTATGACCTGGATGACCGGGCGTTTCCTCGGGGGGGCCCGGGCCCGCTCAGATCCGGAACCGGCGAATTTCGGCCACCCCGAGGCGCACCGCATTGGAGCAGTGGCCCGATTGGGGCGGGTCGTCCTGCTGCGGGATAAAACCGGTTTCTGGGCGGTAAATGCCGTCTGTCCCCATCTGGGCTGCCAGCCTGCCTTTGATGAGACACGGCGGATATTCCTCTGCCCCTGCCACGGGAGCCAGTTCGACGCGGAGGGGCGCTTCCTGGCGGGGCCCGCCAACCAGGGCCTGAGTCTGGCCGCCTTACGTCTGGACAGCCGGGGGGCGCTGATCGCCTATCCGCAGGAAAAGGCCCCGGCTGGCGGCAGGTTTAACCCATGAGATTCGATAAGTTTTTAGAGCACATTCATCCAGCCAAAATTTCCGAGGACCGCATCCGCCTCAGCTCCACGTTTTGTCTTGGCGGGGCGGCCTTTTTTCTCTTCCTTACCCTCGGGGTTACCGGACTGCTCCTTACTATTTACTATCTGCCCAGCGCCGCCGGCGCCAGGACGGCACTCCACGATCTGACCTATGTGATTCCCTTCGGCTGGCTCATCCGCGCCCTCCATTTTTGGGCCGGCCAGCTAATGCTCGCGGCTATTCTGCTGCATGGCCTGCGCGTGGTGGCGGCGCGTGCCTACCTGCCCCCACGGCAGGGAAATTGGCTGATCGGAGTGGCACTCTTGCTCATTGCCGGGGGCCTCGATTTTTCCGGCTACGTGCTGCGTTGGGACTCGCAGACCTTTTGGGCGGCTCAAGTAATGTCCCAGCTTCTTGACCGGGTGCCGCTCTGCGGCCATCAACTGCAACAAATCCTCCTGGGCGGACCGCAAATCACCGAGTCCGGACTCCTGCGCTTCTATGCCTTTCATTGCCTCTGGGGGCCGATGCTGTGCCTGTCCTTGATCCTGTACCACTTCTGGCGGGTCAGGAGTGATGGCAAACTGGGGAAATCGCTCTGAAAGGCCGGATAAGTCCTGGGGATAAGGGTAGAGAACCTTGGGAGCCATTGACTTTCCCCGCAAATCCGCGCTATCCTGGCCGCGGCGAGAAAATCTTAGGAGGGTTGACCATGGCCGTAAGGAAGATGAATCTCCTGGTGTTGCTAATGCTTTTTATGGCCTTACCCATTGCGGCATTAGCGGCATCCGATCAATTCAAACCCGGTTCAGAGCCGGATGGTTTCAATGGGATAAAGTGGGGAACCGAGGTATCGACCCTGACGGGAATGGCATTAATAAAAGATGATGGACCGGAGAAATATTACCAGAAAAAAGACGATAATTTGACCATGGGAGCTGCTCAACTCAGCGATATCACCTATGGCTTTAGGGCTGGGAAATTTGAAAGCGTAATAATACATACAAAAGGCCAGGTAAATTATGGTCATTTAAAAGATGTTTGTTTCGAGAAATTCGGCAAAGGGTGGAGAACGGCGGCTGATGAGAAATCAGATATACAAACATTTACCTGGTTTGGGGATACAGCCTGGGGCAAGCTTAAGTATGAAAAGGACAAGGATGAAGGCGTTCTTATGTTCTCTTTAATCCCCAAGGGAGGTTGTTGAAAGGGGCGTAATCCCAAGAAGCATCTTTGCTGGCGATCAGCCCCGGAGGGGCGGGGCTGTAGGACAAAAACCGACCGCGGTCAGTAAGGATATCCTATGAAAAAATCGGACTCTCCCCGATAGCGGCCGATGCCGGCTTGGGTCTAGTAATAGAAAAGTATTAAAGATCACCGGTCAGATGCCGATTAAGGCTTATCGAAGCAAAGGAGCGACTGATGAGGCTGGAAAAGATTGGTTTCATCGCATTATGTCTGGTGTTGAGTATGGGGCTCATCTTTGTGCATGGGGGGCTCTGCCAGCCCGCCAAGCCGGATGAAGCGGGGACCAAGGTGCCTGCCGTCAGCCCCGAAGGCAAGGCGCCGGCTCCCCAGGCGCCCTGTCCCGCGCCTGCAAAGGAGCCCGGGCCGGGCAAAGCGGAGGCCAAGCCCCCGGTTCCCGGACAGCCTCCGGAAAAGCAACCCGCCAAGCCTGAGCCCAGGGAGGGCTGTTAGCGCCGTGCTTTCTGAGCGCCGCGCCTAAAAAATCGAGGCCGTTGGCACATTGGGGCGGCCCGGCCTTATCTGAAAATGGGACGCGGCGAGGGGAGGGAGCCTCCCACCGGGGTGGCAGGCTCGCCTGGCGCGCCGGCCTGAGGGCGTTTCCCGGGATTAATCCTTATTTCGGCAATGGGGTCCCGGCAACCGCCGGGTTCGGCTCCCGGAGGCGGCCAACCGCCAACCCCCGGCAAAGTAGGACAGATACCGACCCGGCGATGGCAGAATGTCCTATAAGATAATCAGACTCATGCGGACAGTATGTTCCCGGCGCTCATGATTATATATAAACAGGGAAGGACTCATTCTGCTCCTGGATGTCACCGTAAACGAGGAGGGCTCTGGCAGGAAGGTGTGAGAGGCTTTGCCGTCATGGGAGTTCGCAGCTAAAAACTCAGCCGAAAGAGAGGTGCGCGACATGAAACGGGCAATGGTTTTCAGTTTCTTGGCAGTATTGGTGGCAAGCATGGCCTTGGGCGCAGGTCCGGCATGCGCGGCAGAGAGTTTCACGGTGGGCTGGCAACCTTATTACATTGACAGTTACACGCCTGCGGTTATTCAGGAGCTCGGATTGACGAAGAAATACCTTCCCGGGGTGGAAGTCGAATACCAGGAAGGTTTACATACTGCCCTGTTTGCGGCCAGAGTTCTGGCGGGCCGGATCCAGGTGGGGTACGGGGAGGCTAATCCCTTAAACATCGTTTGCAGCAACCGGGCCCAAGGCGAGGTCCGGGAAGTTTGCTGCACCAGCAACTCCGCCGCGGGTCAGCGCTGCGCCCTGGTGATGGCCAGGCTCGATGCCCCCGACTTCAAGACGCCGGTGGAGGCGATGCAATGGCTGAATGGCAAGACCGTCTCCAGTCCGTGGGGCAGTTGCGCCGACAAGTTCATGCGCATAGCCATGGAAAAGATGGGCATCAAGCCGGCTGACTATCTCAACCAGAGCATTGAAATCATCAGCACGAATTTGCGGGTCAAGAAGATTGACGCCGCCGCCGTCTGGGAGCCGACTGCCTCCCGGGTAGGCACCCTGGCGGGTGAAGGCATCGCCAAACTGGTGGCTACCGGCGGGGTCTGTGGCGATAGAGATGTCGGCATGATGATGATGCGCGGCGAGTTTATCGATAAACATCCCGATCTGGCCAAAGGTTGGCTCAAGTGCGAACTGGAAGCCGAGCAATTCATGACCAATCCCCAGAATTGGGACAAAGCCGTGGCCATGATCGCCAAACACGCGGTGGGAATGCCCGAGCGGGTCATCTGGTTCGGTCTCTACGGCCTGATCCCCAAGGAAGTTGGCGGAGTTAACCCCAAAACGGTCATGCCCTTTATCGTTGATGCTGACACCAACCAATACATTCATGACCTTTATAAATTCCAGGTCAGTCAAAAGGAGGTTTCTACCGCGGAGCCCCCAGCCAACCTGGTCGACGACCACCTCACCGCGGAGGTGCTGAAGGAAGCCGGTCTGACCTCGCCCATCGGCCAGATCGTCGCGCTGCCGGCGGATCAAAACCCGTTTGCTAAGAAGTAAACTGGCTTAAGTTTCCTGGATATTGCCTCTCTCTGGCCCGGCCGCCGGCGGGCGCCGGGCTGGAGGAGGCCTGATCGCAACGCAGTCATTCTAGGACACACCGAGAGCGCCAATGGAACCAAACGAAGTAGTCAGATCAGTAGAAGCCCAGTCTCTGGCCGAGCAGGGAACGCAACCCGCCTTGCCCGAAGAGGAGAAGGAGCCCCTGACCTGGGAAATAGTGGGCAGCCGCACCAGGCACGCCCTGGGAACCTCGGCGCCATACCTGGGGGCAATAGGATTATTGTCCACCCTGCTGCTCTATTGGCTGCTGACGGAGGTCATTAAGGCGCCGCTGTTCGCCAAGATTCCCGGTCCGGTGGCAGTGGCGAGTGAATGGTTTTCGCGTCATCCCATGTTCGGGATCTCCATCTATAGCGGAGTATATTACACGCACATCTGGGCAAGCTGCTGGCGGATCATCCAGTCTTTTCTCCTGGCGACCGTCCTCGGGGTGCCGATGGGACTGTTCATGGGGTGGAAAAAGGTCTTCAAGGACTATACCTTTCCACTCTTTGAATTGCTTCGGCCTATCCCCATGCTCGCCTGGGTGCCGCTGGCGATCCTGATGTTTCCGGGCTATGAAGCCAGCGTTATCTATGTGACCTTCCTGGGCGCCTTTTTCGTCACCACCCTGAACACCCTTCTCGGCGTCGAGTCCATTGATGAGTCCTACTTCAGGGCGGCGCTCTGCCTGGGGTCCAAGCCCCGGCATATCTTTTTCCATGTGATCGTGCCCGGGGCTCTGCCGTATATCTTCACCGGGCTGCAGATCAGCATGGGCTACGCCTGGTTTTGCCTGGTGGCCGGGGAGATGATCGCCGGCAGGTATGGGCTGGGCTATCTGGTCTGGAACTCCTACATGCAGTTCCAGGAACCGGTGCTGATAATCGCCATGATCACCCTGGGATTTTTGGGATGGTTCAGCAGCGCCTTGATCCGCCTGGTGGCCAGGCGTCTGCTGCAATGGCAAGTCAGGGAGATGGCTTGATGATACTCAGCCAAATTAACGGGCAGAATGGCGGGGCGCTGGCGCAAAAACCGGCGATCTCTTCCGAAGCCAGCACCGGAAAGCTCAGCATCCGGGACGTGTCCATCGTTTACGACCCGGAGGGGGCCCACGTTGTCGCAGTCGATAGCTGTTCCCTGGAAATTCCAGCCGGAGAGTTCTGCGTAATCGTGGGTCCGTCCGGCTGCGGCAAGACGACGCTGCTCAATGCGATCGCCGGATTCCACGGGGTCACCTCCGGGGAAATCTATATGGACGACGAATTGCTCTGCGCCCCGGGGATGGTGACGGTGCCCGGAGCCGACCGCATCGTGGTCTTTCAGAACGGCGCCCTCTTCCCGTGGAAGACGGTCCTGGACAACGTCATCTATGGGCCGCTCATCCAGGGAAAGATGAACCGCAAGGAGGCCATGGCCGCCTGTCATGAACTCCTTATCCAAATGGGGCTGAGCGGCATTTCGCACCGGTATCCCAGCGAGATCTCCGGCGGGATGCGCCGCCGGGTCGAGATTGCCCGGGCCATGATGAACGATCCCAAGGTGCTGCTGCTGGATGAGCCCTTCCGGGCCATGGACGCCCTGACCAAAACGGTGATCCAAAAATATCTTCTCGATGTCTACGACGCTTCCAATAAGACCGTATTCTTCATCACCCACGATCTGGAGGAGGCCATCTTCCTGGGCACCAGGGTCATTGTGGTCACCAGCCGGCCAGCCCAGGTCAAGAAGATTATCAACATAGAGATACCCCGGCCGCGTGACTTCCGGGTGCTCTCCTCCGAATATTATCGGAAGCTGAAGGAGGAAACCCTCGAAGCAGTCCACGAAGAGGCCCTGAAGGCCTTTGAGGCGGGCGAACGGGAGCGGGCTTAGCTTAGAGGCGAGATGCCAACTGGCGGCTGCGCCAGTTAAGAGGGGAAGTTTTTTATGCCGGCGCCACTGAAGGATTCCAAGAACGACGTCCTCGGTAAAAAGGTCAAGGGGTTTCTGGCGACCAAGTCAGCCCTCCGGGGCATCTCTTCTATCGTGGTTGCCTTGCTCATCTGGGAGGCCGGCACCAGATACGGCCTGCCCATCCTCTCTTCTATCCCGGCTCCGAGCGCGGTGCTGCTCTCCTTCAAAGAGTCTTTCCTGAACCCGGCGTATTGGGGTTCCTGGGGAAGCAGCTTTGTACGGATTGGCCTGGGGTTCCTGTTGGCGCAGCTCATCGGCATTCCCCTGGGACTGCTCATGGGTACCAGCCGCTACTTCCGGGAATTGAGCCTGCCGGTATTCGAGGTGTTGCGGCCCATCCCGCCCCTCGCCTGGGTTCCAGCCTCGGCCCTGTTCTGGCCGACCCCTGAGATGAGTATCGTCTTTGTCACCTTTCTGGGGGCTTTTTTTGTGACGATCCTCAACATTGTGGGCGGGGCCCGGAGCATTGACGCGCGCTTCATCCGGGCGGCCGTTTCCCTGGGGTCCACCCGGAAAGATATCTTCTGGCGCATCGTTCTTCCTGCCACCTTGCCCAGTATCATCGTGGCTATGACGGTGGGCATCGGGGTCTGCTGGAACACGGTGGTGGCTGCCGAGATGCTGGCCGGCCATTCCGGCCTGGGGTTTTTGACCTGGCGGGCCTATGTGACCTTTACCTATCCCTTGATCGTGGTCGGTATGATCAGCATCGGTATCGCCGGCTACATTTCCAGCGCGATTATCCGGATTCTGGGCAATCACGCCACGCCGTGGCTCAAGGCCACCTGATGCCGGTGCAAAATTTAGGGGAAGACTGAAATGGCGCAACCAGTTCCCAGCGGGCAGAACGGCCAATACCAGGTCCTGGCGCAGGCGGCGTCGGCCGAGATGACTGTAGAAAAGGTATATAAGAGTTACGGGATCAAGCCCGTGACCAAGGTGCTGGTCGATTGCTCCCTGGTGTTGGAGAACCGTAAGCTCACGGTCTTGATCGGTCCTTCGGGCTGCGGTAAGAGCACCCTGATCAATATCCTGGCCGGCTATGACAGGCCGGATTCAGGGAAGGTCACCATCGACGGCCAACCGGTCAGGGGACCGGGGCGCGACCGCCTGGTAGTCTTCCAAGAAACCGCTCTCTTTCCCTGGATGACCACCTTTCAGAACGTCAGCTACGGGCCCAGCGTGCGGAGGGAAATGAGCCAGGAAGGCCTCAAAGCAGAAACGATGAAACTGCTCAAGCTGGTCGGGCTCGAAGCCTTCGCAGACAAGTACCCGGCCCAACTCTCGGGCGGGATGATGCGCCGGGCCGAATTGGTCAGGGCCTTGATCAACCGGCCGAAGGTCATGCTCATGGACGAGCCGTTCCGGGGACTGGACGCGATGACCCGGAAACTGATGCAGGAGTATTACGTCCGTCTCTTCGAGACCAAACCCGGGACCAACCTGTTTGTCACCACGGAGATCGATGAGGCCATCTTCCTGGCGGACCGGCTGGTAATCATGAGCAACCGGCCGGCCAGCATCAGAGAGGTCATCGAAGTCAATCTGCCCAGGCCGCGCCAGTTCCAGATGCTCACTTCCAAGGAATATCTGCAATACAAGCGGGATGCCTTAGAAATACTCCATGTGGAGGCCATGAAGGCCTTTGCCAGGGGGAAGCAGGACGCCGCCGACTTTATGGAGGCATATTCAAAGACCGCCAGCCTTCCTTGAGGAGGGCTCATGCATCCCGGACTCTTCCGGGCGCCGGAGACAACCTCCCGGCGTGAACCCGCTGCGCCCGCGTTGACATCCCCCGTCGAATTAATTAAAATTAGTATGTGTAGACATTATCTTATCCAGGTACCTGGCAATAGCCGCGGGGTCCGCTATTCACCTGAGCCATAAGCCCCCTGATATTGCTTTCAGGAGATTCATTATGGCAGTTAACTCTCCATTGTTAAATGAACTTAAGAGGGGCTATGGCCTCCTCTTCGAAAAGCAATGGCCGCCGCTGCTGGGGGGGGTATTGATCGGGCTGCTGGCCATATTGATTGAGGCCTGGTCCCGGCCTTGGGGCATTGTGGCCGGAATCCGCAATTGGGCCGATTGGCTCTTTTATGGAGTGGGCTTATACGCCAAAAAGCCGGATAACCCCTTTTTCTTTTCCCCATCCGTGATGGATCTGGGTTTCATCCTGGGAGCCTTGGCCGCGGCGCTGCTGGCTAAAGAATTTGCCTTTCGCCGGCCTCCGAAGCTCGAAGCCTATAAGGGCCTCTTTGGGGGTCTGTTCATGGGAGTGGGCTCTTCGCTGGCCCTGGGATGCAACGTCGGGGCTTTCTATTCGCCCCTGGCCAACCTGTCCGCCAGTGGTTTCTTAATGATGATCGGGTTAATCGGCGGCGCCTATCTCGGACTGCGCTACATCCTCTGGGAAGTGGAAAACCTTCCTTCCCCCAGTCCGGCGCCAGTCGCCGCTCCTCCCAAGCCGGCCCCGTCGTTCAATTGGAAGACGACGCAGCCCTATTTGGGGGCCCTGGTACTGGTTGGCCTGGTGGCGGCGGCGCATGTCTATGGCAAGTCTTCCTATGCCGAAGTTGGCGGACTGCTGCTCTTTGGCGCCGCCTTCGGGGTGGTGATCCAGCGTTGCCGTTTCTGTTTTGTGCGCGCCTTCCGGGATCCCTTTATGACCGGTGAAGCGGAAATCGGTAAAGCCGTGGTCATCGGTCTCATCATTGCCGTTATCGGCATTGCGGTGCTCAAGGGCAGCGGCCTCAGGAGAGAGACCATGTATGTGATCCCCGCCTTCGGCTGGGGCTCCCTGGTGGGAGGAGTCATATTCGGCATCGGCATGGTCGTCGCCGGAGGCTGCGGCAGCGGGACCCTCTGGAGAGTGGCCGAAGGGAATCTGAAGCTCTGGATTGCCTTGTTTGCCTTTGCCGCCTCCAACTCCCTTATGACCGGCTGGCTCGATTCTTCGGGCATAAGAGATACACTGGGAGCAGCCGTCTTCCTACCCCGCTATCTCGGCTGGGAAGGGGCCATCCTTTTGATCATCGGCGTTGCTCTGATCTGGTATCTGGTTCTGGCCTGGAATGAAGAGACCAACAAATTCACTGTGGGGCTGTGACGGCGGCGCGCCTCGCGGCACCGCGCCTTGCCGGCTGCTTATTGAGGCTGTGATAAAACCATAAGGGGAACTCGCATGGATGACATCAAACCTGATGAAACTCTGGATTGCCGGGGTCTTAGTTGCCCTATGCCAATTCTCAAGATTAAGAAAGCCATGGGCGCCATGAGCGCCGGCCAGGTCCTGGAGGTCTTGGGGACCGATCCCGGTACCCGGAATGACCTCCCGGCCTGGACCAAGCGTACGGGGAATGAGTATCTTGGCGAAAAAGAAGGCAGCGGTTTCATTCACTTTTTTGTTCGCAAGGCCTAGCCGCGATTACCGCCGGAGTCTTTTGACCGGGAAGGGGCATGATGGAAGAAACCTTGGGAATAATGGTGGCCACGAAGGATTGCCTGGAACACCTGCTGGGATTGGTGGCCGCGGCGGAAAGGAAGGGAGTGCGCCTGACTATCTTTCTGACCGCGGAGGGAGTCTTGCTCTCCCAGGAGCCCCGCTTCAGGGAACTTGCCGGCCGGGCCGAGATATCTTTGTGCGATGTTGGCTTCAAAGGCTTTGGACTGGAAGGGGAGGTGCCGGGTCTGGAGAAGAAAGGTTTCGCCACCCAGGCCAGGCACGCGGAAATGCTGGCAGACTGCCGGCATTATGTCATGCTCTGAGGGTAGTTAAATATGCCTGCCAAAAAAGTGGCGATCCTGGCGCGCCACCCTCATCGCCAGTACGAGGCCTTGCGGTCCAGCCTGGGGTGCCTCCTGGAAAACCATGAGGTGACTTACCTGGTGCTGGATTACGAGGTGCAACTGGACGAGGCCTATAGCGATAACCTGGGGTTCCTGGATGAGATGGAAGGGACCCGCTTCAGCAATCATTCGGCCAACGTGGAGAAGCATGGCTTCGGCTATCTTAGCCTGGCTCAGATAGGGGAGTTGCTGCGGGAACAGGACGTCATCATTCCTTTCTGAGAGGAACTATGAAGATTTTACATCTGTTCCGGCATCCGCCGGATGAGGTGGTTCGGGAATTGGCGGCTATCGTTTCCCGGGAGCGGGAGGCCACCGAATTTCCGCTGTACCAGGATGCGGTCGATTATGATCTGCTGTTGGAGCTGGTGCTTAGCCACGACCAGGTAATCTCCTGGTGGTAGGAAGAAGAAAGATGAACCGATGGCGGAGGGGGAAAACCATTCCGTCTGCCGCGGTTTCCCGCTAGATAGGCCCTCAGTTCAGGAAGATAGCCGCTCATACCTGGAAGCCTCCATGCCTTTGCCTGCCGGCATCATTGGTAGCAAAATCTCTAATTCTCGGTTATAGCAACAACATCGCGAAATTGACCTTGTTGTCCGGTTCGGACAATTCGCCAATGTCTGGCGCGGCGGCGCGCCGGCGTTTATCCTGGCGCCATTCAGAAGCATGACGTCCATCTCAGAGCCGCCCGGGGCGCAGATCCGGCCTTTCTGAGATACGGTAGCGCTGCTGCAACTGATCCAGGCGCCGGGACCTCCCGGGGGAGAAGGGCAGGATGAAGTCGCACAACCGCATGCTGCTGGCCATGTTTTTTGCCATGCTCGTAGGTTATATGCCCTGGTACAACTTCTCCGCGGTTCTCAAATACCTTTCCGACGAATATCACCTGACCGCCGCCGATACCGGTTTCATTCTTTCGGCATTTCAGGCCGGTTACGTCATCGTGGTCGTGTGTATCGGCTGGCTGGCGGACAGGATAAGCCTGAAGAAAATCCTCTTTTGCGCGACCTTCGGTACAGGATTGTTTTCGACCCTGTTCATCTGGGGCGCGCAAGGCAAGCTGAGCATTCTGGTGTTCCGGCTGCTCACCGGACTCTCCGCGGGAGCAATCTACATTCCCGGGCTGGCGCTCCTCTCCAGGTGGTTTCCGCCCCAGCGGCGCGGGGCCGCTATGGGCATATACAATGCGGGACTGGTCGCGGCCTACGCCGGGGGCTACCTCGTGGCCTCCCATCTTGCCGTGAATTATGGCTGGAAAGCCGGGATTCTCTGGACATCGTTGCCGGCGTTCCTGGGCGCCCTGGTGATCTATTTCTTCGTGAGCGACTTTCCCGAGGAATCGGTAGATTGGACCCCGAAAGGACGGTCCGGCCAGTCGCGCCATCTCCCTGCCGCGCCGCCGCCTGGCGCGGAGAAGTGTGACCTGGCGCCGGCCCGGGGCCCCAGGACAGCCGCGGCAGAAGGCCTGGCCGCCCCCGCGGGTGGTTTTGCGGGACCGGCGCTGATTTCTGGCGCCTATATGGGGCACATGTGGGAGCTTTATGCCTTTTGGGGCTGGATCGGACCATTCCTCATCGCCGCCCTCATATCCAAGGGAATTGCCACCAACCAGGCGGTAAGCTGGGGAGGGGCGGTTACCGCCGGCATCATCCTGCTCGGGGCCCCGTCCTCATGGTTATGGGGCATAGTGGCAGACAAGAAGGGGAGAACTTTTGCCCTGATCGTGGCCGGGGTCTGCAGCGTGGCCGGGGAAATCGTTATAGGTTTCCTCTTTGGCCATTCGCTGGCGTTGCTCCTGATTGCCGGGGGCTGGCTCGGATTCTGGGGTATCTCGGATGGGACGGTATACAAGGCGGGGCTGGTGGAGATGGTGAATCCCAGGATTTGCGGTCTCTGCCTCGGGCTCCAATCCGGTCTCGGATTCGGGATCACCATCATCTCACCAGCAGTTTTCGGAACCGTTCTGCAGTGGTATAATGGCAAAGGCGATCCCACCAGCGCCACGATATGGGCCCCCGCTTTTCTGATCCTGGCGCTGGGGGGGCTTCTAGCCCCGATCATGGGATTGGTGCTGCGCCGCTTTCCCCAGGCAAGGCTGATGTGCGGCGGGAAAATGTGAGGAATTGGAGAGCGTCCGGTTTGCAACCGAAAAGGCGAAGCCAGCAATGAGCCCAACCATTCGCATTCTTGGCCGTCAGAAGCCTATAAGCGTTGAGGATGGTGCGACTCTTTTGGATGCGTTGGTTGCGGCCGGGTTCTCCGTGGCCGCGGATTGCGGCGGCAGGGGCAAATGCGGCCGCTGCAAGGTCAAGGTTCATCAAGGGGCGCGGCTCCTGCCGCTGTCGAAAACGGAGGCCAGGCGTATCGGTGAGGCGGAAGCCGCCCAGGGCTTTCGGCTGGCCTGTCAACATGCGGCGGTCGATGGGCTGGTTTTGGAAGTCGTTGAAGAGTTGTATCGGCAAGAGGTTTACAAGAGGCTGGGGATCGGTCTCGGCCGGCCTCTGCCGCTCAACCCCTCGATCCGTGTGGTTCCCCTTCCCGGTGGGGAGATTGACGGCGCCTTGGCGGCAGCAGGTCTTCTTAAGGATGTCGACTGGCTGGCCATTCTGCCGGACGCCGGGGGTGGGCGTGCCCTTGCAGGTGAGACACCTGCCGCCTCCGCAGGTCCTCCCGCCTCGCGCCGCGCCGCTCTCGTAACCGAGTCTGGCCGGGTGATCGGGCTGGCGGCGCCCTCCTTTGCGCCTCACGGGATCGCCGTAGATTTGGGGACCAGCACCATCGCGGTCTACCTATGCAGCCTGCAAACCGGAGAAGTCCTCGGCATCGAGAGCGCCCGCAATCCCCAAGTATCCTTCGGAGCCGACGTCATGAGCCGGATCACGGCTTGTGAGGATCCCAAGGATGCGGAAACCATGAAAGAGATGGCCCGCGGGATCATCTCTGCCTGCATCAGGACCCTGGGCCGACGCTATGATCTCCCCCAGGAGAGCCTGGTGGACGCGCTGGTGGTCGGAAACTCAACCATGATCCACCTTCTCCTGGGGGCCCCGGTGCACGGCCTGGGGGTCGCCCCCTATCGGCCCTTATTTCATGAAAGCCTTGAGGTGCGGGCGCAGGAGATCGGATTTCCCCTCCAGGCGGGCGCCGGCGTAGAGACACTGCCGCTGCCCTCAGCCTTTGTGGGCGCCGATACAATGGCCGCCTGGCTGTGGGTGGAGCGTACTCTGGATGAAGACTCGACGCTGCTTCTGGACCTGGGGACCAACGGAGAGATGGTGCTTTCCGCAAACGGCCGTCTGTGGGCCACCTCCTGCGCCACCGGTCCCGCCTTCGAAGGCGGCAGCCTCAGTTGCGGCATGGCCGGAATACCCGGCGCCATCGAGAAGGTTGCCTTCCGGAACGGGGGTCTCGAACTGAAGGTGATCGGGGACTCCGCCGATCCTGCCATCCGCCCCAAGGGCCTCTGCGGGTCCGGCGCCATGTCGGCGCTGGCGGCGCTCCTGGGGCGCGGCTTCATTCGTGCCGATGGGTTATTCGAGCCCGGTCTGGTTCATAAGTCTCTGCGGCGTACGCCGGGAGGGGTCGAATTCATTCTCGCCGCCGCCAAGCAGGCGGCCACTGGCCGGCCGGTCGTACTGCACCAGAAAGATGTGCGGGAATTACAGCTTGCCAAGGGCGCCGTCGCCACGGGAATTAAATTGCTCTGTAAGGCGGCCGGAATCCGGGCGCCGGAACGCATACTCCTGGCCGGAGCTTTCGGCAATGTTATTGCCGCGGCGGATGCCATTGCCATTGGCATGGTCCCCGGGATCGATGCCGGCAGAATCGCCGGAATTGGCAATGCCGCCGGGCTGGGGGCCTCCCTGGCCCTCCTGGATGTTGGGGCTCGCCGGCGTGCGCAAGCGCTGCTTCATGAAATAGAGGTGATAGAACTGGGCGGCGCCCCGGATTTCAGAGAGGCTTTCTTTGCCAGCCTCACTTTCCCGGACCGGCGGCAGGCGGCGCCAGCTCTAAATCAGGAATTTTAAGGACCCGGTTCAGGTTGGCGCGGGTAGGCTGTCACTGGTATATAACTTGCTTCTTATTCTTAGGAGCCGGAAGCTGCGGCAAGGCTTCCGGCGCCGGCGGGGACGATTAAGACGGGCTGATGGATAACCTATGAGGCACTTGCTATCCTTACTTGCGCCCAGCCTGCGCAGCCGGTTGATGCATCTGGTTCTTTTGGCTGTCCTCCCATCCCTGGGGCTGACCCTCTACATGGGATTGGAAGAGCATCGCATCCAATCGGCTGATCTGGAGGTGAATACTGTCCGCCTCACCCGTCTGGCAGCCGGCCATCTGACCCAGGCCATCGAAGGAGCCCGCCAGTTGCTTACGGGGCTTTCGCAGCTGCGCGAGGTCCGCGAGGGTAATTTCGAGCAGAGCAAAGAGCTCTTCGAAAATCTGCTCAAGCAATTTCCATATTATGTGAACCTGGGCATGATTGACGACAACGGCGATATCGTCTGCAGCGGCCGGCAATCTGAGGCGCCCGTTCATTTGGGAGACCAGGCTTATATCCAGCGCGCCCTGAGGACGGGCGAATTTGTGATTAGCGATTATCAGGTTGAGACCTATACTGGAAAACCGGTAATCAATTTCGTTTATCCGGTAAAGGGTTTGGTGTCCGATGTTTATGCCTCTCTCGACCTCTCCTCGATAAAAAATATGGACATTTCGGCGCAACTGCCAGCCGGGGCAGTCTTTCTGGTCCTCGATTACAATGGCGTGGTTCTGGCCCGGTACCCCGATCCTGAAAAGTGGATCGGCGAACTTATGCCTGCCGATTGGCCCTTTTTGGGCTATTTGATGGTCCATTCCGAGCCAGTGGTTGATGCCGGTATGGATGAAGGCCGGGGCTCGCTCGTGGCCATTCATGGCGGGGAGCTGACGCAACGGCTCTACGGGATCACCACGATTCATGCCGCTCCGGAGACGAACATCTACGTCAGCATAGGGATGTCGAAGGCAGCGGCTTTCGCCGCGATTGACCGCGTCTTCCGAAGGAATGTTGCCGGCGTGGCCCTGGTTGGAATTCTGGCGCTGCTGGCCGCCTGGATAGGTGGTGACGTCTTTGTTTTGCGGCGCCTGAAGGGGCTGGTCGGCGCCACCAAGCGCTTGGCTTCCGGGCATCTGGGCGTGCGCATCGGACCGTTTGGCAATCGTGATGAGATTAGCGTACTGGCTTCCTCTTTTAACGAAATGGCCGAAGCGCTCGACGAACGCACCACTCAGGTGCGCCAGGCCGAGGCCAAGTACCGCACCCTGGTAGAGCAGATCCCCATGGTCACTTACACCGCACCCCTGGACAAGGCCCGGGGCGCCTCCTACATCAGCCCGCAGATTGAATCGATCCTGGGGTACTCCCCTAAAGAATGGCTGGCTGACCCGGGATTGTGGGTCGAACTGCTCCACCCGGAGGATCGGCCTCGGGTTTTGGCGGAGAGTCACAGAGACCCTCTGGACCCCAGGGGAGCAGTATTCCGCTCCGAATACCGCATGTTTACCCGGAAAGGCGACATGTTGTGGCTCCGGGACGAGGCCACGGCGGTGAGAAATGGACTGGATGAGCCCGAGTTTTTACAGGGAATCATGTTCGATGTCACGGCTCAAAAACGGTTTGAAGAAGAACTTAGGAGTTCCCATGTAAGGATGCGCGAGCTTGCCGCCCACCTGGAAGGCGTGCGGGAAGAAGAAAGAACCAGGATTGCCCGGGAGATCCACGACGAACTGGGCCAGGCGCTGACCGGGATCAAGATCGACCTGGCCTGGATGAATAAGAGACTCCAAATTCCTGATGGGGCCATACAGACCGACTTGCTGTTGAAGAGGATAACCGCCATGAAGGATACCATCGACAGCACGGTGCAGGTGGTGCGCAAGATCAGCGCCGAGCTCAGGCCGGGTATCCTCGATGGCTTCGGTCTGCCGGCGGCCATCGAATGGCAGGCTTTGGAGTTTCAAGACCGTACCGGAATACAATGCCGGCTCAGCGCCATTCCCGAGGATCTGGAGCTGGACGAGAGGCCCTCTTCAGCAATTTTCCGCATCTTCCAGGAACTCTTGACCAACATCGTCCGCCACGCAAACGCCAGCCAGGTGAATATCAGCTTAAGGAAGAGAAGGGGCACGCTCGTCTTAGAGGTTCAGGACAACGGCAGAGGCATTGCCGAGAATGAAAAATTTAAGGCAAATTCCTTCGGGCTTTTGGGAGTACGGGAACGAGTGGCGCTCCTGGGCGGCAAGTCCAGCATTAAGGGCGTCCAGGGACAAGGGACCACCGTCACCATCCGGATACCCCTGCCGGACGGACCGGAAGCGCCTCACCACCTCAGGGCTTAGCCAGTGGAGAAGTCCATATGACCAGAGTACTGGTTGCCGATGATCACGCCATTATGAGGCGGGGTTTGAAGCACATCCTGGAGGAAGAATTCCATAATATTGTATTTGGGGAAGCCAGCAACGGTCAAGAGGCGCTCGATCTGGCCTGGAAGGAGGACTGGGATATTGTCATCCTGGACATCACCATGCCCGGCCGCGGCGGATTGGACATACTGAAAGAGTTGAAACAGTTCCGCCCGAAACTGCCGGTGCTGATCCTGAGTATGCATTCGGAAGATCAGTTTGCGGTACGCGTCTTGAAGGCCGGCGCCTCCGGCTATATGACCAAGGAGAACGTTCCTGAGGAACTGGTCAAGGCCTTCAAGAAGGTATTGGCGGGCGGGAAATATGTCAGCGCCTCCCTGGCGGAAAAACTGGCTCTGCGCCTGGAAGTCGATGACGAGAAGCCATTATATGAAAAGCTCTCGGATCGAGAATACCAGGTCCTCTGTCTTATCGGTTCGGGGAAAACCGTCAAACAGATATCCGAGCAGTTATCGCTCAGCATCAAAACCATCAGCACTTATCGCACCAGGATCCTGGAAAAGCTCAACATGACCTCGAACGCCGAACTGACCCACTATGCCCTGAAACACAAATTGGTGGATTGTGACCTTTAGGCGTGGGGGGCGGAGGAGTTGAATGGTCATCATGAAGATTCCCGCGCCGCAGCTTAAGAGGAAGACGCCAATGAAGCGCAGCAAGAGATGGGGCATGCTCCTGGCGGTGCTGTTGGGCCTCTCTCTCTTTCTCCCCGCGGCCTGGGGCCAACTGAGAGTCCGCTCGGGGGCCTTGAGCAGTGTCTCAAAAAGTGGCATCCAGCACCGCAAGGACTTGGAAGAGCAGGTCTTTCAGCTCACCAACGAGGCCCGCCGCAAGAAGGGCCTGCCCGCCCTGGAGCCGGATGAGGTCCTGTCGGCCGCGGCCCGGAAATACAGCGACGAGTTGCTGACTGGCAACTTCTTCAGCCACAAAGACCCGGCAGGCAAAGGCCCCCAACAGCGCCTGGACGAGGAACAACCGGCGCGCCAGGCGTATGCCTATCGCGTCGGCGAGAATATTGCCGCCTTCTCGAAAATGGATTATTCCGACCTTAAGATTATGGCTGAGATGATTATGGATGGCTGGATGACTTCCCCGGGCCATCGGCAGAATATTCTCCAACCGCTGTACACCCATTTGGGGGTAGGAGTGTCGGTTCAGGGAGACCAGATGCGGGTCACCCAGGAATTTGCCAGAAGGGTGGCCCTGAAATAGATCAGGCTCGCCAAAGGGAACGGCAAGGCATAAATCTTGGCTGGCCTGTCCATTTTTCTGCTTCGGACTCACAGGCGCCATTTTGCCACTCACGCGCCGCGCTTATTTTGCTGCGGCGGATAAAGGCAAGGAAAATGAGGAAAACTAGAAGAGATCCAGGCCGGGAATGGACCGTTTGCCTGGAGGACGCTCCCTTGGGGGGGATTATTCTTACCTTTACCTCCAAGGGATTGGCAGCCCTGGAGTTTGCCGCAGAGCCCGGCGCCATGGACCTGGGGCTTTTTCCTCCGCCGGACTGCGCGGATCCCGCGGTCGGCAGGGTGGTCAAGGAACTGGACCGGTTTTTTGCGGGGGAGCCTACGGATTTTCAAGACCTGCCCCTGGACCTTAAGGGCACGCCCTTCCAACTCAGGGTCTGGCAGGAATTGCGCCGCATTCCCTGGGGCAGCACCATCTCTTACCGGGAATTGGCCCGGCGGGCCGGTTCTCCCAAGGCTTTCCGGGCTGCAGGCCAGGCCAATGGCTGCAACCCCATCCCCATCATCATCCCCTGCCACCGGGTCATCGCGGCGGATGGCGGGCTCGGCGGCTTCAGCTCCGGCCTGTGGCGCAAAAGCTGGCTCCTGAAGCACGAAGGCGCCCGGTAGGGCAACTCAGCGGGCCGCCCCTATAGCTATTAGATGTGGAATCCCTCTTTGCAGTAAATTTTCTAGGTTGGAGGAGTGACATCAAGAACAACGGCTTCCAAGCGGTGCCGCCTGTCATTGGGAATCAGTGATCGAAGAGCTGCCTCGAGGTCTTCTGCTGACGTCGGGCGGGCGATCCCTCTTGGTGGTGCCTGTATATTCCCCTCACGTTTATCTCCGAACCAAAACACCACGTAAATGCCGTAACCTGCGGCCTCAGGATCGCGAGTATACAGCCTTTCCAGCTGGTTTATGCAAGCCTCCCAAAGGTCACCATGGGTATCACGCTTAAGCTCCAGCGGCAATTTTTGGCCTGGTGGTGGCAAGATCACAATATCTGCTCGCTTATCATCTGCCATGTGGCCTTCTGGCTCAATGCGGATTCCGAGAGGAAGAAGACGAGGTCTCAATAAATCAATCAGGCGGTCTCGGCAATTATCTTCAATATCTGGACATTCAATAGCTTTTTGTTTTCTTACTTGCCAGAATCTTTTGTAAATATCCGTATTTGAGTGCCTAATTTCTTTTTTGAGTGTCTCAAGATGATCCAGGATAAACGCATGAAGGTCGGCTATATTTGCAGGTTTGCCTCCCCTTAGCGCCCCAATGGTTTCAGACCAAGTGGGTTGGGCATATTCTACTTGTCTACGAATGTTAGCCTGGCTTGCCAAGGCGTGCCTCAAATGGTCTTGGTATGACGCCAAGGTATTATCATTTGTTAAACGCCTTAAAGCTTCTGATGCACCCAATTCTGGTATTGCTGAAAGTGCATTTATAGACTGTCTGACAAATTCAGACGCATCCCAAGGATGTCGATCTCCACACCATCCCGCTTTTGGAAGAGATACATTTGCAAATTTTTTACCAACAAGCCTTATAATAGTCTCAAGCTGTTCGATAGAAAGCGCTATTCGCTTATCCGATCCGCGAACCTGAGCATGTTGAATAATATCCTTCAAGATCCAAATGACTTGGTCGCGGGGTTTCGCATATTTCACCAATGCGGATTGAAAGGCGTCGAAGTCAAGAAGAAATCCTATGGCAAACCAGATTGCCCTTTGTTCTCCCTTTATACGACCACGAGCAGTAGTTGTAGCTTTAGCTAATTCAAGTAAGTCGTTATGGCACCCAGTATCAAAAATTGCGGCAAGGACTAAATCATGTAGATGTCCAGGAACGGTAGATGGAAATTCAGACAAGAGCCTCAATGCCAGCTTTCCCCGCCAAGGTTCCGTCTGTTTATTATGGACAAGATCGGTAAGGACGGGGATGCGGCTCCTTTTAGCTCCAAGTCCTACTCTTGCCCAATCCTCAAATACTCTTTGGACAAGATCGGGGCGTTCCGTGAATAAACATTCCCTCCATTCTCTGGCGGTTTTCTGCCTTATATTTCTTCCATTTTGCTCATAAACCTCATATGTATTCAACACAAAGGATATTGCTAAGGCAGATTTGAGAAGTTCATCTGGGAACCTATCCAGCTCTGGCTCTCCCTGCCACGCCTCATCCATGCCCGTAAGAACTGCATACCACCATTCGAAATAACGCCCCTTAGCATCGAGGGAGGCAACTTCAATGGGAGAGGGAAGATCGCTCCTTCTAATAACCGCGGAGAATCCTTCCACTGCATCGATTAGGAGGTCATCACCTGCCATAGAACGCAGCCGCTCGATTGGCGGTAGCTTGTTATCAATGTCCGATAAAAGCCCGAAATAAATCTTTGCAAGGAAGCCTAAGTTGTGGAGGTGTAGCCCAGCCCTAATATTATCTTTTGTTTTCTCCAAATTAGACCGATTCGTTTCTCGCACTATTTTTTGTCGTGTTTGATATTGAAGTTTTCTATCAGTATCCTTAAGGCGCCAATCTTCTATCTCACATCTACAAAACTGCTCGCGAATTTCTTGTAGATGGCTGTGAGCATCTGCAACCGAATAAAACTCTTCAAAGAGATCTCTTGATACTGGTTCTGATGCAAAGACTAATCGTCCACATATCTCATAAAGAAGATAATACTCTTCGGTGATGGCCTCTTTTGACTTTAAAATTTCTAGTACATATTTTGCAAAATCTTCATCGGAAACAGAAAGCATAGTGATCCTTTGAAATTCATAAATAGAGATTCTCCTTTTTATGTCTATTTGGACCCTGTCATAGACGATCTTAAACATATCAAGAACAATTTGTTTGTTTTTCGATAGCCAATTTTGAATATCACCTTTGCCGCTGCCTGAATAACCCCTCAACCGGTGCAGCGCTTTTAGCCATCGCCATAATTGTTCTGGTTGTTTCGGAAATTTTGAATTCAAAATCCGTGAGAGCATTCGAGAGAAAGCTGATTTAAATTCAAATTCATTTCGTAGGCTTCCATCAAAATCCTCTCGGATTTGAAGTTCACAGAGATTATCTAGAATATTCGGAAGATCCCCCTCAGGAAGTGAATAAGTGATACCCCAGAGTTCTCCAATTACATGCTCTTGTTCATCGCTGTCGTCCAGTATGTCATTAAACAACGAAACTACATCGGCTATAGTAAAGTATTTTTTGGAATATAATCGAGCAATGATTTCTGCTCTTAAACGCAGTGCTGAAGGATTATCTAATAGTATCGATCTGTAGACCTCAACGACATCTTGCTCACCATCGGGTATAATTTTTAGAAGCCCATCCACAGCGTTTGAACGTTCCCGGTATGTAGCTTTGGAATCCGATAATATCCTCCTTAAATCATCTTGCATCTGTGGTAGAGGTGATCCATTACGGATTGCATCTAGGACGACAGTTCGAAGGTGGAAGCCCGAGTCCGGATCGGATAAAATCCGCTGAAAAGACTCCACCATATCTGGTCCGGAAAGTGCTCCAAGTGGATGGTCGGACCAATCACTAGACCGAAACCATGGATTTGTTTTTGATAGGGCCTCTAAAGCGTATAAAAGTGATTTACGATCAGAAGGCGAAAGTGAAGCAGCGTCACCATACATCAACACGCCATATGGCTCGTTGTTTATGAGGAGTGTGGCATATTCAGGGAGCAGGGTGGCGAGCCAGGCGTGAAGCCCCCGCAACTCTGGCGCCGGATGTCCCTCAATACCGAGCAAATTTTGAACCCGACGGATAGGGAGCCCTCTGCGAACCTGGTCAGCCAGCCATTGCGCTGAGAGAAATTCGGCAACCGTTCTATGAATATATGAGACTGCTTGCTGTTCAAGTCCAACAACCGAAAACGCCCGTCTCATCAAAGATGCTTGCACTTTCTGTAGATCGGGAAAAGGAACACCTCGATAAGTCGGGAAATCTTTCTGAAGCTGACTTTCTAAAAGACTGATTCCCTCAACACCAGAAATTAAGATTGAAGCACAGGCCGCACCAGCGGGAGCTACCAGCTCTTCGGCGCTATATTGTCCCAAGCCCGGCCCCATTCGGGATTGATTATGCTCAGACAGAAGAATCAAGCTTGCTCTTTCGTAAAGGTCATGCCGTGTCTTTGGCCATACGCCACGGCCAACAACATCTGCGAGCATGATCAGGGTTTGTGGATTGCTCAGAAGTTCTTCTAATCCTTGTCTTTTGGCCTCTTTGACAAACTCCTCGGTGTCACTAACCCCTTTTTCATGCAGGATTATCGCGATTTCTTCTTCATTAAGCTGTTCGAGGTTCAAGACAACATATTGACTAACTCCAAAGTAGCTTTGGAATAATGAAAGATCTGTCTCACCAAGCCAATCAGCAATCCGACAAGATAGACGGACACGAGGCCGCCCGACCCGGCCTAATAACTTAATAACCTCGATGATCGCGTTCTTATTATCAACCCGTGAGCGAAACTCGTCTAAGCCGTCGAGATACAGAGTTTTTTCTTCAAACCCCATACCTCCTGTCACGAGGAATTGACGGACTGATAGGAATTTTGCCTTTTCTACATCCGCTGCTACCGTAAAAGTATGAGTTTTCCCGGAACCAGGGTCTCCCAAGAGAATTATGTTTGGAATTTCGAGATACCCCGAAAATGGTCCCAGAGAATCGCCGTATGACTGCCCTTCATGTGGTTCGATTTTACGAACTGTGCGGTGAATAGCTTCGTTCATGGGGTTCTTGTCATATTTCATTGGTCTGGCGGTGATGGTTGGCCCCAGAGGCCGCGTCCCGCGGCCCTGGCCTCCTGCTGGGCGGCCAGCAGGTCCTCCTGGTGGCGCAGGTTGGGGGGGTGGAGGTGGACCCGGGCCAGGCCCTGGCGCACCAGCGCGGCGTTGACCAGGACTCCGCCGGGCAGGGAAAGATAGGCGAGCAGGCGTCCGTAACGGTCATAGCGCTCCCGGTCGTATTCCAGGCGCACCATTTTCCCCAGGACCAGCCCGGCTAAATAGTCCCTGGCCCGGTCCGCCAGGAATTGTTCCGGGCGGCCGTCCCGCGCCATTGCCGGGGCGTCGATCCCCACCAACCGCACCCGGGCGCCGCTTGCCAGCACCACGCTGTCACCGGAGAATACTCTGACTACCTGGGCTTGCCGGGGTGGACCCTCTCTGGCGCCGCAGCCTGGCGGCAGCCAGGCCAGCAAGGCCAGGAGTACCAGGCCGGGGCCGCCGGCACGCCGATGCGGGCGCCCAGCTTTCAGAAGCAGCGCCATAAGGTCTCACGCCTGATGCCGGGAGGCAAGGGCCGGGGGTAAGGCACCGCCCCCCGCGGTGGTTTCTGAGGGATGGTCCGGGGCGGTGGCCGGCGTCCGCTGCGCACCCTAAGCCGGTACCGGGCCCAACACCCGGAAACCCTCTTGCTCGAGCTTCGCGGCGAAATAGGGGATGGTCTGTTCCAGCCCCTGCTCCAGGGAAATCGTGGGTTGCCAGCCCAATAATTCCCTGGCCCTGGAAATGTCCGGGCGGCGCCGCCCCGGGTCGTCGGGGGGCAGAGGCCGATGGCTGAAGACCGAGGGGCTGTTCACCATGGACCTGACCTTGGTAGCCAGCTCCAGGATGGTAAATTCATCAGGGTTGCCCAGGTTCACCGGATCATGCACCCCCGCCTGGTTCATCAGGCGCATCAGGGCCTCCACCAGGTCGGAGACATAGCAGAAGGAGCGGGTCTGTTGCCCCTGGCCATAGATGGTGATCTCGCCGCCGGTGAGGGCCTGGACGATGAAATTGCTCACCACCCGGCCGTCATTAATGGCCATCCGGGGACCGAAGGTGTTGAAGATGCGGGCGATGCGGATATCCACCCCGTTCTGGCGGTGATAATCCAGCATCAGGGTCTCTGCCACCCGCTTGCCTTCGTCGTAGCAGCTCCGCACGCCGATACAGTTGACGTTGCCCCAGTATTCTTCTTTTTGGGGATGGACCTGCGGGTCACCGTAGATCTCGGAGGTGGAGGCCAACAGAATGCGGGCCTTGACCCTTTTCGCCAGCCCCAACATGTTGAGGGTCCCCAGGACATTGGTCTTGATGGTCTTGACCGGGTTGTATTGGTAGTGCACCGGCGAGGCGGGGCAGGCCAGGTGATAGACCTGGTCCACCTCCAGCATGATGGCAGTGACCACGTCGTGGCGAATCAGCTCCAGGCGGGGATGGTCCCGCAGGTGCTCCAGGTTCGTCTTGGAGCCGGTAAAGTAATTGTCCAGACAAAGGACTTCGTGGTCCTGGCCCAGAAGCCGTTCCACCAAATGGGAGCCGATGAAGCCAGCCCCGCCGGTTACCAGTACGCGGGCCATAGGCGCGGTTCTCCTTCCCTCGAGTCGTTGCCCCCATTGTAACCCTCCCGGACCGTCAGGTAAATTCCAGATTGACAGCTAGTCTCATTTAACTGAGAATGTGCGGGTAGAGGACGATGCAGGTCATCCTTATTCGGAGGAAAAGTATGCTTAGGCGCAAGGAACGGGCTAGCTTTGCAGGGTTGCGGCCCTGGGGAAAATTCTTCATGGTCCTGGCGATGGCGCTGCTGATGGCTGGCTGTTCCCCGGGCGCCAAATCCTCCGAGGAGGAATTGCGCGGCGAGGTGCAGGATCTCAAGAAGCAAATCAATGCCATGCAGGAGAAGTTGGACAAATTGCAGGCCGGCCAGCAGACCATGCTGGCTCTCCTGGAGAAAGCCTCCCAGCCGGCGCCGGTGCCGGCGCCGGTGGCGGAGCCGATGCCGCCGCCGCCGGGGCCGCCGGCGCTGACGGTCAGCCAGTTGCTGGCCCACAAGGAGCAGTATCTGGGCAGCCGGGTAACGGTGAAGGGCATGCCGGGACCGGTGATTATGCACCACAAGTCCTTGCTCCTGGTGGCCCCGGAAGGGATGGTGGAGGTCCTCCTGGGCAGCCTCCCGGATGAGAAGTTAGTGACCCGTCTCACCTCCGGCCCCCTGGAAAGGCCGATAACCGTCACCGGGGTGGTGACCCTGCCGGCCCAGGCGACCAGCGCCAAGCTGCAAATCACCGCCGAGGCCGTCGATTTCTGAGGGGGTTTGAGCCTCCGATGTCTGGCTGGCGCACCTTAGGCCGGCGGTTGTTGCGGAAGAAGCCGGTTACCCCTGGCGGCGGCATAACCCTGAGCCGCAGCCTGAATCGTCTGGACCTGATGGTCATCGGCGTGGCCCAGATCATCGGCGCCGGCATCTTCGTCATCTCCGGCGTGGGGATCCAGATCGCCGGCCCGGGCCTGCTTCTCTCCTTGCTGCTGGCGGGGACCGCCTGCACCCTGGCGGCCCTGTGCTATGCGGAGTTGGCGGCCATGATGCCCCTGGCCGGGAGCGTTTACACTTACGCCTATGGCATCTTCGGGGAACTGGCCGCCTGGATCATCGGCTGGGACCTGATCCTGGAATACGGCATGGGCGCGGCCACGGTGGCCTCGGGCTGGTCCAGCTACCTGCAGGAGCTGATGCGGGGCTTCGGCTGGCGCCTGCCGCAATGGGCCAGCGGCCCGCCCTTCAGCCAGCCGGGCCGGCTGCTCAACCTGCCCGCGGCCCTGGCAGTGGCCGGATTCGCCGTCCTGCTCATCTTCCGCAGCCGCTTCAATGCCCTTATCGCCCGCGGCCTGGTAATGGCAAAACTGGCGGTGCTTGCCGTCATTTTGGCCCTGGGCGCGGCCTTGGTTCGGCCGCACCACTGGCTGCCCCTGATGCCCCACGGCCCCGGCAGCATTATTCAGGCCTCCGCCCTGGTCTTTTTCGCCTACCTGGGCTTCGACGTCGTGGCCATCACTGCCGAGGAAGCCCGGAACCCGGATCGCGATGTGCCTTTCGCCATTATCGGCTCCCTGGTCTTTTGCAGTCTCATTTATTTGGCGGCGGTATTGGTGCTGCTGGGCATGGTGCCTTATGGCCAGGTGGACCCGGGCGCCCCCTTTTCCAGCGTCTTCCGCCAGGTGGGACTGCCCTGGGCCGCGGACCTGGTGGGCGCGGGGGCCCTGGTCGGCATTACCAGCGTCCTATACATGCTGCTCTGGGCCCAGCCGCGGTTGCTGTTCGCCATGGCTCGGGACGGCCTGCTGCCCCCGGGGCTGGCGGCTCTGCATCCCCGCTACCAAACCCCGCACCGCCTGACTCTGTACTGCGGCGCCGCGGTGGCCCTGGTGGCCGCCCTCACCCCCATAGAGAAACTGGCCTATCTTTGCAATATCGGCACCCTGTTCGCCTTCACTTTGGTCTGCCTGGGGGTCCTGATCCTGCGCCTGACCCGGCCGGAGGCGCCTCGCCCTTTCCGCTGCCCCTGGGGCAAGACCGTGGCCGTGGCCGGGGTCCTGGTGTGCCTGGCCCTGATGCTTTCCATGCCGGCCAGTTCCTGGTGGCGATTAGGGCTGTGGCTCCTGGCGGGATTGGTGGTCTATTTCCTGTACGCCTATCGGTGTGGCCGCTTCCGGGAGGCGGAGGCTCAGGATGATGGAGGTTAACAGGGAAGGAAGCGAACCCGGCGGGACCGGCTTATTTACCAGAACTCATAGGGCGGGCTGGGCCCGCCGAATTTTGGCGGCCGTAGGCCGCCCTATAGGGCTGAGCCGCAGCCTGAATCAAACCCACTTTAGTCCCTCCCCCCCAAATCCCTCCCATTAAAAAGAGGGAGGCGCCCCTTGGCCGGGAGTCCTTTAAGGATTTTTTAAATCAGCCAGGGTAAAGAGCGCCTCGACCTGGGGGACGGCTGCGGCCACCGCCTCCCGGCCCCCTTCCTGCCGGTCCACCAGGATCAGGACCTTGACCACCTGGAGGCCGAAGTCCCGGGCCGCGGCAATGGCCTTGAGGGTGGAGGCCCCGCTGGTGATGACGTCTTCCAGGATCACCACCCGGTCTCCGGGCTGGACGTCACCCACCAGTAGTCCGCCGGTACCATGGCCCTTGGCCTCTTTGCGCACCGAGAAGGCATTGAGGGGCCGGCCCTTGAGAAAACTGGTGAGGGCGATGGCGTGGGCCATGGGGTCCGCCCCGAGGGTGAGGCCGCCCACCGCCTCCACCTGAAGGCCCTGGAACATCTCCCAAAAAATCTCGCCGATGAGGAAGAGGCCCTGGCCATTGTGGGTGGTAGGCCGACAGTCGATGTAATAGGGGCTCTCCCGCCCCGACGCCAGCCTAAAGGGGAGTTGGGGGCGGTAGAGGAAGGATTTTTGCTTGAGGAGTTGCCGCAACCTCTCCCTGCGGGAGCCTGGCTCGCCTTCCCGGCTGCTCATGATGATCCCGTCCTCCGGCCGGCTTAACAAACCGGCCCGATCCACGTCTAATTAAACAAATCCGCTCTGCCGGCCTTGGGGTTCCGCCGGATATAAATGCCAGCGCCGCTTCAGCACGGCAATAGAGGCTGAAGGGGCCGAAGGGGAAAACGATGGCCCTGGGAATCTTGATCTATTGGACTTCCCTCTGTTACCTCTACCTCAAATTGCTCGCCTGGTGGGCCCGTAGCTGAATCAGCGCCGGCTAAAGGCCCCGCAAAACCTGGGCCGCCACTTGGGCGCGCCCTCAGACGGGTTACCGGGACCAGCGCGCACCTCCCAACCGGGAGCCGCAGGAGGAATGCATGAAAGCCCTGGCCAGCACAATCGGAATGTGGATGTTCGTGCTTTTCGGCCTCATCTGCCTGGTGAGTCTGCTTCAGAAGAATTGCGTCTACTGGTGACCCCCGATTCCTTGAGTTTGAAGTATTCCTCCAGGGCGCTCTTGGTAGCGCGGAAGGGAATCTTGTCCCAGGGAATCTCGCCGTCGGGAAAGACCCCGATATCCAGGACTTCCACCCCCGGGGCCATTTGCCCTTCCAGGTATTCGGTCAGATAGGCGACCACCACGGTGCTGCTGTCCTTGTAAGAGTAAACCCCCAGGAGCCGGTCCACCCGCACCTTTAAGTTGGCCTCCTCCGCAACCTCGCGCCGTAGCGCTTCTTCCAACCGCTCCCCCACATCCATGAAGCCGCCCGGCAACACCCAGAGGCCGTAGCCCGGGTTCACGGCGCGGCGCGTCATGACCACCCCGCCATCCTTGGGGACCACGGCAATGACCGCCACCTGCGGGTCCGCATAGAGGACGTAATGGCATTGGCCGCAGACCAGCCGCTCCGGGTCTCCGGGCTTGAGGCTGCGCCTTGCCAAAGGCCCGCCGCACTGGGGGCAGTACTTGTAGGTCTGGGTTGATTTAAAAGCCACTATGGTCGCCCAGCGCTAATTGGAGATTAATCAGGTCAGATGAGCCTCACTAAACCAGCCTGCGGCCGGGTCTCCCGCGGCGAACCAGCGGGACGACCTGGTGAGACCCCGCTACCAAATTCACGCGCCGCGGACTCTCTCGGCCCGGTGGCGGACTTGCTGGCCTGGACCCCCCGGCTGCCTGGCATATCCACCTCGGAAACCAGGCTGAGGGGCGCGGGGCAAAAGGTCAGGACAAAGACTAAAATGGTGAGGGCGCCCAGGAGGCGGCGGCGTCGGTCCAGGGGCAGCCAATAGTGGTAAGGCGGGGGATGGCGCCACCCCAGGAAGCTGAGCAGCACGGCCCATACCAGCCAACCATACCAGAAAATCAGCCCGCACGCCAGCAGCAGCCCCAGAAAGCCCAGGGAAATGCGGCGATGGTATTCCGGGAAGAGGGCATAGATCACATGGCCGCCGTCCAGTTGCCCCACCGGGATCAGGTTCAGGGCGGTGACCAACATGCCGATCCAACCGGCAAAGGCCACCGGGTGCAAGATGACCTGCGCCTCCGGCGGCAAGGGGCCGAGGGCCAGCCAGCTCAGGAACTGATATAAGAGAGGCTCCCCGAGGGTCAACATTTCAGGGCCGCTTTGCATCCCCGAGATGCTGGAGAGTTTCAGGCCCACCAGGGTCACCGGGATGGAGACTGCCACTCCGATCAACGGCCCGGCGCAACCCACGTCCAACAGGGCCCGTTTGTCCTGGATAGGGGAACGGATGCGGATGAAGGCCCCAAAGGTGCCGATGAAGAATGGGATGGGCGGAGCCGGGATGAAGTAGGGTAGGGTCACCGTCAGCTGGTGGCGCCGGGACACCAGATAGTGTCCCATTTCGTGGGCCCCCAGGATCAACAGCAGGGTGAAGGAAAACGGCACGCCCCGGTAAAGGAGCCCGGGGTCGGTAAAGGGGTCCACCCCTTGCTGAATGGCCCCGGCGATGATGGTCGTAGCCACGGTGGCCAAAAAGAGGACCAGGGGCAGGGCCAGCCGCCGCCAGTTTAGGGGCCCCTGGGCCAAGGGGCCGGCCGGGCCGGGCCCCATTCCCGGCGTTGGCGGCGCCTGGGGGGGCCAGGGCGTGGCGTCCGGGCTCATTTCAGCCCCACCATTTGTCGCAAGGCCGCCATCTCCGGCGCCGTCAGCAGGCGATACCGTGACCGGGCCAGCCGTCCCAGGCGCAAAGGGCCGAAGGCAATCCGCTTCAGCTTCAACACCGGATGCCCGACCTTTTCCATGAGGCGCTTCACCAGATGATGGCGGCCCTCCCACACCGTAAGCTCCAAAACGGTCTTGTCCTCCTGCCGTTTAATAACCTGCAGCTCGACGGCCACCTCCCTGCCGTCGATGGAGATGCCCGAGGTCAACTCCGCCAGGACCCGGCGCTCCACCTGTCCGGTTACCGTCAGCCGGTAGCTGCGGGGCACCTGGCGGCTGGGGTGAGTCAGCCGGTGGGCCAACTCCCCGTCGCTGCTCAGGAGCAGCAAGCCGGTGGCGTCATAATCGAGGCGGCCCACCGGATAGAGGCGGCCCCGAAGACTTTCCGGCAACAGCTCCATCACCAGCCGCCGCCCCTGGGGATCCCGCCGGGTGCAGAGATAGCCGTACGGCTTGTGCAGCGCCACGGTCAGTGGCGGCGCGGCCGCGGAGACCGGGCGCTCGTCCAGACGCACCACTTCCCGGTCCGGGTCCACCTTGGTGCCCATCTCCGTAACCACCCGGCCGTTGGCGCTGACCCGGCCGGCCCGGATCAACTCCTCCGCGGCTCGCCGCGAAGCCACCCCGGCCCGGGAGAGGAATTTTTGCAGGCGCTCTTGTGGCATAGGTGCGGCCCCCCTCAATTTCCGGGGCTAAGAGCGAGGCGCAGGCCTAAAATTGACATGGCAGATTGAAGCCAATGGCCTCCCGGACTTCGGCCATGGTTTGTCTGGCCTGTTCCCGGGCCCGTTTGTTGCCCTCTTGCAGGATGTCCCGGACTTCATCGGGGTGGGCCTCGAAGTGGCGCCGCCGCTCCTGGAGGGGCGCCATATTCTTCAGCAGGGACTCGGCCAGCAGCTTTTTACAATCGACGCACCCCAGGGTGGCGGCCCGGCAATCCTGAATAATTTCGGCGAG
Source organism: Desulfobaccales bacterium (assembly GCA_052326585.1). Classification (GTDB taxonomy): domain Bacteria; phylum Desulfobacterota; class Desulfobaccia; order Desulfobaccales; family 0-14-0-80-60-11; genus JAPLJC01. The sequence goes on along the minus strand of JBKQLU010000029.1, from coordinate 66,341 downwards.
CCGTTCCCTGGGCAGATTGAGGCGATGAAAGGGGAAGGCCAGGCAGCGGTCCGGCTCTCCGGGGTCCCGCCGGAAGGGGCGCAGGGTATCGGTGGTCATCTGGCGCACCTTCTGGGCCATGACCTCCGGGGCGTCGCTCAGATAGATGCAGTTGTCATAGCTCTTGCTCATCTTGCGGCCGTCGGTGCCGGTCAGTTTGGGAATCTCGGTGAGCAAGGCCTCCGGCTCCGGAAAGATGGGGCGATAGAGGTGGTTGAAGCGCCGGGCGATCTCCCGGGTCATCTCCACATGAGGCACCTGGTCGACCCCCACCGGCACCCCCTCGGCCTTATACATCAGGATGTCGGCGGCCTGGAGCACCGGGTAGCCCAAAAACCCGAAAGTGGTCAGGTCCTTGTGGGCCAGTGCCTGGATCTGGTCCTTGTAGGTGGGGTTGCGCTCCAGCCAGGGCACCGGGGTAAACATGGCGAAGATGAGAAAGAGCTCGGCGTGCTCCGGAATGGCCGACTGCACGAAGAGGGTCGATTTCTCCGGGTCGAGCCCGGCGCTCAGCCAATCGATGATCATCTCCGGGATGAAGCCGCTGATATCCTGGGGGGCCTCGTATTCCGTGGTGATGGCGTGCCAGTCGGCCACGAAATAGTAGCAGCGGTAATGCTCCTGGAGTTTGACCCAGTTATACAGGGCGCCGTAGTAATTCCCCAGGTGCAGCCTGCCGGTGGGGCGCATGCCGCTAAGGATGCGCCTCTTGGGGGAGTCAGCGGCTGCCGCTTGGGAGCCGCTTATATCTGCCGATACCATTAGTAATCCTGCTTATGCGAAAATTTGCCGCCGGTCCCAAGACCAGCGCGGGGTCACCGTTAAGTCTACCAATATTCCGGCCCTGGCGCCAATGCCGGGTCTCGCCAGCAGCCGGCCGGAATGCTAATCCCCTGGGAGCGATTCCAGGAAAGAGCTTAGTGAACTGACCTGGCGGCCCGGCTCAACTTCGTCCCCGGACCTGAGATCGTGGATGGCCACCCGGACGGGTTCCTCCAGGGTGCTGGGAAAGCTCTCCCCGCTGGCGTCGTGGACGGCGATATAGGCGCGCTTGCCCCGGTATTTGATCCATTTCGTATAGGATGCCTTCCCGGCGCAACTGGCCGCGAGATTGAAGCCATGACCCTTCATTATCTCTTCAAGGTTCATCGTTATTGCCCTGCCGGATGGCGGGATCTTCCCGGCAACGCAGCCGGGATCAGCAGCCGCGCCATACCGGGGGTCTCTTTTCCAGAAAGGCCTGCACGCCTTCCTCCGCATCCATGGTGCAGCAAAGAGCGGCAAAGCGGTCGCTCAGCATGTTTAGGGCCTGGCCGTAAGGCACATCCGACATCCCATAAATTCCGGCCTTGCCGGCCTGCAGGGCCAGGGGGCTTTTGGCGGCCAATTTTTTGGCCAATTCCAGGGTGGCCTCCTCCAGTTTATCGCTGGGCACCACCCGGTTGACCAGTCCCAATCTCTGGGCCTCGGCCGCGGTGATCATGTCTCCGGTGAGCACCATCTCCAGGGCCTTTTTGCGGCCGACATTGCGGACCAGCGGCGCCGCCGGCCCCAGGCAGATGAGGCCGACATTGATCGCGGTGGTCCCGAATTTGGCGTCCTCCGCGGCCACCGTCAGGTCGCAGGCAAAAGAGAGGCCGGCGCCATTGGCCAGGGCATACCCCTTGACCGAGGCGATGACCGGCTTTTTCATACGGGGGATGGTGTGATTGTGTTCATCCATCAAGCGGATGAACTCGCGGTATTCGTGACTGGACTTCCCCTTGAATTCCTCCAGGGCGATCCCGGTGGAGAAGTGCTTGCCATTGGCGTCGATCACCACTACCCGGATGCCGGGGTCTTCCTCCATTTCCCAGAGGGCGGCATTGAGCTCCCGGGCAAAGGGCACGTTGAAGGTGTTCATGGCCTGCGGGCGATTCAGGGTAATGATGCCGATCTGCTCCTGGCGGTCCACCAAAACGTTGGAATATTCCATAATCCTCGCTCCTTCCATCCTTGTAGAGAAATCAGGGTCTGGCCCGGCGTGGCGCCTGGCTCAAACTGGCGCCATAAAACGCGGCCGGCGGGCGTGTCTCGAGAAATGATTTATCCGGCTATACGCTTGTCTTTAAAATGTAGCCGCAGGCCTTAGCCTGCGTCATGTTGAAATGCTTCCACAAACCTCCGCAGTTCCTCCAGCAGCAAGGCCGGCGGGCGCTGAGTGTCCAATTGCAGCAGCGGCCGGTCAGCGGGCCCCGGAGGGTCGAAATCCCTGGCCTGGGCCGCGCAGAGTTCCACCCGGCCGTCGGAAACCGCCTCGGGGTCGGTGCGCCTGATCCCCAGGCGCCGGCGGGCCTCTTCCGGGGGGCAGGCGCAATAGACGAAGAGCGCCGGGGCCCGGTGCTCCCGGGCCAGTTGCCGCACCTGCTCCCGTTCCCCGGCTCGCTTAAAGGAGCCGTCCAGGATGACGCCGCCCCCTCGAGCCAGGTGCGTCGCGGCCTGGCGCCGCATCTCCCCGTAGGTCCGGGCCGAGAAATCCGCGGCGTAAATCCCCTGTCCAAAGGCCTGGTTGGCCCGGGTGGCCGGGGCCAGCCCCGCCAGGGCCTTGCGCACCCGATCGCTTTCGATGACCGGCCATTCCAGGGCCTGGCCCAGGGCCCGGGCCAGGGTAGTCTTGCCGGTGCCCATCAGGCCGAAGATCACCACTAGGCAAGCCACCGCGCCCCTTCCTCGACGTACTCCCCGGCCAACCGGAAATAGGCCCTGGCCAGCCGCTGCGCCTGAGACCTGGCTTCCGGCGCCAGTTCCGGGTCCTGGGCGCTGAACGCAGTGATCTTGCCCCGCACGCAAGCCCGGTAGCACTTGTAAAAATCGAGCATCAGCAAGAGCTCCGGGTCTGCGGCGGCCCGGGCCAGATGTTCCACAAAGTGGCGGCTCAGATCGCGGAAGCCGTGAAAATCGAGGTCCATGGCCAGGAAATCGACATCCGCCGCCACATCACCATATCTGAATCGGGGATTAAATTCAATGCAATCGAAGATATATACCTGATCGGCCAGGCAAATGTTCTTCATGTGCAGATCGCCGTGGCAGTCCCGGATGCGGCCTTCCCGGATGCGCCGTAAAAACAGGTTCCGGTGCTGCTTCAGGAAGGTGCCGGCAAAATCCCGGATGCGGTCCAAGAGCTTCCGGGAAATGAGCCCGCCCACCAGATTCTCAAGGCTGGAGAAATTTTCCTGGTGGTTATAGGCGATGATGGCCGGCTCTCCGAACTTGTTGATCCTGGCGCCGGTGGCCGCCTGGGCGTAAAAGGGCGCCAGCCGGGCGGTGATGCGCTCCAGATGCTCCTGGCGCAGCTCTCCCCGGTCCGCAACCTCGTCCATCATGCGCTCCTGGGGCAGGCGCACCATCTTCAGGGCGTAATCCAGGGGCTGGCCCCGCCCCCCCAGGCGCACCTTGGCCAAACCACCCCGGGGAGCGGTGATGGGCAGGACCTCCAGATAGATCTCCGGGCAGAGACGGCGGTTCAGGAGCAGTTCTTCGTGCAAATAATGGTGGCGCCGGCGCAGGGTGGTAAAGTTCAAAAACCCCAGGTCCACCGGCTTCTTAACCTTGTAAGCGAAGCGGTCGGTGATAAAGACGTAGGAGATGTGGGTCTGGACCAGCAGCACCTGGGAAGTGGGCTCCGGGTAGGCTGCGGGCTCCATTAAGGCCGCCACCAGGTTCATGTTGTCAAGATAATCATGGAAGCGGCCGCAACCAGGGGATTCCCCCGGAACATTTTTTCCTTTACTTCCATCGTGGTCTTTAGTGATAATTAATATGAGTTAGGGTATGAAACCCTAGTAGCTTTGCAAAACCTCGGCCTGCCCAAAAAGGTCATTCGGAGCGCAGGGAAGAATCCCGTATTTTTAATGACTTGGGGTCCTTCACTCCGTTCAGGATGACAGCGACAACGGTTTTTGCAATAGCTTCAAACCAGCTAAGTGAATTTAGTGGCCACGAAGGCCTGGGCGCTCGCAGGCGCCGGCTATTCGTGGCTATTTTTATGGGGAAGATTTAAGCGCGATGCCGGGGGCTCGTGACGCTCCGGAGCGCTGAGGAGGATTGATCATGCACATTCCCGACGGCTATCTGAGTCCCGCGACGTGCGTGAGCTTCGGCCTGGTCATGGTCCCCGCCTGGATGGCGGCGGCCCGGAAGGTGAGGAACTGGCTCAAATCGAGATACGTTCCCTTGATGGCCATCGGGGCGGCCTTTTCCTTTACCATAATGATGTACAACGTGCCTATCCCCGGCGGCACCTCCGCCCATGCGGTGGGAGGCGGGCTGCTGGCCATAGTCCTGGGACCGTGGGCCGCCATGATCTGCATTACCATTGCCCTGGCCATTCAGGCCCTGCTCTTTGGGGATGGCGGCATCTGGACCTTTACCGCCAATTGTTTCAACATGGCCCTCGTTCTCCCGTTCATTTCCTATGGCGTCTACCGGTTGTGCAGCGGCAGAAATGAACTCCATGCCAAAAGGCGCTGGGTCGGAGCGGCAGTAGGCGGCTACCTGGGGATCAATGCGGCGGCGCTGGCCGCGGGAGTGGAGTTGGGACTGCAGCCCATCCTGTTCCACAGCGCCCAGGGCCTGCCGCTCTACTGCCCCTATCCGCTCAGTGTCGCGGTCCCGGCCATGCTCTTTGCCCACTTTGCCTTCGCCGGCCCTTTGGAAGCGGTAGTTACCGCGCTGGTGGTCCGCTACCTGCAATCCTGCCAGCCAGACCTGTTGAACATTAAGGCGTTGTCAGCCGCTCATGCTGCCGCCGCTGCCCCCATCAGCTACCGGAGGTTGTGGTGGGGGCTGGGGTCGCTGCTGGCCTTGTCTCCTTTGGGGTTGCTGGCCTCCGGCACGGCCTGGGGGGAGTGGGGCGCCGCAGAGTTGCAGAAAATACTCGGTTTCATTCCCGCCGGGATGCAACGCCTGGCTGACACCTGGTCGCATGCCCCTTTCGGCGATTATGCCCTCCCCGGCTTTGAGAGTTTCTGGTCCTCTGCCCTCGTCTACCTACTCTGCGCCGTTATTGGCGCCGGCAGCATCTCACTGCTCACTTATCTATTCTGGCGCTTCCAGCTGGCAGAGAGCCGGGGACAGAATTGAAACAATCGGGAAGTGCTGAGCGGGAGGCCGGAGAGCGGCCGGTGCCGTCCTGGCTTAAAGAGAAGATAACCCCGCCTGGGCCCCAGGCCGCCGCCAGACGTTCTTCTAAGCGCGGCTTCGTAGAAAAGACCTTGCAGGCAATTGCCGAAGCCCTCCAGGAAGAGGTCTTCTCCGAGTCTATCGCCAGCCGGCCGGGTCTTTTGCAGGGGTTGGATCCCCGCGCCAAACTGGTGACGCTCCTTTTTCTCATCGGTATCGTCGGCCTGCTGCACCATATCTTTCCGTTGATCCTGTTCAATTTATGGCTTTTTTGGCTGGCGTGGAGCTCCAGGGTGCCGCTGGGAACCTTTGCCAAAAGGGTATGGATTGTGGTGCCTCTCTTTACCGGGCTGGTGGTCTTTCCCACCCTGTTCAACGTGGTGCGCCCCGGCACTCCGCTCCTGGTGCTGTTTCATCTGGGCCAGCCGGTGAAGCTGGGTTACTGGACCATTCCCGGCTCGGTGGCGATAACCAAAGAAGGGCTGGCCGCCGCGGTGCTGCTGATACTAAGAGTTGGCGCCTCCGTTTCCCTGGCCGTGCTGCTGACCCTCACCACCCGCTGGAACACCCTGCTCAAGGCGCTCAGCGTCCTGCGGATCCCCGCGGTATTTCTCTCGGTATTGGAGATGACCTACCGGTATATTTTTCTCCTGCTGCATACGAGCACTGACATGTTTATGGCCCGCCGGAGCCGCCTCGTAGGCCGGGTGAACTCCCGGGAAGAGCGCCGCTTTGTCACTTCCGCCATGGGAAATCTCTGGGCCAAGACCGCGGCCTGCAGTGAAGAGGTGCACAGCGCCATGCTGGCACGCGGCTACGCCGGGTTGCCCAAGTCGCTGGTCCGGTTTGAGATGAAGCGCAGCGATTGGGTCTGGATGGCCCTGGTATTGATTATCGCCATTCTGTTTGTGGGAGGTGACCGTGTCCTCGGCTGAGACGGCCGGAGCGCCGGTCTTCCAACTGGAAAAAGTGGGCTACCATTATCCGGGCGGGGAAATCGGGGTTCTGGACCTGGACCTGGTCATTCACGAGCAGGAACGGATTGTTCTCCTGGGCGCCAACGGGTCGGGCAAATCTACCTTGCTTAAAGTTCTGGATGGCCTGCTCTTTCCTCAAGAAGGGGTTTTCCAGGCCTTCGGCCAGGCGCTGGAGGAGAAGAGTTTAAACGACGACGGATTCAACCAGGCCTTCCGGCGGCGGGTGGGGTTCGTTTTTCAGAACTCTGAGACGCAACTCTTTTCATCTACGGTGTGGGAGGAGATTGCCTTTGGTCCCCTGCACCTGGGTCTGGGCGAAGCGGAGGTGCGGCAACGCGTTACGGAGGTCCTCGAACTTTTTGGCCTGAAGGACCTTAAGGACCGGCCGCCTTTCAAACTGAGCGGCGGGGAGAAAAGGAGGGTGGCGCTGGCTTCGGTAGTGGCCACGAATCCAGCCGTGCTGCTGCTCGATGAACCCACCGCGACTCTCGACCCGCGCACCCGGCGCTGGGTGATTGACCTGCTGGTTCAGTTTGGCCGGTTTGGCAAAACCCTGATCACGGCTACCCACGATCTCGATATCGTTGAAGAGATTGCCGATCGGGTCCTGGTCTTCGGGGAGGATCATCGGGTGGTGGCCAATGGGACCCCGGCGGAGCTTCTCTCCGACCGGGACCTGCTCTTCCGCGTGAACTTGATCGACCCGCGCTTTCACAAACACGGGCACGACGGTGAGCACCGGCATTATCACCTCCATGATTGACCTCGGGGGCCGGTTCGCCAAAAGTTAAGCCGCGCCGGCCTTATCCGGTCCTGAGACCGGAGGCGCGGGCGCGGCTTAATTTGGCCTTCTTGGTTTACCTAGCCGTTCAGACGCACCAAAGGGGACAGCGGCCGCAGACATCTTTGCTCGGTTTGCGCCACCAAGAGTTTGATGTCCCCATAACCCTTGGTGAACAGGTGATGCCAGGCATCGTTCACCTCGAAGAATCCTTGCCTTGCGCCCACCAGTTCCACGCGATCGGCCGGGAAGCCCATTTCCTTACAGCAGCTCGCCAGATCAAAGTCCTCCGGCAATTCCCCAGCGCCCACCAGATAGACGATCAACCCGCTCTTCATCTCACCTCCTGAAATTTCTGCAGCGCCTCAGTCAGATGTTCCAGATAGATATTGACGATCTCTTTCTGTTCCCCCAGTCCCTGGCGAACGCCCTCAACCTGATAGTTGCCCATCTTTAGCAGGTCGGATTTCCAGCTCTTGGGACCGGCCCCCAGGATATCATGTTGCACGTGATCCCCGGCCACCAGCAGAAATGGGATAATCTTGACAGAGGTGGCCCCGGACTGCTTGATTTCCTGGAGCACCTCCTCTTTCCCGGGTTTTTCAAATTCCACCATGCCGAAGAAGACATTGCCGCCGGGATAGCGGGAATGGAGCAACTGGGCAAAGGAGTCATAGGCGGCCTGGGCCTGGGGGTCGGGACTGCCATGTCCCACCAGGACCACGGCGTTTTTCTTCAGATCAGCGGGAAATTCTTTGGATAAGGCAGCGAGAACCCGCACCTCATCCGCCTTACCGCTGAGCAGGGGCCGACCCACGGCTACGGTGAGCCCGGGGACTTCCCGGCTTTGCCGCACTACCCCTTCCCACTCCTTTCCCGGCGCCAGAAGCAGGGATTGGATGGCAACCCGGGTAAGACCTTCCGCCTTCAGGCCCTGCAAGACCTCGGGCAGGCTCTTTAGTTCCTTGTGCTGCTCCTCTAAAACCTTGTGACGCACCATATTGGAGGTAAAGGCCCAGCGGATTTCATAACCCGGGAAACGCTCTTTGACCTGGTCTTCGATTTTTTGATAAGTGGGGAAGGCGTTGGTGGTGGTGCCAAAGGCAGCCAAAACGATGGCGGGTTTTGGCGCGGCCGCGGCGTTCAGGGTCCAGGGGGCGCCTAGCATCGCCACGATAAGCGCCAACCAGAGCCAACCCGACTTGCTCCGCTTTACCATGTTGTTCTCCTTGATGAGAGACAATTTTTTCTCAAAAAAAAATCCTCAAGTCGCAATGACTTAAGGATTGCACCCAGCTTCTTGATCCTTAATGCGGCCGGCGCCCGCCAGGCCTCGTAGGGGCGTAAGCCTGCATCCGGGCAGGTCTTCTGACTTCCGGATCCTCCTACCGCCTGCGCCTTCCCATCCCACTTAAAGTTGGACAGTGGCCTTATGCAGGTTTCGTCCCCGGTTACAGCGGCGGGACCATGCCGGACTTGCACCGGCTTCCCTATTATGCCCTATATGGGCCCCCGGATCATCTCTAGGCTACTAGATATTGGACTTTGCCCTGCCTGTCAAGGGAAAAGTCGTTTGGGTGTAATGGCGCCGGCGTCTTGGGGGCGTCCCCCGGGCGGGACGCAGGAAGCGCGCTGCACCCCTAATCCCCGGCGGCAATCTCCTCCAGGGTGCGGCCGCTGAGGACCGATTCGGGCCGGGTCCGCAGCAGGTCGGTGGCGGCATCCGCCTCCTGGTCGTCGGCCTTCGCCAGCAGCCAGGCCTCGTCCTTGCCGGTCTTGAACCGGGTCAGTCCATAGCCGCCTTTGAGCTTGCCCCCCTCCAACCAGACCTTGAGGTGGCCGTGGGCCAGGGCCTCCGGGAGGTCGAGGGCCACTCCCTTCTTCTCCGTGATATTGCGGAACTTGCCGGTGTCCCAGACCAGCACGGTGCCGGCGCCGTAACCTCCCGCCGGGATGACCCCTTCGAAGCCGGCGTATTCCAGGGGATGGTCCTCGGTGGGCACCGCCAGGCGCTTCTCCCGGGGATCGCTGGAGGGTCCCTTGGGGATGGCCCAGGATTTCAGGACCCCATCCACCTCCAGGCGGAAGTCGTAATGGAGATGGCTGGCGTCATGCTTCTGGACCACGAAGATGGGTTCCGCCGACCCGCCGCGGCCTCCCGGCGCGGGCTCCGGGGTGCGGCGAAAATCCCGTTTGGCCTGGTAATCTTTTAAGGTCTTGGCTGGCATGGCATCCCCTGATTGAAAACGCCCGCCGGGGAAATCCCTGAGGAAGACGGTGGGCAGGGCCCATCCCTGGATGAGCTGGATGGGGCATCCTTTTCCGAAAAGGGTTTCTTCCATAAAATAAACATCGGCTGACCCATGTCAATGCGGCCGGAGCGGACCGGCGCGGCTGCCCGGGAAGGGGAGGGGGGTCCCCCGGGACGCGGCCCCGTCGCCATCGTGCCACTGGGGCAGTACCAGGGGAGCTTGGGCCGCCGCGTTAGTCAAGATATTACTGGATAGACGACCCGGCCCCTTCGCCGGGGCCGTGGGCCTCAGGGGTGGAACCGAGGCAGAATATATTTTAGCGGAAAAATAGGCGGGGATCTCTTGACAAAGATAATATATTTAGTATATAAATACAAGATTTCCTATGATCTAAGGAGGGTACGCCCATGCACTGCGTTAGCGTTAAATCAGGAGTCGATTGCACCTTTATGACCAAAAGAGGCTGTTCGTTCAACGGCGGCCAATGCAAACCCGTGGTGGAGGCCTGTGACGGCTGCGAGCGGACTCTTCCGTTTGCCAAGGCCAGCTTCTGCGGTTCTTTTCCCGATCCCGAAGCCAAATGGCGCCGGGGCCCCTGTAATCTGGCCACCCATGCCAAAAATGGCAAAAAAGAGGTGGTCCAGAAGGTCAATCCGCTGAAGGCTTCCAAGCGGCAGGCGGCCGGCCGCTAAAATATCTTTACCTGAGTTGAACGGACGGCGCGGCTCGGACTCGCGGTTATAAAGAGAGTCGCGCCGCGCTGGCCGTATTCTGCCCACCTGTTTTTCCCCTTACCCCCCCAACTTCTCCAAGGCCTCCTGGATGCGGCTCAAACCGGTGGCGATGCGCTCCCGGGAGGTGGCATAGGAAAACCGCAGGCATTGGTCTTCGCCGAATTCGTTGCCCGGCACCGCCGCCAGGCGGGCCTCGGTCAGCAGGTAGTCCGCCAGGGCCTGGGAATGGGATTGCCCCGCACCGGGCTTGAGCTTAGAGTAATAAGCGGAAAAGTTGGGGAAGAGGTAAAAGGCCCCCCCCGGCTTGGTGCACTTGAGCCCGGGAATCGACAGGACCCGGCGGTAGATGTCGTCCCGGCGCCAGGCGAATTCCGCGGCCATGGCGGCCACTGCCTCCTGAGGACCCCGCAGGGCCTCCACTGCGGCCTTCTGGGAGATGGACGCGGGATTGGAAGTGGACTGGCTCTGGAGATTGGTGGCCGCCGCGATCCCTTCCCGGGGTCCCGCCAGGTAGCCGATGCGCCAGCCGGTCATGGCGTAGGTCTTCGACACCCCATTCAGGACGAAGGTGCGCTCCTTGAGCTCCGGGGCCAGCATGGCGATATTAACGAACTCGGCGCCATCGAAAAGAATCTTGTTATAAATGTCGTCGGAGATTACGTAGAGACCGTGCGCCAGGACCAGTTCTGCCAACCCTTCCAGTTCCTGCCGGCTATAGACGCCGCCGGTGGGGTTGGAGGGGCTGTTGAGGAGCAAGGCCTTGGTGCGGGGGCCGATATGTTCCTTTAATTCCGCGGCGCTGAGCTTAAAACCGTTTGCTTCCCGGGTGGGGATGACCACCGGCACGGCCCCGGCCAGCAGGGCCATGGGCACGTAGGAGACCCAGTAGGGGGCCGGAATCACCACCTCATCGCCGGGATCGAACAGGATCTGGAAGAGATTGTAGAGCCCGTGTTTGCCGCCGCAGGAGACGATGATCTCCCCTGGCTCATAGGAGAGGCCGTAGTCGGCGGCAAACCTCTGGATAATAGCCTCCTTGAGCTCCGGGGTGCCGGACACCGGAGTGTAGCGGGTGAAGCCCTCTTTGATGGCCCGAATGGCCGCCTCCCGGATGTTTTCCGGGGTGTCGAAGTCCGGCTCACCTACCCCGAAGTTGACTATGTCGACCCCCTGGGCCTTGAGCTGGTTGGCCTTGGCGTTCAAGGCCAGGGTGGCAGAGGGCGGAATCTGGCGGATACGTTTGGCGAGTTGCATTAATACTCCTTTCGGTAAGATTGCGGCAGCGGCGCCGCAGAGCAATTCATTGAAATTTATCGAAGATTATGTTAAGTGTCAACCCGGGAGGCGCAGTGAAATCACTGGCGATTATCAGCAAGAAGCAGAAAGCCGACGCCTGGGTGGCCGGCCAGGCCTTGCAGGCCTGGTTCGTTTCCCGGGGGCTGGCCGCCCTCCATCTGGAAAATGAACCGGAGCCGGACATCGCGCCCCTGCCGCCGGAAACGGAGTGCATCGTGGTTCTGGGGGGCGACGGCACCATTTTGAGCGTGGCCCGCCATTACGGGCGCCTGGGCCTGCCCATCCTGGGGGTCAACATGGGGGGCCTGGGATTCCTCACGGAAATCTCCCTGGAGGATCTTTACCCCTGCCTGGAAGAGCATATCTTGCCGGGAAAATTTCAGGTGGATGAACGGATGATCCTGTCTGTCAGCCTCATCCGGGGAGGGGAGACCGTCTGGCGGGAAAACGTCCTGAATGACGCGGTGATCAACAAAGGGGCCCTGGCCCGCATCGCCGAACTTACCACCCGGATCGACGGCGAATACCTTGCCACTTACCGGGCGGACGGCTTGATCGTCTCCACCCCCACCGGTTCCACCGCCTACACCATGTCCGCCGGGGGCCCCATCGTTTACCCGACCCTGGAGACCATCATTCTGCTGCCCATCTGCCCCCACACCCTGAGTAACCGGCCTATCATCTTGCCGGGGACGGTGACCGTGGCCGTCACTGTCGATGAAAAGGTCCAGGACCTTTACCTCACCCTGGATGGCCAGGTGGGCCGCGCCCTTAATCCGCAGGATCGTCTGGAAGTGCGCTGCGGCGCCTACCATGTCAAGCTGGTGAAGCATCCCAGGCGCAGCCACTTTGAGATCCTGCGCACCAAGCTGGGCTGGGAAGAGCTGGGGGGGGCCTTGCCGGTAAAAGAACTCCCCTTTTAATCTTGCAAAGGTTCTTCTCCCAGGGCTCGCCTGCCGCTCCCGGCCGAGAGCCTCTTTCAGAACACAGCAGACAGGACTAATCAAATGCGCCGGAAACTTGAGGATTTACATGATGGGGCCCAAGACGGCCTGACGCCGCTGCTGCCCCTGGACCTTAACGCCATTGAGGATTTCGATGAGCTCCTCAGGGCCATGGGGCGGACCGCCTTCGGCGGCCGCAACCTGGGGGAGGCGGCCGAGGTCCTGGAGGCTATGCTACGGGACCCCGACTGCACCGTGGTCGGCACCTTTTCCGGGGCCATGAGCGTGGCCAAGATGGGCCTGCTCATCTGCGAGATGATCGACCGGGGTTGGCTGAAGATGATCGTCACCACCGGAGCCTTGATCGCCCACGGATTTATCGAGACCCTGGGCCGGGTGCATTACAAGCATCGCGAGGAGGTCCCGGACCGGGTGCTGTTCCGGCAGGGTTACAATCGCATCTACGACACCCTGGAGATGGAGGCCAACCTGGACTATGCCGAAGACGTCTTCCGGCGGGTGCTGGAGGGGCTGGATCAAGAATGCGTCTGGTCCTCGGCCGCCATCTGCCGGGAACTGGGGAGATACCTGGCGGAACAGAGCGAGGCCCCGGGAATCTTGAGAAACGCCTATCTGAAAGGGGTGCCGGTGTTCATCCCGGCCTTCACCGACTCGGAGTTGGGTCTGGACCTGGCGGTTTATATGGTGCGCCAGGCCCTGGCGGCCGGGCGCCCGCTCTCCGAGGCCCTGGAGGTGGTGTCGCTTAAGTTCAATCCCTTCCTGGACCTGGGGGCCTATGCCCGGCAGGCCCTGACGGCGGGGAAACTGGGGATTTTTACCATCGGCGGCGGGGTGCCCCGCAACTGGGCCCAACAGGTAGCCCCCTACCTGGATCTGCTCCAGACCAGGCTGCGGCTCGACCTCCCCGAAGTGCGCTTCCATTATGGGGTGCGCATCTGCCCGGAGCCGGCCCATTGGGGCGGCTTGAGCGGCTGTACCTTCAAGGAAGGGGTCTCCTGGGGGAAATTTGTCTCGCCGGAGGACGGCGGCCGCTTCGCCGAGGTCCTGAGCGACGCCACCATCGCCTGGCCGATCCTGATCAAAGGGGTCAGCCAGCGCTTAAAGAAAAATCCAATTATCTAGAGGGATCAGCCAGCCTTAGCCGGTTAAGAAGCCCAAGTACGCCGGCCCGGCGAAGACGGCCAGCATCGGCGCCGCGGTCCAAAGGGCGCAATGCGCAATCCGGCGGGGCGATCAATCGCTCGACTCCCCAACTTGATTAAATCCAAGCTAATGCTTAATTTTCTAGTGATAGCGAACCCAATTATCATGAGGATAATTTGCCATGAAACTGAGCACTCGCAATGTGATTAAGGGTAAGGTCATAGACGTCAAAACAGGCACGATCATGGCCAAGGTCAAGATGGATATCGGCGGCGGTCAAGTGATGACGGCCCTGGTCAGCGCTGAGGCCGTCAAGGAGTTGGATGTCAAGGTGGGTGATCCGATCAGTATGCTGATCAAAGCCACCAGCGTGATGCTCGGGAAAGATTGAAGGTTTTGGGCGGGGGCGCAGCCAGCGTGGGCCCGGGCATTATTCATCAAAAAGGCCTGTCCTGATCATTGGGGACCCGCGGCGGGCCGCAGCCGGCGCAGGCGCAAAGTTTTCCTTCCTTCACGGTGCGATGGCCCTCTCTGACCAGGAAGAGGGCAATCACCAGGCCGAATATGGGGTCCGCCTGCCAGAGGCCGTAAAGATAATTGAGTCCCAGGCCTATGAGCAATGCCACGGACAGCAGGCCGCAAGTCAGGGTCTGCCTGGAGTCGGCCTTCAGACTGGCGCTGCCCAGGGATTCCCCGGTGTGGAATTTGGCCAAGTAGAGCGCCGGCATGACCAGCGCCGAAGCTAGGGCGATAAAGATTCCTAACAGGCTGGGGGCGGGGATTTCGCTAAAGATTAATTTAGCCGCCGATTCGTAAAGGATATAGGCCGCCAGGGTAAAAAAGAGGCAGCCGATGATTTTCACGGCCTGCCCCTCCAGCCGGGCCTCAGCGGCCGGGGAGCGGCCCGGCCGCGGCTGAAAGCGCCAGATCATCACCCCACCGGACAGGCACTCCAGCAGGCTGTCCAGGCCGAAGCCCACCAGGGCGATGCTGCCGGCCAGATAGCCGGCCAGCAACGACAGCAGACATTCCGCCAGGTTGTAGGCCACCGTGAACCAAGCCAGGCGCCGGGCTTTTTGTTGCAGATTCCCGGTCATAAGCTAGTATTGCGTCCCACGGAAACGTTGCATAAATGGTTTGCCTTTTTCCCTCCCCCCAACCCCCTCCCCTCAAGGGAGGGGGAGTTTACCTCAAATCTCTTGTTAAGGTAGTTGTGGGACATTACCCCAGCAGCGGTCAGCTTTCAACTATCAGAAAAGAGGGTAAGGGTCTTCCCGGGGCGGTCAGGGCCGCGGGGCCGGTTGCTGAATAAACCTGGCTAATCTGTCAAAATAAGCCGGGCCGCCTACGAGATAGGTGTCGTTGTGATGGGCCCCGGGGATGATATAGATCTCCTTGGGGTCCCGGGCCGCGGCGAAGAGGCGCCGGCTCATGTCAACCGGAATGATCTCGTCCTCAGAGCCGTGGATGATGAGCAGCGGCGCCCCGATCTGCGCAATCTTCCCCAAATTATCATAGGGAACCCTCGGCCGCCAATCGAACATAAAGGGCAGGAAGAGTTTGGCCATGTCCGCGGAGTTGGTGAAGGCCGACTCGATGATCAGGGAGCGGCAGGGGAGGCGGGCGGCCAGGTCCACGGCCAGGGCGGTGCCCAGGGAACGGCCGAAGAGGACCAGGTCTCTAGGGTCTATCCCCCGGGTTGCCGTCAGGTAGCGGTAGGCCCCGGCGCTATCCTTATAAGTGCCTTCCCGGCAGATCTGCCCCTCAGATTTGCCATATTCCCGGTAGTCGAAGATGAAGACCTGGACCCCCGCCAGGCGGTGCAGCAGGGAGAGGTTTTCCAGGCGGTGGCTGATATTGCCGGCGTTGCCGTGGAACCACAGCAAGACCGGGGCGCCGTCCTTGGGCAGCCACCAGCCGTGAAGGCGCACCCCGTCTTCGGCCTCGAAATAGACCTCCTCATAGGCCAGCCCGTAATCACCGGGGGTGCCGATAAGATGCGGGTCGGGGAAAAAGACGATGCCCCTTTCGGAAAATTCCCAATACATTGCAGTTCCAGGCTTTTTCGGGTTTTTGGGGCCTTTGGGTCTCGCGTGGGAAATATATCACGCTAGGACGCAAAGGACGCAAAGAAAAGATGGGGTCATCAGCCCGCGGTTGATGACCCCTATATGTAGACTGGCTAACCGGCCAGTATGCAGTCAAGCTCATTTTCTAGAACAAGAATGCCCCCAAGAATCCGGCGGTGATTATGATGATACTGGGATCGATTTTAGTAAAGGTAAGGAGGGCGAAGCTGACCACGGCAATGCCTGTGGTAAGCGGGTCGATTATGGAACTGTGGCCCAGAAAGATGAGCACTGCGGCCAACAACCCCACCAGCGCCGGCTTGATCGCCGCGAAGCTGGTCTTTACCACCCATAATTCTTTATAGCGGAGGTAATACCTGGTGACCAGGGTGACAATAATGAGGCAGGGTAGATAGCTGGCGGCCATGGCCACCAGGGCCCCGGTCAACCCGCCCACCTTAAAGCCCATAAAGGCATACATCACCGTTAGTGGCCCAGGGGTCACCTGGCCGATGGCAATGGCGTCAAGGAATTCCTTATTGCTGAGCCAATGATAATGATTGACGAATTCTTGCTGAAGAATGGGGACCATGGCATAGCCACCGCCGATGGTCAGGGCGTTGGTAATAAAAAGAATGGCGGCCAGTCTCAGCAGGTCCATTTAATCCCTCCGGTACAGGACCAGTCCTAAAGCCCCGGCGGCCAGAAGGATGCCGATGGGGTTAAGTCTAAAGATCTCCAGGGCCAGAAAAGCGCCCACAGCCAGTGCCGCGCTGCGGTAATCCCTAATCAGCTTGATGACCATCTTATAAATGAATGAGGCCAGCAAACCCACCACCGCCGCGGTTACTCCTTTCATCACCGCTTGCAGGAGGAGGTTGTCTTTCATATGGAGATAAAAGGCCGCCAACAGAATAGCCAGGACAGTGCCGGTAAAGGCCTGGCCCATGGTGGCAGCCAGGGCCCCCCACAGTTTCCGTAACTTGTAGCCGATAGAGATGCCGGTATTGACTATGGGCGGTCCGGGGGTCATCTGGCCGATGGCGAAGCTCTCCACAAACTCATCGTGGCTAAGCCATTTGCGCTTATCGACCAACTCCCTCTCGAAGAAGGCAATCATAGAATAGACGCCGCCGAAAGAGAAGGTGCCGATTTTAAGAAAGACGAGGAAAATCTTTTTTACGCTTAACAAGGTCTTCTCCGCTCCAATGACCAAGCTTTTCGCCATGATAGGTTAACCAGCCGTCAGCATTGGTTAATTTAGTAAATTGTTAAATTATTCACGATATTAAGCCCAAGGCTTCCTGCCTGTCAATGGGAAATTGGCTGGGAGGAGATTGATGGATTCCGGAAGAATCCGGAGGCCTGCCTGAAGAAGATGGAGAGGGGGCAGCCCGGCGGGCTGCCCCCATCTGTTTAGGGATGAGGGTGGGCAGTGCCCACCCCACAGGTTGGCGGCCTGGCGTGAGACGGCGCTATTCCCAGGAGTCCGCCACCGCGGTGAGGACCGCCAGTTTCAGGGGCTGGATCTTACGGTAGACCTGGTCCGGGGGGCGCTGGCCGCCATCCACGGTGAGCAGGTCGTGGTCGATATCGATGTCGAAAAGGCGCTGGTTTTCCTGGAGGTAAGGAAGGATCAGATTCCAGTCCGCGGCGCTGAGGGGGACGATCTCGCCGCCGTTCAACTGTTCCTCCACCACCTGCTGGTAGGGGTCGCGGATGTAGAGAGCCCCCCCCGAGGCCAGGGAGAAGAGGTTGGAGCCGGGGTAGGGGGTCGGTTGCGGCCGCAGGCGCCCCCGGGAGTCGTACTCCAGGCCGTTGACGATGACAAAGCCGCCATCCTTAAAGACGTCGCCGGCCATGAAGGATTCCGCCAGGAAGTCCAGGGAGGTGCCGTTAATCACCACCCGGGGCCGGCCCACCGCGTTGATCAGGGGCCGGCCGGCGGCGTTGCCCAGGATATAAACCTCACCGCCCTTGGCGCCGTACATGAAGGTCTGGCCCACGTCGCCGTGCACCACCAGCTTGCCCTGCTTCAGGATCTGGCCCAACTGGTCCTGGGCATTGCCGTGGACCTGGAGGGTCATGCCATCGATGCCCGAGGCCAGGTAGTCGCCAGTGCTGCCGTAAGCGTCGATGCGCACCTCTTGGGTACCGGGCCCGAAGCCGCAGCCCAGGAAACGCTGGCCCTGGTAGCCGTAAGTGATGAATTGCCGCCACCCCAGCTTAAAGGCCTGGCACAGGAATCGGGCGTCGCAATCTTCTCCTTCCGGGGGAAAGCCCGCGGCATTGAGAACCAGGACCGAGTCCGCCTGCGGGGGCGCCTGCAAAAGCTCGCGGTGGTCCCAATCGAGCCGCCGGTAGCGGCTGGGATGATTCTCCCCCGCCAGGGGGGTATCCTGGAAGATGCGGATCAGGGCCTCCATGAGGGCCTGCAGGAGATTGCTGCGCTTCTTGTCCCCCGGGTCGTAGCGCCGGTCCAACAGCAGGGTCAGGGCGTTGATGGCCGCGGCCTTGGGAAGGTCGCCCGGCCGCGCCTGATGCGCCACCGCCTCCAGGATTTCCCGGAAGCCGGTGTAGGAGATGGCGGCGGCGCCTTGGCGGATAGCGTCATAGAGCCGCCTGCCGCTGGGGTCCTCCAGGTTGGCGTCCACCAACTGGGCCGCCTCAGAGTCCGCCTGGTAGGCCAGCGCCAGCGGCACGCCGTCCCACGGGCGCTGATGCCAGGGCACGGTCCGGGGTTTTCCGAACTTGTCGCGGCAGGACAGCACCCGGTGGCCGTTTTGGGCTTCCAGGGAAAAGATGAAGGCGCCGCCGTCGGTGGCGCTGCCGCCCCGGGCGTTCCAGTAGAGGTCGGCCACGGGGCAGATGCGGGGATCCTCCTGGGCCAGACTGGCCAGGGTGGCGTCGATGGCTTGCTTCTCCGAACAGATGAGGCCAATCTGCACCTCGCCATCATGGAGGGCAAAGACCTGGGGGCGCAGCATGGAGGTGTCGGTGATGCCGATAAGATCGAAGCTCTTACGCTCCGGGTCGTTGCGGGCAATGATGAAAAACCAGGGGCCATCCGGGGAACCGTGGATATTGGCCGCCTGGAGCTGGCGATAGACTTGCTGGCGCTCCGGCGGCAGCAGGTCGAAGTCCCGCTCCGTGGTGGGGGCCATGGACTCGATGACGTATTCCAGGGGATAGCCGTAGAGCCGCTGCCAGAGGTCGAAGATGAGCACCGCCACTTCGGTGTCCGTCAGGAACTGGGGGAAAAAATGGCGCTGGCTCAGGTATTCGCTCACGGAAAAGTAATTGGCGAAGTCGCCGTTGTGCACCAGGGCGGTGTTGAGGGCCGCGAAGGGATGGGCCCCGCCGGGGTGCCAGACCCGCCCCCGGGTGGGGTAGCGCTGGTGGGCGATCCAAATGTGGGCCTTGAAGTCCAGCAACTGGTAGTAGTAAGCCACTTCCTCGGCATAGCCCACGATCTTCAAGATCAACATATTCCGCCCCTGGGACATGACAAAGGCCTTTTTTTCCCCCAGGGAGGCGTAGAAGGTTTCGTTCAGTTTGTAGCAATTCTGGGCCACATACTCATCCTCCACCTGGCGCCAGGGAATCCCATAGAGCTTGCGCTGCTGGATGAAATACTGCACGACTTCGGGCTTCACCCGCACGAAGTACTGCCAGACGTCGGGGGGCTTCACCGCCAGGCCGGGGATATCCCGCCAATCGTCGACGGTGGGCAGGCGGCGGGCGTGGTCCAGCCGGAAGATCGGGGTGATAAATTGGGCCTCCACCTGCGGCCGCGCCTCGATGTCGAGATAGGCGACCTGGATGAGGTAATCGTCGTCGAGGATCTCCTGGGAGACCCCCAGGGAGGCCGGGTCCAGGCCCACCGCGGCGATGCCGCCGCCCTTGCCGTTGCCCCGGTTGTGCATCTGCACCGAGGGGCAGACTATGTGGCGGCCGGCCACCGGGACGCTGGCGGCAAACCCGGTGACGCCGCAGCCGCCTTCATCGGCGGCCTTGTGGATGCGGCCGGCAGGATAGGGCGAGGCAAAGTCTTGGCGGGTATGGAGCAGCCTCAGCCCCGGATGATCAGGTTTACAAGAGTGATTCATCTTTTTTCTCTTCGAAAGAGTGATGTAGCCGCAGGCTTTAGCCTGCGCTCTCTTGCGGCTACATTTCAAAAAGCATTCATAGCCGAGTTCAAGGCTGACAGTAAAATAGGGCGTGCGGTGCACGCCGAATCCCGGCGGCCACAGGGCGCTTATAACTGCTCACTGCTCACTGCTCACTACCTTCGCAAATCATCATCCACCGGGCCGTCGAAGTAGTCGAGGTGGGTCAGCAGGTCGGTGCGGCCCACCAGTTCCCGGATGCTCTTGAGGCCCAGGCGCCGCAGGATCTCCTTCAGAATCCAGCTCCAGGAGTAGTACATATTGCTGATCCGGTTGCTTCCCCAGTCGATGGTCATGAGGTCCACCAGTTCCGGGTCGGTGGTGGCGATGCCCCGGGCGCAGCCGCGGCCGGATTCGCAGTTGTGGCACCGCAGGCACTCCAGGGCCACCAGGTCGGCGGTGCCGATCTGGACCCCATCGGCCCCCAGGGCGATGGCCTTGGCTATGTCGAAGGCGCCCCGGATGCCACCGGAGGCAATCAGGGTCACCTGCTCCCGGATGCCCTCGGCCTTGAGGAACTGGTGCACCTTGGGAATGGCGTATTCCACCGGCATGGCGATGTTCTTCTTGGCAATGTCCGGCGCGGCGCCGGTGCCGCCATAGCTGCCGTCCAACTGGATGACGTGGGCGCCGGCGTAAAAGCTTCCCACCGCCACCATGTCCACGTCGGTGGGGGTGGAGACCTTCACCGACACCAGGGCCCGGGGATTGATCTCCTTGATCCAGTCGATGTGCTTCTTGTGGTCTTCCACGGAATAGACACTATGGAAAGGGAAGGGGGAGAACAGGGCGCTGCCGGTCACCGACTCCCGCATGCGGGCCACCGCGGGGGTCACCTTGTCCCCCAGCAGGTGGCCGCCCAGGCCAGGCTTAGCCCCCTGGGCGTATTTGAACTCCACCATCCGCACCCGCTGGATGGTGTCTTCCCGGACCCCAAAGAGGCCGGTGGCCACCTGGGTGACGATATTGTCGCTATAAGGGTAGAGCTCTTCGGGAAAGCCGCCCTCACCCGTGGATACCATGGTGTTAAAGCGGATCGCCGCCAGAATCCGGGATAAAATGGTATTGATGCTCACCGAGCCGAAGGACATGCCGCCGCCGTACCAGGGCACCGAGAGCCGCACCTGAGGCCGGTCATCCCCGCGCTGGTTCAGGGTAAGCGCCAGGGAGATGTCCGCCTGGGTCAGCTTGAAGTCCTGGCGGTGCTTGGGAAAGAGAAAACGCAGTTTATCGAAGCCGCCGCCGGACGCACCCAGACGATATTCCAGGTCGGCATAGGGGAGGTTGCCCCATTCCGCCTGCCACCAGGTGCTGAGGAGCAGGTCCGCGGGCCAGCGCCGGTCCCCCAGGGTGCCGTACACCGGGTGGATGCTGAGGCGCAGCGCCTTGGCCGGGCAGTTGGCGACGCAGTAAAATTCCTTCCCCTGGCAGGCAAACCCCAGGCACAGGTGGTTCTTGGGCCGCCGCAGGTAGCTGCCGGACTTGGTATGAACCCCATAGGGACAGATTTCCGCGCAGCGGCCGCACTTGATGCAGGCGGATTCGTCGCGCCCCACCAGGTACTTGCTCAAGGGGGTGCGGAAGCGGGACGGGGTGGGAACCGGCTGCCAGGGGCCGCCTTCGTTTAAGGATTCCAGGGGAACGATGGGAACCGTTTTCTTCTTCGCTAGCGCCATTTTTTAGGTCAATCCCTCTGCAGGTAACCCTCCCCCCTCGAGGGGGAGGGAATAAAAAGCAAATAACGCCTCTACTCTCCCAGGCGCCGGGTTTCACCCTCCGGCCGGGCGAAGAGCGGGGCAAATATTTCTCTATCCAGGTCCTCCTTGAACATGGCCCGCCCCACTTCCCCCCGCAGGCGGCGCACCTCCCGCATGCCCATGGCGCCCAGGACCTCCAGGAGCTGGTTGTTCCAGGCGCCCAGGAGATTGACCATGCGCTGGGCTCCCCGCGGGACGCTGAGGCTCCCCAGGTCGATGGGGCAGGGTTGCCGGTTCTGCTTGCCAGGGCCGCCGGGACACTCGGGGCAGAGGCGGCATTCCAGGGCCAGGAGCAGGGAGAGATCGGCCATCACCCCGTCGGCGCCGGCGACGATGACCTTGGCCACGTGCTCCGCCAAGGCGATGCCGCCGCTGGCCAGCAAGGTGACGGCGTCCCGCAATTGGTCTTCCACCAGCTTCAGGTGGCAGCGGCGCACCAGGTCCTTCAGGTGGGCCGGGGCGGCGTCCTTGAGGCCTCTGGCCTTATCGGAGCCGGCCAGGTGCAAAACCCCGGCGCCCGCCGCGGCCAGGGCTGCCACGCGCGTGGCGGCCTGGCCGTCGGCCGGCACCTTAATCCAGACGAGCAAGTGGGGGAAGCGTTTCTTGAGGGCCTCCATCTGGGCCAGGACCCCGGGATGATCCGGGATCTCCACCGCCGGCGCCTGGCTGAGCAGCGCCATATCCACTTTCAGGGGCTCCCGGGCCGACAGGATTGGTACCAGGCTGGCGGCAGCCGGGGCCAGGTCGGGGCTGATGTCTTTGCGGTGCAAGAGCGCCAGGGTGCCCAGCTTTTGGGCGGCGGCCACCAGGATCTGGCGCAGCCGGACCGGATCGGCGCTCCGGGATGGTTCCGCCAACACCACCGGCAAGGGGATTTCCAAAAGGGGCGGCGGGGTGGACAGCATCTCCTGCCGTTCATTAAAGGCCAGAAACATGGGTTTGCGGCCCAGGTCGATGGAGGTGCTGATATATTCCCGGCCGTGGATGCCATCCCGGGTGGGCCGGACGATCTCCGACATGTCGGTCCAGCAGGAGTCGAAGCCTTCCCCGGCAAAGGGTCCGCCATAGCCGGCTCCGGAAACGGGGATCTTGCCGGTTTCCGCCTGGCTCCAGGTTACCGCGATGATCTCCGGGGTCCAATAGTCGTCCCCCATCTGCCGGTATTGGGGGTTCATGGCCTTAAAGACCAGTCCCCGGGGACAACCCTGGACGCAGCGGTAACAGTCGCGGCAGACGGTATCGATGGTGTCCAGCAACTGCTGCCGGTCAAAACCCCGCTTCCGGTAAGCGTCCACCGGACAGACTTCCTTGACACAGCGGGCGCAGCGGAGGCAGCCCTCGCCCCAGTCGAGTACGGTGCTTTTAGCCAGAGGGGTGAAACGGGGCGGTACCCGGCGCATGTGGATGTGATATTTGGCAGGCAACCCTGGTTCTCCTCAATGAGACGGTTTAATCCAAAAGTATGCTACCCAATGTTGGGGTTTTAGCTCCTGAAAGGGCGTTCTTCCTTATCTTTTTAAGGTGAAACTAAGCTGTGCAGGTCGAATCCCGGCGGCCACCGGCCGCCCTATAAATAGAGTCATTTTGGTTTTTGTAGCCGCGGGCTTTAGCCCGCGCTTCCGGTTCAAAGACTTCGCAAGCTAAAGCACCCGATACGGTTCACTTAAGCGTTTCTTTTCTAAGGAATTGGTGGGCAGTGCCCACCCTACATTTTTTTGGGTTGCGGCGCGAAGCGCAGCATCTAGATTCTTCGGTCGCCTCCGGCTCCCTCAGAATGACGAAGGGAACGACTGCGCCTCAGCCCCCGGCCTTCAATGAACCGGCTTAACCCTGCCCCTTGGCCTTGAGGGGGCTGGGTCCCAGGGCCTTCAGACGGGCCTTGACTTCCTTGACGATTCCCGCCAGGGCCGCGGCATCGCCTGGGGTGACCAGGGAACGCCCCAGCCGTCCGGACTCCAGGCCGATTTCTTCCAGGTAATCCTGGGAATATTGCACCCGGGCTCCCAGACGGCGGCTGCCATCCTGATAGCGGCAGAGGGTTTCGCCACACCCGATGACCCATACCAGGTCCACCGGGGTTGCCAGGGCGCGGAGCAACTGAAAGGCCTCCACTTTGCTGCTGCAAGGCTCCGCAAGCACCCGCCAGCGCTCCCCGCCCTTGCTCAAGGAGGCCAGCAGGGCCTCCGGGTCCGGCACGGCTTGCTGACAGGCGAAGATCACCGCCTCGGTTGACATAGGTCTTTTGCCTCAAAAGGCCGGGAAGACGCCCCAGCGAAATGCAGGCCAGGGAGGATAACCTCCCTGGCCGCGAGATATCATCTGATTATCTCACGGGAAAATCAGAAAGGCAATAGCTTAAGGAGGCCGCCCCACCCCTTCCCGGAAGGAGGACAGCCGGAGTGCGGGGAGGAACTATTTAGCGGTGCTCTCCTTCCTTTCGTCAATGTCCCCGGGATACATCACCGCGTCGTGCCCTCGCTCCCGGGTCCGGATGCGGATCGCTTCCTCCACCGCATAGACGAAGATCATGCCGTCGCCGGCCTGACCGGTATAGGCGGCCCGCTGGATGTTATCAATGGTCTCTTCCAGGTTGCGTTCGCTCAAGATGACGTTTACCTGGATCTTGGGCAGTAAATCGACCCGGTAACTGCCGGAACGGCCCGTCAGGCTGATGCCCCCCTGGCGGCCGTGGCCGCGAATCTCGAAGAGGTTCAGGCCCACGATGCCCATTTCCTTTAAGGCCTCCTTGACATCGTTGAGCTTGTCTTCCCGAATGATGGCTTCGATCTTTTTTAGCATTTTCCGTTCTCTCTCATTGAGGATCAAACATTACCCGAGGAGGGATTATCTCTGCTCCAAAATGGCTTGCAGCTTAAGCAGCCGGTCTGGCGCCCAGACCATGGCCATTTAGGCAGTTGCCCTTAAGAATAGGCCCGCTCGCCATGGGTGCTGATATCCAGGCCCACCTCCTCTTCCATGGGGGAAACCTTGAGGCCGATGCTCATATCCAGGACTTTGGCCACCACGAAGGTCACCCCGAAGGCGAAGACCATGGTGACCACCGTAGCCAGCGCCTGCAAAGCGAGTTGGGCCGGGTTGCCGAAGAAGAGACCGTTGGCCCCGGCCGCGTTCACCTCCAGGGTGGCGAAGAGTCCGGTGGCGAGCATTCCCCAACTGCTGGCCATGCCGTGGCAGGCCCAGACATCCATGGATTCATCCCAATTACGGTTCTGGCGGAAGCGGATGGCATAATAACAGATGGGCGCCGCCACTGCGCCGATGACCAGGGCGGCCCGGGGCGTGACAAACCCCGAGGCCGGGGTCACCGCAGCCAGACCCACCACCATGCCGGTGGCGATCCCCAAGGGGCTGGGCCGGCCGTCCAGCCATCCCAGGATCATCCAGACCAGGCCGGCAGAGGCGGCCGCGGTATTGGTGGTCAACAAGGCGTTCACCGCCACCCCGTTGGCAGCCAGGGCGCTGCCGGCATTGAACCCGAACCAGCCCACCCACAGGAGCCCGGCCCCCAGGATGGTAAGGGTGATGTTGTGGGGCTCCATGGGAAACTTGCCGAACCCCTTGCGGGGGCCGATCACCAGGGCAAAGGCCAGGGCCGAATAGCCCGCCGCCACGTGCACCACGGTTCCGCCGGCGAAGTCTATGACCCCCAGCGAATTGAGCCAGCCCCCATGGCCCCAGACCCAGTGGGCCAGGGGGTCATAGACCAGGGTAATCCAGAGGAGGCCAAAAAGGAGGAAGGCCTTGAAACGCACCCGCTCCACGAAGGCTCCGGTGATCAGGGCCGGAGTGATCACCGCGAACATCATTTGAAAGGCGGCGAAGAGACCCTGGGGGATGGTCTTGGCATAATCGGGATTGGGGGCCGCGCCCACGCCGGCCAATCCCAGGTAGTTGAGGCCGCCGATGAGCCCGCCGATATCCCGCCCAAAGGCCAGGGAGTAGCCGTACAACACCCATTGCACTCCCACCAGGAGCATGAAGGCGAAGCTCAGGGTCAGGGTGGAAAGGACGTTCTTCCGCCGCACCATGCCTCCGTAAAACAAGGCCAGGGCCGGGGTCATCAGCAGCACCAGGGAGCAGCACACCAGGAGCCAGGCGGTATCCCCTGCATTTATCGGCAGATCCATATTATCTCCATTTTTGCTAACAATATTGTTAAGTTACTGCCAGATAAACAAAAAGCCCGCCGTGGGCTTCCCCCTGACGGGCGAAAGTGGAGCCATTTTGCCATGGGCAAACTCGATTTGCAACAGGAAATAATTATTCAGAAGCCGCGTTGCTCAGCCGCAGGGGTGGGCGCCGGGGCGGGCGACGGCAGGGCCCAGGGGACCTTAGTTTGTATTCTTATTCCCCTGGAGCCGTTCGGTGACCGTGGGGAATAGTTCTATCTGGGTATGGGGCAGGAAGAGAGCGGCGATATACTGGTTCATGTAGCCCGGCGTCTCGGAGAGTTCGAAATTGGTCATCATATTCGCGACCCGGACCTCCTCCCCCAACAAGTCCCGGGAGAAGGCGAGCAAGGAGGCGCCCTGGAGGGAGGCGTTGCCCACGAATTGGAAGCGCTCCCGGGGCAGGTCCGGCAGCAGGCCGATGGCGATGGAGTTTTCGATGTTGATGAAGTTGCCGAAGGCCCCCGCCAGGATCACCTGCTCCAGATCCTGGAGCTTGAGCCCGACGCTTTCCAACAGGGTGAGATACCCGGCGAACATGGCCCCTTTAGCCCGCATCAGGTTGTCGATGTCCGCCTCACTGATGGTAAGGTCCTCGCCGCTTTGGGTTTCGGAGCCGAAGACCAGGACGTACTCCCGGCCGCTCTCTCCCAGGCGAATGCGGGGGGTGTCCAGGTCTTCCCGAAGCTTGCCGTTGGGTGAGACGAGGTCCGCCTCCATCATGGCGGCCAGCAGATTGATCAGGCCGGAGCCGGCGATGCCCTTGGGCTGCACCATATCGATGGTGATCAGGGAGGGTTCGAAGGTTTCAGGATTGATGATCACGTCTTCAATGGCCCCGGCGCTGGCCCGCATCCCGAACTTGATGCCGCCGCCTTCGAAGGCCGGTCCCGCCGAGCAGGCGGCGCAGGCCAACCACGCCTGGTTGCCGATGACGATTTCGCCGTTGGTGCCGATATCGATGAACAGGGTAAGCTTGGGGTCCTTGTAGATACCGGAGGCCAGGATCCCGGCGACGATGTCGCCGCCCACGTAGCTCGATACCGAACTGACGCAAAAGATGAAGACGTGCTCCGGCACCTCCAGCCCCAGGTCCCGGGCCCGGACCAGGGGAATGCTGCCGGCAGTGGGGATGTAAGGCGACAGGCGGATGTATTTGGGGTCGATGCCATAAAAGAGGTGCGTCATAGTGGTGTTGCCGGCCACGGTGATATGGGAGATCTCCTCCTCCGACAACTTGTGGAGCTTCAGCAGCCGATGCATCACCTGGTTGATGGTGCCCACCACCGATCTTTGCAGCTTTTGCAGCCCCTGGTCTTTCTGGCAAAAGACGATGCGGGAGATGACATCGTCCCCGTAGCTCATCTGGGCGTTATAATCCGCGGCCTGACCCAGGATCGCCCCGTTGGCCAGATCCAGGAGTTGCACCCAGACGGTGGTGGTGCCGATGTCCACCGCCACCGCGAAGTGGCGCTGGGTGGTGTTGCCGGCCTCGACGTTCAACAGGAAGGGGGAGCGGTAGCGGCGCCGAGAGAAATCGAGGGTGGCGGTGAGCCGGAAGTCTTCCTGGCGCATCACCCGGGCCAGCTTGCGCAGCAGGAAAAAGTCCAGGGAGAGGCTTTCCACGGCGTGTTGCCGCGCCAGGCCCTGCTCCAGGCGGGCCAGGTCATTGAGATTATCCCCCAGGGTGGGGGCCGCCAGTTCGACGAATCTCTTCTTGAAGGCTGGATTATAGAGGCCCTCGGCCCTCAGGGCCGACAGGTCTATGGGACTGGGCCTGAGACCGATGCCGCCGCGGCGCCGGGTCAGGGTGCGGCGGTCCAGCAGCGATTCCGGGGGGATGCGCACCACTACGTCGGAGAGCACCCGGGACTGGCAGGCCTGGCGGTAGCCCAGGCTCCACTCTTCGTCGCTCAAGAGCCCCGAGCGGAGGCTGTCCAATTCTCCTTCTTCCAGGAGGATGCGGCACTTGCCGCAGACGCCTTCGCCGCCGCAGGAGGCATTGATGTGCACCCCGGCCTGCACCGCGATGCGCAGCAGATTCTCGCCTTCCGGCACCTCCAGGCTCAGGTCATATGGCTTGAAAACGACGCGTTTGCTCAAGATGATCGGTCCTGTTATCAAGCAGGGTGCGCTGGGGTTTAAGCCGCCCTGCCATCGGGCCGGCCGCGCCCCAGACCTGGTGGCCCCCCGGAAATTTTCCGCGGCAGGCTGGCGATTAGGGCATTCTATCACAGGCCCCGGCCAAAAAAAATGCTAAAATGGCAGCCAGACTTCGGCTGGAGCGCCTCTGCATACCGACTTCGAGGAGACCTATGACCACGGCCAGGACGGGCAAATTGGTGCAGAAGCTTTACGAAAGGTTATGGCAAGCCTTCGGTCCCCAGGATTGGTGGCCGGGGGAGACGCCCTTCGAGGTGGCGCTGGGGGCCATCCTGACCCAGAATACCAACTGGAAGAATGTGGCCAAGGTGATAACGCGGCTCCGGGCCGAAGACCGCTTGACCGCGGCGGCCTTGACGGCACTGCCCGAAGCGGAGCTGGCCGAACTCTTCCGGCCCGCGGGCTATTACAATCTCAAGGCCCGTAGGGTCAAGAATTTTTTGACCTTTCTCCAGGAAGAGTATCAGGGTTCTCTTAAGCTGATGACCCGGCGCCCCATGGAAGAGTTGCGGCCCCGGCTCCTTTCGGTCAAAGGCATCGGCCCGGAAACCGCCGACAGCATCCTGCTCTATGCCCTGCAGAAGCCCTCCTTTGTGGTGGACGCCTATACCTTCCGTATCCTGAACCGGCACCAATTGGTCCCGGAACCATGCGCTTACGAGGACCTGCGCCGGCTCTTCATGGACCATCTGCCCGCGGACGTGGCGATCTATCAAGAATACCACGCCATGCTGGTGCGCCTGGGGAAGGAATGCTGCCGCCCCCAACCCCGTTGCCCATCGTGCTTTCTGCAGGGCTGGCCCCAATCGTGATAGGGTGGCCAGCGCCCGGCCCCAGACGTAAGCGGCCGCTCTCCTCCCGGGTCTCAGATACATCCTATTTTTTGGGGCCGCCCGAGGTTCTGCGCCAGCAGCTGCCATCCGGCGCTGGCAAGGGGCCGCGCCTAAAGCCGGCGGCTTCCGAAAAACATTCCCAGGGCCGGGGAATGGTGGTAAGATTTAGCGTTAGGCAGCTATCATGGAAATTATCGCCCTTACGCGCCATTCCCAGGAAGAGTTGATCGCCCGCCTGCGCCAGGTGCCCCTGATGGAGCAGCCGGAGGTTATGATTTATGAGCAGGCCTTCATCAGCCTGGAGCAGATTCACACCGATTACCTGCATCCGGCGCAAAACTACCTGTGGCTGCAGGAACTGCGCAAGACCCAGGAATTAGGCTGGAGCCTGGCCGAGCAGGGGGTGGACCTGTTCCGCCTGGACGGCTTTGTCACTTACACCGTGCGTCAGGGCGACGGTTCGGAAGCGACCTACGACCTTTATCCTCCCATCGTGGAGGAGTCCATCGAGGCCGACGGCACCCTGGCTCCGATCATCAACGACGGCATGCACCGCCTCTACCTGGCCAGGCTGGAATGGCGGGTGCCCCAGGTCACTTACATCCGGGGGCTTCCCAGGGCCTACCCCTACTATGCCTATCCCCGGCGGCAGGGCTGGGAGGGGATTAACTTGCTGGCGGACAACCCCGACTTCAAGGTTTACCTGAAGAAATGCCACCGGGTGCGCCACAACAAGCGGCTCTTCCGTGACTTTCAGGCGGTATTCCATAACGTCGGCGGCCCCCGGAGCCGCCTGCTTAATAAGTGACTCTCCCTGGGTGCCGCAGAGTCTTAGGGCAGAGCCGAGACGCGATCCGGGAGGCGGCTATGAGTCCGGCCTTATTGGAAGTGGCGATTATCTGCCGCGGCGGGTTTTTTTGAGGGGACGGCCTGTTTTTTGCTGCTAAATACTTGGGTTCCGGGGAGGTGCTGGGAAATGATGGACAAGCTCGAGACCAGGGGGCGCCGGCTTCTAGCGGCCTTAATCGGCAGTTTTTGGGGAGTTTTTCTCCTGCTGGCCATCAGCGCCCCGGGTCTGGCGGGGACGGTGCAGCAGGGCAACGCCGGCCAGGAGGGAGCGGCGCTGGCTCTAGAGACCCTGCCGGTCCAGGGGAAGATCACGGTGGTCGATTGTTACAGCCCTTACTGTCCTCCCTGTATGCGCCTGGCGCCTTTACTGGAGGAGTTGGCACAGAGGCGCAGTGACCTGAAAATTATCGAGCTCAATATCAATCGTCCCGGGATTCAGGGGATCGATTGGCAGTCCCCCCTGGCCCGACAGCTTGGACTTCACTCCATCCCCCATTTCCTGATCTATGGTCCCAAGGGCAGGCAGACGGCGGAGGGGCCCGAGGCGCTGCGGCAAGTAGTGGACTGGCTTAGGGAGGCCGGCCTTCTAAAGCAATGAGTGGCTGGTGGCACTTAACCCTTCTCCGGCCCGGGTCGTTTTCCGGGTGGGGGGAGGCCGGATTCCGGGGAGGAGCGGGGACATGAAGAAGCTCTCAGGCCGGCTCAGCCTTTGCGGGTTGTTCCTGACGCTGGCCTTTTGGTGCGGATGTATGGCGTCGCCTGGCGCGGCGCCGCCGCCGCTGAGCGCGGCCGCGGCGCAGTATACCATTGATGCCTGGAATCCCAGCTACTGCAAGGTGGCGGAATTCTATGGCTTATATCAGCCGGAGTCCGCCGCCTCCCGGGTGGCCTACGTCTCCATTGTCAACCCCAGCGACAAGGCCCAAAAGCCCTTGGTTTATGCCGCCACCTTCCAGGAGCTCAGCCGCGCCGATGGCCGGCAACAGTGGTTTTTGACTGGACTGGTCACCCACAGCTCAGGAATTTTGACCAAGCGGCAGGGTTGGGACGACCTGATGGTCCCGGTACAGGAGGCTCCCCCGGCGGCGGCCCAGAAGAAATCATGAGCCGCGGCAAACGGGGAGGGCGCCCGGCCGCCGGGCTCCTGATCCGGGTCCCGGATCAGGACCGGAGCCCAGGCCGGGGTAATCCCCGGGAGTCAGGAAAGGGTTAAGTCTCCGGGGTAAGCCGGGAGAGGTCGCAGGGTCCGACTGCTCCCCGACTACGGCGCCGCGGCTCAGATCTTTTCAAGGCCCCCTCATTCTTTGCGGCGGTCCTGTCGTCTTGGCCGGGGGAGAGGCGGGGCAACAAACAAAAGCCCTCAAAGCATTGCTTTGAGGGCTTTTTCCTAGATTCTTGGTTAAAGCCGGATTCCCTGACTAAACAGGGAGGTTGGCATCAACCACCACCCGCCTCGGGCGGGGGTCCCGGCAACGGCGCAATGGTGGGCGCCTGTTTCTGGTAATGCATGCCGAAGGCCCGGATTTCGAAGGCCTTGGGATTGAAGGCTTTGGTCAGCTCCACCTCTTCCGGGGTCAGGATGCGCACTATCCCGTAAGGATCGACTACCGCGAAGCGCTCCCCCTTCGCCAGACACGAAGCCACCGTCTCTTGCCCCTTGAGATCCTGCTTGGAGACGCAGAGTAACTTCTCGCCTCCAGCCGCCAGGGCGGCGGTGCTGATGAAGAATACTGCCACCAAAGCCACCATCAACCCTACCAACAATTTTGACCGCATAACTCTCCTTCCTCCTTCCGCAAAGGTTGACATCCGGCTTTCCCCCCCCTTGTGGTGTATTGAGAAAAAGCCGCAAACTCCTTTCCGCCCAATAATATATGGGGAGCGCCGCGAATGTCAACTTAATTATATAAAAAATCGCAACCCCCTGGCAAAAGAAAAGTTAGTGAAAAACCTGCCCTCCCGGCGCTCCTGGAAGGCCAAATTGGTCTCCGCCACGGTCCCTGGTCCGGGAGCGGGGGAGGGGCGATGAGGTACCCGCAAAATTGAGGTGGCGGTTGCCGATAGGTAAAGGATACCAGGGTCTGGCATTATGGCAGAGCGTCAGAATTTCCAAAAGACGCGTAAGGAAAGATGCGCCAGCCGCGAGTTTGCCAGGGGGCTTAAGGTTTTTCCTCTAAAATATTCGAGAGCTAGACATTTTTTTGGACAAATATATGAAATTAGCATAATAATCTTTTGAAGGTAAAATTTTACAGGATGTATTTCCCAACCATTAAGGAGCAAAAATGAAATCAGTAGTGACAATCCTTTTAGTGCTGTCGTTGGGAATTGCCGGATCAGCATGGGCTCAAGGCGGGTCCGCGGATAGTGGCAAAGCCCTGGTCGAGACTAAACACTGCGCCCTGTGCCACAAGGAAGGCTCCACCCAGGGCAAGCCCATGGATGCGCTGGTCGGGACGCATGATGACGCCTACCTCAAGGGATCGCTCCTCGACCCCAAGAAAACCCTCGGGCCCGCGATAAAAATGCCGGCATACAAGTTGAGCGATGCTGAAGTGGCAGACGTTATCGCGTATCTTCGGTCCCTCCCCAAAAAGTAAAGGGTCTGAGCGGCTGCCTCCGCTCCTTTAGGCATCGATTTGGAACTCCCTCATGAATGGGCATAAGGCCCCGCGTCCCCAATTGGCCTCCGCCGTGTCAGGCAAGCCGGCTGGCATCTTCCGCCCGGTGCTGGCCGTATTCAGCCGGTTCGCCGCGCCTTGCCCGATAGGATATGACTGCCCCGCTATCACTCAACCCGCCGTGCCAGGAAGTAAACCATGAAAACGCTGCTGCGAGCGGCGGGTATATTGGCGCTAGTGCTGCTGGCTGCCGGTACGGCTCATGCGTTAGAAAACTCGGATTGTTTCGCCTGTCACAGCGCCAAGGACCTGACTAAGACCGACAAGGCCGGCCAGGTGGTGTCGCTGTTTGTGGATGAGAAGGAATACGGGGCGTCCATCCACGGCAAGAATCTCTGCACCAGTTGCCATGCCGATATCACCGAGGTGCCGCATCCGGACGGTTTCACGCCCAAGCCGGTGGCTTGCAGCTCCTGTCACCGGGTGGAGACGCAGATATACCTGAAAAGCGACCACGGTCAGGCGGTCGCCAAGGGCGAATCCGAAGCCGCCGGATGCAAGGATTGTCACGGACACTGGCATACGTTGTTGAACTCCCGGAACCCACAGTCGCCGGTCAACCGCGTGAACATTCCACAGACCTGCGGTCGTTGCCATGGCAATATCGCGGAGATGATGAAGTACAATCTCTTTGAGGCTGAGCCAGTCGCGACCTACGACCGCGGCGTGCACGGCTTGGCGTTGAAAGGCGGTATCACGCAGGCGGCGGTCTGCACGGATTGTCACGGGTCGCACGGTCTGCACAAGTCCACCAACCCGGCCTCGAAGCTTTACTGGCAGAACATTCCCGGCACGTGCGGCAAGTGTCACGAAAACGTCAATGACACCTACCAGCGCAGCGTGCACGGCAAGGCGGTTGCCAGGGGCATTCGGGACGCCGCGGTCTGCACGGATTGTCACGGCGAACACACGATTCAGGCAATCAAAGAAGCCACTTCCAAAGTTGCTGCGGCGCATATTCCGGAGACCTGCGGGCAGTGTCACCGCTCGAGACGCATCGCGGAGCAGTACCAGATGTCGTTGAAGCTAGTGGATATCATGCAGAGTTTTCATGGTCTGGCGAAGCAGTTTGGCGAGATGACGGTGGCCAACTGCGCGTCGTGCCACGGATTTCATGATGTGTTGCCGTCCAGCGATCCGCTGTCGTCGTTGAACCCGAAGAACCTGCCGCAGACCTGCGGCAAGTGTCATCCCGGTATCGACACACGACTTGTGGAAGGTCAGTTAAAGATTCACAACCTGCCGGGCGCCGGGAAGGGCAAGTGGCTGGTGCACTTTATTACTCTATTTTTCAATGTCATCATCGTGCTGACGATTGGCGGCATCTTGGCGTTCAATGCGTTGGACTACGTCGCCAAGACGCGGGCGCACCTCCGGAAAGTCCGGGAGTCGGCTGACAGCGAAGTGCCCCTGACCAAGTGGGTCCGGTACCAACACCTGAGCCTGACGCTCCTGTTCATCATCCTCGCTTATACCGGCTTCGCCCACAAGTATCCCGATGCGTTTTTCAGTTGGCCGTTCAACCTGCTGAAAAATGGCGAATACATGCGCGGCATGATCCACCGCATCGCGGGCGGCGCGTTTGCCGGGCTCTTTTTCGTCCAACTGGTGGCGCTGTGCTGCACGCGGCGCGGACGCGCTCACGTCAAAGAACTCTGGTTCCGGTTCCACGACCTGAAAGACGGCGTCGGCCAACTGCTTTACAACATCGGCCTGGCCAAGACCCCGCCACCGACACGCCGTTGGAACTACGCCGAGAAGGTCGAGTATTGGGCGCTGCTGGGGGGATCGTTCGTCATGATCGTCACCGGCGCGATGCTGATCTTCAGCGAAACCATTCTGCGCATGTTGCCGAATATCTCGGTCGACGTGGCTCAAGTCCTCCATTTCTACGAAGCTTTGCTGGCTACGCTGGCCATCGTCGTCTGGCAATTCTGCTGGGTCATTTTCCACCCGAACGAGGTCTGGTTCCTCGGCAGGAAACCGGCTCACGGCGAATCCATGCAGGAAGACGGTGCCGCTGATGAAGATACCAAGACTGAGTAGCACCGTCCCCCTTGCCGGCTTGCTCGCCGGCATTTCCTGGCTGATAGCGGAAGACGTCTGACCGCGGCGGCGTCGGCCACGAACAAGAACCCAAAGACTGGGAAGTCTCCAAGCGCGCCTGCAGGTCTAGCCCGGAGGGTAATATGCGGAGCCGATTAGCGTGGGGAGTTACACCCGCACGCTCTCTCAGATCCGGAAGTGAACCTCTCGGCTCATCCGGCTCATAGCGACCAGCCAGGGTTCCTTCCTCCAGTTAGACCTCCAAGGGCCGGCCGGTGACCCCGGTTACTTGGATCTTCACCTCACCGTAGCCTCGGGAAGCATGGCCGGCCAGGGTGTCATCAGCCCTGGGTCGGGCAGGGGGGCAGGAGTCTTTCCATCCAAAAATTTCCTTCCAAAGGCAGACATTTTTTTTGGACAAATGTATGAAATTAGCATAATCTTTGGTGGTAAAATCGGTCGGGAAACATTTCTCAATATAGTGCCTGTTGCTAAATCCAACAAATATTCTAGGCAGACTGGATAGCTTTGCGGCGCAGGGCTCAATTTTAGTGAATATATTCACATAAATCGCCGGTACCTTCTCAACCAGGGGGTGCCGATTTTCCGGCTAAGCGAAGGATTGGATTTATGCTGAAAGGAAGACGACTGCTAAGCTGGGCGGGGATCCTGTTGTTGAGTGGCGCGGCCTCTTTCTATGGCATCCAGGCCCAAGGTGAGAAGGAACCGCTTAAACCCGCCGAGACCCAAGCCCGGGGTGAGAAGGCGCCGCTCCCGGCCGCCGAGACGGGGCGCCCGGACCTGATCAAGATCGCCACCCTGGCCGCCTTTCAGAAGCTGGAGCTGCCCCCGGCCACCTTCTCCCATGACAAGCATACCGAGGCGCTTAGCAAGGAAAAGAAGGATTGCACCACCTGCCACCTCCTGTCCTTCACCGCCACCGCCTTCACAGGCCGATTTTATCTCAGCCGCGGTCCGGCCGCAGCAAGAGAAATCTATCACGCCAACTGCATCGGCTGCCATATGGAAGAGGCCGCGGCGGGCAAGAAGACCGGCCCCCTGGACGGGGAATGCCGCTCCTGCCATAACGCCCAGCCGCGGGTCGCCGCGGTCAGGCTGGATGCCGGGTTCAACCTGGCATCACACTACCGGCACATCGCCTCCAAGGCCATACCAGCTTACCAGAACTATAAGGACAATTGCGGCGTCTGCCATCACCAATACGACCCTGTAACCAAAAAGACCTTCTACGCCCAGGGGAAGGAGGATGGCTGCCGCGACTGCCACCTGGCCCGGGAGGAGAAGGACGTAAAGAGCCTGGAACAGGCCGACCACCAGCAGTGCATCCTCTGCCACCTCGATCTGGCTAAACGGGGGGCGAAGGATAACGGCCCCATCGACTGCGCCGGCTGTCACGGGGCGAAGGCCCAGGCTCTGGATGCCAAAAAGAATCAGGAGTGGGTGGCCACGCTCCCCAATAAAGAAGTGCCGCGGCTCAAAAGGGGACAGCCGGATGCGGTCCTGATCACCCACGATCCCCAGTGGGAGGAGGGCAGGGCCGGCAAACCCTATGTGATGGATCCGGTGGCCTTCGACCACCGGGCTCATGAAAAGAACAGCGACACCTGCCGGGTTTGCCACCATGATTCCATGGAGGCCTGCGAGAAGTGCCACACCCAGATGGGGGCCAAGGACGGCAAGTTCATCTCCTTCGAAGAGGCGATGCACTCGCTGTCGAGCCGGGCGAGCTGCCAGGGTTGCCATAGGCGGCTGCAGGCCCCGGCGAAGTGCGCCGGCTGCCACAACCATCTCGGCAAGTCCTGCCGCCCCGATGACGCCGGTTGCCGGCAGTGCCACCTGCAGGCCGCGGAAACCGCCATCCCCGGGGGCGCCACTCCGGGCCAGATCTGCCTGCTCCCGCCGGCGGAGAAAACCGCACTGGCCCAGACCCTGCTCCAGGCCCGGAACCCGAACCCCGAGACCTACCACCTGGAGGAGCTCCCGGAGACGGTTACAATCAAGGCCCTGGCGAACCGGTTCCAGCCGTCCGAGTTCAGCCACAAAAAGCATCTGGAGGCGATGCTTAAGGGAATCAAAGGCAATACCCTGGCCGCATACTTCCACCGCGATCCGGGCACCATCTGCCAGGCTTGCCACCATCACAGCCCGCCCGCCAAGGAACCGCCCCGCTGCAGCAACTGCCACAGCGGCGAGAGCCTTCAGGCCAGGGAGGCGAATCGCCCGGCGCTGCTGGCCGCCTTACACCGGCAGTGCATGGACTGCCACGCGGACATGAACCTGGAGAAGCCCGCCGCCACGGCTTGCAGCGAGTGTCATAAGGAAAAGCAGAAGTAACCGGCAGGGGCCGGTGGAGGAGCGCGTCCATGTTGCGAAGAACCTTTTTGGGCCTGCTGGGAGCCGCGGGAGTGGGCGCCGCCTTGGGCAAGCCGGCCCGAGCCGCAGGCAACGAACATTTTACGGGATATCCCGAAAGCTTCGGGGTCCTGTTTGACGCCACCCGCTGCATCGGTTGCCGCCGCTGCGAGGCCGGGTGCAATAGAGTCAACGAACTGCCGCCGCCACCCGAGCCTTTCGATGACCTGAGCGTCTTTAAGACGAAACGCCGGACCCATTCCTGGACCTATACGGTGGTCAACCGGTATGACCTCCCGGGCGCCCCGGGCCCGGTGTTCAAAAAATGGCAGTGCAACCACTGTCTGGAGCCGGCCTGCGCCTCCTCCTGCTTTGTGCGGGCTTACACCAAGACCAGCCAGGGGGCGGTAATCTGGGACGGCACGGTCTGCGTGGGCTGCCGCTACTGCATGATCGCCTGCCCTTTCGATATTCCCACCTTCGAATTCAACGAGCCTCTGACCCCGCGCATCATGAAATGCACCCTGTGTTATCCCCAGATCACTTCGGGGAAACTGACGGTGCCGGGCTGCGTGGGCGCCTGCCCGGTCGAGGCCCTGGTCTACGGCAAACGCCGGGACCTGCTCCAGATGGCCCGGGAGCGTTTCCAGGCCTTGCCGGGCCGTTACCTGAACTATATTTACGGAGAGCACGAAATGGGAGGCACCAACTGGCTCTACCTCTCGGGAGTGCCCTTCCGGGCTCTGGGCATGCGCGAGGACCTGGGGGTGGTGCCGGCCCCGGAACTCACCTCCGGGGCGCTGGCGGCGGTGCCCCTGGTGGCCGCAACCTGGCCGGTGCTCTTGACCGGCATCTACGCGATTTCCAGGCGCAAGGACAAGGTCGCCCGAGAGGAGATGGCCCAAGCAGTGGCCAAGGCTGTGGCCCAGACCCAGGCGGAAGCCGAGGACAAGCGCAAAAAGGCCTTGACCAAGGCCGAGGCCGAAAAGAAGGCCGCCATCGAGCGGGAGGTCAAGAAGGCCCTGGCGGAAGCCGCCAAGCCTGAGACCCGGGAGGGCGAATAGCATGGCCGCTGAGACCTCTGCCGTAAAAAAAACCCTTTATACGCCTTTTAATGTGGTGGTCTGCGTCATCTTCCTGGTCGGCGCTGCGCTCACCCTGCTGCGTTTCACCAAAGGGCTGGGCGCGGTCACTAACCTGTCGGACAACAATCCCTGGGGCATCTGGATCGCCTTCGACCTGCTGTGCGGAGTCGCCCTGGCCGCGGGCGGCTACACCACCTCGGCGGCCTGTTACGTCTTTGGCCTGAAGCGTTATCACTCCGCGGTGCGGCCGGCGATCCTAACCGCCTTCCTGGGCTACTCCCTGGTGGTGGTCGCCCTGCTATACGACGTGGGCCGGCCCTGGCGGCTGCCCTATCCCTTCTTCGTGCAGGCCGGCCCCACCTCGGTCCTCTTCGAAGTGGGCCTGTGCGTCATGCTCTACCTGAACGTCCTCTTCGTCGAGTGGCTGCCGGCCTGCCTGGAGTGGCTCGGCTTCCAGAAACCCCGGGACTTCATCGTCAAGATAATCCTGGCTATGACCATCCTGGGGGTCGTCCTCTCCACCATGCACCAGAGCTCCTTGGGGGCCCTTTACCTGCTGGTGCCCTCCAAGCTCCACCCCCTGTGGTATTCG
Source organism: Desulfobaccales bacterium (assembly GCA_052326585.1). Taxonomy (GTDB): domain Bacteria; phylum Desulfobacterota; class Desulfobaccia; order Desulfobaccales; family 0-14-0-80-60-11; genus JAPLJC01. Next base: position 28,184 of record JBKQLU010000029.1, on the reverse strand, counting down.
ATGTACCTGCCGGTCTTTTTCTTCGTCTCCAGCATTGCCGCCGGCCTGTCCATGGTCATCTTCGAGGGGACCCTGTCGCACCATTACCTGCATGGCCAGATGGATGCCACTTACCTCAAGGAGCACGACGACGTGGTCCTGGGATTTGCCAAGGGAGCGGCCATGGTGCTGGCGCTCTACTTCATGATCAAGGTGGTCGGCATCGGCATCGACAATAAATGGAGCTATCTGCTGACCGGCTACGGCGCCTGGTTTCTGGTGGAACTCCTGGGCTTCGTGGCCTTGCCGGCCTTCCTCTATGCCATCGCGGTGCGGGAGAAGAACCTGAAGCTCGCCAAGTGGACTGCGGTGCTCACCGTGTCGGGCATTATCCTCAACCGTTTCAACACCTCCCTGGTGGCCTTCAACTGGCAACTGGCGCCGGCGGACCGCTATTTCCCCAGTTGGATGGAAATTGCCATCTCGGTCTACCTGATCACCCTGGGGCTCCTGGTCTTCCGCTTCATCGCCAGCCGGATGCCCATATTTCATGAAGATCCCCGCTATCGGGAGCACGTCCCCCACGAAGGTGAGGAAGAAGAGAGCCCGGAATTAACCGAACATAAACTCCAGCGCCACCCCCAAACCTTCGGGCACTGAGGAATAATCGCATGGAACCACGTTTCTATACCTTGTTTGACTTCCTGGTCTACACCAAGGGTGCAGCTTATATCCTGATGGGGGTGACGCTCCTGGCTATTTTGGGCTTCTGGCTCTTCCTCACCGGCAGGGACGAGGACAAAGAGATCCATTAGTCCTAAGGGCCGCACCGCGGCCTTGGGGAGAACTTGCGCATGCCACAACTTTATCAGTTCATCACCGGCCCCCTGCTGTGGCTGTCCTTCGGAATCTTTTTCGTCGGGCTGACTGTCAGGGTGGTGCGCTACGTCCAGGGCCTCGACTGGCAGTTGGACCGGGTGGCCTACCGGGCTCATCCGGCCCAGGGCCTCAAGGGGGCGCTGCGCTCCATCGTCCATTGGCTGGTGCCTTTCGGGTCCGTGGGCTGGCGGGCCAAGCCCCTCTATACCACGATCTTCTTCATTTTCCATATCGGCTTGGTGGTTACGCCCCTGTTCCTGTTGGGCCATGCCATCATGTTTAAGGAACGCTGGGGAGTGGGCTGGCCCACACTCTCCATGGGAATGGCCGACGTACTGACCATCCTGGTCCTGATCACTGCCACCGGCATCGCCATCCGCCGCCTCGGCTTGCCCGAGGTCCGCATCGTTACCACCTCCTATGACCTTTTCCTGCTGCTGCTCAGCGTCGCCCCCTTTGCCACCGGATTCCTGGCGGTGCACCAGGCCCCCCACTATCAGCTCTGGCTTTACTCCCACATCCTGAGCGGCGAGGTTCTGCTCATTGCCATTCCCTGCACCAAGCTTTTCCACGTTGTGGGCTACTTCCTCTCCCGGGGCCAGATCGGCGCCGACTTCGGCATCAAACGCGGCTATAAGGGGAAAGGCTTTGCCTGGTGACCGGTATGGAAGAGATATGGTATAATTAAATGAGAAAATTTCGGGGGAAGCCGCGGCCACACAGCTAAGGCCGATTCGGGGCCCGGGCGCCCCCCCAAGCCAAGGCTATATTTTAAGGAGTGCAAGGCCATGCCGGAAGGAACCCTGTGCAACAAGAATATCGTAGATGCCAAGGAGTATCTCGATGCGTTGCTAGCCGATAAGAGCGGCAAAATATATTATGAGGAGATGAAGCGTCTCGACGTTGACAAGGAGAAGCTCAAGAAGACCCTGGCGGCCAGCCTGAAGTCGCGGACGCGCACCTGGCTGGAGATCTGTTCCCATTGCGCCTTGTGCGGCGATAGCTGCTTCTTCTACCTGGCCAACCAGCGGGACCCCACCCAGGTGCCGTCATACAAGATCCAGTCCACCCTGGGGAAGATCGTGGCGCGCGATGGCGACGTGGACAACGCCCACATGCGCTACTGCATGGACGTGGCCTGGTCCAAGTGCACCTGCTGCAACCGCTGCGGCTCCTTCTGCCCTTATGGCATAGACATGGGGGTCATGTTCGGCTACCTCAGGGGCCTCTGTTTCTCCCAGGGTTTCGTCCCCTGGGAGCTGAAGATCGGCACCGGCATGCACCGCATCTACCACGCCCAGATGGACGTGACCGCCGAGGACTGGGTGGAGACCTGCGAGTGGATGGCTGACGAGCAGCAGGAAGAATGGCCCGGCCTGGAGATCCCGGTGGACAAGGTGGGCGCCGACGTGATGTACACCTTGAATGCCCGGGAGCCCAAGCACTATCCCGAGGATATCGCCGAGGCCGCCATCCTCTTCCATATTGCCGGCGAGAACTGGACGGTGCCCAGCGAGGGTTGGGAACAGACCAGTCTGGCGATGTTTGCCGGGGACTGGGGCGCCTGTAAGGTGATGGTGGAGAGCGTCTACGGGGCCATGGAGCGGCTCAGGCCCAAGCGGGTCGTGGGGACGGAATGCGGCCACGCCCACCGGGCCACGGTCATCGAGGGGCCTTACTGGGCGGGCCGCCCGGACGGACTCCCGCCGCGGCCTTACCTGCACTACACCGAGTGGGTAGCCGAGGCCCTGCGCACCGGCAAGATCAAGATCGACCCGGCCAAACGCCTCAAAGAACCGGTGACCTTGCAGGACTCCTGCAACTATATCCGCAATTACGGTTTGGCGGACGTCACCCGGGAGATCATGAGCTACCTGGTGGAACCGGGCTACTTTGTCGAGATGTCCCCGAACCGGGAGTACAACTTCTGCTGCGGCGGGGGCGGCGGCTTAAACGGCATCGGCATCTACCGGCAGCAGCGCAACGTCGGCCTGAAGGTGAAGCGGGACCAGATCCTGGCCACCGGCGCCAAATTGGTGGTTACTCCCTGCCATAACTGCTGGGACGCTATCCGGGACCTGGAGGAGGTGTACGAATTGGGCATCCAGCAGACCTTCCTGAAGCCGCTGCTCATCAAGATGGCCATCATCCCCGAACACCTCAAGCCCAAGGCGGCGGAAGCGGAAGCGGAAGCGGAAGAGTAGCCTCCCCTCCCTCCCGTAGGGGGCGGGGTTAATGACCCCTCACCGTCTTGGCAAGAAAAAGAGGCGCCTGGCTTCCCGCGCAGCCAGGCGCCTTGGAAATTTGACCATTTGGGAATTTCTGGGATTTGGGCTTATGCCGGGATGGCGCCTTACTGCCACTCAGGGCTGATGGTGAGGCCCTGGTCTCCCAGTTTGAGACTCACCCCTTTATGCTTTGCCTTCAGGTTCAGCATCACCCCTTTGGAGTTTTTTATCACCAGCCCGGCAGACTCTTCGACCAGGGTGGCGCCGCCCTCGACGCCATAATAGGTGCCGGGGAACTCGGATAGAGACTTCATATTGTACACCTCACCCTCGGCAGTCATGGTGGTGAAACCCAAACCGATGGCGTTGAGACCCTTGACCTTAAATTTATAATCCTTCCCCTTATACGTTAGGGTGCCCTCCCCCCAGGTATAGCCAACCCCCAAAGACAGCCGTTTAGTCTCAATGGTCACTACGCCCACCTGGTGGGATTTCTCCTTTTTATCTGCAAACGAAGCTGTGGTTACCGCGGCCACCAGAAATACCACCATCAGGCTCATTAAGATGCGCTTCGCTATCATTATTCTTCTCCTCAGGGCCGGAAGCCGGGTTACGGGGCGCGCTTGCCAGCCGGCCTCCCCATCCCAGTGGTGGCCGGCATGCGATCTTCTCAGTGTCGATGTCCCCCTCCGCCCCCATGGCCCCCGCCGTGCTCGGGTTGCGGGCGCCCCTCATAGTGCCTATGGCAAATACCGGCGATTATTTCTCCGGCCCTCTGGCGGTGATTGCACGAAGTAATTAACATGCAACGAAGGCGGGGAAGTAAAGGGGCGGTAATTTTTAGCAGACGGAGGCGCGGGAGAGGCGACATGCCGAAACGTTCAGCCGCGGCCAGAGCCGCCGCCCTGGCCCTTCTGCTGCTCCTGGCGGCGCTTTCGAGCGGGTGTGCCAGCCTGCCTTTGGATTACCCGCGGGCGGTCTCCTCCGCCTTGCTCCTGCCGGAAAAGACCGACCTGGGCAAAAGTATTCAGGCCCAGGTAGCCAGGCACCAGGGGAAATCGGGGTTTTACCTCCTGCCCGCCGGGGAGGACTCTTTCCTGGCGCGCATCCTGGCCGTGAACCAGGCGGAGCGGACCCTGGATCTGCAATACTACATCTTCGAGGAGGACCTGACCGGCAAGTTCCTGATGGACCGCTTGCTGGCTGCGGCGGAGCGGGGGGTGCGGGTGCGTCTCCTGCTGGACGGTTGGACGAACGATAAAAAAGCCGATTGGGGGATGGCCATGGTTGAGACCAACCCCAATATCGAGGTGCGGGTCTTCAATCCCTTCGGCGGCCTGAGGTCGTCCATCCTCTCCCGGGCCTTCCAGGCGGTCTTCGTGGCTCAAAGGCTTAGGGCCAGGATGCACAACAAGATATTCATCGCCGACAACTCCCTGGCCATCGTGGGCGGGCGGAACATCGGCAACGCCTATTTCGGGGCGCGCTCCGAGTTAGCGTTTGGCGACCTGGATATCATGGCCGTAGGACCGATTACCAGAAAGATATCCGTTGGCTTCGACGACTATTGGAACTGTCCGCTGGCCATCCCCATCCAGGCCCTGGTGAGGCACCAGCCAAGCGCCGCGCAGACGGAGGGGTTTCGCCGCTACCTGGCCGCGAATCGACAAGCCATGCACAATTCGGAGTATGCCCAAAAGTTGAAGGACGCCACACTCATGAAACGGGTGGAGGCCGGATACGTCCCTTATGTCTGGGCCAACGGGGAGGCACTTATCGATGATCCGTTAAAGGTCGTCAGACCGGATACCGCCCCCGGCAAAACTGCCCGGGCGCTAAAGACCATCATGAATCAGGCCCGAAGCGAGGTGCTGATAATCTCGCCTTATTTCATCCCGGAAAAGAGCGGGGTCCAATTTTTCAAGCAACTGGTGGCGCGCGGCGTCACCGTAAAGATTCTTACTAACTCTCTGGCCTCTACTGATGTGCCCATCGCGGCAGGAGGTTACTCCCGTTACCGCAAGGCGCTTCTGGGGGCGGGAGTGGAACTCTACGAGCTCAGGCCCAATCCCGATAAATACCGGTTCTGGGAGAGGACCCGCCTGGGCAGTTCCTCCCGGGGGACCCTCCATGCTAAAACCGTCATCATAGACCGCCAGGTGGTCTTTGTGGGCTCCTTCAACCTCGACCCCCGTTCGGAAAGACTGAATACCGAGGACGGCATCGTGGTCAGGAGCGCAAAGCTGGGGGCGCAGGCGACCGATCTGTTCGACCAGGGTATCTCTCCAAGTAATTCCTACCGGCTGGCTATCCGGGATGAATCCCCGCTGTGGGAAAAATGGCGTGGACTCGTCTGGACCACGGAAGAAAATGGCCAGGAGGTGCACTTCTATCACGACCCCATGACTGACATCGGCTGCCGTTTCGAGGTCCGGTTCCTGTCGCTGCTCGCCCCGAGATCGGATCTGTGAAAACGCCCGGGCTCGCGGCCAGGTGTTTAAGGAGGGAAAGATGACTTGCTGCCGGGGAGGCGCCGGCGGGAAATTTGAGACGGTCTGGAGGCTCCCGGCCGCAGCCCGGAACTGGCCCGGGTCTGGAGGTTAGTAGGATATGCAAGCTGGCTTAAAAAAGGCTCTGGCGCTGCTCATTACTAAGCTACACGGCTGGGGTGTCCTCTCTGTTTGCGCAGCAAAAGGTCTATCTGCTGGCCAGAAGCGAGGCGATCAAGGCCATCAAGCGCGCCTTTGATGAGAACGCCATTCCCATGCCGGTTGCCGCCAGAAAATAGAGCCGGAACGGAGTTTCAGTCAGGATGGTTCAGACTTATGGCGCAAGTTCGCACCCTGAACCCGGGGGTTGCGGTGAGGAGGCAAAAAATCCGGCGATGGCTTGTTTTCCGGATTTTTCCACTTATTTTTAGGCTATTGGGGCTATGAAGCAGCCTCAGGGGGAAGGGCCCGGCCAGTAAAAGAGTGATAGTACAGGCGCTCAAAGTCTTGCTGGCCGCGGCCACCCTTGTTGGTACTCTTAGACGACCAGGGAAGGAGGGCGCAGGCCCATGGCTACCGTGCTAGACCAGGAGGCCCCGAATAGTTTCGTCTTCTCCGAATACTTCCTGATGCCCATGCCCACTGGCAACAAAGCCACCAACCTCAGAGAATTGCTGCAATTCCTGAAGGAGATGACTGAACCGGTGCTCAATTACCATCTCTGGCAATCCCGGCTGAGCGTCATCCGACCCATACTGGAATATCCCAACGATTTTGCTCTCTGGGCCGCCATCGCCCTCCACGACGATCTGCTGGCGGAAAAGCTCAGCGACATCGACCCCTTTGATTATGAAAACCTGACCCAGGTCCGGGAAGCGATGGTGGAGCAACTGGAGGAATATATCTGGGACTCTCCCCATTATCAGGTCCGGCCGGGATACGAACTCTATCTTTGCGAGGCCGCCGCGGTGGTCCTGCATTCGGGAATCAGCGCCCGGACCCTCGCGGAGTTCTGCGAGGGTTTGCAGACCGTGGGATTGAATTCGTTGTACTTCCATTTCGTGGAGGCGCGCCGGCGTCTGGGGGACCGGAAGATGGACGACTTCTCCCACTGGATCGCCGACAACTTCACTCTGCCGTCATTAGTCGCCGCCATTGGCGAGATCGACATCTATTTCTATACCCTGGCCGAGATCCGGGACACCATTCTGGCCCTGGTTCAGGAACAAGCGGGGGCAACCAGTGATCAAGCTAAGTGACTATGAGCCCATTGTCGGCAAAGAGTTTGTTAGCCAGTTATACCGGCTGGCGGAACATCTGGGCCAGGTGAGCCTAGTGCACGTCAATTCCACCCGCGTCGGCGGCGGAGTGGCGGAATTGCTGGGGAGCGTCATCCCCCTGTGGAACCAGTTGGGCATCGAGGCCCGCTGGGAAGTCATCGAAGGAACCTCGTACTTCTTCGAAACCACCAAGGCCATGCATAACGCCCTGCAGGGCCGGAAGGTAAATCTGACTCCGGCCATGCTGCAGCATTACCGGGAGGTCAATGCCGAGAACGCCAAAAAGTTCACCTGGAAGGCCGATTTTGTGGTGGTGAACGACCCGCAGCCGGCCTTTCTGATCGAGGATATGCGCCCCCAGGGGAAAACCTGGATCTGGCGCTGCCACATCGACGTCTCCCGGCCGGACCGGAACGTCTGGAGGTATTTGCGCCGCGCCGTCAGCCAATATGACGCCTCTATCTTCTCCATGGCCAAATTTTCCCAGCTTTTGCCGCACCCGCAATACCTCATGTACCCCGCTATCAATCCGTTGAGCGATAAAAACCGCGACCTCACCCCGGAAGAGGTGCAGGCGGTCTTCGACCGCCTGGGGGTGGAACGGGATAAGCCCATCATTCTGCAGGTCTCGAGATTCGATTCCTTCAAGGATCCCCTGGGGGTCATTCAGGCCTTTCGCCTGGCCCGGCGTTATGCCCCCTGCAAGTTGGTGCTGGCCGGGGGGGAGGCCTCCGACGACCCGGAAGGCGCCCGGATTTTCGCGGAAGTCCAGGAGGCAGCCCAGGGAGAGCCGGATATCCAACTTCTCCTCTTGCCGCCGGAGAGCCCCCTGGAAATCAACGCCCTGCAGCGGGGCGCGGATATCATTGTGCAGAAATCGATCCGGGAGGGCTTCGGCCTGACCGTGACCGAGGCCATGTGGAAAGGAAAACCGGTGATCGGCGGGGCCGTGGGTGGGATCGTCATGCAGCTTCAGGATTATCATAGCGGGTTCCTGGTGCACTCCCCCGAGGGTTGCGCCTTCCGCATCAGGTACCTGTTGCACCGGCCGGAAATGTCCCGGCGCATGGGCCAAAAGGCCAAAGAGTTCGTGCGCCAGCACTTCCTGGTGACCAAAAATGTGAGAGATTACCTGACCCTGATGATCCTGTCCAGGCAACACAACGGCCAGGTGGTGGAATTATGAGGGTGGCCCGGGGTAATTGAGGTATCCAGAGCCGGCCTGGGCCCGCCGCTTCCTCAGCAGCGGCCGCCGGCCCCCTGGATGCCCCAGCGCGGGGTCGATCCTGACCCCTGATACTTCTCCAGGGCCTTTTAAAACTTAGCCGCTGGATACGGGAGTCCGGTCTTTGTCGCCATTACCTCCCTTTAACCTGGGAGCCATCCCCGTGGGAGAAGGCTCCTGCTCCTTCCGGGTCTGGGCCCCCAGGGCCGAGCGCCTGGAAGTGCGCCTGGTTGCCCCGGCAGAGAAGCTGGTCCCTCTGCAAAGGGACCGGGCCGGTTACTTCCACGCAGTGGTGGCCGGGGTGGCGCCGGGGGCTCGTTACTTTTTCCGCCTGGACGGGGCCAAAGACCGGCCGGACCCGGCTTCCCGCCTGCAGCCGGAGGGCGTCCACGGACCTTCAGAGGTGACCGCCGCCGGCTTTGCCTGGGAGGACCAGGGTTGGTGCGGCCTGGAGCTCAGGGATTATGTCATCTACGAACTCCACATCGGGACCTTTACCCCCGAAGGCACCTTCGCCGCCATTATCCCCCATCTGGAGGAGCTCGCGGAACTGGGGATCACCGCCCTGGAACTCATGCCCGTGGCCCAATTTCCCGGGACGCGCAATTGGGGTTATGACGGGGTTTACCCCTTTGCCGCGCAAAACAGCTATGGCGGTCCGGCAGGGCTGCAACGCCTGGTCGACGCCTGCCACCGGCAGGGCCTGGCCGTGATTCTGGACGTGGTTTACAACCACCTGGGGCCGGAAGGGAACTATCTGTGGGATTACGGGTTCTATTTTACCGACCGTTACCGCACCCCCTGGGGGGACGCGGTCAACTTCGATGGCCCTCACAGCGATGAGGTGAGACGGTTCTTCCTGGAAAACGCCCTCTATTGGCTCAACGACTGCCATATTGACTCCTTGCGCCTGGATGGGTTGCATGCCATTATGGACCGCTCCCCCCGGACCTTTCTGGAAGAACTGGCCGGGGCCGCGCACGCCCAGGGAGAGCGGTCGGGCCGGCGCGCCTATCTGCTGGCGGAGAGCGATCTCAACGACGTGCGCCTGCTCCGCGCCCCGGAGCTGGGAGGCTATGGTCTGGACGCCCACTGGAACGAGGATTTTCATCATGCGCTGCACACCTTGCTGACCGGGGAGCAAGACGGCTATTACCAGGATTATGGGGAGCTCGGGCAACTGGCCAAGGGCTTCCGGGAAGGGTTTATCTATTCAGGACAGTACTCCGCCTTTCGGCAGCGGCGCCACGGCTCTTCCTCCCGGGGCCTGCCGGGGCGCCGGTTCATCGTCTTTGCTCAAAACCACGACCAGGTGGGCAACCGTCGGCTGGGCGAAAGACTGACTCAAATGCTCTCTTTTGAGGCCTTAAAATTGGCGGCCGGGGCAATTATCCTCTCCCCCTTTATTCCCCTCTTATTCATGGGGGAAGAATACGGGGAGGTCGCGCCATTTCAATATTTCATCAGCTTCTCGGACCGGGAATTAGTGGACGCGGTGCGCCGGGGGCGCCGGGAGGAATTCGCCGGGTTCGGATGGCAGGCCGACCCCCCCGACCCCCAGAGCGAGGAAACCTTGCAGCGCTCCAGGCTCAACCACGGCCTCCGGCAAACCGCGCCCCACCGGACTCTTTGGGATTTTTACCGGGAGCTCCTGGCGATCAGGAGAGCCTATGCGGGCTGGGGCGGCCCGGATGAGGTCGACCGGGAAGTCCATCTCTACGAAAAGGACCGGACCATAATGGTCCGCGGCCCGGGGCGAGAGGCGGAGACCGCCTTGTTATTAAATTTTGGCGAAAAGCCTGCTTTTCTCTCCTTTGTCTGGCCGGGGGGGCGCTGGGAAAAAGTGCTTGATTCGGCTGAGGCCAGGTGGGGCGGGCCCGGCAGTCCGGCCCCCGCGGCGCTGCCACCTGGCGGGGAAATTTCTTTAACCCTGGGACCGCAGTCGGTAGTCCTGTTTGCCAGGCGGGAGGGGGATTGATGGAGAGGTATATCTGCATTCACGGCCATTTTTACCAGCCGCCTCGGGAAAACCCCTGGCTCGAAGACATCGAGGTCCAGGATTCAGCCTACCCGTTTCACGACTGGGATGAGCGCATTTGCGCCGAGTGTTACGCCCCCAACACGGCCTCCCGCCTCCTGGACGGGGAAAACCGCATTGTGGACCTGCCCAACAATTATGCCAAGATCAGCTTCAACTTCGGCCCCACCCTCCTGGCCTGGATGCGGCTCAAGGCCCCGGAGACCTACGAAGGCATTCTGGCGGCCGACCGGATGAGTCAGAACAATTTCTCGGGTCATGGCTCGGCCCTGGCCCAGGCATATAATCACCCGATTATGCCCCTGGCCAACCGGCGGGACAAATATACCCAGATCGTCTGGGGGATTCGGGACTTTGAGTTCCACTTCGGCCGGGCTCCGGAAGGCATGTGGCTCCCGGAGACCGCGGTGGATCTGGAGACCCTGGACCTTATGGCGGAGCTGGGGATGCGGTTCACCATCCTGGCCCCCCATCAGGCCCGGCAGGCGCGCCAGATCGGCCAGGCGGCCTGGGTGGATGTGGGCAACGCCTCCATCGACCCCACCATGGCTTACCAGATCAATCTGCCCTCGGGCCGCAAAATAGCCGTGTTTTTCTATGACGGTCCCATCTCCCGGGCCGTGGCCTTCGAGGGCCTGCTGAAACGGGGCGAAGACCTGGCCCTGCGGCTGGCGGCGGTCTTTTCCGATGACCGCCAGCGGCCCCAGTTGTCGCATATCGCTACTGACGGCGAGACCTACGGGCATCATCAGCGCTTTGGCGACATGGCGCTGACCTACGCCTTGCACTACATTGAGGAAAACCATCTCGCCAAGCTGACCAACTACGGAGAATACCTGGCAAAATGTCCCCCTACCCACGAGGCCGAAATCTTCGAGAGCACCTCCTGGAGTTGCGCCCATGGGGTGGAGCGGTGGCGGGGGGATTGCGGCTGCAACAGCGGCGGCCATCCCGGCTGGAACCAGGTCTGGCGGACCCCCTTGCGAGAAGCCCTGGACTGGCTCCGGGACACTTTGGCCCCACTTTTTGAAGAGAAGGCGGGGCAATATCTGAAAGACCCCTGGGCGGCCCGGAACGACTATATCCGGGTCATCCTGGACCGCGGCCCGAAGAACCTCGATAACTTTCTGAAAGGGCATGCCTCCCGGGAGCTGTCCGGCGAGGACCGGGTGGCGGTTTTAAAACTCCTGGGAGTCCAGCGCAGCGCCATGCTCATGTACACCAGTTGCGGCTGGTTCTTCGACGAACTCTCCGGCCTTGAAACGGTGCAGGTTATCCAGTATGCCGGCCGGGCTCTCCGCCTCATGGAGGACGTCGGCGGCAAGGCGCTGGAGAACGATTTCCTGGCGCGGTTGGAGCAGGCCAAAAGCAACCTTCCCGAATATGAGAACGGGCGCCTGATCTATGAAAAATTGGTGAAACCGAACATGCTGGATCTGGAGAAGGTGGGGGCCCATTATGCGGTCAGCTCCCTCTTTGAGGTCTATCCCAAGCAGGCCAAGATTTATTGTTACTCTGCGGATCAGGAAGACTACCAGCTTTCCGAGGTTGGGGTTGCCAGGCTGGCGGTGGGCCGGGTGCGGATTACCTCGGAGACCACCGGGGAAGCGGCCACCCTTAATTTCGGCGCCCTCTATTTCGGCGAGCAAAATCTCTGCACCGGGATCCAAAAGTTCAAGAACCTGGAGGCTTATGGGGCCATGGTGCGGGACGTGTCGGCAGGCTTCGCCACCGGGGAATTCTCCGAAACCATCCATCGTCTCGACCGGCACTTCGGGGCCAGCTCCTACTCCCTGCGCTCCCTCTTCCGGGACGAGCAGCGCCGGGTGCTGAATCGCATCATGGAATCGAGCCTGGAAGGGACCCGCTTCACCTACCGTAAAAGTTATGACTACCATCTGGCCTTCATGCGTTTCCTCATCGATATGGGCATCCCCCTGCCCGAACCCTTGCCTTGCACCGCGGAATTCGTGTTAAATTTTTATCTGCACCAGGCCTTCGAAAGCGGCGAAATCGATCCGGAGGCCATTCAGACCCTCGTGGTGGAGGCTCGGGCTCTGAAGGTGAACCTTGACGGCGTCAGCCTGGAATACACCTTGCGGCTGACCCTGGAACGGCTGGCAGCCTGGTTTCGGGAGGCCCCCGGCGATTTCAGCGCCCTGCGGCAACTGGCCGCGGCGGTGAGCCTGGCGAAGACTATGCCTTTCGAAGTGATGCTGTGGAACGTGCAGAATATCTATTATGAGATGGCCCGCACGGTCTTACCGGAATGGCGCTGGAAGGCCGAACACGGCGAAGCCGCGGCCAAAGACTGGTTGGCGATTTTCCTGCCCTTGGGCCGGGACCTCTCCGTCAAAGTCGACTAGCGAATCGCCTCCGCTTAGGAGAGAAGATGACCAGCCTTAGAGTGCCCGGGGCTACCTATCGGCTGCAATTCAACCGCAACTTCAAGTTCGCCGCCGCGGCGGCCCTGGTGCCCTACTTGCACGAGCTTGGGGTCACCGACATTTATGCCTCGCCCCTTTTCCAGGCCAGCCGGGGAAGCCTCCACGGCTACTCGGTAACCAACCCCATGAAGTTAAGCCGGGAGCTCGGCCCGCCCCGGGCCTTCGATAACCTGGCCCAGGCCCTGAAAAACCGGGAGATGGGGCTGCTGTTCGATATAGTTCCCAATCACATGGCCTTGAGCCCTGACAATCCCTGGTGGATGGAAGTCCTGGAAAACGGGCCGGGTTCGCCATACGCCATCTTCTTCGATATCGACTGGCATCCCCCCAACCGCATCCTGGAGGACAAGCTGTTGCTCCCCATCCTGGGACGGCCTTACGGCCAGACCCTGGAGGACCAGGAACTCCATCTGACCCTGGAAGCGGGCGGGTTTTTTATCAATTATTACGAGAACAAGTTTCCTCTGGCCCCCGGGACCTACCACGAGATCCTGGCTCCCACGCTGGCGCGGCTGGTGCAGGACCTGGGCGAAGAGAGTCCGGCCACCATCGCCCTTATGGGCATCGTCAGCATGATCGCCAACCTGCCTTCCCGCCACCTCACCAGCCCCAAGAAGGTCAGAGACCGGCAACGGGACAAAGAGATCATCAAGAAAAACCTCTGGCTTCTCTACCAGGGGGCCCCGAAGGTAAGGAAGGTTTTGGAGGAAACTCTCAAGACCTTCAACGGCCGCAAGGGAGAACCGGAAACCTTCGACTCCATGGACCAGCTCCTGCAACGGCAGCATTACCGCCTGGCCTTCTGGCAGGTAGGCCTGGAGATCATCAACTACCGGCGGTTTTTCAGCATCAACGATTTGATCGGTATTCGCATCGAAGACCCAAAGGTCTTTGAGGCCCTCAAACATGGCCTGCTCTTCGACCTGGCGGATGCCGGGAAGATTTCGGGACTGAGGATCGACCACGTCGACGGCCTCTATGATCCCCTGGATTACCTGCAGCGCCTCCAAGCTCGTTTCTCTCCGCCGGGAAAAGCGCGGTCCAAGAAGCCTCCTGCCTTTTATATCGTCGTGGAGAAGATCCTGGCCCCAGGGGAAACCTTGCCCAAGGCCTGGCCGGTGGCCGGCACCACCGGCTATGATTTTCTAAACCAGGTCAATGGCCTCTTCGTCGACAAGCAAGGGTTCCAAGAGCTGCAAAAGATTTACCGCGGCTTTGTCGAGACCGCGGTGGACTTGCCGGAGTTGATCGCCGACAAAAAGTGGCTCATCCTGGGGGCCATGTTCGGCGGGGAAGTGGAGAACCATGTCTACTATCTGAGCCTGATGGCGATTCACGACCGGCAGGCCCGGGACATTTCCCGGCTGGACCTGAGGGCAGCCCTGGTGGAAGTAATGGCCGCGCTGCCGGTCTATCGCACCTATATCCGCAGCCTGAAGATCGAACCCCGGAATCGGGCCATTGTGGAGAGGACCTGCGCCGAGGTCCGCCGGCGCCATCCCCACCTGAACCGGTTGGCCCTCGACTTCCTGGAGCGAGTCCTCTCCCTTAAATTTCCTCCCTATCTGCGGGAGGAACAGAAACGGGACTGGCTCTTTTTCGTCATGAACTTGCAGCAGTTCACCGGCCCCATTATGGCCAAGGGACTTGAAGATACGGCCTTATATATTTATAACCCATTGATCTCCTTAAACGAAGTTGGAGGGAGCTTCTCCGCCGTGAGTACGGCGGACTTTCACCGGTTTAACCGGCAGCGGCAAAAGTCCTGCCCGCACACCTTGAACGCCACCTCCACCCATGACACCAAGAGGAGTGAAGACGTCCGGGCCCGCCTCAACGTCCTTGCCGAGATTCCCGGGGAGTGGGAGGCAGGCCTGAAGCGGTGGAGCAGCCTGAACCTGGGCCGAAAAGCCGAGGTGAACGGCCAGCCGGTGCCGGACCGGAATCAGGAGATTTTTCTCTACCAGACCATGTTGGGGGCCTGGCCGCTGGACCCGGCGGAGATCCCGGCATTTAAGGAACGGCTCAAGAGTTACATGATTAAAGCGGCCCGGGAGGCCATGGTGCATACCCGCTGGGTCTCTCCCCAGGTGGAGCATGAGAATGGGCTGCTGGCCTTTGTGGACCGGATCTTCGATGAATCTCAGAATCAGGAGTTCCTGGCGGATTTCCTCAAGATGCAATCCCGTCTCGCTTACTACGGAGCCTTGAACTCTCTATCCCAGGTGCTGCTGAAGGCGGCCGCGCCCGGGGTGCCCGATTTTTACCAGGGCACGGAACTGTGGGACTTTAGCCTGGTGGACCCCGACAATCGGCGCCCGGTCGATTTCACTAAACGGGTTCGCCTTCTCCAGAAGTTGAAGCGGCAAGAAGAGAAAGGGAAGGAATCCCTGATTGCCGAGATGCTTTCCCATTGGCAAGACGGCCGGCTTAAACTCTATATTATTTACCGGGCCCTCAACCTTCGTAAGGACTCCCCGGACCTGTTCCGGCAGGGGGACTACCTTCCTCTGGAGGCCCGGGGAGAGCGGGGAAAAAACCTGCTGGCCTTTGCCCGCAGGCAGGGAAACGCCTGGGTTCTGGCAGCAGCAGGCAGATTTTATACCCAAATGGGCACGCCGGGTCAGCCTCCCGTCGGCCGGGCAGCATGGGGGGAAACTCTTCTCAGTCTGCCTCCGGAAGCCCCGGGAAGATGGCTGGACATTTTAACCGGCAAGTCCTATGAGGCCGGGAAATCCGCCAATCTTACTACCCTTCCCCTAGAGACTATCTTCCAGGACCTGCCGTTGGCCTTGCTTTCCGGGTCTCCCGGGAGCTGAGGTCCCCCGAAATTTTCCCGGAGAATGCCACAAGGTTCTGAGGTACAGCTATGATGAGCATATCTGCAGCCAACCAGCCGGATGGCGAAATGCGGAGATATAGCAGATAGCCGCTCTTCAGGCCCCCTCCTTTCCCTTTACAGCAAGCCATCTTAAGGAACCGCTTAAGACATCTATCATTCCTCTAATTTCGCAGTGCGTACCTAATAAGCAATAACGGTTATTGAATTTGCCTCTATTCATTGAATCAGGAATACTCTTACTAAAAATCAGGGTTTCCCCTATTTGAATTTCTGGAATACAGGCGATACTGTTCCCATCCTAGAAAACGATTAACGCGAAGCCCCCCGGCTCCAAAGGGAATTAATACTAAAGGGGCGATATTGCGCAATGTTGAGAAGAATAGCTCAACGCTTTATTTAAGGCCTCAGGAATATGGAAATCAAAGAAAGTTATAGGCAATTAAAACGGGAAATTGCTTCTCGCAAGTCGATAGAACAGGCGTTACGACGGGCTGAAGAAAAGTACCAAAGCATTTTTGAAAATGCATTGGAGGGGATTTTTCAAAGCACTCAAGATGGGCGTTATATTGCCGCTAACCCCGCCATGGCCAGAATGTTTGGCTATGAATCCCCCGAGGAGCTATTGGCTAATATAACCGACATCAAAAACCAAATTTACGTAGACACGCAGCGTCGCGTCGATTTCCAACAATTGATAGAGCGGGATGAATTTGTCAAGGCCTTTGAATATCAGGCCTTCCGTAAGGATGGCAGCACCTTCTGGATATCGGAAACTGCCCGAGTGGTTCAGAGCAAAGAGGGTGAGATCCTTTATTATGAAGGCTTCATGCAGGATATTAGCGAACGCAAGGAAGCAGAAGAACTGTCCAAAACCCTGATCACGAATTCCCCCGTTGGGATTTATATTATCATGCACAGAAAATTTCAACTTACTAACCGAAGTTTTCGTGAAGTTACCTCATACAGCAGAGATGAACTTTCCACCATAAAACCTTTGGATTTGGTCCATCCGGATGACCGGGCTAAGGTCAAACAAAGAGCCCGTGATATGTTGGCAAGGAGAAATTCCACCCCTTATGAATATAGACATATCACCAAAGATGGGAAGACCAAATGGATTATGGAAAAGGTTACTCCCATCCAGTGCAAAGGAAGTAGGGCCACCCTGGGATACTTCATGGATATTACCCAAAATAAACAACTGCAAGATCAGTTTATCCAAGCGCAAAAAATGGAGGCCGTTGGCAGGCCGGCAGGTGGCGTAGCCCACGACTTCAATAACTTACTTATGGCCATCATGTGCTTTAGTACAATGATTAAGGAGAAACTCCGGGAAGCTGATCCATTGCACCAGCATACCGAGGAAATATTAAAGGCCTCAAAAAGGGCCATTTCGCTGATTCGTCAACTTCTGGCTTTTAGCAGCAAGCAGATTTTGCAGCCTGAAATATTCAATCTGAATGGCATTGTCACCGAGATAAGCAGGATGCTCCAGCGTCTTATCGGGGAAGACATTGACTTGGTGACGATACTTGACCCGAAGTTGAAAATGATGGAAGCAGATCCTGGACAGATTGAACAGGTAATCATGAACATTGCAATTAACGCCCGAGATGCTATGCCTCACGGTGGCAAACTCCTCATTGAAACTGCCAATGTTGCTTTGAATGGGAAAACCCTGGAGCATGAAGACCTGAGACCCGGTTCCTATGTAGTTCTGGCCATAAGCGATAATGGCGTGGGCATGGATACGGAAATCCAAGCCCGCATATTCGAACCCTTTTTTAGCACCAAGGAACCAGGCAAAGGAACAGGACTTGGTCTCGCCACCGTGTACGGGATTATCAAGCAATCCGGAAGCCACATCGAAGTATCCAGCCAGGTCGGCAAGGGGACAACCTTCAAGATCTATTTTCCGCACACCAAAAAGATGGTCTTGGCGGCCAAGGCGAAGGAAACTTCTTTAAGCTCGTTGCACGGACGAGAAACTATCCTGGTAGTGGAAGATGAGTTAATGCTCCGGGTCGTGATCTCAGCATCTCTCCGGAAATATGGCTATGAGGTATTGGAGGCGACCCAGGGATTAGAAGCTCTTCAGTTGTATGAGAACCATAAGGGACAGATCGATTTACTCTTGACCGATGTGGTGATGCCGAAGATGAGCGGAGGGGAGTTGGCCCGTCGGTTAGTCAAGATGCTTCCAAAACTGAAAGTTGTCTTTATGTCAGGATATGCAGAAAATTGTGTTATTCGACCCGGAAAGCTTAGTCCGGAGACCCATTTTCTCCAAAAACCCTTCGAACCAGTCAAGCTGGCACAAAAGGTGCGCGAAATATTGAATGATTCCCATGTGGGGCTCCCCTTTCTACGGGGAAATTTTAACCAAAATAATATTGTATCCCCAAAATAGCAGTAACATCGGGGCAGGGTTTCACGGCTTTCCTGTCCAGAATCAGACTTGATTTGACGGTATCCCCATAGGTTTGGTTTCTGTAGCCATTTTCGGTAACCCGGGCGGTTTAAGAAAAACCGGCGTCCCGGTGACCGGCTTCCCCCCTACCATTCATACTTATAGAGCACATCTGCTCCCGGGTTGCGGGGGGCGATCACTGAATCGAGACTCAAGTTCCGATTGACCTTATATTCGATTACCGCCTGTTTCTCATATTGCCCCGTTATTTCGTTCAGGTTTTGTCCGTAAGATATACTGGTATTGGGGGTGATCTGTTTCTTCAGGACCGCCGCTGGCCCGCTGGCGCCGTTATTGCTGAGATAGGGCAGGGCGGCTCCCAGGGCTTCACCCACTGTCTGGTTGGTCAGACTCCCCCCCACACTTTGCGCCCCTAGGGACAGATATTGCGACGTGGTCAGGGAGGCGGCCGGGCCACCAAAGACCAGATATGACAGGACATCCGAAGGAGGCGCGGGAGGGATGCTTTCCAGGCTGATCTTGGGGTTCGCGGTCGCCCCCGTGACCAGGAGCAGTATGATGATATCATGGGTGGGCATCTCGTAGAAAGCCCTGACATCCACCAGCATGGGCTTGTCCGGAACGCCCGGCAGGGTGACCAGGGCCCACTCCACTGTGAAAGAACGATTTTCGACGGTCAGGGTGCCCTTGAGAGCCCGGATAGTCCCGCCCACGGCCAATTCTTGCCCCGGCTTTTTAGCCGCCTTGAGATTAATGGCAAGATCCGCTTGACCCTTGGTATCCTTGAGACGGACATTGCCACGGCTGGCGATGGACACGTCAATCGCCATATTCTGATAAGGGGAGAGTCTCCGCCCGGCTTTAGGCGGGGCCGATTTTTGCTGCCCCAACACGATATCCGGGTCCAGGCCACCGCTAAACAAGGTGGGACGCAGCAGGGCCTTGGATACCGTGATCTGCCCGTTGGCCACCAGGCGCTCGCTGGGGCCGCTCAGATGAATCGCCCCATCGAGCCAGATTTGATTGCCGCCCCGGTCCAGCAATTGGAAGCCCTGGAGCCGGGTCTCAACGCCGGAGCCGCCCCGCAAGTTTAAATTCCCTGAAAGAGTGAGGGTGCCCTGGCTTTCCAGGGTTAGGCCCGGGATGGCCACCTGCTCCCCCTGCAAGCGAACTTCCCCCGGCCGCAGCCGATAAGACAGGCCAGTCTGGCGCAGTTGTACTGCCCCGGCCCCCCAGCGGACTGACCCGGACACTTGCGGTTGGTGTGGATCCCCTTTAGCCGACACCAGCATGTCCACCTGCCCTTCGGCCGATTGGATTTCGGGAGTGCAGGCAGCCAACCAGGAGAGGTTCGCCTTTTCGCTCTGCACCTGGAGGTCGAGTCCTTGATCCCCCAGGCGGTAGCGCCAGGGAATGACGGAGAATTCCACGGGCACCGTCCCTTTCCAGGTGAGCCGGGCGTGCCGGGGTTGGGGACCTGCCTCCAAATACCCGGAGAGCTGCAACTGGTTGGGACTATAGCTAAAAGTAGTCGCCAGGGCGGTGATTTTCACCTCTTGAATCTGCCCCGAGGCCAGGGTGAAATTGCCGTTGACGGTGGGGGCCCGGGGGGTGCCGCCCAGGGAGGCCTGGCCGCTGAGGTTTCCCGCCGCCTGATAGCCTGCCGGTTGCAGCAGCTTGGCATTCAGACTCTGGACTGAAAGGGATCTTCAGGCGGTCCACATCGTAATCGAGGTCAGCCCGGCGAAAGGCGGGTTCTCCTTTCCAAAAGGTCCAAAGCGAGGGCCGCTTTTCGGATAATTCCTTTTTGATCTCCGCGGTTTTTATGAGCTTATTACCCTCTATCTTAAAGGAATGCAGCTTCAAGTTCTCCTGGGGCGCCGGCGGGGTTTCCATCCCATAAACCTGGGGCAGGAACAGAGAAAGCAAGAACAAGGTGAAGGCGGGAAGCCATCTTTGGCTGGATACGAGTCTTTTGCACCCCATGTCCTTTTTCTCGCAGGAGCCGGAAGATGTGCTGGCAGCCCGAATCTGTTTTGGTCCCGTGAAGACAGGGGCGCGGCGTCAGGCAAAAGCTCATCGGCGAAACATCATAAAGTTATGGTGACTATACTTCTTTTGGGACTGAGTTCAGGCAATGTTACAAATGGTCTTATCGCTTTATTGGATTTTTCGAACCAAATATGATCAGGCATTGGGGAATCGGTTTTTCATTTAGCAGGAAGGTAAGGTCAACTCCGCAAAAGTCAATCGTGGCTCACATTAGGCTGGTTGGGTTAGAGGGGTGCATCGCAGGGGCGCAGGGAAATGGGCTGGCGGTCGCCAGTTCGAGTCTCGTCGTCCCCGCCGCCAATAAATCAAAGGGTTAGGCCAAACGGCCTAACCCTTTTAATTTCGCAATTTTATACTTGACAGGGAAAGATAACATCCCGTTTTGAAAAGGCCCTTCACTGCTGGAGCCTAGATGAAAATTTGAAAAATCTTAATAAATAGGCTATTATAGCCTCAATTTTTGGAGGTTTTGATCCATGAAGAAGAAGCGGGCTGTGGTCAAAAGCCATGGTGGTGAGCGCACAAGGGTGCTGCGGGAATCGATGCTGAGTCGATCCATGCTTTTGAAGCGGCATAATGCCACACATTCTAAACTATTACAAACACTTAAATAGAAAAAAACTAGAAAACTGATATTTATAAGCTCACGGATTCAGGATACTTTCAAGGATTTCGGGAATGGGTAAGCTAAAAGTCACTAGTGAAATCGCGAAATATGATCTTAAATCGGCGGGAATCGATCAGAGTGGGCTGGCATATGATAACCTCGCTGAGCTCTATCGTCAGAGGGGGCCATTGATGGAGGTCCCCCACCGCCATGATTATTACGAGGTGATTTGGTTTACAGAGGGCAAGGGTGTGCATTATGTCGAATTTGCGGGCTATGAAATCAAGCCGAACACGCTCTTCTTTCTGGCCAGAAACCAGATCCATTTTTATAAGCAATATTCTGTCCTGAAGGGACACCTATTGCGTTTCGATGATACTTTCATGCGGCCCCAAGCGAAGGGCGGACTCGGTTCCCTGGAATTTTCGGTATTCAAGCGTAATGCCTTGCCTTATCGTACCTTGACGGAGGATCAACCCCAAAGATTCAGTGTGCTGCTCCGTCAGATCCGAAACGAAGTTTCTTCCCTGGAAACACATCGCCATGGGGAACTTTTGGCTCTCCTTTTAAGGGTGTTCTTAATCGAAGCGGAACGCCTCGGCCAACCAGAGGAGAAAATCCAGCCAGAACGACTGGAGATGCTGACGATCTTCTATGCCTTTGTCTCACTTCTGGAAACCCACTACCAGGAACATCTGAGTGTCCAGCAATATGCAAAGAAATTAGGCCTGTCATCCAAAAGAGTTACCGATATCTGCCGGTCAGTTGCCGGCATTTCGACAAAGAAGATAATTGACGAGCGTTTAGTACTAGAAGCAAAGCGCTACCTCCTGCATTCTTCATTTAGCATCAAGGAAATTGGTTTCATGCTTGGATTCGACGATCCAGCGCACTTCAGCAAATTCTTTAAAAACAACGTCAACTTATACCCTCTGAACTTTCGCAATAGGGCTTCTTAAATCGAAAAGCAATAATTCTTTTCGATTCCTTCCGTATTTTATTAATTTTTAACAACATGATAGATGGTATTTTTTCGAGCTGATGCTCTATTCCGGCCGATGCCAATAAAGCGAAGTTCGGCACGGCGGCGGTTCAGTCCGGGTTTGGTCATTTCACAGTATGCCACCTTGGTGCGGATCATCACCGGAGTCTGATTACCCTACCCAAATGTACATGCCAAAAGGCACTTTGTGCATTTACAACCCCAAATGCCTTTATCATAATGGATTTAATCGTTCATTCGTGTTGAGCTTAATATTCTATCCTATCCAAAACTCATTAACGGAGGAGTATTCATGACTAACCATTTGCCATTACGATGAGATTTGGACTGCAAACTCAAAATTGTTAACAATGAGATAACCTGAAATTTGAACATGGAGGCTCAAATGACTACTTATAAGATACATCCTATCGTTGTGGGTGCAAAATTAACTGATAAGGGAATGGTCACCTACCAATATGAATACGGGAAAGAGTTCGCTATGCCAATCATTTCCTGGTATTTGGAAGGCGGCGACAAAAAGATTCTGGTGGATACGGGAGAGATGAAGCCAATTGCTACTGATCACCGGGAAAAGGCCATCGGAGGGAAAATATATACCATTGAAGAGGGACTGGCCCGCTGGGGTTTGACTCCAGAGTCGATAGATATCGTTATTCATACCCACCTTCACAGCGATCATTGCCAGAATGATTACAAATTTGTCAATGCAGTTTTCTACGCACACGAGCTTGAGATTGCCCAACTCCACAACCAACATCCCCTGGACTATCGCTACCTGCTTGACTACCTGGAGGAGATAGAAGCTCGAGGGCAGTTAAAAGCGATCAGCCGTGATCAAGAGCTCCTTCCTGGAATTCAGGTGATTCACACCCCGGCCCACACCTCCGGCGGGCTTTCGGTAGCGGTCAATACTGCAAAAGGGAAGGCCATTATTACTGGATGCTGCACGACTATGGAAAATTTTTATCCACCGCCTGCCATCACTTCAATGGAGATGGAGGTAATTCCGCCAGGCGTCCACACCGATGCGTACCAAGCCTATAATACACTGCTCAAGCTGAAGGGTATGGCCGATATCCTGCTGCCTATTCATGATCCCCGGTTCGTCGCAGTCGACACCATTCCCTGAATCACTTGGTAACACTCGAATTTCGGGGGTGGAATATAGAAAAAGACGGTCTGATCTTACTGGTCCAGGTTGACCACATCAGTGCGGAGGACCTCTCGTGGGTAAGGGATGCCCTTTGCCTTCCAGGCGTACTCGATCGGGACCTTCTGTCGACTATCACGAAGAAGGGGAGCGTGTCTTCGGCATTAGTGGCGATATGATGATAAGTGCCCTGATAGATGCCGTAGAATTTTTTCAAAGGGCGTCTTCCGTGAAGAAGATCTGAAACTGACAACTCCAACCGGCGCTGCAATTGTCCGGTCCTACGTAAGAGGTAATGGACAGCCGCCTCCATTCAAAGTCGAAAGGACCGGCTACGGCGTCGGATCATAAGAGACCGAGAAGCCTGATGTGCTGAGGCTCTTGATCGGCACCCCGGAGAACACGGTGGTGTAATTCAAGCTTTTCCCTATTTGAAAAATCCGACCGGCTTACCAGCAGGCGGCTCGCGTTTACCCGTTCGCTGCACATTTTAGCTGCGTGCCTGAGACGAAAGTAGAAAAACTACTCACGGAGGCCTGTTTATGAAAACTGAAATTATTGCTGCAGTGATGGCGGCATCTTCGGATATGAATTTGATGACACTGGATCGCATCGAAGCATGCACGAAAGGGCAAGGTTCTCTGAACATGGCAGTTATAGGAATTGCCAACGTCCTGGCCGAGGAACTGCAAAAAGGTGTCGATATCGAAGTGAAATTTGCAGATTCGGTCGAGATTCCGGTAGACCATGTTCTGTCCCGTGCCATTGCCGCCGCCAGGGAGGCAGGGGCGGACCCTGCCAATGCCGCGATGCTAAGTGCCGTTGTGCTGTTGCTGGCCGGAAGCAACGCCCAGGCTGGAGTGCCGGCCGGCAGCCGTAAACTGGGAGGAATGGCCCGGATCCTGGCAGGTGTGGACCGATGCGGGGTTGCCGCACTGCCCAGCATCAAACGGGGCAATAAGGTCTCTGGTTTTGCTGCGGTTCAGGCTATCTACCAAGCTTTGGCTGAGGGAAAGCTTACGAGAATCCAAGGCTCGCGGTTGCCGCGAGGGCTTGGGCCAGTTTTTGGACACGGCACCCTGGGTGAGGAAATCGTCATCCCCGAGTTGGCCAAAAACGCGGCAACGGTTGGAACGGTCGCCATGTTGCAAGCCATGTCGGGCGCCGGGATCGATCCGGACCCTCTGTCCGCGGCACTGCTCGGATCTGCGGCAACTCTCGAGATCGTGCATCCGGATGCGTGGATACCAAACGAGGAGGGCGAATTTCATCGCGGTGCGGCCTATCCGGTCGGTAAAGCCGCTTGTGAAGCTGCGGGCCTGCCCAAAATGTTGCATGTTTACGGGACAGATGAAGAATTTGATACCGCCCGCCTGGTGGGCGATGTGGGGCTCATCTTAAAGGACGTGGGCGGGGTTTCGCTCATCGGGATGGTGGCTCTTCACGATGTATTGAACATCTTCCTGGAAGCCCCTTTCATGTTGACCCAGGCCGCGCGCTCCAACGCGCACCATGGCGAAGACGCAATGCTGGCCCTCAAAATTCTTCAGTGGTGCAAATTCGACTTCGACCGCGCCGTGGAAATTTTCTCCAGGCGTGGGGAGCACTCCTTTGATCCGGAGACGACCATGGTTGCAGTGAACACGGTTGCGCGGAAAGCCGAGCAGGTCCGTCGAGGCCCGGTAACCAAGATGATGATCGCGGCCACGGAACCGATTCGCACAAGGGCCCTCTACAACCGCGCCCTGCGCGCCGGCAGTGAGCTTGCCGCCGGTGCAAGCCTGGAAGCGGTGGTGGATGGCCTGGACCGTGACCGGCAGGCAGTGGTTGAAGAGCGGGCGTCACAGATGGTCTCCAAAGCGATGGGGAAAGAGATATCCATCCGCATGGTCAAAAGCTACTCGAGGAACACGAAAGGCAAGTTGAGCCGGTGGTGGGCGCTTGACGGTGATGCAGACGTGGAGGTGAGCATCGACGGCAAGACCGTTTTGCTGGAACGCATCGTTTCCGAGGTTGCAATCAAGGTGGCCGAAACCGACGATCCGGAGCTGCGCTCGTTGCTTTTCATCGCAGGGCGCATCCTTCGGGAACTGCTCCTTGGAGGGAATATCATCCTCAACATCACCGTACCGACCGCGGTTGCGACAGTCAGGGGGATGGGAAGCGCCAAGGAATTGGCCGCGATCGCGGAAAAAGCGGCCTACATCACGGCGGGAATTCCTGGCGCCCGGCAAAAGGCTGAGGAAGTGGCCAAACTGGCCGAACGAATCGCCCGGATGATTGATTCGGATGGTGGTTTTAGTGAGACCAAGTAGCTCTCCCGTGAGGAATATCACAACTGTACTGGGGACTGCAGAATCGAAAGAGGGAGGTCCATCATGAGCCAGAGGGGTCGGTTGCTTATTGTCATGCTCATTTCCATGGCGCTGGGGAATATGCCATGGTTCAACTTTTCAGCGGTTCTCAAATTTCTATCGCAGGAATATCACCTGACATCGACCGATACGGGTCTGATACTTTCGGCCTTTCAGATCGGATATGTGCTAGTAGTGGTTTCTACCGGCTGGCTGGCCGATCGTGTGAGCCTGAAAAAAATCCTCTTCTGCGCCACCTTACTATCCGGGGTCTTTTCTCTCCTGTTCATATGGGTTGTTCAGGGTAAATGGAGCATCCTGGTTATGAGATTGATCGTGGGGCTTTCCGCCGGCGCCATCTATGTGCCGGGGATGATGCTCCTGGCGCGTTGGTTTCCAGCCAACAGGAGAGCAGGTGTTCTCGGCGCTTACACTGCCGCCTTAGTCAGCGCCTATGCCGGAGGCTACCTTATTGCCTCGCGTCTCGCAGTAGCGTACGGATGGAGAGTAGGTGTCTTCTGGACGTCGATTCCGGCGATTCTCGGGGCATTTCTGATTATCCTTTTCGTTCAGG
Organism: Desulfobaccales bacterium; assembly: GCA_052326585.1. Classification (GTDB taxonomy): domain Bacteria; phylum Desulfobacterota; class Desulfobaccia; order Desulfobaccales; family 0-14-0-80-60-11; genus JAPLJC01. The sequence continues at coordinate 2,603 of JBKQLU010000029.1, read as the reverse complement.
ATCGTCCGCCTGAGCCGATCGAAGAATGCAAGGTCATCCCTGGGACTGCAACTGCTTCTTCCTCACGGGAGTGCCTGCTCGCTCCTGCCGGTGGTTACGTGGGCCCCTCCCTGATTACTCTGGGATACGCCGGGCACATGTGGGAGCTTTATGCCTTCTGGGGATGGATCGGTCCATTTCTGGTTGCCACTCAGATTGCCGGCGGCGTTCCAACAGACCGGGCTGTAAGTACCGGGGGGACAATCGCGGCCGCCATCATCCTATTAGGTGTACCCGCATCCTGGTTATGGGGGGTTATGGCTGATAGAAAGGGAAGGACATTCGCAATCATGGTGGGATCGATATGCGGCGTCATAGCAGAGTTTTTTCTGGGAGGTCTTTTTGGGTATCCTTTTGCGACTGTCGTAATCGTTGCCGCCTGGATAGGATTTTGGGTCGTCTCTGATACCGCGATCTTTAAGGCTGGACTCCTGGAAATGATGAATCCGAAATTTTCCGGGTTGGCCTTGGGAGTTCAGTCTGCGGTTGGTTATGGTATTACGATCATCTCGCCAGCTTTATTCGGCGCTGTCCTGCAGCATTTTAACGGGGCCGTGGCTCCTACCAACGCCACCCAATGGGCGCCGTCCTTTATTTTGCTGGGACTCGGCGGACTGGCCGCACCCCTTTGCATTATGCTTCTCCGCCGCGCGCCCCAAGCCGTACTCATGGGAGGGGGAAAGAAATGACCTGCCGTTGCGGGACCCTGTGGTGGTACGGTTGCTTTTAAGCAGTGGGTTCAGAGTGAACCTGAAAGTATGGGCATTGCCGATAAGGGCGACCGTCTGCTTCTCTAGAGCGGTTAGCAGTCACGTCGCGCTGCATCTCAAAAACGTTACCAGGTATGGGCCTTCTCACGCGGCTAATAAACCAATCATCTTGTCACTGGAATAAACCTAAGGAACTGGATGGGAGTTCAGGGGAGGTGCAATGAGACCGTATGAGAGAATGATGACCGCTCTATCAGGCCAAATGCCGGATAGAGTGCCGGTTGTTCCATGGGTGCGGGATTGGTGCATCAAAGAGGCGGGCTTCGAAATCACCGATATGATGGAGAGCGTAGAAAAGCATGTGTATGCCCAGTATGAAACCAGGAAACGATTCGGTTATGACGCAGTATTCGACCTTTGCGCAATTGAAGCGGTGTCTGAAGCCATGGGAGTAGTGATTTACTACGACAATGACACTCCACCAAGACCGTCAACACACCTAATCAATGACTACAGTCAGGATTTGGGCAAGCTAAAAATACCGGATCCTCATAAAGACGGCCGGTTGCCGATGATTTTGGATGGAGTGGCCAGACTCAAGGAGCTCTGTTCTGGAGAGATACCGGTTATCGGTTATCTGCAGGGTCCCGTGCGGCACGCGGCCACTATGCGTGGCTACGAGGCGCTTTTACGGGACATGTTCAAAAACCGGGGGCCGCTGCAAGAGTTGATGGACCTAGCGGTGGATAGCCTCATTATCTGCGGTGAGGCCCTGATCCATGCAGGGGCGGACATCATTATGATCTCGGATCCTCCCTCCTCAGGTGACATGATCTCCAGAAGCCAATTTGAAAAATGGAGCCTGCCCAACCTACGGCGCCTGACTGACTTTCTCAAAAGGACCAACGTAAAAATGATACTGCACGTTTGCGGCGATACTGCCGACAGGTTGGATTTATTTGCCGAGTTGAAGATAGATGCGATGAGTCTGGATGAGAAAGTTGATCTGGAGAGCGCCAGAAAAGTTTTGGGTGATCGAATGTGTATCTTTGGGAATGTCAGTCCTTCCCTTACACTTTCGTTAGGCACGCCAGAAGACACTGAAAGAGAATCCCGAGCGTGTATTGAGAAAGCAGGCCGAAACGGTCCGTTTATTTTGGGCCCGGGATGCCTCATTCCAGGAGCGGCTAAGTCCGAGAATATAGCAGCCATGGTTGCAACCGCAGAACGGTACGGGGGTTATTGACCTGTGACCTCTGCGCCGAGCTGACCACGGAGTTTAAGGATTTCTGCTCTCCGGGGCGAATCTCCCACTCTATGGGGATCATCGACTTTGCTTCCCAGGAAGCGGCAAATTTTCTCTCAGACCGCGATGCATCCTACTCCGACCCTGACAGAGAAGACTATTTTGCGCGCCGGGAAAAGAAGTCCGCTTGACTTTAGGGCCAGAAAGGAGACGTGATGAGAACCAAAGAAGAGATGATTGAGGACCTTAAGCAGGCGGTTATCGACTTCGACGAGGAAGGTTGCGTCAAAGTCGCCCAGGAGTATGCTGCTGCCAAATATCCGCCTATGGAAGGCATTATGGATGGACTGGCCGCCGGTATGCAAGCGGTCGGGGAGCTTTATGAGAAACATGAGTACTTTGTTCCTGAAATGCTTATGTGCGCCGATGCTCTATACGCCGGCCTGGCCATCTTGAGGCCGCTGGTGCCGAAGCAGGAAGGCGCACCTAAATCTCAGGTAGTCATCGGCAGCATCCAGGGCGATGTCCACGACATCGGCAAGAATCTGGTAAAGATGATGTTCGATGTCGCCGGCTGGCAAGTCTTTGATCTGGGACGGGATGTGCCC
>JBKQLU010000028.1:0-90159 GCA_052326585.1 Desulfobaccales bacterium | reverse complement strand
GGGCACATCCCGTCCCAGATCAAAGACTTGCCAGCCGGCGACATCGAACATCATCTTTACCAGATTCTTGCCGATGTCGTGGACATCGCCCTGGATGCTGCCGATGACTACCTGAGATTTAGGTGCGTCTTCCTGCTTCGGCACCAGCGGCCTCAAGATGGCCAGGCCGGCGTATAGAGCATCGGCGCACATGAGCATTTCAGGAACAAAGTACTCATGTTTCTCATAAAGCTCCCCGACCGCTTGCATCCCGGCGGCCAGTCCATCCATGATGCCTTCCAGGGGCGGATATTGGGCATCGGCATACTCCTGGGCGACTTTGACGCATCCTTCCTCGTCGAAGTCGATAACCGTCTGCTTAAGCTCCTCTATCATCTCCTTTTTGGTTCTCATCACGCCTCCTTTCCGGCCCTAAAGTCGTCCTAAAGCCGGGCTGGGTTTCTTGCCGTATTCTCGAATGGTCTTTTCTATGGCGCGGAAATTAGCCTCTTTGATATCCGGCCATAAATCGCAGCCGGGCCAAACGGCATCGACGCCGCCGTCGATATTGGCTTTTATACCTGCAACTGCCTCCTCCACCGTGGTTTCTTCCCGGCAAGGCAGTTTAAACACATCGAAATTCCCAAAAAGCAGATAATCATTGCCGACCTTTTTCCGCGCCTCTTGCAGGTTGCATTTTATATCCACGCTGATGGCATCGGCGCCGCAGTCTTTCATCATCTCGATGAGGGGGTCGGTTGCTCCGCAAATATGCAAGACCGTGGGGGATTTCCAGGCCGATAGAATCCGGGTCAAGCGCGGTTTGATCATGTCCTTGAAGGTACGCGGGTTGAGGAGATCCGCCCCCGCTCCCATCTCGCGCAGGGTGATAAAGTCCGCGCCGGCGGCCTGCAGGGTTTTGCCGATCTCGATGATCATGTCCGTAACTTTATCGAGAATCTCCTCCACCAGTCTCTTTTGCTTGAACACGCCCTTGAGGAGATTACCCAGCTCGATGAGCTGGCCACACTGCGTGAAAGGACCCAATTGCCAGGCCCCACAGGCTTTATCAGGCGCCAGTTCCTTGGCCATTTTAATGGCTTGGGGAATGTTAGGCATGCGGCCCTTGGTCATAATCGTGTCGATGTCTTCCTGGGTGATCTTCACTTGATCGAGGCTTTCCCATTTCTTGGCGGGAATGGTGGGATAAAGAATTTCATCTTCCCCCTCATACAGGCTTATCTCATTCCCCAAGGCTTGGGATTCGGCGCACATATCATAAGGAATCGCCAGTGAATCGAGATTGAACATCCGGGCCGACTCGACGCCAGACTTGGCGATCTTCTCGGCACTGGCATGGATCTGTGGGAACTTGTACCCTAGTTTCTTGATCGCTGGGAGCAGTACCATCCCCATGCCAGTGAAAAATGGCATGGTATCTACAGGTTCGCGCTTAAATGTCCGCATTACTCTTTCATAACCAGTTAATTCTGCCATAAAATAAATCCCCTTCCTCTTTTGTATTTAACTTTAGGTAGCGCTTTTTAATTGGTCCACGAACTCAGGAAAGAGCTTAAAGAGCGGGTGATTCTGATCCTTGGGGAGCTTCTTGGTTTCCGCAAACACTGCCGTGGCCAAGAATGCTGCACTCATGGCTATCGCCGGCATGATACGCTCGGCTCCGGCCATCGGTCCCGAAAAGATCATGTCATGATACATAAATGCCGAGAGGGCTTCCAGCGCGGCGTCAGCCGCGGACCAGCCTTTAAATCCCCAGAGTTCGCGAGCCTTTTTCCACATGTAAGAACCGTTGCTGGGCGCACTGGCTGTCGGGAACCCCCATTTTTCCTTGATCATGGCGTTAGCCACGCCGCAAAAGGCGGTAGCTGGGCCGTTCATCACCGAGGTGTCTACAAAAATACTACTAAATTGGGCCCCAACCTTCTCAATTACATCCAGGATTTTTTGGGTTCCGGTGATCCTGCCACTGGGCATCTGATCTTCCTGGTCGAACGCCACCAGGAGGACATGCTTCACGCCGATTTGAGAAATTTCTCGAATCTCGGTCTCCAGATCCTTCTCCCACACCGTCAAACTATTATAAAACATGCGGTCCAAAAGCCCTTTTTCCGCACAATAGGCAGCTCCTTCCAATTTGGGCTTCATAACCCAGGCGTCCACGCAAAAAGGCATACAACTCACAGAAGTAACAAAGTCTATGTAGGACTTGAATTCTTCCCCAGTGTTTGCAACGATATCGGCCATCCCGGGCACGCCGGTTTCCGCCCAGAGCCTATCCTGGGTTTTAAGGAGGGCGGCGGCCCGCTGCTCATTGAAGCCTCCCTGGCGTTTGCCCTCAAAGACTTTATCGCCTTTTTGGAATATGGAATTAACGCAGACGCACGGATAATCTCCGGGTTGCCCGCCAAATTTTACTCCTCCGACCTCACATATCTTTGGTTCGTTTCTCAACTTCAGCTTCAGCATATTCGCTCCTCCTGTCCGGGAAGATTGGATTACCGCCACCAGCTATATTGAGACTGAAGTTGCTTTTCCGTTCCCATCCCCGCAACTTAAACCTGCAATCATTGAAATCAGGGGGCCTCATCCCTGACCCCAAAAGGTCAAGTGGACTTCTTTTCCCGGCGCGCAAAATACTCTTCTTTGTCAGGGTCGGGGTAGGATTCATCAGGGTATGAGAGAAAATTTGCTGCTTCCTGGGTAGCAAAGTCGATGATCCCCATACAGTGGGAGATTCGCTCCGGAGAGCAGAAATCCTTAAACTCCTTGGTCAGCTCGGCGCAGGATACAGTCTGAAAGTGCTTCTCAAAGCATTCAACCAGACGGTATCCCCTACTCCAGGATGGCCTGCGGCTGATTTCGAGGTCGGTGCGCCCGTATTTCACCCCCAGGGCCAAGACGGCAGTAATAAGGGCGCCACACATTTTTTGGCTGTACCCCAGCCCGGCCCCCAAGGGGGTAGAACACTTGACCACTTCATCAGAGACCTCCAGCAATTGATTCTCCCTAAGACTAAGGAGAATGGCCTCGGGTCAGGTCCAGCCGACACGATATCTTTCCGCAGCTTCGGCTCCCGCCTTCTCAATCCGCTTCCGCTTCTCTCCCATCCACGCTCCCGCCTTGTCAATCTGCTTCCGGTTCACCACCATTTCACCAAGTCCGTGACTTCCTTGCGGATCTCAATGAACGCAGGGTCGGCATAGTCCCTGGGATGAGGCAAGTTCACGGGGATCATAGCCTTGATGCGGGTCGGTTTCTGAGACAGCACCATGATCTGCTGGCCCAGATAGACGGCCTCTTCCAGGTTATGGGTCACGTAAATTATCGTCGCCTTGATCGCCTGCCAGAGCTTCAGGACCTCATCCATCATAAAGAACCGGGTCTTGATGTCCAACTCCCCGAAGGGCTCGTCCATCAGCAAGAGATCCGGCTCGGTTACAAAGGCCCGGGCGATGGCGACCCTCTGCTTCATGCCGCCGGAGAGTTGCCTAGGATAATAGGCTTCGAACCCCTTCAGCCCCACCAGTTCAATGATCTGCCCGGTCCTCTTGTCTATCTCTTCCTGGTCGTAGCCTTTGATCTCCAAGCCGAGTTTGATATCGTCCCAAACGGTCCGCCACGGCAGGCAGGAGGGTTCCTGAAAGACAAAGCCAATGTTGTGTTTCCGCGGGTCGGCCGGGGCGCCGTTGATATGAACCGTTCCCTGCGTGGGTGAGAGCAACGTGGTGATCAGGTTGCAGAGGGTAGTTTTGCCGCATCCGGTAGGCCCCACGATGCAGAGGAAGTCTCTCTCCCGAACTGTGAAGTTAAGGTTATCCAAAACCAGAAGGCCGCCGAAGGACTTGCTGAAGGATTTGAAGACAATTTTTTCCTTCTCTCCCAAGTCGGTGCCACTCATATGCTGACCTCATAAAAACTGGTGATTTCTTTGCGCAAGGAGAGAAAATTGGGTGCGGTGACATCCCGGGGCCGGGGTAGATTGATCGGGACTACCGCCCGGATTTCCGCAGGTGGGGGCGAGAAGGCCAGGACCCGCTCGCCCAGAAACACCGCCTCTTCCACGTTGTTGGTCACAAAAATTACCGTCCGTTTCATCTGCTCCCAAATCCGCAGAACCTCGATTTGCATGAAGTAGCGCGTCTGGGCGTCCAAATGGCCGAAGGGCTCATCCATGAGCAGGAGGTCCGGATGGGTCACAAAGGCCCGGGCGATCGCCACCCGCTGTTTCATCCCCCCGGAGATCTGGTTGGGAAAATATTTTTCATAGCCCTTCAGGCCGACGATCTCCAGGATCTTGCCAATGCGCTCATTGGCCTCTTTTTCATCGACCCCTTTGATCTCCAAGCCGAATTTGACATCGTCCCAAACCGTCCGCCAGGGCAGGCAGGAGGGTTCTTGGAAGACCAGGCTGATGTTGTGGCGGGCCGGATCGATGGGTTCGCCGTCGATGGTCACCTGGCCTTGGGTGGGCGCCATGAGACCCGCGATGATCTCCATCAGAACCGTCTTGCCGCAGCCGCTCGGCCCGACGAGGCACAAGAACTCATTCTCCCGGACGTCGAACTGGATGTTCCGCAGGCACTGAAAGTCCCCGAAGGACTTTTTCACTCGAACGCTGATTTTCTCTTTGGCCAAACCGTGGTCCTCGCCCGGCTCGGTGGCTGTCTTGCTTCGGACCTTGCCGCCAGCCGTCATAGAGAAACCTCCCAGCGCCACTTAAACATCTTCTTTTCGACGATGAGCAGGATCTCGTTCATGGCGAACCCGATGACGCCGATGATCAACATGCCCGAGATAACCGGCCCCAGTTCCATCAGTTCGGCGTATTTCAAGATGAGGCGGCCGACGCCCACCGACTCGCCGCCGATCATTTCGGCGGCGACGATGCACATCCAGGCCATCCCCAGCGCCACTCGCATCCCCGAGAAGATGTCCGGCATCACGGACGGGATGACGACCTTGCGGATCCGGGTCCACTTGCTGGCGCCAAAGACTTTGGCCACGTTCATATGGATTTCATTGACCCGTCCTACGCCCACCATCGTATTGATCCAGATAGGAAAAAAGGCCCCCAGCCAGATCAGGAACACATAGCGGGAAAAGCCGATCAGGATAACGATGGCCATGGGAATCCAGGCGATGGGCGGGATGAACCGGATGGGTTCGATGACCGCGCGGGTCCGGGCATAGACACTGGGGCAGAGCCCCATCCAGAGCCCGAGGGGAATCCCTAAGACGCAGGCCAGTCCAAAGCCAGCCAGGATGCGGATGAGGCTGGCTTCAATGTGTTGGGAAATAGTGAAGCCATCCACATCGCCGAACCGGACCAGATGAATAGTGGCCTGCCACACCTTTGCCGGCCCCGGCACGAGGGTGGAGTGAAGATACCTGGCAGTGACGCTCCATAAGGCCAGGGCGATCACAACCGATAAAATATTGAAAGCCCAATCGCTCCGCAGCGTTTTGATCAGCAGAGAACTGGGGGGTTTAATAGCTGGCGCGCTCTCAGCCGCCACGATTTCAGGGGAATTATCCATCCCGTGCACTCCGTTTCGGGGCCCGGAGGTTACCCTCACCTCCGGGCTCCCCGGTCTTTTCCGAGTTAAGGTTTTACATCTTGTTTTTCCAACTTGGCGATGTAGCCCTCAGTTTCCAGCCGTTTTTCAAAGGAGTCATCGTTTAACGTATTCCACCAGGTATTAATGTCGGGCTTGATGTTGTCTCCATTAATCACTTTGGCGGTGATGATTCCTTGCAGGAGCTGCTTAGCGGTATCCCCGTTCACTCTGGGCGGCCACGGGAAAATCATGTTCGGATAGGCGTTCTCGAGGAGCTGGTCGTCGAGGCCGGTAGCCTTGCTGATCATTTTCATCGCCTCGTCTTTATGGTCCCGGATGTACTTGATCGATTCGGCGTTCACTTTCGCAATTTTGTAGATCTCGTCGGGATGCTCCTTGATGTATTTGGCGGAACTTACCAACACGCAGCACTGCTGGTCCTCCATGATCTCATTGGAAGAAAAGAGTCTCTTCCAGCCGGCGAATTCCATAACGCGGGTGGGCCAAGGTTCGTAGCAGATAAGCCCCTTGACTTCCTTATTCTTGGCAAAGACGGGCATGTCCGTCGGTTTGATGGTTAAATTTTTCACGTGGGTATGATACTTTTCCTGCAGCATGCCCAGCAAGGTGTGGTGGTTGGAGGCGACCCCCGGATCGCCGACCGGCTGGTCCTTCAGATCCTCAAATTTCTGGATCGAGGGATCGACTACGAGTGCGGAGCCACCATGGTTTTGAGTGCCGATGATCACCACGTCGTTGCCATTGGCCTTGAAAATCATGGCGCCGGACACCCCTACGACGGCGACGTCGATATCATTGGCGACCAGGCCCCCCATCAATACACCCGCCGAGGCATAATTCTGGGCCTTCAGCTTCACCCCTTCCTGCTCAAAGTAGCCCTTGCCGATGCCGATGGGGATGATGTATTGGTGGAGTTGGTCCGCAACCAGGTAACCAAATCTCACCTCTTGCTCGGCATTGGCCGGCAAAGCAGTAGCGACAAACATCGCCAGCCCGATCATCAGGGCAATGGCCCAGGAACCTATAACCTTCTTAGAAGCATGCATCCGGTCTTTCATTTCACTTTCCCTCCTCAGATTCCTCTTAAAGAAGTTGTCAGCCATTCCCCATTAAACTGTGAAGCAGGGCGTCTCTCCATTAGATAGCCCGCACCGTCCGCGTCCCATTGTCAAGACTCTCCAGAGCTACGACTTCCAGGGCACAATTCCTTCCTTCTTCCAAATGATCTCTCATGATCTTTTCGGCCAGGGCCTTATCTTTGGCGATCAAGGCCTCAAGCATCTGACGATGATGATCGACAAAATCTGCCAGGACCCCTTTTTTCTTAACGGCCAGACCGCGATTCTGCAGCATATCTCCTCCCAGGCCGCGCAGAACTTCCAGCAACTTGGGGCTGGCCGCGGCCCGGTAGATGATCTCATGAAACTCGGCCACGAATGGAAAGATCTGTGCAGTATCCCCTTTCTGGAGGAGTGTCTGGCATTGGTCTAAATTATCCTGAAGCTCTGCGATCACGCCTGCATCCAACTTCTCCCACAACGTCTCCAGGACCAGGGGTTCCAGGACTGATCTCAGGCGGAAGACTTCCTCTATGTCGGCATGGGTGAATTTCCGCACGTAGAAGCAGTTATGGGGCTCTTTGGTTACCAGCCCTTCCTGCACCAGCTGGAAGATGGCCTCCCGCACCGGCGTCCGGCTCACGTTGAAAGAGCCGGCCAGTGAGTCCTCCGAGAGCCTCTCGCCCCATTTGAGACTCCCGTTAACAATTTCCCTGCGCACGTGCTCGTAAACCCTCCTTTGCAGGGTGCGCTTATCCTTTTTCAGTTTGGGAATATTAAGCTGTCTGGCGATGGCTCTGTGAGTCTTTTCCATTTTACCTCCCTCTCATCTTTTCAGGGTTCCCCATTCCCGCCGGGAGTGGGGGGACCTTGCCGATTTTGGAGGCAGCAATCATATCATCGATGCGCAGGATCATCATGGCCACTTCACTGGCCGAGCTTATAGCCTGCTTCTTGACCCGCACCGGTTCGACCACTCCTTCGGCGAACATGTCTTTGACCCTCCCGTCGAAGATGTCCAAGCCGATGTGGGACCCTTCTTTTTCGTTACGGGCCACCAGCTCCATTACCAGGTCGATCTGGTCCAATCCGGCGTTTTCGGCCAGGGCCCGGGGAATCACTTCCAACGCCTCGGCAAAGGCTCTCACCGCCAACTGTTCCCGGCCCCGGATTTCCTTGGCGAACTGGCGCAGCTGCCGGGCCAGCTCAATCTCGCAGGCTCCTCCCCCGGCCACAATCTTCCGGTCCTCCAGCACCGCACTGACTACACCCAGGCAATCTTCAATAGTCCGCTCCACTTCGCCAGCGATGTGCTGCGTGCCCCCCCGGATCAAAATACTAACCGCTTTGGGGTCCTTGCAGCCGCTCACAAACACCATGAAATCGCGGCTGACCCGCACCTGTTCGATGCGCCCGGCCTCCCCCAATTGCTGGCTGCTGAGCTCCTCCAGGTTGTTCATAATCTCTGCCCCAGTGGCCCGGGCCAGTTTCTCCATATCCGAGCCGCGTACCCGGCGGACCGCAAAGATGCCTTCCTTGGCGAGGTAAAACTGGGCGATATCGTCGATATTCCGCTCAGTAAAGAGGGCGGAGACCCCGGAGGCCTTGATGGCCTGCACCGTCTCCCGGATCCACTCCTTACGGCTCTCCACCCAGGCCTGGTGCTGAAGGTGATCGGTAAAGTGGATTTCCCCTTCTTTTCCCTTCAGCTCCAGCGGGAAGTTCAAAAGGAGAATCTTGGCCTGCTCCACCCGGCTGGGCATGGCCGGATGGACCCGTTCTTTGTCGAGCACGATACCGCTGATGAATTCCGTGGCCTCTATCCCGGCGCCGTCCTTTCTCTCTAACTTGATGTTTTCCGGGTTGATGACCAGCCGGCCGCCCCCATCATCCTCTGCCACTGCTTTAGCGGCTTTAACAACGATGCTGCTGAGATGGTCCTTGGCGCGCTCGGCCACCTTGCCGGTCATGGCGGTAACGGCAATCTTGCGCAGGACCTCGTTATCCGCGACGGAAATTTCGCTAGCCAGACTGTCCAGAATTTCCTGGCTTTTTTCAGCCGCGAGGCGGAATCCCCGGGAAATCACCGTGGGGTGGATCCCCTGATCCAGGAGTTTCCCGCCTTCCTTCAAAAACTCCCCAGCCAGCACCACCGCGGTGGTGGTGCCATCCCCCACCGCGGTCTCCTGCGTTTGGGCTACCTCGACCATCATCTTGGCAATGGGATGATCGACGTCCACTTCCCGCAGGATGGTGGCGCCGTCGTTGGTCACCACCAGGTCTCCCAGGGAGTCCACCAGCATTTTATCCATGCCCATGGGCCCCAAGGTCGTTTTCACCGACTCGGCGATGGTGAGCGCGACTATGATGTTAATCCTCTGCGCGTCTCGGCCTCTGGTTCTCTGGGTGCCTTCCATCAGAAAGGAAGGAATATCACTTTTTTGCTCTGCCATGAGGTTTCCTTATCTTAAGCAGCCAAGGTCTTTAATCTGGCTGTTTGGTGAAAAAGTCCAGAGCCAATTGGGCAACTTTTTCGGTTCGCTGTCCGCATCCCGGCAGCCCACCCGAAAGCAGAGCCCCGGAACGCACCGCTTCTTTGCTCGCCTCCCCCGGAGATTGGCCGAGGATCGCCGCCACCGCCGCCGGGACCTGAAGATCCAAGAGGGTATGTCCGGAAACCAGCAGTTCGCCTACGGCCGGGGCCGCCAACGACATGATCTCCAGCTTTTTGGCGTCTTTCTGCAGGACCGCTTCCAGGACGGCCCTGGTGCAGAAGGACGGCATTTCAAAATCTTCTCCATCCAGCCGCACGGTCACATCGGCATCCGGATCGAGAACCCAAATCTTGCGTCCCAGGTTTCCGGACCTGCGCCCGCCACCGGTCATATTGGCAATCCGGACTTCCACCTCTTTCCCCAGGCTCTTGCTAAGCATTTCCCCAGTGCGCCCCTGCACCTTCTGCATCCGGTTTTCCCCAAGGGTTTTCAGGACATCTGCCAGGGTGCCGCCCCGCCCCAGGACCTCCTGGGTCAGGCGCACCCGCGCCTCGATGGCCTGGAGGGTCCGATCCTCCGTCCCCTGAACCAGGGCCATGGAGACTGGGCCGCTCTCGATTTCTTCCATTTTGCGGGCCACCGTATTGGCCTCCAGGGCTGCCATTTCCGGGTCTAAAAAAGTCTCCTTGTTTTGGCGGATCACCGCCGCCGCCTCGGAGATGGACCCCGTCCGTGCCAGGGTCCGCAATGCCAGAGTGGCATCGGCCAGTACGTGGCCGATGGGCGCCGTCTTGGGCCCCCCGCTCCCCCCCGCCCCGATCCGGGGACTTTCGACGAAGCAGCCGAAGATCTCGTAGAAAGCCAGCATCCCCACAACCGTGGGCGTTCCCATATCCTTCAGGATCATTCCCAGGTCGCCTATCACTGCGGCGGTCTTGAACTCCTCTCCGGTCACCCGGAAATGAATCAGCTCCGGAAGCCCGGCGGCCTGGGCTGCCGCCGCTCCGGCCAACTGGTGGATGGGGACCTGAAAAGAGCGGCCGCAGCGGTCGGGCGCGGGCGAATCCGGGTGGACGATTTCTAAAGTTGCCGCGGTGCCGAAGATCGCCGAGATGAATGGGTTGGGTTTCATGCCGGCCCCGGCGTAGGCCCGCATCATAGCCTCGGTACCGGCCCGGGCGCCGTTTTCCGCTATCTCGGGGAAGATATAGTCCTCCCCCAAGGCACTATGGCCACAGATAGGAGAACCTGAAATCCCGGGAGGAACAAAGCGTCCATCAATCTGGGTCAGTTTCCCCTCCATCATCAAATGGTAAATCTCATGGACGGCAGGAAAACCGCTAATCTTGTTGTTGGCCTTGGGCGTGGGCAAAGTCGACACTGAGCCTTTCGCGGCCCCGGCCTTCAGGCGCGCCATGGCCCCCAGTTTGCGGTTGCCCGAGGGCACGCCGGCCCTGACATTCGCGCCGGCCATATAGCACAATGCCGCGGTAATTAAGGCGGCATTGGCCGAGTCGGCTCCCATAATTTTGGCGGCCTCGACGCCCGATTGCACGATGTGGTCCATCTCGATTTCGGGCTGGTTCAAGGCCTCCAGCTTTAGACTTTTTCCCTTCAAGATCTCTCGGGCGATGGCATTGGCAGCGTTAAACCCGGCCAGGTTCAACATGCCATGGCCGCCCATTAGGGCGCCGATGAAATCCGCGGTCATGAGATCCGGGTCGTGTAAGACGGCCGCGGTGACGGCAGCAAGCATCTTATCCAATTTAGAGTTCCCTCCTGGTGGTTCCCACGAAGTTATAATTCGATTTCGACCCGTTCTCCGGCGTCAGCCGCGTAGGCTTTCTCCAGGCGTTGTTTTAACTCCAAGAGGGTGATCTTCACCTCCAATTCCTTCTGGGCCCGCTGCTGTAAATTCAGCAGATCCTCGGCTTCAAAAAATGTCCGGGGAGTCCTGCCAATCCTGGTGGCGCGACTTCGGACCGGCCCTTCCAATGATCTTCCGTCACGCGTACGCAGATTTACCATGATTCGCCCCGTGATCCCGCGCTGGAAGATATGCTGCGTGGCCAGGCGATGATAGCCGAAAAGCGGCATTTGCCCGGATAAGGTTTGAATTACTCGTTCTTCTTGAGCAGGATCGATGTCGAGGAGGAGCAGGTAGCTGGGCCGCCCCTTTTTGGTCAGGGTGGGGATGAGCTGCCGGCTATGAATGCCTGGCAGCGCTTCCGACTCTAAAACCCACCCGACCTCCTCTCCGGAGAGATGATCGATTTGGACAACCAGCAGCAGTCCGTCCTTTTCCTCAAAAGGCATTATTTTCCATCCCAATTATCACAAATCTCGGTCCCAGAGATAACTACAAAATGGCTCTGAAGCTCCACCAGATTGCCAATACCTTCCCGCCCTGCCTCTCATCTCAGGCAGGGCGCCCCAGATTTGGACCCAGTGCGCCCTCGTCGCAGGATTGAGCTGAGGCTCCGAGGAGCGCACCAGCGGAGGCAGGGCTGTGCCTTTACTTAAAATTAGCGTTTTAAAATACGCGAGCCGCCTGGATTAAAACATTGGCGCCCACCGCGTCCCCCACGGCCCCGCGGATATCGAGTTCCTGGGTAATGAAGGCTCCGATCATGGCCAGGTTGCCTTCGAATACCTCAGAAATCGCCTTCTGGCTTCCCTCGATGACGACGTCCGGATTTGGCAATTCTCCTGAGGCAGCTTTGGATACCTTTTTCCCGTCCACGGTAAAATAGAAGGAAAATCCGCCATTTTCTCCCTTTACCTTGAATTGGACAGATTTTTTCCAATCGGGGAATTCCGTATCGATATCCACCTTCTTATTAATGGCCTTAATCTGTGCCAGAAAGTCTTTTTTTTGCATCATGGTGCCAGTCCTCCTATGGTTTGGCCTTCTTGAAGATCTTCTTGGGCAGGCGCACACGCTCAAAACTCACGGAAATTGCCCCTTCTTCCGACTTGGGGCAGACCTCCACACACTTCATACAGGCGGTACAAACCGAGGGAAAGGTCGCGATGGGAATCCATTCCGTGGAGACTTGCGTATTCCCTTCGGGGATCTGGGTATAGCACCGCATGACATGAGGGCTGCAGATTTGCAGGCATTTTCCACAATCCATGGCTCCCAGGCAGGCGGACATATTGAAGGTGATCTTCGGAACCATCGCTTCGTAGGTCTTAATTTCCATATGGGAGAAACTCATTTTACCACTCCTCTTTCAAGACGGGGTTCTCTTCGCGTTCCAGCATCTCGATCGATTCCGACGGGCACACCCGCATACACTGGCCGCAGCCAAAGCAGAGGTCTTCCTTCAGCAAGGCCTTCTCGTAGGTGGGAGACCAACTGATGGCATTGAACTGGCAGGCATCCAGACATTCTTTACATCCGGTGCAACTATCCCGGTCCAGTCTGGCATAATAATGCCCCTTTTTCAGAATGCCGGTGATCCCCCAGTCGAGCCGCCACTGCAGCCAGACGCAGACGGGATACTCGCAATTGCAGAGCTTGGACATGAAGCCCGGAGAGCCGACGTAAGAGGCATTGTGGCACAGCCCTTCATCGGAGCATTTCTCCAGGTGCTCTTTGGCTTCCTCTGCGGATACGGTTTCGATTTTGTGTTCCTTCCAGATACGCTCGGGGTGCTCATGGTACATATTGACGTAGGCCGAAATTCCTAGACAAAGATTGTTGTCCGGCCCGGCATATTTCCCGCCCCGTTTGTACTTCCGGCAGGTGCAGGCCAGTTTGACAAACCCACCCTTGGCGTCGGCCACATCGCACATCTCTTGGGCCTCATCCAGGGTGACGACCTGGGAAGAATGATACTTGGAAAACCCTTCTTCCCAATCGTTGTCTGCCAGCTTCTCCAGACGGGGACTCAGGCGAGATTTCAATTGGTCCATCTCTGCCGAAACTGGCCCCCAGAGCTTGGACTGGACCTTGCGGTAATTGTTGTTCCAGTCCTTGAGCCAGTCGTCCAAATCATCGAATTTCCTCACATAATTTTCGACAGCCATGTACCATTTCTTGCCCTTGCCATGCTCAGTACACCAGTCGCACATCTTGACCTCCTGTTGGTAATGTGATACATTGTATACAATAATAAAATATACGTATATTCCCTGTCAAGAAAATACTTCAGCTGAGGCAAAAAGATTACGCGTGGGTGCCGGACCCCCGGAGAGCCATAGCCGCTCCCGTCCAAAACGCCCTGGAAGGAGAGCCCAGCCAATTGCAAAGGGGGGGCGCGGCCGGCAATCCCTCGAAAATATTTGCTTAAAAAAATTGGCAAAGATGAACTTGACTTTGAAGATTGGTGGAGAAGAATCGGTCTAATGATATCATTTAGTAGAGTGGCTTGGGAAAAGGAGACCGGGGAATCAATCGGCCAGGCCAAAAAAACCGGCTTAAAAATTCCAGTCCAAGGGGAGAGGAAATGAAGATTAAGAAGTTATCAGGAAAGGAACACCTGGATCTGAACCCTATCAAGATACTGCTGGTCCTGGCTCTGGCTCTGATTATGACCGGTACCTTGGCCTTCGCCGAGCCGCCCCCGGGGATGCCTCTCCCCCATGAAATGTTTCATATGATGGGGGTATCAGGGCTTAGTGGGACTCAGCAGCACCTTTACGTCCTGGCAGGCGGCAAAATCATGCAATACAGCCTCGCCGACCTGAAGCTTCTTAAGACCGTGGACCTGGTTAAGCCTGTACCGCAAGGGGACAATGCCAAGGGGAAAGAGGAGATCCCACCGCCAGCCCCTGCTCCCATAATTGGGCCGCATGGGCTATGGGCCGGCGCTGACGCTCTCTACGTCCTGGCCGGGCCGACTATCTACAAGTTCAGCATCCCCGATCTGAAGCTCGAGACCACAGTGGAACTTGCTAAACCGGAATTGCCCAAGGCCGCGCATTAACCTCAATATCTTTGCGGGGAGAGCCACCCCTGGGCCGGGATGATGCTTCGAGCCTGGAGGCGTGGACCGAAGCATTGGTTCGGCCAGACACGCAATGGCTCTCTCAATATGCTGACCAAAAGCGGGAATGTGGACTAGATTCTGGATCTTCCCCAGCAGTGCCAGACGATCAGCGCCTAGAGTCAATGGTCGCGCCACAATCGCAGCTTAAAAATGACTATGCACCCAGAACTGCAACTTTTCACCTCTACCGCGACCGCGGTATTCTTGGAGGCCTCTCCCTTTTTGCTTTTGGGAGCATTGCTTTCGTCTCTTTTTGAGGTTTACCTGCCGGACGATTTCATTGAAAACTATTTGCCGAATGGCCTCTTCTTGGGGCTTCTTTTCGGGCTGAGTGCGGGCCTGATAGTCCCCACCTGTGAGTGCGGGGTCGTTTCCATCGTGCGGCGGCTGTTGAAAAAAGGCCTGCCGCCGCATGTGGCGATGACTTACATGCTCTCTGCCCCGGTTATCAACCCGCTGACCTTGGCCGCCACTTACATTGCTTTTCGCGGGCATATGGGGATGGTTCTGGGAAGAATCGGCATAGTCGCCGCCTGCGCCTCTTGTCTCGGGCTGGCGTTGGCCAGGACCGATCCGGTTCTTTTGCTACGCGGGATGGAAGCCGAGCCCGACCTCTGTGGTCACGGGCATAACCATGGTAACCTGGCCAATGCCAACCATATGCCTTCTGCTAATCTTGAGGCGGCCCATGGGTGTGGCTGCAGTTGTGCCGTCCCCGAAGGCTCCAGACTGATGCGGGTGTTCCAGCATACAGCTTCGGAGTTCTTAGATATGGGGACCTATCTCATCCTAGGCGCTTTGGCGGTCGGTGTTTTCAGGGCCTTGCTCCACCAGGAGTGGCTGGCTTTTTTTCAGGACAACCTCTACCTGGCCATTGGCATGATGATGCTCCTGGCTTTTTTTCTCTCCATTTGCTCGCAGGCCGATGCCTTTGTGGCGGCATCCTTTGTCACTTTTCCCGCGGTGGCCCAGCTCTCTTTCGTCGCCCTGGGGCCGATGGTTGACCTTAAACTCGTCACCATGTATGCGGCGGTGTTCCGCAAGCGCATAGCGCTGCTGCTCATCGTAGTGCCAATAATCCTTATTTACATTTTATCGCTCCTCCTGGGGATGATGACCAGATAATGATGAGAAGGATCGCCGGGATTATAGAGGGGCTCATTCTGTTGGCGACCGGCGCCTATGCCGGTCTGCTGGTGGTTTACGGAGATTATGGGCGGTACCTGAATCCTAGGTTTAAATGGCTGACCGGTTTTACCGCGGCCCTGCTGATGGTGATAGGCACGCTAGCCATCTTCAAGGCCAACAAACGGGCAAGTTATTTCAGGATTTGCATTTTCCTTATCTTTCTGGGAATCATCTTTTGGGGGAATTCAGGAAGACCGGTAAGCCAAAAAGCCTACTCGCAGGTTCCTTTGGAAAGCCCGGCTGACTCAAGGTCCCAAGCCGAAAGTGTGGTTGAGAATAAATCTCGCCTGACCATGAATGGCCTCGAGTACATAAAGATCAATCTTGGCGAACTCTATTCACTCTGTGAAGAACCTAAACCAGACAAGATGGCCAGGCGGTATGTAGTCAGGGGGTTCGTCAAACGCACCAATCAAATGGATCGTTCGGGGTACTTTGTCATTCTCAGGAGCGCGGTGGTTTGCTGTCTTGCTGATTCGGTCGGGGTGGGGTTCAGGGTGAAGTACGACCGGCCGGATGAATTTGAGGATGGGCAATGGGTGGAGGTCTATGGGACCCTGGGAAGCCTGGCGCAGAAGTTGCCAGCGCCTGACTTGCGCATCAAAGAGATCCGTTTGGCTGTCTTGTGCAATTCTTATATTTTAGTCCCGGCCAGAATCGTCACAACCGAAGAGCCGGAAACTCCTTTCATGTTCCAGTTCAGCGATAGCGAACCATACGGATTCTGAGATTTATGGCATAATTCTGGAGCTTACCCTAACCGTAAGGCGCGTCGAGAATAGGTGATCTTTTGGGTTTATAAACTCGGGATGATAGTCTCCAGCGCCATTCCTAGACTGCGGGGCCAAGGCGGCCGTATAATTTCATCTGCACCGCTAGATGGTGCTCCTGGCAAGATATCGTAATGTTCAGCAATGATTCCAAGAGCACAATTTTTCCCGCCCCACTGCCCTTGACTTTATACGAGCCTTAGACTAATTTCCTGGAAAGGATTGAGTTTAGGAATTAATTGCCCAAAAAGGTACCAAGAGCCTCACCGTTACAGGCAGAAATCGGAACTTATGGAGACTATGGCAACTCCCCATATCCGGACCAGAAAGGCTTGGCTGAGAACCCTTTTTCTGGCGGGGTTTTTGACGGCCTGGGGTGCGCTCCCCGATGTTGCGGCAGCCTATTTAACCATCGGGCAGCCGGCCCCGTCTTTTACCGTGGAATCCGGAGAAGATGAAAATCTCACCCTGGATATGCTGAGAGGAAAGGTGATAATCCTCTTCTATGAATCCCGGGAGGTGGTAAGGAAGAACCGGGTGTTCAAGGATTATCTAAAGAGCCTGTACAATGTCCAGCCGGAGGCTGTTAAGGAAAATATCTTCAGATTAGTGGTGATAAATTGTTCCGAAGCGTCATTCGTGACCAGGCCCATCTGGAGAACTAAGTTAACAGAAGGCTCCATGAGACAGAAGATGACTATTTACGGAGATTGGACCGGTACCATGCTTAATGATTACCAGATGCAGGACAATGATAGTAATTTCCTGGTCATCGACGGGAACGGAATCATAAGATATGCGGCCTGCGGGTTAATAGAAGATGGCCAGTTTGAAAAGATCAAGGAGCTGGTGCTACATCTGGCCAAAAATGAGGGATAACTCAGCGGCGATGATAGGAATTTTCACACTATTCCCTGGAGGAATGCGGCTTAAATCTAGAATTACATCTAGAAGTTGAAAAACGCCGCGTTCAATTCTATCCAGCAAAATAACCGAGGGACCCCGCTCTAGCCGCAGGGTCCCTCTCTTTTCGGCCTTTTGCTTTTAGCTGATAGCTTCCCTTACATAGCCTTGGGGGCCGGAGCGGGAGCTGGAACTGGGCCCGGTGCCGGGGCCGGGGCCGGAGCCGGAGCCTGCTCCGCCGCCGCCGGTTCGCCCTCCTTCTTGGCCGGAGGCCGTTTCCTGGGGACCGGCTTGGGGGAGCTCACGGGGAAGGATTCCAGATAGTGGGAGGCCGCCCAGCCGATGGTGTTGGTCCTCAGATCCCGCACCTGGGACCAGCCGCCGGCGTTCACGCCCAACATCTCCACCCGCGAATTAAGGCTCATGGTGGTGAGGATGGGGTTGCCGGTGCTGGGCCCGGCCCGGAGGGCGAGGCCGTTCACCGCCACGTAGAAATAAGGCGGTCCGGGGCTGCTGGCCATGGCGGCCGCGGGCACCCAGCCGGTGATCCCGGATTTGAGCGACCTGACGCGCCACCAGCCGCGGTAATCCTGGTCAATCCTATCCGCCCGGTCACCCCGGTGCAGCAATTCCACGCCGCGGCAGTTGTAATCGGCGCAATCCCGTAAATAGACGCTGGACCAGGCCACGTAATAGCCGGGGGGCACCGGGCTGGGGGTGATCAGGTCGCCATAAATCCAGCCCACTGCGCCGCTGCGGTCCAATTGCACCCGGGCCCAGCCCTGGTCGTTCCGGTCCAGGACCAGGAGCCGATCACCGCTGTAGACCGGGGACACGATGGGGCACTCGTCGCCGTAGCTGGGGCAGGAGCGCAGGTAGGTGATGGTGGGCGCCACGTAATAATAGGTGGGGGTGACCGGGTAGGCCGCGGTGCCGGTGCCCGAGGGCTGTACACAGCCGCTCACCAGGGCGAGGATCAACCCTGACAGCAGCAGGCCGCTGACGAGCCGTGGTTTCATGATGCTCCTCCCTTAGCTTCTTCTTTGAGATCGATGATGCGCCAGCTCCCCCCCTCTTTGACGAATTGCACTTGAAATTTCTGGGTGGCGCTGGAAAGCTCCTTGGTGTCGCGGTTCCGGACGTCCAGGTACCAGGTGACCCAGGCCAGGGCATGGTCGGCATCGCTGGCCTGGACTTTATCCACCGTGAACACCAAGCTGGTGAAATCGTAACTCGCCCAGTATTTCAGGGTGTCCTGGCGCTTCAGGTCGTAGACGGGATAGGATTGGGAATAGACGCTCATGAAGGCGCCGATATTCTTCTGCAGTTGGGCATTGCGCAAGGTTGACAGCACGTCTTGCAGTTGGTCTTGCAGGGTTGCGGCCGGGGCGCCGGGCGTGGCCAGGGTTGGGGGCGGCGGGGATTGCGCCTGAGGCGCCGGGGTGGTCAGGGTCCGGCTGAAGATCACGATGAGCAGCAGGATGATGATGATGATCCCGACCCCGGCCAGGGCGCCGATGAACCAGGACGGCAGACTATAGGACCCCGGCGGGGGCCCGGGGGCCGGAGCCGGGCTGGGCGGGGAGGCCGCGCCGGCTGGCGCTTTAACCTCATGGGAAACTTCTCCTTGCAAGGGCGCGTCGCATTCGTGGCAATATTGCTGGCGGGGTGAAACCCGCACGCCGCACTGGGGGCAGAAGGTGTCCCCTTCCTCCGGATGCATCAAAAAGCTGCCGCAGTTATTGCAATAACGCTGGCCTTCGGCATACTCCGCCTGGCAGTGAGGACATAAGGGCACAATTCACCTCCGGCGCCGGATTCGCTCCCGGGATACGGTCGGCACAGGTCCATGTAAGCGTAAAACCCTGGAAATGTCAATAATTATTCAGGTTGACGGATGGGGGATTTACCAGGGTGGCTGGGCTTCCCAGGGGCGGCGGCAGGCACCGCCAATACCTCTCCGGCAGAGCCAGATTCGGCTTTTACATTGAGACCCGCGCCCCTTTACATTATAATTTGGTGGAATACGCGAATTTAGAGGGGAAACCAGCAGTGGCGGCGGCCCTGTCCAAATTGAAAAATTGGTTCAGTCGCAAGTGCCGATCTTCCCGGGCGCTCTCCCTGGGGCCGCCTCCGGAGCTGCTGGGGCGCTACCAGCAGTACAAGGGGCTGTTGGCGGCCCACAGCGCCATTTTCGCCATCGTGGCAGACCTCCAGGCCAGGGTGGACGGGGGATCCCACATCGACGTGCATTACGTGCGCCTGGCCTGCCAGCGCCTGGACCAGGAGGTGGAGACCGTGGTGGCGGCCCTGCAGGCCATGTCCGGCGGCCGCTACCCTGGCCTGGAAGCGGTCCGGCTCCAGGTGGCGCAGCGGCTGGCCGATGATCTGGCCGTCGGTATCCGCCTGACCCCCGGGCCCCTGGCCTTACCCCTTAAGGAAGTGCGGGAAGGGATGTTTTTCGGGGGCAAGGCCGAGAACCTGGGGGAGCTCACCCGTCTTGGGTTCAAGGTCCCCGGGGGTTTCGGGGTGAGCGCCTATGCCCAGAAGCTTTTCTTTGCCGCCGCGGATCTGGAGACTTATATCCGCCGGGCTATCTCCCAATCCCATATCCGTGACCTGGAGAGCCTGCGGGAGGCCGGGGAGGCCATCCGGGCCCGGATCATGGCCCAGGAGCTGCCCGGAGAGCTGGCGCAGGCCATTTCCAGCCAACTGGCCGGGCTGCCCACCGACCGGGTGGCGGTGCGCAGCTCCGTCCTCCAGGAAGACAGCCAGTTCAGTTTCGCCGGCCAGTTCGAAACCTTCCTCAATGTCACCGTGGAGCAGGTGATGGAGCGCTATAAGGAGGTCATCGCCTCCCAGTTCACCCCCCGCTCCTTATTTTACTGTCATACCAGCGGCTTTTCCTACCAGGAGCTGGCCATGGGGGTGGTGGTCATGGAGATGGTGGCGGCCGCGGCAGCCGGCGTTCTCTATACCGACGATCCCCGGGGCGGCGAGGCAGCCATTATCAAAGCGGTCTGCGGTCTGGGGTCCCTGGCTGTGGGCGGAGTGGTGGCGCCGGACGTCTACAAGGTGGAAGAAGACCGGCTGGTGGCCAGCCATCTGGGGGAAAAGACCAGGATGCACGTCCCTGCTCCCCGGGGTGGCCTCCTGGACCTGGAGGTCCCGGCGGAGCGCCTGGGGCCATGCCTGGCGGAGGATCAGGTCCTGGCCTTGACCGCCCTGGGCCGCAGGGTGTGCCAACATTTTCACCTGCCCCAGGAGATCGAGTGGGCGTTGGGGGCGGACGAAAACTTCTACCTGCTCCAGGCCAGTCCATTGCGGGCGGTTTGTTACCTGCGGCCCGGCGGCGAGGCGGTGCGCCAGAGCCGGGCCTTCCAGGTGCTGGAGCGGTCCTTGCGGCATATCACCCCCCTCAACCTCCTGGATCCCCGGGGCGAAGATTTCCGCCCCGAGGCCTGCCGCACCTATCACGACATTACCCGCTTTGCCCACGAAAAGGCTGTGGAGGAGATGTTCCAGATGGCCGCCGCGACACTGGCGGACGAGGGCGGCCGCCGCTTCACGGGCCATCTGCCTCTGGAGTTGTACCTCATCGATCTGGGGGGCGGCCTGAGCCCTGCCGCCGCCGGCCTGTTGCAGGTGGGGCTCGAACACCTGCGCTCCCGGCCTATGCTGGCTTACTGGAAAGGGGTCGGCGAGGCGGGCTGGCAGGGCCCCAAGCCCATGGACCTGGCTGGCTTTCCCTCCGGGGTGCGGGGCGCCGCCGGCGACACCAGGGTCCGGGAAAAACTCGACGAAAAGAATTTTGCCATTATCACCGACGATTACCTGAACCTGTCTAACCGCCTGGGATTCCACTTCGCCACCATCGAGGCCTTCCTGGGGAGTGCGGCGGACGGCTGCATCAGCCTCACCTTTTACGGGGGCGGGGCGGAAATGACCCGGCGCCTGCGGCAGGTGCGCTTCCTGGCCCGGGTCCTGGAATGCCTGCATTTCCGGGTGGAACTCCAAGAGGATGCCATCAACGCCTGGGCTGACGCCATGGAGCCCGCGGCCCTGGAGGGCAAGCTGGAGAGTCTCGGCCGCCTGATGATGGTCAGCACCCAACCGGACGTGGAGATGCTGGACGATGAGGCGGCGGACCGCCGCTGCCAGGAGTTCCTCGCCGCGGGCCATACCCTTGGGCGAGCTGAGGAGCCCCTAAACCCTTCGTGAAAAAGCTCTGTTGCCCATGGCGGCTGCCTGCCTGGGCCGGCGAGAGGCGGTCGGCCAACTGAGGAGGTTCACCTGAAGATGGGACGTATTCTGGCCGTCGATGACGAACCGGACATGCTGGCCTTGTTGAAGATGATCGTCGAGGGCTATACCGGCCATCAGGTGGTGGCCACCAACGACCCCCTCGAGGCCGCCGGTCTCCTGGAAAAGGAGACCTTCGACCTGGTGCTCAGCGACCTGAAGATGCCCGGCCTGGATGGGCTGGAACTCCTGGCCCTGGCCCGGCGGCGTGATCAAGACGCCCTGGTGCTAGTCATCACCGCCTATGGCTCTTTAGAGTTGGCTGAGGAGGCCATGGCCAAAGGCGCCTTCGACTACATCACCAAGCCTTTCCGCAAGGAGCAGATCCTGCTGGCCATCGACAAGGCCATGCGCTGGCGGGAGATGCAGCGTCAGAACCGGGAGCTGGAGCGGCGTCTGGAAGTGGCTAAATAACCGGCGGAATCTCGACTAATCGTGCCGCCAGGAGGCAATATATGGTATGGTTCATCCCCGTAGTGGTGGCGGTCCTGGTGCTCCTCTATTTTACCGGCGGCTGCTGAGGGCGTTAATCAGCGCGGCTTAGTTTAAGCCGCCCGGTAAAGCAGAGGCGGACCAACCGGTCCGCCCCCGCGTGCCATAAACCGCAAAGCGCCACCCGGCTTAACCCCTGGCCTGGGCCTCCGCCGCCGCGGAGGCTGGCACCACCAAGACCGGCACTTCCAGGCCCAGGTGGGCCACCTCCCGGATCACCCGTTCAGTGACCGAGCCGATGAGGTGCCGGCTGACGAAACTGTGGCCGTGGCTGCCCATGACCAGGAACTTCACCGGTCCAGCCCCCTCCAGGAAGGAGAGGATAGCCTCGGAGACGTCCTCTGCCCCCTCCAGCAGGTGCGGACGCACCTCCACCCCGGCCTTTTGCCCCCGCTGGCCGGCCTCCTCCAGGATTTGCCGGCCGTAGGTTTGCTGCTCCTCTTCCAGATGGCGGTCGATGAAGGCGAAATAGCCGGCCTTGCGGCGCGGCATGACCGTCAGGGCGTCCACCGTCCGGTTCAGGAGGTGCGCCAGATAGAGGGCCGTTTCCATGGCCTCCCAACCTGGCGCGGAGCCGTCCACCGCCACCACGATGGGCTTGCCGCCTGCTTCGGCCATCAATGCCCTCCTTTCTTGAAGATCATGCCCACCAGCAGGCCGGCGGCCAAGGCGATGAATACCGCCATGAGGCCGAAGAGGGTCGGGTGGTCCTGGGAGACCGAGGTCAGCCAGTTCTCCAGGCCCACCTTTTTGATCTCGATGACGTCCCTGCCGTAACCTACCTGTTGCCCGTTCAGGAAGGCAAAGGACTCCACCACGTAGCGGTCCTCAGTGGCTGCGGGGGGGAAGCGGAAATAGTGTTTGAAGAGCCGGCCTTCGGTAACTTCCAGGCCTTCGGGACCGGCGACGATGCTATAGAGGTTGGCCTTTTCCTTGATCTTTACCAGCCCCTTGAAGACCAGGTCTTGATCAGCGGCCGCGGCCTCGCCCCGGATGAGGTGCAGCTTCATCTCTTTCCGCACCGCCTCATATCCCAGTCCCAGCTCCTGGGCGGTTTCCGGGGAGACGATCTGGTCCACCGGTTTGGTACTGTGGATCTTGTAAATGAAGGGGGCGTGGCTGACTTCATACTGCTTCACCGTCATCCAGAAAGGCCCCACCCGGCCCTTGACCGACAGTTTGACCTTTTCGCTCTTTTCCGTGGTGAGCCGAATGATGAGGTCGCAGTCTTTGACGGGGCTGACTCCGAAGAAGTAGATATCATCCCCGCTGTAGGAGAGGCCGATTTTGATCAGGTTTTTGGAGGCCGCGGTGACCACCGCCTGCTGGTCCCCGGGGGTGGCGGCCAGGGCCGCCCCGATGCTGCCGCCGGCCAGAAAGAGAACCATTAAGAAAAACAGGAGCCGTTTCATCTTAGTGCCCCCCTCCGCCCGTGGCCAGGCTCACCAGGTCGCTGGGGGTGAGTACCAGGTCCAGGAACATTTTTGCGGCCAGGACCAGGACGATGATGGCCAGCAAGATGCGGATCTGCTCCCCTTTGAGGCGTTTGCCGGCGATGGCCCCGAACTGGGCGCCGATGGTGGAGCCGCCCAGGAGGATCAGGGCGAGCAGCAGATCCACGGTCCGGTTGAACATGGCCTGCTGTAAGGTGACGTTGGCGGAAGTGATGACGATCTGGAATAGGTCGGTGCCGATGGCGGCGATGGTGGGCATGCCGATGATATAGATCATGGCCGGGACCATGATGAAACCGCCGCCCACCCCCAGCAAGGCCGCCATGATCCCCACGGTGGCGCCGATACTGAAGGGGAAGATGGCGGAGGTGTGCAGACCGGAACGGTGGAAGTTCATCTTCAGGGGCAGTTTATCCAGGAAACGGCCCGGCTTGGCAACCGCCATTTCCTCGGCGCCGGCCGCGGCCCTGCCGCGGCTGCGCCGGATGGTGCGCCAGGATTCGATGAACATGGCGCCGCCCACCAGCCCCAGCATGAGCACATAGACTACCTTCATGACGAATTCGAAGTTGCCCATGGCCCGCAGCACCTTGACTATCTGCACCCCGATGGTGCCGCCGGTGATGCCCCCGGCCATGATGATCAGACCCATCATAAAGTCCACGTTGCCCAGGCGCCAGTGGGCGAAGGCTCCGGAACTGGCGCCGGCCACAATCTGGTTGGAATCGGAGGCCGCGGCCACCGCCGGGGGGATGCCGATCATCATCAGCAGCGGGGTCAGCAGGAACCCGCCCCCCACCCCGAAGAGCCCGGAGAGAAAACCTACTAGGCCGCCGATCCCCAGGACCAGGAAAAAATTGATACTCATACCTGCTATGGGAAGATAGATATCCATGCCGCCTGCTCCCTCCCGGTGAAAGATGGAAGCTAGTATGTTAAATTTATCACAAGCTGTCAAGAATATCTTTTGGCCCAGTAGTGGAAATGAATTGGGGGGGGAGGAAAGGGCAGGAGCCCTTAACCATTTAAGGGAAAAATGTGGGGCCGGGCTTTGCCCGCCAAAAACGCCGGGGCGACCGTGGCGCGGGCTTCCAGCCTTTGATGGGTCATCCCCTCGCTGGTTATCCAAGGGATCTGTCAGAAATTATTATTCAGCAGAGTGGTCAGGGCTTTGCGGCAATAAGGACCTATAGGGATGGGAAGCTCTTTTCTGTCTTGATCTCACCTCGGCAGCAGCACCAGATCCACCAGGTTTTCCAGGTTATCGGCCAGGACGATCTCCAGCCCTTCCTTCGCCTCATCTTCCAGATTGGCAAGATCCGGGGCATTCTGCTCGGGGAAGACCAGCAGCTTGACCCCGGCCTGGCTTGCCGCCAGGATCTTTTCCCGGATGCCGCCCACCGGCAGAAGGCGCCCGGAGAGGCTTAACTCGCCGCTCAAGGCCACGTCGCGGCGGGCCGCCCGGCCGCTCAAAAGCGACAGCAGGGCGAAGGCGATGGCCAGCCCGGCTGCGGGGCCTTCCTTGGTGCTGGCCCCGGAGGGCAGGTGGATGTGGATATCACTGCCGCTGAAAAAATCGGGGTTCAGGCCGAACTGCCCGGCGTGGCTGCGGAGGTAGCTCAGGGCGGTTTGGGCCGAATCGTTAAGGACGCTCCCCGGGGAGCCGGTTAAAATCAGTTGCTTATTGCCGCTCATAAGAGAGACTTCCACGAAGACGACCTCCCCGCCGGATTCGGTCCATACCAGCCCGGTGGCCACCCCGACCTGGTTGCCCGCCTCAGCCGCTTCCTGGACGAATTTCCGGGGCCCCAGAAATTCGGCCGCCATGGCCTGGTCCACCGTGAGGGCGCAGGATTTCCCTTTGTCCGCCAGGCAGATGCGGGCCAGCTTGCGGCAGGTGGTGGCGATCTCCCGCTCCAGATTTCGCAGGCCTGCCTCCCGGGTATAGTCCCGGATGATCTTGGTGATGCCGGCGTCGCTGAACCCCAGACCCATCTGGTGCAGTCCATTTTCCCGCAACTGCCGGGGGATCAGGTAATTCCGGGCGATGTTGAGCTTTTCGTTCTCGGTGTAGCCGGGGAAATAGACGACTTCCAGGCAGTCCAGCAGGGGTGCCGGCAGCTTCTCCACCACGTTGGCGGTGGTGATGAATATGGCCCCGGAGAGGTCGAAGGGCACAGCCAGATAACGGTCCAGGAAGAGGCCGTTCTGCTCCGGGTCCAGGATTTCCAGGAGCAGCGCGGCCGGGTCGCCCTGGAAATCCGGGCCGACCTGGTCGATTTCATCCAGCATGAAGATGGGGTTGCGGACCTCCAGGCGCTTCAATTCATTGAGGATGCCCCCCGGCCTGGCCGCGGCGTCGGTGCGCCGGCGGCCCCGAAGCTCCGCTTCGTCCCGCAGTCCCGCCAGGGACAGGTGCGCGAACTTGCGTTCCAGGGCCTCGGCGATGGCGAGGCCGATGGCGGTCTTGCCGGTGCCCGGGGGACCGGCGAAGCAGAGGGTGGGCCCCCGGCGCATCTGCAGATGCCGTTTCTTTTCGACGATTTCCCGCACCGTGGCCCGCAGCTCTTCCAACTTGATGGGCTTGGAGAGATAATGGGCCGCGCCCTTCTTCAGGGCGTCCACCGCGCTGCCCACCGTGGGGTAGCCGGTGACCATGATGATCTCGGTGTTGGGCGATATCTGCTTCACCGATTCCAGGAGCTGGATGCCGTCCATCTTCTCCATCTTCAGGTCGGTGAGGATGAGGTCGAACTCCTGGGCCTTCACCTTTTCCAGGGCTTCCAGACCGTTGGCCGCGGTGGCCACCTGGTGCCCTTCCTTCCTCAGGATGTACCCCAGATTGGTGCGGGCGATTTCCTCGTCGTCCACCACCAGCACCTGGGAGGCCTGGAGGCTGCAGAGGATGCGCATCGCCAGGTATTCCAGGATGCGCTCCTTGACCTGCTTCAGGCCATAGACTTGGGCAGCGAGGATACGTTCGGCCCGTTTCAGGTCTAGATTATCTTCGCTGACCCGGTTCCAGGGCAGGGAGATCAGGAAGTTCAGGTAATTGAGGCCAAGGTCATATTCTGCCGCCGCCGGGCCGGTCTTCTCCAGCCGCTCCAGCTCCTTCAGCGCCACGGCGGCCGCGGTCTCGGGCAACCCGGCCTTCTCCAGCGCGGCCCTCAGCCCCAGCAATTCCTGGCGACCCTTGGGCGGGCGCACCTCTTCACTCTTCCGAAAAAAGGGCATGTCGCAGAGCCTTCCCGGGAGTAATGATCTCCGGGGATCAGTATAAAGGAAAACCGCGCCCGGGGCAATCTTAGCCTGAGGGCCTCATAATTTCAATTTGGTGATTTTCTTAAGAAAAATTGGCAGCCGGCGTTCACCGGGGACCGGGCTTGTTCTTTCCCCGACGCTTGAATAGGCTGCGCTCCCGAAAGCAGGCGCCGCTGCCAGGCTCTGCGGGGGTCGGCTCGCCTTCCTCTGTCCCGCAATGGAGGCAGCGCACCGGATATAAGGGGATCGCCAGCAGCCAGAGGCCGCCGCTGAAAAAACAGCCAAGCAGCGTTCCTATGCCCAGGGCTCGCTTATGGGCGGTTTCCCGGCCGCAGACGGGACAATAGCTGAAATTCATTTTGGGTCTCCTGTTGGCAGAAAACCGGAACCAAAAGCCGGAAACCGTCTTTAACCGGCGGTCTCCTCCGGCCGTAGGCAGGAGAGGCTGTAGTCTTCCTTTTTGAAGGCCTGGAGGCAGCGTTCCAGGACGGCATCGGAGGACAGGGCCAAGTCGAGCTGGCGGCAGAAGGCCATGAGCAGACCGGCCAGTTCCAGGGTCTCTTCAGTCTCCAGGAGGGAATACTTCACCAGGCGGCCCTGCACCAGGTCGCTCTTGGCCTGGGCCTTGAAGCCCAGGTCGTCCAGGATCCGCTTCAGGAGGCGGGTCCGGCGCTCCCGGCGGTCCACCGCGGCGGCCCCGCCCTTGAACTGGAAGCTGATGTAGTTGTCGTTGCGCTCCTCGGAGATATAGGCGTCCACCATGCCGAAGTGGTAGCCCAGGCGGGAGTTGAAGTTGAGATAGGAGTCGGTGATGATGGCGAAGCTCTTGCCTCCCAGGCCCCGCTCCCCCTTGTTCATATCGTACATGGTATTGGCGAAGACTGACATGAAGCCCTTCATGTCCTGGGCGACCTGTCCGGACCAGCTCACGTTGGGGTGGTGGAAGCCCCGGAGCAGGGCCCGGAAGGGCCGGGAAATGATGTCGTCTTCGCGCACCTGCCCCTGGCCGCTCACCTTCAGGCCGCCGCCCAGGTCCAGGATGAACAGGTTGAGGGGCAGGTCGGTGACCAGGCGGCTGACACGGCTGGAAGCCAATACCCGCTCCACGTCCGGGGTGAACATGGCGTCCATGGCCTTTTCATGGCAGAAGCGGGTGAGGTCGTGCAGGGTCCGGCAGTTGCCCGCCAGAAAATCCGCACTCTCCGGGTCGATGAGGTTGAGGGGGTTGGTCAGCTTCAGGAGGCGCCCCAATTTCTGGAAGACCGGGGAGGCGCGCAGGCCTTCGGCGGTTTCCGGCTGGCGCTCCAGCAATTCGCTGACGATGCCGGGATAGACCCGGGCCGCGTCCGCGTCCACGGTGACGATCTGGCCGGGGCGCAGCACCCGGGTGGCGCTGCCCACGTCCACCAGGGTGGGGATGCGGAATTCCCGGGCCAGGATGGTCATATGGTCCGTGGGGCTACCCACTTCGGTGATGATGGCGGCGATGTGGTCCATGGCCAGGACCAGGCGCGCCGAAGGCTGGCGGGCCACTACCACCGCGCCGGGGGGGATGTCGGCCACCTCTTCGTCGTGCAGGAAGAGGTGGACCCGCCCCGCCGCGGCGCCGCCCACCGCCCTGACCCCGAAACTGAGGAGCGGCGGCGTCGCCGGTTCCGCAGGGCGCTCCCGGTGGCTGGCGGCGAACCGGGGGGTGCTCACCCTCAGGGGCCGGGACTGGAGGATCACCAGGTTCCCGGCCTCGCCCAGGGTCCATTCAATGTCCTGGGGGCCGCCGAAATGGTTCTCCAGGGTGATGGCGATCTCCGTCAGGGCCCGGGCCTGGATGTCGGTAAGGGACGGGGAGTTGCCCTGTTTTGCAGGCAGGGCCGCGGCCGCCACCCCGCCTCCGGCCTGGCAGACCAGCGCCGCGGGCTTCTTGGCCACCCGCCGCTCTTTGATGGGGCGGCCCTCCTGGCGCGAAACCACGTAAAGGTCCGGGGAGATGGAGCCGTCCACCGCGTACGGGCCCTGGCCCCAGACTGAACTGATTAAGACGCGGTCCGCTCCCGGGGCCTGGGGGTCCTGGGAGAACATCACCCCGCTGGCCCGGGCCGGCACCATGGCCAGGACGCCCACCGCCATGGGAAGTTCGGAGGTGGAAAAGTGCTGGTATTTCCAATAAAAGATGGCCCGAGAGGTGAACTTGCTGGCGATGATCCGCTTATAGTGTTTCGGCAGCCCGGCGGCTGGGACGTTGAGCAGGGTGGCAAACTGGCCGGCAAAGGAGAATTCGCTGTCCTCTCCCACGGCACTGGAGCGCACTGCCAGCCAGGGGGTCGGCAGGTCTTGGACCGCCTGCGCCAGGGCCGCCTCCAGGTCCGGGGGCAGCGGCGCCTGGAGAATCAGCTCCTGGATCTCGAGGCTGATCGCCTCCAGGCTTTCCAGGTCGTGGATGGAAGCCAGGGCCAGCCTGGATTCCAGTTCGCCTAAGAGCTGGGCTCCCTCCAGGAAGCGCTTGTAGGCCATGGCAGTGATGGCAAATCCCTGGGGCACCGGCAGGCCGATGCGGTTGCCGATCTCCCCCAGGTTGGCCATCTTGCTGCCCACGGCGGGCGCCAGTTCCCGGTTCAGGGCCGATAACGGCAAGACATAAGGGGTTTCCGGGATGCTGGGGAGAGCCTCCAGCTCCAGGCGGACCTCCTCCGCCAGCCGCTGATAAACCGAGGCCAATTCCGGATGGCGGTCTCCGCCGAGCATTAGATTGAGCTCGGTCACCACCTCCCGGACGTTGTCCAGCAAGCGCCCGGTCGAGGTCTCCAGGTAGCCGGTGTCGAAGAGGAATTCCCCCGAGAGCTTCTCCTCCATATCGGCCATGATTTCCAGGGCCTGGTTGTTTCCCGCCAACAGGCGGCGGAAATGGCCGAACTGCTCCCGCAGGCGGGACATGCCGTCATCTTGCTCTCTTAAAAAGCGGCGCAGGAACTTGAACACCAGGTACCCTCAATTTCTATCCGGGATAGGCACTGCCTGCCAGTTTCCTCTTCTGCCCACCTCCAGGGGTGAGGAATCCGCCAGGCTCGTTGCCAGGCTCATGCTTGGCCTTGAAGCCGCGGCGGGGCAAGACCTCCGGGCCCGCCGCCTTAATGGCGGGCAGCGCCCGCCTCGATTTTTCCAGGGCTACGGCTCAGTGCCCGCGGCCCGCTGGTTCTTCAAGGCCTGCAGTTCCTCCTGCATCCGCCTCCACTCCAGGGCCCGCCGGATGGTGATGAAGATGGTCTCCTTGCGGAAGGGCTTGGTGATGAAATCGTAAGCCCCCTTCTGGACGGCCTCCTCCGCCGTCTCTATGGTGCCGTAGGCGGTAATGATGATGATGGGCAGGTTCACGTCGATTTTCCTGATTATCTCTATCAAGTCCATGCCATCCACCAGGGGCATCTTCAGGTCGGTGATCACCACGTGGTAGCGCTCCTCCTGGAGCAGTTTACTCACCTCCAGAGGGTTATTGGTGGTGGTCACCTCATAGCCGGTCTTATCCATCAGGATGGTCTTTAATAACCTGAGCATATTGGGTTCATCGTCCACCACTAATATCCGTTCTGGCATATCGTCCTCCTGGGGGTTGGGGCCTTAACTTCCTTAAGCGCTGTTGCCGCTGCTCCGTTCCGGTCTCTGCTGCGGCGGTCCCTCCCCGGCTTCCGGCTCCGCGGCGATGAGCAGGTAAACGGTAAAGGTGGTCCCGTGTTTTTCAGGGTATTCCTCTGCCGGGAAGGTGGTAAAGATGATGTTGCCGCCGAATTTGGTGATGATGCCATGGCTCAGGGACAGGCCCAGGCCGGTGCCTTCGCCGGTCCTCTTGGTGGTGAAGAAGGGGTCAAAGATCTTGGTCTGGGCCTCCCGGGGGATGCCGTTGCCGGTATCGCTGAATTCGATGGCCACCCGCTTGCCGTCCGGGGCCGGCTTGGTCTCCACCTTGAGCACCCCGCCGCCCTTCATGGCATCCCGGGCGTTGTTGATCAGGTTGATGAAGACCTGTTGCAGCTCCTGAGGGTCGCCTGCGGCAATGGGCAGATCAGGGCTGAAGGAGGACTCCAGGCGGACCTTTTTGGTCAACAGGGTGTTTTTCACCACCGCCAGGGTCCTTCCCAGGATCTGGTTGATGTCCGCCGCGGTCTCGGTGCGCTCCGGGGCCCGGGCGAAGGTGAGGAGATTCTCCACGATCTTTTTGCAGCGCAGGCCCTCCTCCTCGATGACCTCCAGGGTCTCGTGGACCGCGGGCAACTCTTGGGTCTGCCCCAGCAGGTGCTCGGTAAACCCGAGGATCACGGTCATGGGATTGTTGATTTCATGGGCTACCCCGGCGGCCAGGGTGCCGATGGAGGCCAGCTTCTCCATGTTGATCAGGCGGTCTTCCATGGATTTGCGGCCAGTGATGTTTCGGGAGATGATCTCGAAGGCGAAGATCTGGCCCTGTTCGTCCCTGACCGCCACGATGTTGGTGGAAAACCAAAACTCCCGCTGGCCGATGGCCACCTGGTGCCGCTGGCTGGTGCTCCCGCCGGTCGCTTTCGTTTCCCGCAGCCAATCCATATGGAAGTCTGCGGACTTTTCAGCAAAGACCTCATAGAGGGTGCGGCCCAGGAAGTCCTCGGCGCGGCCCGCCGCCGCGCCGGGGGCGCCGGCCAGGGCGGTGGCGAAGAGATTGGCGGCATAGCGGTTGATGGAGAGGATCCGTCCCTGTTCGTCCACGCTGTAGATGAGGTCGGCGGCATTCTCCACCAGACCCTGGTAGCGGGCCTCGGACCTCTGCAATCTCTCTTTCTGGCGGCTGACCTCCTGCTCCAGGTTATCGGAAAATTGCCGCTCATAACGGAAGTTCAACAAGGCGATGGTGCCGGAGATGACCAACAGGCCGATAAGCACCTGCATGAAGAACTGGCGCAGATAGAGAGAATGGACGACACCCTCCACTTCGCTGGCCGGGGCCGCCACCGCCACCGACCAGATGGGCGCCGGGTTGGACACGGGCCCCGAGGTCTGGTCTCCCAACTGCACCGGCGCATAGGCGATGAGCTTCCGGATCTCGCCGGTGAGACCGCGATGCCAGCCGGAGATGTAAGTGCCCCAGCCCTCCTGGCCCTGCAGCATCTTCTCCTTCTGGATGCGGTTGATGGCGTCAAAGGAGATGGCCGGAGCCCGTTGCTTGCGGACGGTGAAGGCGTTCTTGCCGACGAAGTCGGGTTCCGGATGGCTCAAAAAGGTCCCCTGGCTGTCCATGATCCAGGCATAGCCGGTCTTACCGCTCCTGATCTGCCGGGTAAACTTGTCGGCCAGGCGCTGGGCGTCGAGATAAAAGACCAGAACCCCGGCGAAGACCCCCGAGGGCTGGGGATGGTTCTCGTCCACCGACACCTCATAGGTGGGCACGGCCATTACCGCGATGAGGCGCCCCGCATAATCGGCGACCTGGGTGGACACCGGGCCTATGTAGACGCGGCCCCGGTTTATCGGGTTGGCGGCCCAATCCAGGTAAGGCGCGTCCGGGAAAGAGTTGCTAATGATATGATCCAGACCCCGGCCGTCCACCAGGTAAGCCCGCCGGTCCTTGGCGTCGATGCGGATGATCTCCACCACCCCTTCCTCCCGGACGCTGGCCAGGGTGGCCCGCATGCGGTTGGCCCAGGTGAGGGGCTCTATGTACTGGATGGCAGGGGAGTAGTTAAGGGTGTTCAACTCCCGCTTCAAGAAGTTGATGTCCTGTTCCAGGAGGCTGGCGGTGTGCCGGGCCAGCACCAGTTGCTGTTGGTTGAAGTCCTCCTTGACGATTTCCAGCATCTGCTTGGCGCTCATGAGCCCCAGGTAGATGCTTATCCCCAGGAGGGCGACGTTCAGCGCCAGCAGCAGGGCCAGGGCGTGCCGGGTGATGAGGAAGGGGAAGCGCCGCATGTGGCCGTCATCCTCAGGTGTCAGGCGGCAACCGGACCAAGGGGGCCAGCGCCGGGACAAATCGAAGTTTATGCCTAAATCTTAGCTTAATCCGTGGCGCCCGGTCAAGCAAACTCCCTTGAGACTGCCGCGACCAAAGCCAACCCCACGATGGGTCAGGTGGCGGGGTGGGCGCCGGGTTCGCCTGCGAACCGGTAATTTCCTGCCAGGAAAGCCTCCACGTACCAGTCAACCTGCGCACTAGCCGCTATGACCATATCCCGCTGACGGGCGCAGCCCATGAGCCGGCCGACCAGGTCGAGTTTTTCTTCCATGAGGGGACGGGGATACTTCCAAAGCTTGGCGACCACCAGATCGCCGGTGACTTCCACCTCAAAATCGAGCCGAGCCATAACCGCGCCCAGAAATTGGGCGCGCCGCCCTCGCCGGGCCTGGTCCGCGGCGCCGCCCTGGAACCGGAAACTGATGTAGTTGTCACTGCGCACCTCGCTAATGAAGGCGTTCAGGGTGGCAAAGTGATAGCCCAGCCGGGAGTTGTAATTGAGATAGTTCAGAGAAATAATGGCTAAGGTCCGGGCCCAGAAGTCGGGCATGGGGCTGGTTATGGAACGCGAGACTACGGAATAGAGTCCCCTCACATCGATGGGAATGGGGCCGGCCCAAGAGATTCCGGGATAGCTGATCCCTCGCCACAGGGCCTTCATGGGGATGGAGGTGATGGCGTCGGGAGAAACGAACTTGGCCCGCGAGTCGGCGTCAATGCCGCCTCCCAGATCAATCAAGTGGAGATTCAAGGGGATGGTGGTTTTGAGTTGGACCATGTTTACCTGGTCCCGGCCGACGCGTTCCCCCAGATCGAACATCTCGCTTATGGCCATCTGATGGGCGAAGCGGGCGATGTCGTGGAGGGTCTTACAGGATGCCGGCGTAAAGTTATCCAAGGTCGGATCGGTTAAATTAAGCGGGGTTATCCATCGCAAGACCCGGCGCAAGGTGGCATAGATCGGGGTTTCAGCCAGCAGGGAAGGTTTTTCCCTTTTGGCGGCCAGCAGTGCTTCTGCACGTCCCTGGTATACCCGCAGGTGATCGGCGTCTACGGTGACTTCCTGCCCGTTTTGCAGGACCTGGGTGGCCTTTTCCGTATCCACCAGAGACGGGACTTTGAATTCGCGGGCCAGGATGGCCAGATGCGAAGTGGCGCTGCCGATGTCCACGACCAAGGCGGAGGCTTTATGGAGCACGATACCGTAGCGGGAGGAAGTGTGGCGGGCCACCAGCACCGCCCTCGGGGGAAACCGGGCCAGATCCTCATCCTGGCGGATGATGAACACCGGGCCGGCGGCCACGCCGAAGCAGGCTACGGTGCCGTGGTCAATCAAGACCGGGTGGCGCCCCTGAATGGCGGGCGGCAGTTCGGCTTCGCCTTCAGACTGCAGCAACGTCAAGGGGCGGGATTGCAGGAGCAGCAAGCGTCCCTTAAAATCCACGGCAAACTCAATATCCTGGGGGCCTCCGAAATGTTCTTCCAGCTGCACCCCGAAGCGCCCCGCCTGCAGCAGCTCCTCCGTGGTCAGGGCCGGTTGGAGTTGGTCCGCAGCCGGCACCGCTTCCGAGGTAAGCCCCTCTTTATCCGGGGCCGCGATCAGACGGATGGTTTTGTTACCGGGGCGTCTCTCTAAAATCTTAATTTGCGGTTTTTTGGCGAGGACATAGTGGTCCGGGGTTAAACCGCCTTCCACCACAGAAGGCCCCAAACCCCAGGCCGCGTCAAGGACCATTACTCCGGCGCCGCCGCCCAGGGGGTCGACCGTAAACAGGACGCCGCTGGCCCGGGCCGGCACCATGGCCAGACAACCCACACTCATGGCCAACTCCTGGCGGAGCAATCCTTTCTCGTGCAGATACACCAGTGCCGAAGGCGAGAATTGACTGGCCAGGACCTTAAGATAATTGGGGAAGAAATCGCTGGCGGGCACATTCAAGACCGTCAGGAACTGCCCGGCAAAGGAGAGTTCCTGGTCTTCATATAACCCGCTGCTCCGCAAGGCAAGTTGGGGTTTGCCTCCCAGCCGGGCCGCTAATCGGAGATACTCTTCCTGCACTGCCCTGGAGAGTGCCGCAGGGATTTCCGCCTCCAGCACCAAGACCCGCAGCCGTCGGCTTTGGCCCAACAACTGCGCGACATCATCTACCTCCACTTTCTGGAGAATCTGGCCCAGCCGTTCGACTAATCGATTTTCGGCCAGAACCAAATGGTAGGCCTCGGTAGTTAGCACAAACCCATCCGGGGTCGGCAGGCTCAAGCGGTTTTTGATCTCACCCAGGTTGGCGTTTTTCCCACCCACGGCCATCAGCAACCGCCGGTCCACCTGGCTCAAGGGGAGCACCAGCGGTATCTTCGCACCGGAGGCTGTTCCAGCCTGAATTTCATCCTGTATCCTGATTTTTATATTTGCAAAAACGGGGTGTAATTCAGCATAACGATTGTCCCCCAGGGCATTTAATTGCTCGATCAGAGTCTGACAGGCCTGGAAAATCATCTCAGTCCGGGAACGGATGTACTCCATATCGAAGACAAAGTCGCCCGCCAATTTGGCTTCCATGCGCGACATGATCCGGAGAGCGGCGTTGTTGGCCTCTAGCAGGTCCTTAAAGGACTGGTGTCTGTTTTTTAAAAAATTTTCCCAACCCCCGGCGGGGGGCCGTCTTTTCCTTTTTAAAAAATTCAATATTTTCAAAATTTTACCCCGATAGCCGCGGTAACTTGAGCTAAGGTCAGGCCGAAAGCTGGGCCTGGCGCCATTGCAAGGCCTTGGCCACCGTCGTCAGAATCTGCTCTTTGCGGAAAGGCTTGGTAATATAATCAAAGGCGTTATGGCGCATGGCTTCCACTGCGGACTCCACCGTTCCGAAGGCGGTGATAATAATTAGAGCCAGGTTCGGATCGATTTCTTTGACTATCTTTAATAATTCGATGCCTCCGATTACCGGCATGCGCAAATCACTGATCAAGAGATCGGCATGATATTCCCGGCACCATTCTATGGCCTGGTGGGGGTCACTGGTGGTGAGCACCTTATAGTCGGTTTTTTCCGTGAGGATAATTTTTAGCAACAGCAACAAATCCGGTTCGTCGTCTACGATTATTATAGTCGCCGCCATTCTGACGCTCCTTTTAAAGGTGTGCCGGACTCGTACGAAAATGGTCCAGGCGTTTTAGCACGCTGATTCAAGACCTGCTTTTTGGGGAGGTATTTTTGTTTGAGAAGTGAAGAATCTACTGGATGACAGGTCTTGCCGCTCCTGCAATTATTGAAATGAATTGGAGAATAATGGCCCGTTTTGTTTTTTTTTATTAGCGGTCGCGATTTGTTACCTCAACACCTTCCACAACATGGTTATGATAATGGCACAAATAATACCGGTAAACAAGAGCTGGGGCCTGGGGCCGGATAATTTTTTGCGCAGCCACACCCCGCATTGAGAGCCTGGTACCGTGGTGACCAAAAGAATGGCCATCAGCAAGAGATCGACATTTCCTTTGACGCTGTGCGTCAGGGCCCCGTACAGAGCCAGGATCAGGTAATTAAAGAGGTTGGTGTCTATGGAGACCACGGTGGGGATGCCCAGGATGTAAATTAAGGCGGGCATACGAATGAGACTACCGCTCACTCCCATTAATCCGGTTAACAGGCCGGTCACGGCGCCAATCCCCACGATCACCCATAAAGAGACGGCCTCAACCCCGGACAAGGGCAGCGACACCAATGGCGGCAGGGCTACCCGCTGCAACCGGGAGGTTATGGAAATCGCGGCAAGGCCCGGGGCTCCAGCAGAGGCTTCAGTCTGGTGGACGCTCCTGACTTCCCGATAAACCTGACTGCCGATCCAGGCCAGAAAGCCGCCGTAGACCAAGGTCATGACCAGCTGCAGCAGGCTGATTTTTCGGCTCCACAGGGTAACCTCGCCGGCATAGGTGAGATACTCCAGTAGTTGGGCGCCTATTTCCAAGCCGATGACACCTCCCAGAACGAGGAGGATTCCCAGCTTATAATCGATGTACCCCAGTCCCCGCTGCCGTATATTAGCGACGGTGGCGGTACCCACCATCATGGAGAGTTCGGTCCCCACGGCCACATTGTAAGGGATGTGGCCCACCAGATTGAGCAGCGGCGCCATTAAGAAACCGCTGGCGCCTCCGAAGAAGCCGCCTAATAGACCCAGACAGAAACCCAGGATGAGCAAGGTAGCCAGGCTGATGGCCAGATCGCCATTGGTCTGGATGGCATA
The DNA here is from genome assembly GCA_052326585.1 of Desulfobaccales bacterium. GTDB lineage: Bacteria > Desulfobacterota > Desulfobaccia > Desulfobaccales > 0-14-0-80-60-11 > JAPLJC01. The sequence continues at coordinate 53,445 of JBKQLU010000028.1, read as the reverse complement.
AAACCAGCCATGCATGGGCTCAGCCAGCCGGGCTAAAGCGGGATTGAGGATCTTCTGCCAATAGCTGGCAATAGGGAGAGTGATGGCCATGAATGAGCCAGGGGGGCGAAGCTAAACGTCGCCTCCGCCAAGTTTAATGCCGAAAATATTTTCGATAGCCTTCAGGATCAGGGACAGCATGAGTCCGAGGGCCGCCGGCGCCACCACGGCCAGGACCACGTAAGGCCAGTGGGGGGCAAAAAGCTGCCCGGCCGCCGTCGTGCTCTGGGAAATCGCCGTCAACCAATGCCAAAAGGTCATGATTACACCCGGAAAAGATGAATGGAAGCGCCTTTCCATTAATAGTTAAAGTCAATCCTTCTGTCAAGGAATAGGAATCCTTGACAAACTGTAAAAAAATTTTCTAGGGCCTATCCTACCTGAAAAACCGGCCAGGCATCTAAACTGCCTATTATTTAACATACTTATTTAATTAGGCGCCTCCGGCATAAAACTTGTAGAGCTAGACCTCCAATGCGGCGAAACCCGTGAGATACCTCCCTAACCAAAACCACTGATATGGAGGTTTAAGATTATGAAGTTTGGGCATAAATTATTCACCACCATGCAGGCGGCGGCTGAGGCCCACGCCCGCTGGGAGATCGAGTCGTCCCTCGATATCCTCCAGAATCGGAAAAAGCTGCTGCTCTTGCTGGCCTTTTGTCTACCGATCCTCGGCGTTATCGGCGTCGCCTGGGCTGCCCCTGACATCTTGGGAGGCAAGGAGGCCTATGCCCCGGCCTTTTATTCCTCTTCGGTTTTTCTGGTTTCCATCCTCATCGGTCTGGCCGCGGGTTTGATAACCGGCTGCATCGGCGCCGGCGGCGGCTTTGTCACCACCCCGGCCTTGATGAGTATGGGGGTTAAAGGCATTCTGGCGGTGGGCACCGACCTTTTCCATATCTTTGCCAAGTCGATTATGGGAACCGCGATCCATCGCAAGTTGGGCAACGTTTCAGTCAAACTGGCAATAGCTTTTGTGGTCGGCTCGACGGGTGGCGTCGTGGTCGGCGGCACCATAAACCGGGCCATTTATGAGTTTAATCCGGTCTTGAGCGATCTCTTTATCAGCCTGGTTTATGTTTTTCTCCTGGGGTTTTTGGGAATCTACGCCACGATGGATTTTATCAGACTGTGGCGGGCCGGCCGGGCCCACCGGACCCTGGCTCCCGAGGAACAACAAGTCACCGCCCCCCCCCTCGTAACCACTACCGGCCTGGCTCAAAAACTGCAATCCATCCAAATTCCCCCCATGATCACCTTCGACGAGGACCTGGTGCCCGGCGGCAACCGGATTTCCGGCGTCTTCGTCGCCATTTGCGGTGCGATGGTGGGCCTGGTGGCGGCCATCATGGGGGTGGGCGGCGGTTTTTTGACCTTCCCCATGTTCGTTTACATGCTGGGCGTGTCCTCCTTCACCACGGTGGGCACCGACATCCTGCAGATCATCTATACCGGCGGGTTTGCTTCCATTACGCAATATGCCATCTACGGCTTCATCTTTTATACCCTGGCCATGGGCTTGCTCCTGGGCTCCCTCCTGGGAATCCAAATAGGAGCCCTTACCACTAATGTGGTTAAGGGTATGTATATCCGGGGCTTCTATGCCATTACCATCATTGCCGGGTTTCTCGACCGGCTTTTCGCCCTGCCAAGGAAACTGAGTCAGATGGAAATTATCCCCATCCCGACTGAAATCACCAAGGTTTTGGATCATATCGGAACCATCGTATTTTTTGTGATTATTGGCTGTTTCGGCTTCTGGGTATTCTTTATGTTCTTTAAGAATATTAATAAATTAAGGGGGACCGAATCCCCCGCCAACCGGGCATGAAGGGGGCTTAAATCATGAAACCCATGAAACTCACCATAGGAATAATCCTCCTGGCAGTTTTTGTGGTTATCCTGTCTCTGATCTTCATGCCAATATTTGGCGGCGGCCAAAATGGCCTGGCATTTTCGGATAACTTCTTCAACTCCCTGGCCAAAGGCTCCAGCAATCATATCGCCGCCATGCAGAACCTGGCCCAAACCATGGCGGGCAGCCAGTTTGTCGCGGAAATCAAGATGACCGACCCGGCCCAGGCCAAAGAAACCGCGACCCTTTACCGTCAGGCCGGGGCCCAGGCCGAGGTGGCGGGGGCAAACCTGATAATCGGCGGCGATCTCGGCAAGGTTCTGCTGCAAGCGGTGGATGACGCCGACGGCCTGTTCAACGAACAGGGTGCAAAACTCGAGGCGCAATACCACTATGACCCAAAGAAGGTAGTAAAAAACTGGTGGGCCTCTTTTAGTAAGCTGGCTGCCGCCATGACCAAACAGAAGAAATTCGATCTGGCCAGGTCGATTGCGCAAGTCCAGACCCAGGCCCTGGAGCCCGGCTATAACTTCTCCGGCATCGTCGCCTACCAGGTGAGTGATAAAGCGGTTTTACTCGGCGCCATGCTGGTGTTTTACGTCTTCTACACCCTGTTTTATGGCTTTGGCATTTTTGAGCTGTTCGCGGGCCTAGGCCTGCAAATGGAAAAATCTACCAAAGAAGAAGTCTGAGCGGGGAACCGCCATGAACTTCCTGGGGAGCGCCCGGCCAGCGGCCAGTTGCCGCAGGTGCCTCTGGCCGGCTTCCTCTCCATATGATATGTCTCAAAATGACGGTCCCCTTGACCTTTCGCTTACCTGTCACATCCTTGCCTCGGGAGTGTGACCTTGCCTAGTTGGCGCCAATTATTCCGGAGAAGTCCTTCCCAGCCGCCGGCCTCCAAGCCGCTGAGCCTCAGAGAACAATATCAGCGCAAGGTGCAGCGTTATATGGGCGTTGTCGCGGCAGGCAATGCCGCCCTCAGAACCCTGGCGCAATTGCAGGCAGACCTGGCGGAGGACGTCTATATTACTCCGGCGTATGTCCAGTTCCAGATCGAAATCGTTCTCTGCCATACCCGCCGTGCCGTCTCCGGGTTAAACGAGTTCAGCAAAGGGAAAGACCAAGACTTGGCGGAGATTTTTGCGGTCCGGGAAAATTACCTGCGGGAGGCCCTATCTCAAGCCCTCGGCCTCGAAATCGCCACCTTTTCTCTTCCCTTCGAAAGCCAGATGCTCCCTCGGGTGGAGTTCTCGGCCAGTGGGACGTCTTATCCGGCTGAGGGACCGGAGGTTCCCGGTCAGTTCATTATCGAGGCAGTGTGGGGGTGGGGGGCGGCGGTGGGAGAGATTGAGGCGCGGCCGTGGAGATATAAAGTCTTCCCGGGAAAGGAGCCGCAGATATCTTCTGCAGATTCCGGCGTCCAGGCCTCCTGGCTTACCTGGAACCAGCAGGACGGCTTTAAAAGGGAACCTTTACCGGCAGCCCTCCAGAGCCTGCCATGCCTTCAGGAAGAAGAGCTCAGGACTATAACCGCATATGTGGGACTATTGTCCTCGGGATTGCCTGGTCCTCAGAGAGTTGTCTGGGGGCTGCGGCCGGATAGAGAAATTATTATCCTGAGGAGCGCCCGCATCGGCGAGCCTTCTTTGCCCGGAGTTCCCAGGCCCGAAAATCCGGGGGAACTGCTCATTTCCAGAGGGATGAAGATTTATCCTGGCCGGGTCTCGGGACCGAGCCTGCGCGTTGATGTCAACCGGGTACCCGATCCCCAAAATGTGCCTGCCGGGACGGTACTACTGGCTGACCGGCCGGCACTCTCTCTGGCGCCGCTCTTAAGCAAGGCTGCGGCCCTGGTAGTGGGCGCCGGTGAGGTCCGCAACCACCTGGCTTTTTTAGCCCGAGAGGCTCGGGTGCCCACGATTTTTCACTATGGCGGGGATGGAGCCCTTGCCCTCGTGCCGCCTGGCGCCTGGGTTGGCGTAGATGCAAGCAGCCTCATGGTTTTCGTCACCGACCCTGAGGTTCCGTTCTCCAAGGCAGAGCCCGGTCCCAGCCCTCAGCAACCGGTGGCGAAAAGGATTCTCCAGGGACTCGGCCCTTATCTGTTTCCCCTGGCCGCGCCGGCTTCCCCAGACGAGCCTCTCACCCCTGATGCCTGCCGCAGCCTCCACGAAATCCTCTTCTGCGCCGCACAGCGCCGCCTGCGGGAAATGTTCACCCTCAGCCTCAGAGCCCAGGTGACCTTCAAAGAGGGGGTCAGCCTCGTAACGGGGCGCATGGTGCCAATTTTGGTAATTGATGCCGGCGGCGGGTTGTCTGAGCAAACCCCCAAGGTTGATTTCGAGGCGGTAAGATCGCTGCCCTTCCGCACTTTTCTCAGCGGCTTGATGTCGATCCCCTGGCCCAAGGCCCGCCCGCTGGATGTCAAGGGGTTTATTTCGGTCATCGGGGTCACCGCAACCACTCCCCGGGCCGAAGATCAACTTCGGAAAGTCAGTTTCGCTCTGATTTCGAAGGATTATATGAATTTCAGTCTCTGTCTGGGCTACCATGCCTCCACTATCGAGGCCTTTGTCGGGGAAAATCTGGACGATAATTACATCCGTTTCCATTACCAGGGGGGCGCCGCCGCCCTGGAGCGGCGGTTGCGAAGGCTGCAGCTGATCGGCGGGATTCTGTCCCGGCTCGGTTTTACGGTGACCCTGAAAGGCGATTTGCTGGACGGCATGGCGATCGGCGATCCGCTTCCGGCGCTGCTGGAAAAATTGGGAATCTTGGGGCGCCTGGAAGTTTATACCAAACAGATGGACATGGTGATGTCCGGTGATGAGCTGACCTATGGCTATATCGAGGATTTTTTCAAAAAGCACGTAATGGTCCGGCCGGCAACTCCTTTGGACCGCGATTCGGGTCCGCCCCCCGGAGGCGCCTAGCGGACCGGCATTTACAGCCTTGGCCCGGCTCATAGAAGACAACGGCTGCGCCGGGTGCCGGGCCCGCCGCCTCGCAGAAAACCGCTCCCCGCTTTGCCTCTGGCCGCCTGCTGTAATCCCCCCTGTGTCCAACCTAATGATAATTCGAGATTAATCGGCAATTTTGCCCCGGTTCATAAAATTTATTTGTCCGGAACCATTTTTTGTCTATCTGTTTTGTAAGAATTTTAAGATAGTTAAAATAATGCCTAGGGTGCGTGGTGCGCACCGCCAGGTCTGGGAGGCGGCAATGTAAGGGCAAGTGGCTCAGGGCTCGGCCTGGATGCCGCGGCTGAAACCGGCGCCACTGGCGGCGCCTGCAAAGGCCTGCGGCTACCAGGGAAAAGATTTTCTGATAAAGATTAGCGCGGCTAGAAATTTTGGGCAGGAAAGTTCATGGTCCCGATTAACCTCTTACGGCGGAAAAAGAAGGCGGGGACCCCCCGGCCTCCTTCCCTGAAGGATATCTGGCAGGGTTTTCAACGGGTTCTGACCCTCAATAACGAGATCAGGGCCCGGATGGGAGACCTGGAGGAGAATCTATCCTCCCCTGAGGGGCTGGACCTGAACTTCTGGCGTTTCCAGATCGACCTCCTGGATGGTAAATTTGCCGAGCTGGTGGCCGCCCTGCAAGGCATGTCCGGCGGGCGCGGGCCGGAGTTGGAGGCCTCCCGGCTTCGCATCCGGGATGCCATCCAGCGGCGGCTGGACGAAAAGCCTGCGGTTGCCGGCCCCATGCTGGTGCGTCTGCACCAGGCCGGCCCGGAACTCCTGGCGGCCCTGGGCGGCAAGGCCGGCAACCTGGCCCGGGTCCAGAACCAGTTGGGACTGCCGGTGCCCGACGGGGTGGTGGCCACTCTCACGGCCTATCGGGCCTTCATGGAGCAGCGGGTGCAGGGTGACGGCGGCTCCCTGGCGGATCGGATCAGGGCCCGGCTGGCCGCCATGGACTTCTCCGATCCGGCGGCGGTGGCGGAGGCCTCCCGGGAGATCAAAGCCATGGTGGTGGCCCAACCCATTCCCGCCGCCTTGGAGCAGGGCCTGCGGGAAGAATCACAGAGGTTGGCGGCGGGCCAGGAGTCCCGGCTGGCGGTGCGCAGCAGCGGTGGCCGCGAAGACCTGGGCCTCACTTTTGCCGGGCAGTACGACAGCTTTCTAGGCGTAGCCCCGGAGGAGGTGCCCCGGCGCTGGCGCCAGGTGGTGGCCAGCCAGTTCGGGGAGAGAGCCTTGATCTATTTCAAGATCCAGGGCCTCTCGGTAGCGAGGGCGGCCATGGGGGTGCTGGTGCAGCGCCTGGTGGAGGCCCGGACCGCAGGGGTGATGTTTACCACCGATCCCGGAGGCTGCGACCCGGACCAGGTCTTGATCAGTGCCGTTTGGGGGTTGGCTGCCGACCTGGTGGGCGGCCTGGTGTGCGCCGACGAATTCATTATCTCCAAAAAGAGCGGCCGGCTGCTGCAATCCCGTTTGGGACGCAAGGAGCAGTGCCTGACGCTGCTGGCGGGGCTAGTCACCCGGCTGCCAGTGGCCCCGGAGCAGGAGTCGGCCCCGGCCCTGGAGCAAGGCGATCTGGAGCGCCTGGCCAAACTGGCCCGCCTCCTGGAAGGCGCCTTCGGCTGCCCCCAAGGGGTGGAATGGGCCCAGGACCGGGAAGGGCGGCTCCATGTCATCCAGTCCCGGCGCTTACAGCAGCAGGAGGCGGGAGCCTCGCCCCGGCCCGAGGCTCCGGCGCCGGTGGCCGGCACCGAGGTGCTCCTGGCCGGCGGCCGTAGCGCTTCCCGGGGAGTGGCGGCCGGCCCGGTATTTCACCTTGCCCAAGGAGGCGACCTCGCGCAGGTGCCCCGGGGTGCAGTGCTGGTGGCCCCCCTAGCCACGCCGGCCCTGGCCCCGGCGCTGCCGCGGCTGGCCGCCCTGATCACCGAAGTGGGCTCGGTCACGGGCCACCTGGCCCTGGTGGCGCGGGAATACGGGGTGCCCGGCCTGGTGGACCTGCCTGGGGCCGGCCAGGCCTTGCCCGAAGGCGAGCTGGTGACCGTGGATGCCGGGCACGGCCTGGTTTACCGGGGGAAAGTGGAGGAACTCCTGGGCCGTCTGTGGCAGTGGGCCCCAAAACCCCCGGCGCTGCCGGTCCTGGAGAAGTTCCAGGCGGTGTTGGAACTCATCGCCTCCCTGACCCTGGTGGACCGTCGCAGCCCCAGCTTCCGCCCGGAAAACTGCCAAACCTACCGGGACCTTAGCCGTTTCGTCCATGAAGAGGCGATCCAGGTGATGTTCGGGCTCATGGCCCGGGTGGCCGAGGCGCGGGTACCGGCCCTCAAGCCCTTGAAGCTCAAGACCGGCCTGCCTCTCAACCTGTACCTGGTGGATCTGGGGGATGGCCTAGCCGACCATGAAACCCCGGTGCCCCCGGATAAGATCGTTTCCCGGCCCATGCGGGCCCTGTGGCGGGGCCTCAGCCATCCTGACATCACCTGGGCCGGGCCGGCGGTGGACCCGGGCCGCGTTCCGCAGGTTTCAGGCCAGCCGGCTATCCGCCCCCTGGAGCAGTTTGGGGACAAGACCTACGCCATCGTCGGGGCCAACTACGCCAACTTCGCCGGTGGCCTGGGCCACCATTTTCAGAGCGTCGACAGCTACCTGGGCGAGGTGCCGGCGGACAACTATATCCACTTTACCTTTAAGGCTGGCGTCGCGGACGATGGACGCCGCATCCGGCTGGTCCGCTTTCTTGCCACGGTCCTGGAACACCTGGGCTTTGAAACGGAGATTGACGCCGACATCATCCGGGGCCGTTTTCGCAGGATGCCAGCCGCGCAAACCGAGGAACACCTGGACCTGCTGGGGCGCCTGATGGCCTTCGGGCGTCAATTGGACACGCTCATGAAGGACGATTCCAGGCCCGCGGTCTTGGCGCAGCGCTTCCTGGCCGGCTATTATGAGCGCCCCGGATATCAGGAAGAGACGGAGCCCGGAGAAGGCGAGCCGCTAAAGCTCTAAAATCGGGTTTTTGAAAATTTTCCTGGCAGAACCTATGGTTAAACCAGCTCCGAGGCTTTATCTTATTCTTAAAGAGGCGCACCCATCATGGTGGAAAATTCCTTAAAGTGTCCCGGCCCCTGGGAGCGGTTGCTGGCCTGCACCGATGGCTCCGAGGAGGGGCAGCACGCCGTGACTCAGGCCCTGGCCCTGGGCCGGGCTTGCGCGGGCAAGGTCTTCGTGCTGCAGGTGGTGAAGATCATCCCGGAATTCGAGGCGGTGGCCCCGGACCTGCGGGCCTGCCTGGAAGAGGAGATCGAGGCACAGCAGGCGGCGACCGCCGCCGCGGCTACCCGGCTGGGAGTAGAGTTTGAGTGCCGGATACTCCACTGCATCTCGCCCTTTGCCGCCATCGTAGCCGAAGCCGAAAAGCTCCAACCCCAGATCATCATCATCGGCCGCTACGGCCGCACCGCGATGGAGCGCCTCTTTATGGGCTCGATCACCGCCCGGGTCATCGGCTTGAGTCCGATCAACGTCCTGGTGGTCCCCCGGGACGTCTCCCTGGCCTTCCAGCGGTTGCTCATCGCTTCGGACGGCTCTGCGTACAGCGACGCGGCGCTGCTGGAGGCCATCGCCATGGCGGCCCGGGCCGGCAGCGAGCTCCTGGGGGTGGCGGTGGCCCGGGAGGAAGGAGAGGTCCCCGAGACCGGGGAAATCCTGCACCGGATGCTGACCGCGGCCAACCGGGAAGGGGTTTCCTTCCAGGGCATCTCGCCCCAGGGGGTGGCGGCCGACGAGGGCATCATCCAGGTGGCCCTGGAAAAGGGGGTGGACCTGATTATCATGGGCAGCCACGGCCGCACCGGGTTTAAGAGGCTGCTCATGGGCAGCGTCACCGAACGGGTCATCGGGCAGTCTCATGGCCCGGTCCTGGTGGTGAAGAAGAAATGAAGCTTTCCGAATCCCGGTCTTCCGGGTTAAGAAAAGATTGAGAAAACCGAAACTTACTTATCCGGAGTCCCACATGGCCAGTCCCGCCTATTTGCAGAAATTGCTGGTGTGCACCGATGAGTCCCCGGACAGCCAGGGGGCGGTCACCGCGGCCCTGGACCTGGCCAAGGCCGCCGGCTGCCAGGTCTTCCTTCTGCAGGTGCTCAACTTCATGCCCTTGTATGAAATGCAGTCCCCGGACCTGCTGCCGCCGCCCATGGTTAATCTGGAGTTGCAGGCGGCTCAGGAAGCCGCGGTGCGAAGCCGCCTGGAGTCCTGGCAGGAGAAGGCCGCGGGGATGGGGGTGCACCTGGAGCCCCGCATCCGCACCAGCGCCTCCGCCTATGAAGGCATCCTGGAGGAAGCTGAGGCGGTCCAGCCCGACTGGATCGTCATGGGCCGCCACGGCCTCACCGGCCTGTCCAGGCTGCTCCTCGGCAGCGTTACCGCCCGGGTCATCGGCCACAGTGTCTTCAGCGTCCTGGTGGTGCCCCAGGGTGCGGTCCTGCAATTCAAGCGGGTCCTGATCGCGGTCGACGACTCGCCCTTCAGCGTCGCGGCCTGGCAGGAGGCCCTGAGCATTACCCAGAGGATGGAGAGCCAATTGACCGCCATTACCGTTGCCCCCAGCCGCGGCGAGGTCAAGGCCGCCAACCAGGTAGTGCAACGTATGGAGGCTGAAGCCCGTCTGCGGGGGGTGCCTCTTACGGCCGCGGTGCTGCCCTACGGACACCCCTTCGAGGTCATCCTGCAGATGGCCCAGACCAAGCAAGTTAACCTCATAGTCCTGGGAAGCCACGGCCGCACCGGCCTCCGCAGACTGCTGCTGGGCTCCACCGCCGAACGGGTTATCGGCCAGGCCCCCTGCCCGGTCCTGGTGGTCAAGAAGAAGTAAAGACGGTCTTCGGGTTTCGCCTCCCCAAATGAGCCGGTTCCCTTGACATGACGATCCTGGCTCTTACCGTATAGGCATCTTTAATACCTCTTTCCGCCTAGTCCAATCACAGGCATTGATGGAACCTGGCGCCCTGCCGGCCAGATCGTGCCGGAGGCGCGTGACGGCGCTGCTCGGCAGTCTGAGCCTTGACGGAGGCTTTACCGCCTAATCCAACCTTTGCCTATCGGAGGGCTGGCATGGCCAAGATCAGAAAAATCGACAAAGTCTGGCAGAGCAAGCCCACCCTGGAAGGGGCCGGGGTCCGCCTCCACCGTGCCTTCGGGTACCGGGAGGTGCCTCAGTTCGACCCTTTTCTCCTCCTGGACGATTTCCGCGGCGATGATCCGGCCGACTATCTCAAGGGCTTCCCCTGGCATCCGCACCGGGGGATCGAAACCATCACCTATGTCCTGGCCGGGGAAGTGGCCCACGGGGACAGCATGGACAACCGTGGAGTCGTCACCCCGGGGGACGTCCAGTGGATGACAGCCGGCAGCGGCATCGTTCATCAGGAGATGCCTCAAGGGGACGATCAGGGCCGCATGTATGGCTTTCAGCTCTGGGCTAACCTCCCAGCCCTCCACAAGATGATGGAGCCCCGCTACCGGGATGTAAGGCGCGCCCAGATTCCCGAGGTCTCCGTGGCCCAGGGCGTCAAGGTGAAGGTCATTTGCGGCCGGATTAACGGGGTGGCGGGGCCGGTCCAGGATATCGTCACCGACCCGGAATATCTCGACGTGTCGGTGCCGGCCGGGTGCGAGTTCCATCATCCCGTGAAGCGCGGCCACACCGCCTTGGCCTACGTCATTGCGGGGGAAGGCTACTTCGATCCGGAACGCAATGCCTACGCTCACGAAGTAATCGGAGCCAACTATTTCGATTTCGACCGGCGCTGCGTCTGCGGCGACCGGACCATTGTCCTTTATGGGGCTGGCGACGAGGTGGTTGTTGCCGCTCCCGCCAGTAGTGTACGCTTTCTCCTGGTCTCGGGCCGGCCCATCGGGGAGCCGCTAGCCTGGTACGGCCCCATTGTCATGAATACCCAGGAAGAATTGCAGCTCGCCTTCCAGGAATACCAGGAGGGCACTTTCATAAAACACGCCAAGAGATGAGCGGCGCTATGCAGGCGGGCGCAGTTAGACGGTTCGCCCAGTCGGTCAAAGACACCTCGCTTGGGAAAAATAAGGAAAATTTCAGATGAATCATAGCAAGTAAATCGGGCTAGACTGGAAACAGAAAAGGCAGGGCCATGGCTGACCCTGCCTCGGTTTAGCGGTAAGACTAATGACTGGTTAACTTTTCCTAAACTTCCTTCATCACGCCAGGCCCATCAGGCCGCATCCGGCTGGCAGGCGCAGCCGGCGGTGCGTTCAGCCATTTCCCAAAAGCTTTTGCCGGCGGGCCCACGCCAGCGCCATGAGGCCAGTTCCCAGCAGGAACGCGGCCGGCGGCAGCGGCACCGCCGCCAAGGTACCGGCCGATATCTGAATCGTGGGGTCTTCCTGGTCCCCCTCGCCATAGTTTAGTATGGTCTCGATATTAGAGCTCGACGTCAGGGTCAGCGGCGCCGTGCCAGCAAAGACGGCCCTGTCGCCGGGTGTGGCCACGACGTCCAGCACCATCTCGTACACCGTGCTGCCCGTAACATAGGTGCCATCCGCCAAGGTGCCCGCTGACAGGTACAGGTCGGGTGTCCCGCCAATGAACGCTACCGCCACACTAGTGGGCGAAAAAACAAACGGGCTGACGCCGCCCGCGGCGGTTACGGCCGGCCCGCTGATCGTGATGTTCTCACCGCTCACCGCATAGGCGTTCCCCTCCAGGAGTTGCGTTGTGTCGATCACGAAAGATCCGCTCAAGCTGCCGCCCGCTCCCCCGAAAGTGGCATTGACATTCCAGGTTTCATAATTGTCCACCGAGAAGGCCAGCGCGGGCACGGCGCAAGCAAACACGGCCAGAAACGCCAAAAACATGACGCGCCCACCTAGGGTACAATAGGCTCTAGACAATGGCCCACCTCCTCCGGGCTGCGGGGCTCACATGACGCCGCATCCCTTGAAAAATTTGGTCTATTTTTGGAAAAGGCAATAAAAAAACCGCATTGCCCTCTTCCAGGCAACCCGGCTTTCTCCCCATTGAGACCCGTGGCTTTCCGTCCCCGCCTCGCGGCAGGTTTGGCTTTTTCTTGGGGCCATTTATAGGCTTGACGTCAAAATATGTCAAGCTATTTTGATGAATTGTTTAAACAAATTTAGCTCATTATAAAAGATCTGCCATGGGCCTTCCGTCCCCGCCTAGCGCGGGGTTGGCCTTTTGAAAAAATTTCTTTAATCGATTTTCTAAAATCCCTTAACTTTTTTTTCTTGTTCCCGGTCTAAATGTCAGGTAAAGAGAATCAACCTTTATGGGGAGGATCGGGTTGTGGATAAATTACGGCTCTTTTTGAGATTTATTGTCAGGGTTCGGGCCTCCCATCTCCTGGTGGCGGTGGTGCTCGTGAGTCTTCTGGGGGGTTGTGCGGGCACCAATATGGCCCAGCAGGATCCCTACATGCTTACCGGTGCGGGTTTAGGAGCCGCTGCGGGTGCGGCTCTGGGGATCGCCGCCAGTCCCGGCAATCCCTGGAAGGGCGCCGCCATCGGCGGTTTGTTAGGGACCGCCGTGGGTGGCGTGGGCGGGGAAGCCTATGGGCGCTCCATCGCCCCTGCCCAGCCCACTTATCAGGCGCCGCCGCCCCAGGCTTACCAGCAGGGGCCGCCTCCGGCTTATTATCAGGGACCGCCGCAGGGGCCGCCTCCAGCTGGCTATGGGCCTCCGCAACCGGGGTATAGCTACGCAACGCCCCCTCAGGGCTATTGATTGCCGGCGGGAGCCGGGGAGGACTGGATATGAAGGCGCGGACCGGCCTGATTGTGACCTTTACAGCGCTTAGCTTGATTACCGGCTGCGCCTCCAGTCCTTACCTGGGTACCGGCGCACTCGTGGGCGGCGGGGCGGGCGCCATCGCCGGAGCGGCCATCGACCATCACAACCCCTGGCAGGGAGCCCTCATTGGCGGCCTGGCCGGCACGGCCCTGGGGGCCGCGGGCGGCTATGCGTTGCAGCAGCGGCAAGCCAACCAGCCACAGCCGGGGCAGCCACCCGGGCCGCAGCCCGGGCAGCCGCAACCTGGCGGGCCACAGGGCTATAATTATCCGCCCCAGCCAGGTCCCGGCGAGGCGGGCCCGCCCGCTTATGGCTACGGGCCTCCGGCGCCGGGTAACGGCCCCGATCCGGGTTATGGTTATGGGCCCCCGGCCCCTGGCCCCGGCCCCGATCAGGCTTATGGTGACAACCGCGGCAACCCGGGGGCCCCTCAGGGACCCCAGGAGAGCGCCGCGCCGCCGCCGGGATCTTACTACGGCCAGGGGCCGCCTCCACAGAATCCCGGCGTGGCCGCGGCCCCGCCTGCCTATGGCTACGGAGCCCCGGCGCCGGGCGCCGCCCCCGCCTCGGCTTACAGCAACACCTGGACTGCGGTGGACCCTCAGGGAGCCCGGGAGATGCCGGCCCCGCCGCCCATGGCCAATGGGCCCTATTATCCCGAGGAGTAACCGTCTCCTGCCTGCGGCGGACCTCGCCGCTCCCCGTCCCTTGTGCGGCAATGGCAGGGGCGGGGGGCGGCTGAGTTGATCAGGGAGGCCCGGTCCGTAACCCCTATTCGTCCCTGCTGCCCCCGGCAACGAGCCCAAAATAGAAGCTATTGCCCATCCCCGGTATGTTCAAAAATGTCATTCTGAGCCAAGCGCAGCACCCCTACCCGCCGCGGAAAATAGTTACGGCTCACCTCACCCTGTGTTATGATTCCTTCCGGCCATCGGCCCAACAAACGCCTCATCCCCGGGAATGACTATGGCTGTACCGATCCCCTGCCAGGAAATCCTCCTGGCCGCAGTGGACCTGGAGGACCATACCTTCGTGGTCCCGGACGGCTCCGATTTGACCAGGCTCCTGGCCTCCATGGAGGAGGTGGGCCTGCTGGCCCCGCCCTGGCTGCGGACCCGCGCCGATGGCCGCTGGCAGGTGGTGGCCGGCCTGAAACGCCTGAAAGCCGCGGCCCGGCTAGCCAAAAAAGACCCAAGCGGTTGGGAGAGACTGCCAGCCCGGGTCCTCGCCGCCTCGACTCCGGAATCCCACTGCCTGCTGATCGGGCTTTACGACAACGCCTTCACCCGGGGGTTCAACCTCTGGGAGCAGGCTACCCTGGCGCGGCGGCTCCTGGACCATTGGGACCAATCCACGGTGGCGGGGAAATTTCTCCCTTACCTGGGATTGCCGGCCTCGAAGGCTCATCTGGAGCGGCTCTTTCAGGTTAGTGCCCTGGAGGCGCCTTTCCAGGAGTTGTGCGCCCGGGGCCGCCTGGCCCTGACGGCCGCGGCCTCGCTGTCTCAGTGGCCGGGGGCGGACCGGGCCGCGGTCTTATCCTTTTTGGCCGGTCTGCCCTTTAGCCAGAGTAAGCAGGAGCAGTTCCTCGAGGATGTGGAGCTTCTGGCCCGGCGGGAGGACACCTCACCCGGGGCGATCCTGTCCCGGGAGCGACTACGGCAACCCCTGGATGACCAGGCCCTTACCCCGCTGGAACGGGCCGAGGCAGTGCGGCGGCTCCTGCGGGGCTGGGTCAGCCCCCGCCTGCACGCGGCGCGCGCCGCCTTTCAGGAGGCCTTGGGCCGCCTGGGCCTCGAAGGCCACCCCCGGGTCCGCCTGCAGCCGCCCGCCGTCTTTGAGGGCCCCGATTTCCATCTGGAAATCAAATTTCGCGATGGACCGGAGCTTAAAGGTCTTCTGGCAGAAATCACCCGCCTCAGCGCCCAGGAAGAGTTCGGCGACCTGACCCGTCTATAACGACGCTGGATTAGGTTGGTTCAGCTTCACTCGGGTGAAATTATTCAAGATAAATGCTCACGGGCCTCCCTGGCCCCGTGATTCCGACTTGCCCACCGGCGCCGCGGTGATTAAGTTAACTGGAGATTCTGGTTTGAGCCCCGGGAGCGGGGCGCCAGACGCCGCGCTTATCTGGACTATTTTTGGACTTTTGGGCAAGGAATCCCCTCATGACAGAACCACGCGCCAACCGTTTGCTTGAGAGCGCCAGCCCTTATCTGCAGCAGCACGCCCATAACCCGGTGGATTGGCACCCCTGGGGTCCCGAGGCCCTGGAAAAGGCTCGCCGGGAGGATAAGCCCATCTTCCTGAGCATCGGCTATTCCACTTGCCACTGGTGCCACGTCATGGCCCACGAATGTTTCGAAGACCAGGCCATTGCCGCGGTCTTGAACGAACACTTTGTGGCCGTCAAGGTGGATCGGGAAGAGCGCCCCGACCTGGACGAGACTTACATGAACGTGGTCACCGCCCTCACCGGCCGGGGTGGTTGGCCCCTGAGCGTCTTTCTCACCCCGGACCTGAAGCCTTTTTATGGCGGCACCTATTTTCCCCCGTCAGACCGGGGCGGCCTGCCGGGGTTTCCCCGGCTGCTCCTGGCCCTAAGCCAGTCTTACCGCAAGAACCAGGACCAGATCCAGGAACTGGCCCGCCGGGTCATCGGCCACCTGCAAACCCTGGGAGAACTTCCCACGGCAACGGCCGAACCCTCCCGGGAAGTGGCGGACCAGGCGGTGGGACGCTTGCTTAAGGAGTACGATTCGGTCCACGGCGGTCTGGGAGGGGCCCCCAAGTTTCCCCGGGCCCTGGAGTTGGGCCTTATTCTGTACTATTACCACCTTTCCCGGGACCCCGGGGCGCAGGAGAAGCTGGGCTTTACCCTGGAGAAGATGGCCCGGGGCGGCATCTACGATCAGTTGGGGGGCGGCTTTCATCGCTACGCCGTGGACGCCGGCTGGGTGGTGCCCCACTTTGAAAAGATGCTTTACGACAATGCCCTGCTGGTCCCCCTTTACCTGGCGCACTTTCAGCTCAGCGGCAGCCCTCTGAGCCGGCGGATCGCAGCCGAGACCCTGGATTTCGCCCTCCGCGACCTGGAGGCTGCGGACGGGGGTTTCTATGCCGCCTGGGATGCCGACAGCGAAGGGGTGGAAGGCAAGTACTACGTCTGGAGTCTCCAGGAGGTGGCCGCGGTGGTGGGATCTGACCTGGGAGCGGACCAGGCATCCCTGGCGATCGCAGCCCTGGGGGTGACCGCGGCCGGTAATTTTGAGGGGACTAACGTCCTGACCCGGCCCCGCTCCCGGGAGCAGTTGGCCGCGGCCTTCTCCCTTTCTCGCCTGGAAGTCGAACAACACCTCAACGCCGCCCTGGAGGCCTTGCGCCAGGCCCGGGTGAAAAGGGTGCCGCCGCAGCGGGATGACAAGATCGTGACCTCCTGGAACGGTCTGATGCTGGCGGCCCTGGCCCAGGGATTCCAGGTTTTGGAGGAACCGCGCTACTACGAGGCCGCGGCCCGGGCGGGCCGCTTCTTATTGTCTGAGCTTTTCAGGGAAGGGCGGCTCCAGCGGAGCTGGCGGCAGGGCCGGGTGAGCGTCCCCGGTTTTTCCGAGGATTACGCCCACCTGGCTTACGGTCTGCTGGAGCTTTACGAAGCCGACTTTGACCCGTCCTGGCTGGCGGCCGTCCGGCATCTGATGGATCTGCTGGATGAGTTCTTCCTGGACCCGGATTCCGGGGTCTATTTCCTGGTGGCTCGCGATCAGGAGGCGCCGTTGTTGCGCGCCAGGAGCATTTATGACCAGACCCTGCCTTCCGGCAGTTCCATGGCCGCCAGGGTTTGCCTCAAGCTGCACCGTCTTACCGGCGAAGACCGCTACCGGGAGCGGGCCCTAAACATCCTCCGGGTCCTCCAGGGTCAGGCCCGGGAGACCCCCTGGGGCTTTGCCCACCTGCTCTCCGTGCAAATCCTGGATCTCAACCCGCCGCTGGACCTGACCCTGGTGGGCGCCCGCGGGGACCCGGCCATTGAAGGGATGCTCAAGGCCGCTTACCGGTTCTTTCTCCCGGAGCGGCGCCTGCTCCTGAAAAACCCGGCAGACGCCGCCGCCCTGGAGGCGGTGGCGCCCGCGGCCGGCCCTTACAGTTCTCTCGACGGGGCCCCGGTGGCCTATCTCTGCCACCATTTCACCTGCTTGCCGGGGATCCAGGAGGCCCAAGAGCTGGAGGGGGAGCTGGCCCGGATTGCCGCCGGAGACGAGGGACCGCAATAAAGGTGGGAGCTTGTCTGGAGGTCACACTGACCGTAGAACCGCCAAGGCCACCGCCGCCGCCAGGCAGATGACAACTATCAGGGCGGTCACCCGGTTCAGCATCTTAAATTCCATAGCTCACGGCCTCAGTTACAGGGAAAAATATTCACAATGGATGCGGGAGTCAGCCACTGCCAGATCCCGCAAGATCGGCATTAGGCTGTGGATCAGCGCCGGCGGACAGCAGAGAAAGAAGGAGGCCGTCCCCAGGCGCGCGCCGCAGAGGCGGGCCAGCTTTTCCCGGTCCAGATGGCCTTTTTCGCCGGGCCAGGCCTCTCCGGGCCGGCTCAGGACGTGTACTACCTGAAGTTCGGGGCCTCTCCCCACCTCCTCCTCCATCCGGGCCAGTTCCTCCCGAAAGACGATGTCGCTCTCGGTCTTGTTGGAGTAAAGCAGCAAGACCCGCCTCTCCGCCTGGGTATCCCGCATGTGGCGCAGGTTGCTCATCAATGGGGTGATGCCGATGCCCCCGGCAATGAAGACCAGATCCCGCGTTTGGGGATAGAGGACGTAAGAGAAGCGCCCGAAGGGGGCGTGAATGGCCGCGGTGTCGCCAACCCTGGCCTGGCCGATGCTACTGGTGAAATCCCCCGACTCCTTGATGGTGGAAGCATGGTAGCCGGGTTCGCTGGGGCTGGAAGAGATGGTGAAATGGTGCTCCTCCACCGGCAGCCCCCGGCCCCGGAACAGGGTGACGAATTGGAACTGGCCCGGCAGGAAATCGAACCGCCTCTCCCCGGTAGGGGGGGCGAATTTGATGGTCCAGACCCTGGGACACTCCTCGCGGACCTCCTGGACCCGGTAAAGATGGCGCCGGAGCAGCCGCGGCCTGACCAGGCGGTGATAGCCGAAAAGCAGGAGGGCCAGCGCCAGGAAGACCAGCCACAGGACCTGCATGGGCCGCACCTTGAGGTCTTCACTGGCGTTCCAGCTGTGCACGAAAACCAGGACAACGACCAGGGGGCCAATAATATCGTGGGCCAGGCGCCATTCTTCATATTTGATCCCCAGCCGCGCCCGCCAGAGGCTCAGGCCAACATTGATGAGCAGCAGCAGGAGCGCCAGCTTGGCAATCAGAATATACCACTTGACGTCGAGTCCATAGAGCAAATGCCAGCCCCCGCCGCCCAGGGCCATTAACGGGGGATGCAGGATCAGGAGGATAGCGGCCACGGCCCCCATGCGGCGGTGGAACGGGAAGGTGAGATTGAGGCCGAAGGGCGCCTCCACCCAATGGAGGCGGGCGGCCAGGACCACCTGCATGACGAAAATGGCAAAGGCCAGTTGGGCAAAGCAGCGGCCCAGATTATAAAAGAATACGTCTTCGGTCTTCAGGTGGCAGGCTGCCACCACCAGTAAAGGCGACAGGAGAACGGCCAGATAGAGGACGATCCGGGAGCGGGCGGGGTTCACGGAAGGTCCGGCGAATAATCCGAGTGGGCGCCGTGCAGATAATTATCTGTGTTGGAGTAATTAAACGCCTGGGCAGGAGGATAAATGCCTCCGGTGGAGGGAGCAGGTCCATAACCCCCGCCCCCGGCGCAGGCCGCCACCAGCCACAGGCTGCCCAGTAGGAGTAGCCAGGCTACCGTTCCCTGCCATTTCGAGGTCGCATTGAGCTGGTTCTCAGCCATCATAACACCCCCCCCTCTGGCATAAAGGCCAAGCTAAGGATGGGGAACCTGTATCAGAGGTTCCCGATATTTTCTGGAGCGAAGTTAAGTACCGGAGGCGCCCATGTCAATCCCCGCCAGGATTGGCCCCATAGGGGATTGATAGTACTTGCCGGAGCCCAGGGCGGCTCAGCGGGGGGGACACCTGGGCCCCCCCGGCCTCCTGATGCAGATATTTCCTCAGCGGCGCAGGACGATCTTGCCCCTTGGGGCGGTTATGCCTTATAATCGGCCCAGCCAGGGAGGGCTCACTAATGGACCGGGAGGGCTTGCTGGGGTTAGTGCGGGTCTTGACGGAGCAGGTCGTCGCCGTGGCCTGTCCCGGGAAGTTGGCCGATTTTGCCGACGATTTCAGTGATTTCACCCTGCAGGCCGGGGCCTTGCAGGCCGGCGAGAGGCTGGCCTATCAGAGGCCCTCGGGCTCGGGCCTGGACACCACCCTGGTGGCCGGCATGTTCTTCGAGGTCTTGCGGGACGCCGCCCGATTGCCAGCCGGACGCGGGGAGCGGGTCTCCTTTGTGCGGATAAGGGCCAAGGATTACCTGGTCAACCGCCTGGCTGGACAGATCACCCTGTCCCAGTTCTACCGCCTCCTGAACCTCATCGAAGAGCAGGTGGGACACTATTTTGAGCACTTGAGGGATGACTGGACCGCCCCGCCCCGGGACCGGGACGCCGCGTCGGCCTCCCCGGGGCCGCCGGCCATTGGCGCCGAGGCCTTGCGCCAGGCCTTGTCCCGCCTCTCTCTGCCTCTGGAGGGCAAAGGTAAGCTCAGCTTCGAACCCCTGTGGGACTTTCTTAGCCGCAGCGGTGGCCGCTGGTTCCGGCTGCTCGATTTTGAGGAGCACTTCCGGATCAATAAAAAGACCGCCTGGGGCTACCTGAAGCTGCTGCAAAAGGAGGGCGTCCTGGAACATAACGGCGAGAAGGCCAACCGGGTGCGCTATGCCGTGGCTCCGGCCCTTCGGGCCGAACCGGGTAAGACTATCCCCGGCTGACCTTGGGGCGGGCGCTAGTGGACAGGCTTCCAGCCCGTAGCCGGGTCGCTCCCTTTCGAGTTTTGTTTCTGTTATTGGAGAAAAAAGCCCACCTAATTCTTGAAGGTTTGAGTCACGTCCTGGTAAGGCGTGCCGCCATAGATCTCGATGGTCTTGACGGGATTCCCTTCTTTAAAATCGAGTCTCTTAAGGTCGATCATCCGGAGATTCGGGTTTTCGTAAGTCCGGTAATAAAAGCGCAGGTTGCGATGGTCAAAGAAGCAATGCCATGGCGTAAATTGCACATTCCCGGTCTGGCCGATGATCCATAATTGCGGCCCATAAGGAATGTCCACCGTATTGATCATGTGGATGCCAAGGTTGAGGGCCTCATCCGCGTCTTTAGGCTGTTGGGAAAAGAACCTCAAGGCCGAAATCTTCACAAACCTGCTGGCATTGGTCCAGTCGCCGGGGAGTCCTTTCATATCCGAGCCCAGCGACCAGCGGTCATCCTTGAGCTCGGGCACCGGGAAGGCAAAGGCCTTGAGATTGGAGAAGAACCGCAGATTATCCAGGTGCCATCCCAGGTTAGGGTCATTGGTCAGGACGCCGTTCTGACGATTGTCCCAGATCTTCAATTGCCCATCCAGGTATTCCAGCACGACGGAATTGCCGCTGGCATCGGTGACCGGCCAGTGTAGCGGAACCACTTGTCCCTCGTTGAAGCCCTCCATGCGGACGCCATAGACCTTCACCTTGCCCAGGGCCTCCTTCAGTTCAGCAACCGAAGCGAAATTTCCGGCGACCCAGGCGAGAAAATTCTGAGTATCGATCACGGCATCGCCCGGCTGGATCTCAGGATACTTGACGTCATCGAACCACAGGGCCGAGATGTACAGGCCTTTTTCGTTGGCCGCGTCGGCCAGCAGGTTTTTCTTGCCGAACACCGAGATGCCCACCACCCCATACTTGGATTTCCAAGACAATCCCCTGGCCCCCTTGGGAGCTTCACTGGCGTAAGCCGTTCCCCGGGGGATCATCTGCAACTGGGCGCCGAGCTCGCTGTAAAATTCCATGGACCGGACTGAGACGATGCTGCCATCCTTGGCCTTCAGGAAGACATAAGTGCAAGCCCTGCTTACCCCTGGGAAGGCCAGAATAAGGGTGGCCAGGACAATCAGCGCTAAGAGCGGACACCTTTTCATGGAGAGACTCCTTAGCCGCCAATAGTTTCATATTCTATAGCACCCCCACCGGGACCAGACAAGCGTCTTTCTCTTCAGGGCCTGGGGGCGGGGCCAGGATATTGCTCAGCGCCCCAAATTATAAAAAGTATGGCGAAAGCCGCCGCCAGGAGTTAAATTAAAAAATTGGTGATAGTTGTTTGGCAAGCGCCCTAGGCCCGCCGCCCACCCCAAGTTCGTGAGTGGCGCTGGCGCCAAATCAGATAATCAAGGAAGATTTGCATGCCCAGAGGAAAAGAATCCCCCAAAATGGGGCTGAAACTGGAAATTACCGTGATTCCGGCTAAATATTGGGGATGCACCCTGGCCGAGATTGTGCGGCAGTTGGGAACCGGTCCCCTGCTTTGGGCCGGCGGGGCGGGGCGGGCCCAGGGGATCAAGTTTGTCTCCTATGAGATCAAAAAGAAGCGGGGCCGCAGGCCCAAGCCCAAGGAACAGCAGCAGCTCACCTCAGCGCCGTCCCGGGGAGGCGCTGCCCCGACCTCGATATGACCCCGCACCCTGGGGTTAAGCAAGCACCGATGCCCACCAGCAAGATCGTCATCCGGGGCGCCCGGGAGCATAATCTCAAGAACATCGACGTCGAGCTGCCCAGGAACCGGTTCATCGTGATTACCGGGGTCAGCGGCTCCGGCAAATCCACCCTGGCCTTCGACATCCTTTATGCCGAGGGCCAACGGCGCTACGTGGAGAGTTTGTCGGCTTACGCCCGGCAGTTCCTGGAGCTCATGGACAAGCCGGACGTAGAGTATATCGAGGGGCTGTCTCCCGCCATCGCCATCGAGCAGCGCAGCGCCTCCCGCAACCCCCGCTCCACCGTGGCCACCTCCACCGAGATCTACGATTATCTGCGGGTCCTGTTCGCCCGGGTGGGGACTCCCTATTGCTACCGCTGCGGCCGGGCCATCTCTTCTTTGAGTGTCCCCCAGATGGTGGACCAGGTCATGGGTCTGGCGGAGGGCAGCCGGATCACCGTTTTGGCCCCGGTGGTAGTGGACCGCAAGGGTGAGCACCAGAAACTCCTGGAGCGCCTGCGCCAGGAGGGCTACAGCCGGGTGCGCCTCAACGGCGACATCCTGGAGCTGGAAGAATTGCCGACCCTGGACAAGAACCGCCGCAACACCATCGAAGCGGTGGTGGACCGCTTGGTGGTCAAGCCCGACCTGGGGGCCCGCCTCCCCGACTCCCTGGAGTTGGCCCTGAAGCTGGGCGACGGCCTGGTGCGTATCCTCGTCCAGGGCGGTGAGGAACTATTGTTCTCCGAACACTTTGCCTGCGACCACTGCGGGGTCTCCTTGCCGGAACTCACCCCCCGGCTCTTTTCCTTCAACAGCCCCCAGGGGGCCTGCCCGGGCTGCAGCGGCCTGGGCACCAGGTTGATCATCGACCCCGGCCTGGTGGTCCCCAATCGCTCGCTGAGCCTCCGCGAGGGGGCGGTGCGTCCCTGGGCGCAGCGCCACTCGCTGCGCCACCAGCAAATGCTGGAGGCCCTGGAACAGCATTACCACTTCTCCATTCACACCCCTTTCCAGGAACTGGCCCAGGAGGTCCAGGACGCCATTCTCCATGGCTCCCAGGAAGTTCCCATCAGCTTTTTCCATGAGCGCGGCGGGCGGCGCTTCTATGAAGCCAAGAGTTTCCCCGGGGTGATCCCCCTGCTCCAGGAGCGCTATCGGGAGACCGATTCCCACCTGGTGCGGGGAGAGATCGAGCAGTACATGGGGCTGCGTCCCTGCCCGGACTGCGGCGGGGCCCGCCTGCGGCGCGAAGCCCTGGCGGTGCGCATTAACGGGGTCAACATCAGCGAGGTCACCGGCTTCACCGTTTCCCGGGCCTTGCGGTGGTTCGTCAGTCTGGACCTCACCCCTCGCCAGACGGAGATCGCCCGCCGCATCCTCAAAGAGATCACCGAGCGTTTAGGGTTTCTGGAAGAAGTGGGCCTGGACTACCTCACCCTGGACCGGACCACCGGCACCCTGGCCGGCGGCGAGGCCCAGCGCATCCGGCTGGCTACCCAGATCGGCTCCAAGTTGAGCGGGGTCCTGTACATCCTGGATGAGCCCAGCATCGGTCTCCACCCCCGGGACACCCAGAGGCTGCTGCGCACCCTAAAGACCCTGCGGGACCTGGGCAACACCGTGGTGGTGGTGGAGCACGACCCCGAGACCATTCTGCAGGCGGACTATGTGGTGGATATGGGACCGGGCGCCGGCCGGGAAGGGGGCCGGGTAGTATTCGGCGGCACCCCGGAGCAGTTGCTGCGGAACGAAGGTTCCCTCACCGGCCTGTTTCTCTCGGGCCGGCGCCAGATCCACCTGCCCCGCTGCCGCCGGCAGCCCCAAAAATTTTTGCACCTGAAAGGCGCCGCCGGCCACAACCTCAAGAACCTGGACCTGGACATCCCTCTGGGCGTCTTTATCTGCGTCACCGGGGTCTCCGGCTCCGGCAAGTCCACCCTGATCATGGATACCCTATACCAGGCCCTGCGCCAGAAGCTCTATGGCGCCAAGATTGCCGCGGCGCCCTATGCCGGGCTCCTGGGCGCTGAACACCTTGACAAGGTGATCAACATCGACCAGAGCCCCATCGGCCGCACCCCCCGCTCCAATTCCGCCACCTACTCGGGGCTCTTCACTATCGTCCGGGAGCTCTTCGCCCAGGTGCCCGAAGCGCGCCTTAGGGGTTACCGGCCCGGGCGCTTCAGCTTCAACGTCAAGGGCGGCCGTTGCGAGGCCTGCCGGGGTGAGGGCATCAATAAGATCGAGATGCATTTCCTGGCGGACGTCTACGTCCGTTGCGAGGTCTGCAAGGGGCTGCGTTATAATCAGAGCAGTCTGGAGATTCGCTACAAAGGGAAGACCATCGCCGAGGTCCTGGAGATGACGGTGGACCAAGCCCTGGAGTTCTTCGGGCCGGTTCCAGCCCTGCGGGAGAAGCTGCGCACCCTGGCGGACGTGGGCCTGGGCTATCTGCAGTTGGGGCAGTCGGCTACCACCCTCTCAGGTGGCGAGGCGCAGCGTCTCAAGCTCTCCCGGGAGCTGAGCAAACGGGCCACCGGCCGCACCCTCTACATCCTGGATGAGCCCACCACCGGACTCCACCTGGCCGATATCGAAAAGCTGCTCCAGGTGCTGAACCGGCTGGTGGAGGACGGCAACACCGTCATCGTCATCGAACACAACCTGGAGGTCATCAAGACCGCGGATCGCCTCATTGACCTGGGCCCCGAAGGGGGCGAGGGCGGCGGCCGGCTGGTGGCCGCCGGCTCCCCGGAGGAACTGGCCCGCCACCCCGAGTCGCATACCGGCAAGTTTCTGCGGAAGCTGTTGCAGGCAAAGGTGAAATCTGGCAAATAGTCATACCGTCCGCTTAACTGCATCAGCCGATACGACGGCCTGCAGCAATCCCCTTTGGCTTGGCGATGCAGTTTAAGTCAGTTTTCCCGCCCTGAGGCCTTACGGAGGGCTTCGAGAAACTTTGGATCGACGTTGCTGCCCAGGCTTTGGGCCTTTTTTATATCATCCCAGGACCTGTTATAGGCTTTTTTGGAGCAGAAGGCTACGGCTCGATTGTAGTAGGCAGTGGCATACTTGGGGTTGATTTTCAGGGCCCGGTTGAAGTCGGCGATGGCCTTGTCAAACTGGCCTTTTAGTCGATAGGCGCTTCCCCGGTTGTTGTAGAACTCAGGACGCGTCGGGTCGATCTTCAGGGCCTGGCTGTAGTCGGCGATGGCCTGGTCCCGTTCCCCTTTTCCTGCATAGGCAACCCCCCGGTTGTTGTAAGCCCAGGCAAACTTGGGGTTGAGTTCCAGGGCCTTGGTGTAGTCGGTAATGGCCTGGTCCAGGTTGCCTCCTTTAAGATGTTCGTTCCCTTGCTCAAGGTAGTATTGCGCCGTTCCCACCTCGGCAGTCCAGGCTTGGCTGGCCGCCAGTAAAGCGGCCATCACCATCAGGATAAAAATGACTTTTCTCATGGCTGCCCCTCTCCTTATTCTCACGTTAGGAAGTCTGCTCTTTTTTTTGGCCGAATCGTTTCGTGGAAGGCATGATAGCACAGATTCCCTTGAATAAATATTTTTTCCTGAATTTCGGGCGCACCATAATCTGCGGACGCCTAT
Source organism: Desulfobaccales bacterium (assembly GCA_052326585.1). Taxonomy (GTDB): domain Bacteria; phylum Desulfobacterota; class Desulfobaccia; order Desulfobaccales; family 0-14-0-80-60-11; genus JAPLJC01. The sequence goes on along the minus strand of JBKQLU010000028.1, from coordinate 28,424 downwards.
CGGCTCTGGACCTTATGGAATCCGGGCGAGCCCTGATCGTCTATCTTTGAGCCGGAGGGAAGTCGCGGTCTGCTAGACCTTGTGCACTTTGAGAACCGGTGACCTGCGCAAGTCAGCCCCACCTTGCCGTTAACCAATCCCATAATTAGTTTTTAGTAAAAATATTGTGCCAATTCCAAAAATCGGAGGACAGCCATGCGCATGCTCTTAAACGTAAAAATCCCTCCTGCCGAGTTTAACCGGGCAGTCAGGGACGGCACCGCAGGTCAAAAAATCAACCGTATCCTGGAAGAGACTAAACCAGAGGCAGTCTACTTCACCGAGCAGAACGGACAGCGGGGTGCCGTCTTGATCGTGGACCTGCCTGATCCTTCCAAGGTTCCGGCAATTGCCGAACCCTGGTTTCTCGCCTTCAACGCTGACGTAGAATTCCGCATTGCGATGACGCCGGATGATTTACAGAAGGCTTCCCTGGAGGAACTGGGGAAGAAGTGGTCCTAGTTTAACGGCATCGACTGAAACTTAAAATTGCTTCTGGGCCTGAGAGGTCCCTCGCTTCGAGTCAGGAGGCCCATAGTTCCGTCGCGCCATTTTCGCTCGGAAAAGTCTGGAAAGGAGACATTGCCATGGATGCCTGGTTTTGAATCCAGCCATCCTCGTTGATCTGGCTGGTTGTTTCTCTGGCTAGCCGCTGTTCCGGATTTTCTTGATCTGAGCCCAATCTAGACTTCCCCCGCCCTTAATTTCAGGTATTGCGAAGAGCAGAATCAGGCAAATCCTGATTTACCTTTATGCCTTATCTCCATATAAAAATGGAACAGGTGCCTCTAGTTATGGTGGTAACGCAGATCATGGCCTCGTTTTACCGACCGATCGTGGAAATGAGACGAATGCAATGAACCGTGAAATAGTAAGCCCCCCCAAGACTCAGCTTATATCCCTGGGAAGCACCGCCCGGGCTGAATATCTGGATAGCATCTCGGGGGAGGATGAGGATTTTCTCTCCAGCATCTTTGCCAGCATCCAGGATGGCATGAGCATCATGGATTTAAACTTGCGCATTCTCCGGGTTAACCCATCCATGGAAAAGTGGTATCCGCATGCGCTGCCCCTGGTAGGGAAAAAATGCTATCAGGCTTATACCGGACAAAGCTACCCCTGCCGGCCTTGTCCAGCCCACCGGGCTATTTTCTCAGGGAAACCTCAGGTCGAGACCGTAGCCCGAAAGGGGATCGATGGTAAAATTTTGGGGTGGCTGGAAGTCTATTCCTTCCCATGGCGAAATAGTTTTACCGGGGAAGTGCGCGGCGTGATTAACTATCTTCGTGACATAACTTACCGCTTAAAGGTCGAAGATGAAGTAGAAGAGACCTTAAAGAAGCTGCAAAAAACTTTGAATGGAACCGTGTTGGCCTTATCCTCTATAGTAGAGACGAGAGACCCTTATACTGCTGGACATCAACGGCGAGTTGTACAAATTGCCTGTGCTATTGCTCAGGAGTTGGAGTTTTCTGAAAATAGAATAAGCGGTTTACGCGTGATGGGTTTTCTTCATGACATAGGTAAAATGGCTATTCCTGCAGAAATATTATGTAAGCCAGGTAAATTAAGCGAATATGAATTTAATATCATTAAATCCCATCCCCAAATAGCTTATGACATATTAAAAGAAATAGAATTTCCGTGGCCAGTGGCCGAGGTCATACTCCAGCATCATGAAAAGCTCGACGGGTCAGGATATCCTGTAGGCCTTTCAGGTAAAGATATTATTATGGAGGCAAGGGTTCTCGCAGTGGCTGATGTAACCGAGGCAATGGCCTCGCACCGGCCTTACCGGCCAGCCTTGGGTTTAGATAGAGCCCTGAGTGAAATTGCCCAGGACCATGGCACCCTATACGATCAGAAAGTTGTAGATGCCTGCATAAGTCTTTTCATGGAAAAAGGGTTTGAATTTACTGATTAATATCATGTTGACCCTGGGCCTGACCGGGGTCCCCGGGCCGGCCGCATCCCCAAGGCAAGCTGGCTTTCCCCTGATTCCTACCAGCAAAGGCATTGGGGGATAATTCTATAAAATGCCATCTCGCAACCTTCTTGAATAATTCCCCGCATTCCCCTCTTCCAAATTCATGATTAACGAAGGCGAATATCAGGGAAACCCCGATTTACCTTTTTCCAGCGGTGGCCCATATTAGCATGACAGCCCATCTGCTAACCGGTGCTGAGAATAGAGGCCATAGCTTCGATTCGCCATGCGAGCCTGCGGCAATAGTGGAGTATCGGGATAGAGAGCACTATGGCAAAGCACAAAAAAGTCTGCCAGGACGAGTCCAGGATGGAAAAGAATTTTATAGGTTTGGATAAAATTGGCAACAATTGCATCCAAATTAGACGGAACCGGTCACTGAGGTTAATTTCGATATCATTATTTACCTCGAGTCTCATCTTATCTTTTAAATTATTAATAAATCTCTTATTTCCAACCCTGTCGTTTGGCGCTTATGAATTGACTATAATCATTACAACCAGTTTGACCGTTAATATAGTAGCCTCATTAATATTATATAAATATCAAGCGCTTCATGAAAATTTGCTGGATAATATCAACAATTTTATCAACCAATTTGAGATGGCTAATGTAGAAGGCCTGCTCTTGGATACCGTTGGGAGTGTTTTGGAAGCCAACAAGAAGATGGAGAGACTGTTAGGCTCTTCCGAAGAGGAACGTCTAACCATGAACATCCAAGTTGGACCTAAGGACGGGCTCGAGCCGAGCCAGGCCACCGTGGGAAAATTATTCGAAACGGGCAAGAGCGATCCGGCCAATGACCGGATAATTAAGAAGGACAACCACAGGACGCCGGTCAATTTTACCGCCAGTAAAGTAGAATACGGCGACAAGACCGGCATCCAGGGAATCTTCAGGGATTTAACGAAGAGCGGTAGGCCGGATGCCATCCAGGTGCAGCAGTACCGGGATCATCTCTCCTTTCTGCAAAATTTTTTCAAAATTCCAACCCATGACTAAACGCTGGGCAGGAGGATGATTCATGGAGCGGCGATTATTCCCCCGGATCAATGCGTCCCTGCGATTGGAATATCAAGCAATATTACCAGGTTCGGAAGTTTCATTTGCAAGGCCGGCCGTTATGAAAGACCTCAGTATGGGCGGTGTCTATTTTATTTCCGAGACCGCACCTCTACTGCAACCTGACGATATTGCCGACTTTATTTTTGAATTTCAGCCTGGCCAGGCGAATCCCCTGATTCCCCTCAAAATCGAGGCCAAAGGGAGGGTCAAGCGCGTAGTGCATCCGGCTAATGGGTCCTCCGCCTTCGGGATAGCGCTGGAATTCCTTTCCGGGCCGGTTTTCATCTACGCCGATTGACTTCCCTGAATGCCTCATATGAGAATCCCGGGGTAGATTGATCCAGCCGGCCATTGCCCCACAGCCGGGTGATGATTACTCGAATCTTCGAAAACCCAATTTGGTTAAGACTTTCGCGTCTAGTGGTTCCTGCAAATGCTGCGCCACGAAGACCGCCAAGGGGAAGGGATAAAGCTCCAGGGAAAAGGCCCTTTTTTCTTCACCTACCTTATGGGCAATCATAACTTGGATGCCGTTGCCGTCAACTACTACCGTGGCAGATAAACCCCTATAGTCCGGCGGCCGCATTTTCACCCGAGCCAGCATCGGGACTATGGTGCCAGCCAGGGTTTCGACATAGGGGTAGCGCTTGAAGTCGCTCTGGTCAAACTCGGTTAAATTCAACATAGTTTACCTCTTTGGGCCTTCGTGATATTCGACCCGGCCTAATCGGCTTTCGCCAGTTACGGCCATGATTAATCGCAGCAAAATAGCCATAAGCGGCTGAAGACCTCCCTCACTCCAGGGGCCGGTTCCCATTAATTTTCCACCATTTGGCTGTCGGCCTTCCGCCAGCCACCACCCAAGGCGGCGAATAACGCCGCGCTATCCTGCAAACGCCGCGCCAGGACCGCACCCGCATTCCAAAGATTGCCGTCGGTGGCGAAGAACTTGGTGATATCATTACTCGAGTGGTCATCATTTGTTTTAATGTCAAGCAAGAATTTAGCCCCTAAAAGGCAAGGCATCTGTCATTCTGAGCGAAGCGAAGAATCTAGTCTCGGCACCGCCTAGAACCTTCGCTTCGCTCAGGGTGACAAAAAGGAATGTCTCCCCTGGGTCCCGGGAAGCCCTAAAATTAAAAAACCCCTTGAGATCTCAAGGGGTTTTGGTGTAGGCCCAGGTTCCGGGTTAATCAAGGACCCGCAATTTAGGCTGGAAGGCGCCGGCGGAGGGTGGGGGTGGATAGAACCTCTTGGCCAGCGCCTTGGCGTTGGCCCCGCTGTCGGCCACTATCACCCGGTCGCGACCTTCGGCCTTAGCCCGGTACAGGGCGGCATCCGCGGCCCGGATCACCTCCCTGCCGGTGCGGCCATGATCCGGGAAGACTGCCACCCCCGCGGAGACGGTGATGGGTTTCAGGGAGGTGTTCTGGATATGGAGGTTTTTGACGCTGCGGTTCAATTCCCCGGCGCAGTGCAAGGCGACCTCCAGGGGCGCCCCCGGCATGATTAACAGGAACTCCTCACCCCCATAGCGGCAGGCGATGTCTTCCCCGCGAATCTGTTCCCGGATCAGCCCTCCCAGGGCCATCAGCAGGTCATCTCCCGCATTGTGGCCATAGGCGTCGTTGCACTCCTTGAAATGGTCCAGATCCAGCATGATGACAGCCAGGGGAATCTCCTGGCGCTTGCTCCTGCTTAACTCCCGCTCCAGGGTCTCTTCCAGATAGCGCCGGTTGAAGAGGCCGGTGAGGCCATCCCGGATGGCTTGGTTGCGCAGGGTCTCCCGGAGTTTCAGGCTGGCCAGGGCCAGGGCCATGACTTCAGCGACGCTGGTGGCAAATTGGGCGATGCCCACCATCTGTTCCTGGATCTCCTGAGCCTTTTTGCACAGATGGAGAATACCCATGACCTCGCCTTGGGCCATCATGGGCACGCACAGGTAAGCCCCGGGCAAGGGGGGGGCGACATGCCGGCAGTTCATGGAGTTTGCGGAATCGGCCACCGGATAGGTCCGGCTCCGGCTTAAGGACCAGCATTCATCTCTGCCGAAGGCCATCTCCATCCGTGGGGCCTCGCCCCAGACGGCGGTCATCTCGAAGAGATCCTTGCTGTTGTTCAGAAGGTAGAGGACCCCGGCATAATCCGGGAAGAATTTGGGCCCGAAGTGGGTGACGGCGCTATAGGTTTCGCCGGAGGTCTGACAGGACAGGAAGATTTCACTCATCTCCTGGAGCAGGAGCACCTGGCGGCCGCGTTCGTCGGATTCGTCCACCAAGCCCCGGAGCCGCTCATTGGCGGCCTGCAGCTTCCCTTCCTTCTCCTTCAGTTCCGTCAGATCCCTGGCCACCGTAACGCTGCCCATATTTTTGCCGGACGCATCCCGCATCACCTTGATGGACAGACTGGCTGGGAAGATGCTGCCGTCTTTCCGCTTCATGGTGATTTCGTGATGCTTGACAAAACCGTCCCGGCGCAAGAGGATCATCATCTTCTGCATTTCATCTTTATCGGCGTAGAGATTAAAAGCCGGCTTCCCCTCCAGCTCTTTAAAGGTGTAGCCGTAGATAACCTCGCAAATCTTGTTCCATTTGGTAATCTGGCCACGGGGGTCGACGATGCCGATGCCTTCGGCCGAGTTGTCGATGACGTTCTCCAGGAATTGACTGGACTTCTGGAGTTCCGTTTCGGTTTGTTTACGCCAGGTGATGTCCCGGATGGTCGCTACCATCCCGACCACCGCCCCGTTTTCGATAACCGGGGTGGTCACACAGGCCACCGGCAGGGGCTCGCCCCCATTGGTCCAGAAGACCTCGTCCCCCAGGTAGTGTACCTTGCCGTCCCGGAGAGTGGCAAGAATGGGGCAGTCCGCCTCGGGATAAGGGGTGCGGTCCGCCTGCTTGTGATGGACCAGCTCGTGCAGGTTTTGCCCCAGCACGTCCTTGCCCCGGTATCCGAGCATCTTGACGGCGGCCGGATTGATGAAGGAGACTTGGCCGTGACTATCCAATTCAAACAGGCCGTCCCCCATGGATTTCAGGATTATCTCATTGCGATGCTGCATCTTTTCCAAGGCAACCGTTATTTCTCGCTCTTTAGTGATGTCGGAACAGGTTCCGGTGATAAAATCCACCTTGCCGCGGCCATCGCAGTTGATCTGACCCCTCTCCCGGATCCAGCGAATCTCCCCGGAGGCGGTCTTTATGCGATACTCCCGCAGATAGAATTGATTGCCAATCAGGGCCTCCTTGAAGGCCGCCTTGGCCCGGGCCACATCCTCGGGCAGGACGATATCGGGCCATTTCATCCGATTGGCATTGAATTCCTCCATCGCATAGCCGGTCAGCGCCTCGACCTTATCGTCAAGGAACTGGGCGCTGCCATCCATATAGCCCGTAAAGACCACGGTAGGGATGGCCTTGAGCAACGCACGGGACTTGTTCTCCTCGACCTGCAAGGCAGCCAGATTCTCCCGCAACCGCTGCTCTTCCTGCTGCAGGGATTTCAGTTTCCGCCGCCACTGCCGGTAGGGTCTCCGACTCAGGAGGTACATGAACGCCAGCAGGATGAGGGCGACCCCGGAACTTATGAGGATGGCGGTCAGGTGAGAAAATTCCATTTTTCCCTTCCAGCAGTGCCTTAGATTCGCATCCAACCTTCGGTTCCGGGTCTTGGTGCGAAAAAAAACCCGGGGCTCAAATAGAGCACGGCCCCAGGTAGGTTTGCCCTCATTTCGGCAATCCCGCTACCCTAGCCCGCAGGCTTTAGGCCGGAGACTTTGCGTCCTACCCTTTCGGAGTAGTTTGCCTTTTCGCTGACGTTGCCTCTAACTTGCTCGATTTCTCCCGCTTAGTAAATCGGGGATTCCCTGATTCTCCAGGGTGAATTCTCCTATTTATTAATAAACGGCAATAAGCGGCTTAAACTAAAATGCCGCCTCCGATTGAGCCCCGGCGCCGGCCAACCCTGGCGAAGCGCGGCGCACCGCTGGCCGGGCCGCGAACTCCAATTCCCGGGGGAATCTTGGAGAAGATTTGGGGTAGCCCTCCAGGGAAGGCGGGGCCGCAGGTCCACCCCTAAGAAACCTGCGCCACTTTACGGAAGGATACCGGAGAAATGAAACTGACTGAGCCGGTTTTCCCGCTTATTTGGCCTTGGCCGTCTTATGATGGGTGCCGCGCTCACCGAAGCCCCGTTGTTTAGCCATCCGGCTGCGCTGCTTAGAATATTCCTTGCATACCAGAGGATATTTCTTGGGATCCAGGCTGTATCTCTGGAAATATTCCTTAGGCTGCAACTTGTGGGCCTTGCGGATGTGGGCCTTCAGGGTGCGCATCTTTTTGCCACACTCCAGGCAGACCACGTGTTTCTCAGTGACAATATCCTTCAGGGGCACCGATGGTTTCTTCACCAGGCCGGCCTCTTGGCCCTTTTCCAGGAGCGGGGCCTCCAGGCTAACTGCACCACCTTCCATGGCAGCCAGGACTTGGTAGACTTCTTTAATTTCCTCCACCAACTCTTGGGGAGTCAGTTCACTCATGGAGGCGTGGGATATCACAATCTGAGACGTTAACCTTAACACTTCGCTGGCCATGGAACCCTCTCTTTTCAAGTTAGTTAAGACCTCTGTAAAGGGCCGGGCGTCATCCTGAGATCAGCGAAGCACCTGGAATTCCTAAGACCCTGCCGCCGCTTCGCCCCCTCAGCATAACCTGTTGAGGCACTTTTTTCAGACGTCTCTATTGGTGAATTCAATTAATAGATTTATTATTTATCATAGTCAAGAATTTTATTCGCTTCGTATGTAATTTTTTACTTTTTGACAGATAAGATTCTTTGAGGGGTAGGCGACCTCCCGGGCTCGATGGGGACTGGCAGGTCGCGAACCAGGCAGCAAGGCCGCGCTTAGAGAAGGGATTGGCCAAGAGCTGTCCGGTTGTGAAACCCAAAACAGTTAGTGTCCTCAGATCTCATTAAAGATCATTGGGGTGCCGCCAAAAATCTGCCGGTATTCCATCCCTTTCTGAGAACCGCCATGGTGAGCCAAGCGAGATGACCCTGAGGTTACATAAACCCTGCGGCAGCGTTGGCTCAGGGTCATGGGAAAGAGCGGTTTTGAAAGCTTCCTATTGTTTATTAACCTGATCGGCAAAGAGCGGTTGTGGTCCGGCGCTGTGCAGGTGGCCCCGGCGGCGCCTTTCTCCGGCAAGGCGAACCCGGGGCAACAACAAGATAGGCGGGCGGGGCCGCCTGCCCCACCAGGTATTTTCAAATTAAGAAATAATTATCCGGCCATGGCCCATGGCACCTTTTGGGTTTTCGGGGACTATCCCGCGCTCACCCCGGCCGAGATTGACATCGCCTTCCTCATGTGACATGGTAACTCAGGAAAGATCGATGCCGGAAGGACCAGGTACAGGCCGGGTCCGGCAACTCGACCGACCCGGAGGTGCCGTCCGCGGCCCGGGGGGCGAGCCCGGGTTTTAGCCGGCGCCCCGGCCAAGCGTTCTCTTATCGGGTCTTTAAGGGGAGGGGAATGGGCCGATGAGGATTTTCGCCATCGCCAACCAGAAGGGGGGCAGCGGCAAGACCACCACCAGCGTCAATCTGGCCGCGGCTCTGGGCGAAGAGCGGCGCCGCGTCCTGGTGGTGGATCTGGACCCGCAACACTCCAGCACCGACTGGTTTGGCATCAAGAATACCGGCAAAGAGGTGCTGGCCATCTTCACCGAAGACGGCGCCCCCGCGGATTTGGTCCGGGAGGCCGGGGCTGCGGGGGTGGACCTGATCCCGTCGTCTTCCTGGCTGGTGGGGGCGGAAAAGATTCTGGCCGGGGAAGTGGGGGCGGAAACCATTCTGCGGCGCAACCTCCAGCGCCTGCCGCCGGACCGCTGGGATTACCTCATTATAGACTGCCCCCCCACCCTGGGGATCCTGACGGTCAGCGCCCTCGCCGCAGCAGAAGAACTGCTGGTGCCGGTGGAGGCCCATGTCATGGCTCTGAGCGGTCTGGCCCAACTTCTGCAAACGGTGGAACTGGTCCGGGAGCGCCTCAACCCCAGGCTCAAAATCTCCGGTATCCTGGCCTGCCGGGTGGACGCCCGCACCCGCCATGCCCGGGAGGTGGTGGAGCAACTGCGGCAGCGCTCCGGCTCCCTGGTCTTCCATACCGTTATCCGGGAGAATATCCGGCTGGCCGAATGCCCCTCTTTCGGCCGCCCCATAACCGAATACGACCCCAAGAGCGCCGGGGCAAGCGATTACCGGGCCTTGGCCCGGGAAATCATCAGCCAGGAAGGGAGTTGAGTGATGGCCAAACGCAGCACCATCGGGGAAAATCCCCTGGATGCGCCGGCGCCGGACAATCCCCTGGACACCGTGTTGCCGGGGCCGGGGGTAGGCAGCCGGACCGCCAGGGTGGAAGAGCGCCTGGACCTGCTGGAGGCCGGGCTGGCGGGATTGCAGGCGGAGGCGGCCAGGGTCAAGAGGCTGGGACCGGAAGTCAGCAGGGAGACGGGGCAACTGAAGACCGAGATGGCCAGCCTCCAGGGAGAGGTGGCACGGCTGCAGGCGGCCCTGCCGCTCCTGGAGGCGGAGGTGGCGCCCCTTAAGGCCGCAGTGGCCGGACTGCAAGCGGACCTGGCGCAGCTCCGGGCCAAAATGACCCCTTCCGACCTCCCCTGGTGGATGGGGGGCAGGAAAAAATGAGGCGCGCCGCCCAGGTTTGGCTGACATAAAGATCAGGTCTATAGTCGAAATCTAATGGAGAGGGGTTCCGGAAGAACCAAGATTTTTATCCGGGATTTAACCATTGCAAGCGACGCTATAAAATCATCAATCCTTCATTGATACCTGTTAGTTAGCTTAAAAGCATGTGGCAGATCATTTCTAGTCCCAGATAAATTTTTTAAAATTTATTTCCTAAATGTCCTTGATTGCGGATATCGCGGACTTATAAATTAACGAAACCCTAACATACGTGGAAATTGGTTGGAGAATAAATTAGATAGATATCGCGCCTTATTCCGGGTGGCAAGGATACCGGCGAGCCCGCTTGTGGGGGGGAGGAATTCCGAGCTGGCCACCTCAGATCTGCGACGTCTGGTCTACCAACCGCCAGCAAATGCGAGTTCCCAAGACCACCCCTAACCGGACCTGCTCGTAAGTATCCACGCGGCGTCGCGCTGCCTTTAACCAGCCCCAATCTCCGCAAGCCATGGCAGGGGCTACAAGGCCTTGAAGTTACCGGGAAGGCGGGCAATGACGGGCAATTACTCCTATAAAATCATGTTGGCTGATGACCATGCCTTGGTGCGCCGGGGTATCCGCAAGATCATCGAGGAAGACCGAAGCCTGGAAGTAGTCGGGGAAGCCGGCGATGGCCTGGAACTCCTGGAAATTCTGAAAAGCGGCCAACCGGACCTGGTTATTGTCGATATCGCCATGCCCCGGCTCCGGGGCCTGGAGGCGACCAAAAAGATTAAACAGCTTTATCCCCAGGTCAAGGTCATAATTCTCAGCATGCACCGCAGCAAGGAGTATCTGCACCAGGCCGTGGCCGTCGGAGTCAGCGGCTATCTCCTCAAGGAAGACGCGGATACGGCCCTCCATACCGCCATCCAGGCGGTCCGCGACGGCGGACAATTCTTTTCTCCCCTGCTCGGAACCTAGCTCCTCCCCCTCCATCGGAGCCCGGAACTCCGGACGCCGGCATTTGAGGTCCAGGCCAGCGGCAGCCGGGGGGCGGCCCCAGGTTTTTTATTGGCAAAAATTCCCCAAAGTGTGTTAACTTATCTGGTTACATAATAATTTCTCTTTAAAGATAAAGACCATGCCAGAGATATTGCGGGGAAATCCCGGAGAGCGGCGCCTGTTTTTGGGGAATGAGGCCATCGTGCGGGGGGCCCTGGAGGCCGGGGTAGCCCTGGTCACTACCTATCCCGGCACCCCGGCCTCGGAAATCGGCGACCGCAGTTATGAAATCTCCCGGCAGACGGACCTGGCCTTTGAATACTCGGTGAACGAGAAGGTGGCCCTGGAGGTGGCCGCCGGGGCCGCGGCTTCAGGTTGGCGGGTGCTCACCGCCATGAAGCACGTGGGCCTGAACGTCGCCGCCGACACCCTCATGACCCTGGCCTACACCGGAGTCAAGGGTGGCCTGGTCATCGTCAGCGCCGACGACCCCTCCCTCTTTTCCAGCCAGAATGAGCAGGATAACCGTTATTACGCCAAAATGGCGGGGCTCCCCATGCTGGAGCCGGACAGCCCCCGGGAGGCGTTGGAGATGGCCAGGGCGGCCTTCTCCCTCTCAGAGGAGCTTAACCTGCCGCTGCTGCTGCGCACCACCACCCGGGTGAACCATACCCGGGGGCCGGTGACCCTGGGGGAACTGGCCTCCCGGCCGGGGCCGGGCCGCTTTCTCAAGGACCCTTTCCGCCGGGTGATGGTGCCGGCGGTGGCCCGCCTGGCCCACGCCCGGCTTCTGGAAGCCTTGTCCCGGGCCCGGGCCCTGGCGGAGGAGAGCCCCTTTAACCGGGTCCGCGGCCAGGGCCGCTGGGGAATTATCGCCAGCGGCGTGAGCCGGGCCTACGCGGCCGACGCGGTCCGGGAACTGGGGCTGGCTTCTCAGCTCAAAATCCTGGAATTGGGATTCACCCACCCCCTGCCCGAGGAGCTTATCGGCGACTTCCTCCTGGGCCTGGAAAAGGTTTTGGTGGTGGAGGAACTGGAGCCGTACCTGGAAGAGGCGGTCAAATCCGTGGCCCAGGGCCGGGGGCTGACTTTGGCCATCCGCGGCAAGGCCCCGGGCCTCTTTCCCCGGCTCTACGAATACCACCCCGGCCTGGTGCGGGAGATGATCGCCCGGGTCTTCGGGGTCGATTATCGGCCCCCGGCCATCACCGTTCCGGAGCAGTCATGGGGCGGGGACTTGCCGGACCGGCCCCCCAACCTCTGCCCCGGCTGTCCCCACCGGGCCATGTACTACGGGGTGAAGATCGCCCTCCGGGACCTGGGCCTGGAAGGGGTCTTCCCCACGGACATCGGCTGCTACACCCTGGGGCTCTTGCCTCCCCTGTCCATGGCCGACTTTCTCATTTGCATGGGCTCCAGCATCAACACCGCCGCCGGCATCTCCCGGGCCACCGGCCAGAAGGTGGTGGCCTTCATCGGGGATTCCACCTTCTTCCATTCCGGGCTGCCGGGGCTGGCCAACGCGGTGCATCAGAGACACGATTTCCTGCTGGTCATCCTGGACAACGGCACCACCGCCATGACCGGCTCCCAGCCCCACCCCGGGGTGACCCTGACTCCCCCCGGCTATCCGGGTAAGCCTCTAGATATCGCTTCGGTGGTGCGGGGGCTGGGGGTGGAGGCCCTCTGGGTGGTCAACCCCTTTAAATATAAAGAGGCCCTGGCGGCGACCAAGGAGGCCCTGGGCGCCTCGGGAGTGCGGGTGCTCATCTCCCAGGCCCCCTGTTATCTCTACGAATCCCGGATTACCGGGAAGAAGAGGCAGGCCCGCTTCCAGGTCACCGGGGAGTGCGGGGAATGCCGGGATTGCCTGGACTACTTCGGCTGTCCGGCCATGTATCTGAAACCCGGAGGCAAGGGCCACCAGATGCTCATCGACGAAGACCTTTGCAGCGGTTGCGCCTTCTGTGTCCAGTGGTGCGACTGCATCCGGCCGGTGAAGAAGGGAGCAGTGAGCAGTGAGCAGTGAGCAGATTCTTGGTAGGCCATGCCCACCCTGGATTAACTGGTGGCACAGGCGTCCCGCCGGTGCCCTGAGATAATTACCATGGCAGCCACCGAAAACCGGAAACCGCAAACTACCAACCTGCGCATCTTCCTCACCGGGGTGGGCGGCCAGGGGACCCTGCTGGCCAGCCGCATCCTGGGGGAAGCGGCCCTGGCCGCGGGGCTTGATCCTTTGGTGAGCGAGACCCACGGCATGGCCCAACGGGGCGGCATCGTGGTCTCCACCGTGGTCCTGGGGGAGTTGCAGAGCCCCATCATCTCCCCGGGAGAAGCCGACATTGTCCTGGGTTTCGAGGCCCTGGAGACCTTCCGGGCCCTGGACCGCTGCCATCCCGGCACCCTGGTGATCGCCAACACCGCGGCCATTGTCCCCTATCCGGTGGCCATCGGCCAGGCGCCCTATCCGCAGGTATCCCGGATGCTGGAGATCATGGCGGTGCAGGTGGGGAGCCTGCTGGCCTTCGACGCCGGTGCCGGCGCCCGGCAGGCGGGCAGCCCCCTGACGGTGAACATGGTCCTGTTGGGGGCCCTGGCGGCCTTGGAGCGGCTGCCGTTCGCCCCCCCTGAGGTTCTGGCGGTGATTCGCACCCGCACCAACCCCAAGTTTCTCGAAGCCAATTTACAGGCCTTTGCCTGGGGGCAGGCGGCGGCCCGGGATGACCGGAATTGGCTGCGGCGCCAAGCCTTTTGAGGCAAAAGGCGATACAGAGGCAAAAGATCTACTTTTTTCCTGGTGACTTAAGTCTGCGCCCGGACTTGCATCACCCTGATAAAATTCTTATTTTTTAAAGATGAAACCGGGGGCAGCCGCCCAACGCCAGGGCGCCAAGTACCGGCAACTGCCGCATACCGCCGACCTGGGCTGGCGCATCCGGGGGCAGAGCCTGGCGGAGCTCTTTGAAAATTCTGCCGGCGCCTTGACGGCTACCATGGTTGACCGCCGTTACTTAAGGCGCCGGGAAAGGCGCACCGTTGAGCTGGAATCGCTGGACCGGGAGGCCCTGCTGGTTGACTGGCTCAACCACCTGCTTTATCTTTTTGACGTGGAAGGCTTTTTGGGGCGGGAATTCCATCTCACCTCCTTGAGCGAGCGGCGCCTGAAAGCCACCGTCTGGGGAGAGGCCTTCGATCCCGAGCGGCATCCGGAGAAATCCGCGGTCAAGGCCGCCACCTACCACCACCTGGAGATCAGGCCCCGGGGGCAGGGCTGGCAGGCCACTGTGATCTTGGATTTGTAGTGGCCGGTAGCCAGTAGCCAGTTCCCAGTTGCCAGTAAAATCAAAACCAGAGCGGCTACAGGCTTAAGGATGGTGATTTTGAATTTATAATGGTTAGTGACAAATGGTTAGCATATAAAGCCCCCCTTTAGTGAAGGGCTGAAGTAAATACTGACTACTGGCAACTGATATGCAGCTGCGGCAGGTGGACGAGTACCGCTGGGAGATTCCCCGGGAGGGCAAGATGCGCACCCGGGGCCTGGTCTTCGCCTCCGCGGCGATGATCCCCAAGCTCAGGGAGGACCAGAGCCTGCAGCAGGTGGTCAACGTCGCCACCCTGCCGGGAATCGAAGGCCCCTCTCTGGCCATGCCGGATATCCATTGGGGCTATGGTTTTCCCATCGGCGGGGTGGCCGCCTTCTCGCTGGAGGACGGGGTGGTTTCCCCCGGCGGCGTCGGCTACGACATCAACTGCGGGGTGCGGCTGCTGCGCACCAACCTTGAGCGGTCCCAGGTGGAGTGCTGCATCGAGGCGCTGGTCAACGTCCTGTTTGCCAATATCCCCTCGGGGGTGGGCTCCCGGCGCAAAGAACTGAAGCTGGCCCTGACCGCCTTGAAAGAGGTGATGCGCCGGGGGGCCGGCTGGGCCGTGAAAAATGGCTACGGCGCCGCCGCCGACCTGGACCACATCGAGGCCCAGGGCTGTATTGCCGGGGCCGACCCGGAGCGCGTCTCCCAGTTTGCCATGGATCGCGGCAAGGACCAGTTGGGCACCCTGGGTTCCGGCAATCACTTCACCGAAGTGGGCTACGTCCAGGAGATCTTTGATGAGAAGCTGGCCGCGGCCCTGGGTCTCTTTAAGGACCAGGTGACCGTCATCGTGCACACCGGTTCCCGGGGGCTGGGCCATCAGGTCTGCGATGACTATATCAAGGTGATGCTCAGGGCTGCGGCCAAATACGGGATTGAGCTGCCGGACCGCCAGCTCTGTTGCGCCCCTTTGCAATCGCCGGAGGCCGGGAACTATCTGGCGGCCATGGCGGCGGCGGCCAATTTTGCCTTTGCCAACCGGCAGATGATCACCCATTGGGTGCGGCAGTCCTTTGAGCAGGTCTTTAAGATCGGCCCCCGGGAGCTGGGGATGGAGCTGGTTTACGACGTGGCCCATAACATCGCTAAGATCGAGACCCATGAAGTGGCAGGGGGTGTCCGGAAGAAGCTCTGCATCCACCGCAAGGGCGCGACCCGGGCCTTTCCGCCGCACCACCCGGAGACCCCGGCGGCCTATCAGGAGACGGGGCAGCCGGTGTTGATTCCCGGCGACATGGGGCGTTACTCTTTCGTACTGGTAGGGACCGAGCAGGCCCTCAGCGAGACCTTCGGCAGCGTCTGCCACGGGGCCGGCCGGGAGATGAGCCGGCACCAGGCCCTGAAGGTGGCCAGGGGCCGCGCCATCGTCCAGGAGCTGGCGGCCCGGGGCATCGTGGTCCGGGGGGCGGGCCGGGCCACCATTGACGAAGAGATTTCCGAGGCCTACAAGGACGTGGCCATGGTAGTGGACGTCTGCCAGGGCGCCGGCATCTCCAAAAAGGTGGCGAAGCTGAAGCCGCTGGGGGTTATAAAAGGGTAGTATGTAGCCGCAGGCTTTAGCCTGCGGGTTTTATCGGAAACGCGGAAAGGCGGCGCAGGCTAAAGCCTGCGGCTACCAAAGGACAGCACAGGCGGGAGGCCTGTGCCACCAACTGAAGCCGCTGGGGGTTATAAAAGGCTAGGTTAATTTATTTTTAGAAAAAAGCGATAACTTGAGAAACCGGGACAATCCATCTCCCAGCCTGTGAACTAAAAACTCGAAACTCGAAACTCGAAACTTAAATGTTTGACCGATTAACCGATAAACTGGCCCAGGTCTTCAAGAAGCTGAAGGGCCACGGCAAGCTCAGCGAGGCCCAGGTGCAGGAGGCCCTGCGGGAGGTGCGCCTGGCCCTGCTGGAGGCCGACGTCAACTACAAGGTCGCCAAGTCCTTCATCGAGCGGGTCCGGGAGCGGGCCGTGGGCGAAGAGGTGATGCGCTCCCTCACCCCGGCCCAGCAGGTGGTGAAGATCGTCCATGAGGAACTCACCGCCCTCTTGGGGGGGGAGTCCCCGCGGCTGGACCTGAGCGGCCGGCCTCCCATCGCCCTGATGCTGGTGGGTTTGCAAGGATCGGGCAAGACCACCACCGCGGCCAAGCTGGCTCGGCGCCTCAAGAGCCAGGGCCGCCAGGTCTATCTGGTGCCCGCCGACGTGCAGCGCCCGGCGGCCATCGAGCAGCTCAAGCGTCTGGCGGCGGACTGCGGGGTGGCGGCGCACCCCACCGAGCCCGGCCAGAATCCGGTGGCCATCGCCGGGGCAGCCATGGAGGCGGCCTACGCCGCGGGCTACGACACAGTGATCCTGGACACTGCCGGGCGGTTGCACATCGACGCCCCCTTGATGGAGGAGCTCAAGGCCATCAAGGAGAAGGCGGCGCCAAAGGAGATTCTCCTGGTGGCGGACGCCATGACCGGACAGGACGCGGTGCAGGTGGGCCAGAGTTTCCACGATCTCTTGAAGCTCACCGGGGTGATCCTCACCAAGGTGGAAGGGGATGCCCGGGGCGGCGCCGCCCTCTCCATGCGGGAAGTGGTGGGCCAGCCCATCAAGTTTCTGGGGGTGGGTGAGAAGCTCGATGCCCTGGAGGTCTTCCATCCGGACCGGCTGGCCTCCCGCATCCTGGGGATGGGGGACGTCCTCACCCTCATCGAGAAGGCCCAGGAGTCCTTTGACGTCCAGCAGGTAAAGGCCCTGGAGCAGAAGTTGCGCCGGGAAGCCTTCACCCTGGACGATTTTCGGGAGCAGTTGCGCCAGATCAAGAAGATGGGCTCCATGGAGCAGCTCCTGGGTATGATTCCCGGCCTGGGCAGCAAGATGAAGGCCATGAAGGACCTGAAGCCCGACGAGCGGGACCTGAAAAGGGTGGAGGCCATCATCGGCTCCATGACCCCGGGCGAGCGCGCCGACCACCAGATCATCAACGGCAGCCGCCGGCGGCGCATCGCCTTGGGCAGCGGCACTTCGGTGCAGGACGTCAACCGCTTGCTGAAGAATTTCGTCATGACCCAAAAGATGATCAAGCAGATGGCCCAGGGCGGCAAGAAGATGAAGGGCCTGATGCCCAAGTTTTTTTAAAGGAGATAGGTGGGAACCGCCGTCCCCGGCGGTAACTGCAACAGTGCGGGCGCCGGTCCCACGCCGGCCCGATCACATCCGAAGGAGGAGAGAGCAGCCCTAATGGCGTTACGTATCCGTTTGGCCCGTTTCGGCGCGAAAAAGCGCCCCTACTACCGCATCGTGGTGGCTAATAGCGAGTCTCCCCGGGATGGTAGCTTCCTGGAAATCATTGGCACTTATGATCCGCGCCAAGACCCCGCCGCGGTCACGGTGAAAGAAGACCTGCTGGCCCAATGGGTCAGCAAAGGCGCCACGCCAACCGACACCGTGGCCAGCCTTCTCAAGAAGCGGCCTCAAGCCGCGGCGGCGCCGGAGGCCTAGCGCGCGCCCAGGGATAGGACTCAGGGAGGTTGGTTGATTGCCCCATGCCTTGACAGAGGTGGCTACTATGAAAGAGCTGATCAGGTTCATCGCTCAGGCCCTCGTGGACAATCCGGAAGAGGTGCAGGTCAAGGAAATCGAAGGGGAGCAGACCTCGGTTATCGAACTCAAGGTGGCCAAGGAAGATCTGGGAAAGGTGATAGGCAAACAAGGGCGCACCGCCCGGGCTATGCGCACCATTCTCAGCGCCGCCTCCACTAAAATTCGTAAGCGGGCGGTCTTGGAAATTCTTGAGTAAAGGGCAGGATTCCCCCTCCCACCTCATCGGCTTGGGACGGATCTCCGGAGCCCATGGCTTGCGCGGGGCCGTCAAGGTTCGTCCCGATGCCACTGCCGCCACTACCGACCCCGAGGTCTTTGCGGCCCTGGCCGAAGTGGTGATCGGCGAGCTCACCTACGCCGTCCTCCAGGCGGACCGCCTTAAAAACCAGGTGCTGCTCCATCTGGCCGGCGTAGATTCCCGGACCCGGGCGGAGGAGTTGACCGGCAGGCAGGTCCTGGGGGACCGCCGGCGCTTTCCCGCGTTGCCGCCGGGGGAATACTACTGGTTCCAACTGCTGGGGCTGCCGGTCTATAATGCCGGGGACGGGGCCTTGCTGGGCCGGCTGCAGGAGATCCTGCCCACCCCGGGCCACGACGTCTACGTGGTGGTCCAGGGCCAGCGGGAGCTTCTCCTTCCCGCGGTGGCGGAGGTGGTGGTGGAAATCAACCTAAAGGAGGGGTTCCTGAAGGTGGCGCCGCCCCCGGGATTGGAAAGCCATGCGCATTGACCTGCTGACCCTGTTCCCGGAATTTTTCAGGTCGCCGTTGGCTGAGAGCATGCTGCAGCAGGCCCAGCTTCGGGGCGCCGCCCAGTTTAGGGTCCTGAACCTGCGGGATTACACCACCGACCGCCACCAGGTGACGGACGACCGTCCTTACGGCGGCGGCCCCGGCATGGTGATGCAGATTGCACCCCTGGTGGCGGCCATCCGGGCGGCCCGGGAGGAAGACCCGCAAGTTTGCATCCTCTTGCTGAGTCCCCAGGGTCCCGTCTTTACCCAGGAGAAGGCCGGGGAGCTGGCGGCCTTGCCCCATCTCCTGCTGATCTGCGGTCATTATGAGGGAGTGGACGAGCGCCTCAAATACTATATTGACGGAATGCTCTCCATCGGCGATTATATCCTGACGGGGGGAGAGATCCCGGCCCTGGCCGTGTTGGACGCGGTGACCCGGCTGCTCCCCGGGGTGTTGGGAGGCGAAGGGGCCGCGGCAGAAGACTCATTTCAAACCGGGCTGCTGGAGTATCCACATTACACCCGGCCCCGGGATTTTGAAGGCCACCGGGTACCCCAGGTATTACTGGAGGGCGACCACCGGCGTATCCGGGAGTGGCGGCGGCAGCAGGCCTTGCGCCGCACCCGGGCCTGCCGGCCGGACCTTCTGGCCAAGGCGCCATTGGCGCCGGAAGATCGAAAGTTTATCGAAACCCTGGCTGAGACGCCGGAAGAAGACAGGTGAAAATATGGAACGGGTCTATCAATTGGCCCGGGAGCAGATGCGGGCGGATTTGCCCGACTTTCGCCCCGGGGATACCGTGGAAGTGCACGTGCGCATTGTGGAAGGCGAAAAGGAGAGGATTCAGATCTTCAAAGGGGTGGTCATCCGGAAACGGGGCGGCCTCACCGGGGCAAGCTTTACGGTGCGCAAGGTCTCTTACGGAGTGGGGGTGGAGCGCATCTTCCCCACCCATTCCCCCAATATCGACAAGGTGGTGATTCTCACCCGGGGCGACGTCAACCGCAGCCGCCTCTACTACCTGCGGCAGCGAGTGGGCAAGGCGGCCCGCATCAAAGAAAAGCGGACCCCCATCGCATGAGCCGGCTCCCGGGCAGCGCCGAGGTGTTTGCTGACCCGGAAGCTTTTTGGCGCCTGCAGGGTTTAAGCCTGATCGCCGGAGTGGACGAAGTCGGCCGCGGCCCGCTGGCCGGACCGGTGGTGGCCGCGGCGGTGATCCTGCCTGGCCCTGGCGGGGCCGGGATTGCCGGACTAAGGGATTCCAAGTGCCTCACCTGCGAGGCCAGGAGCGCCCTGGATCAAGAGATCCGGGCCGCCGCCCTGGCCTTTGCCATTCGGGAATTGGGGGCCCGCCAGATCGAAATTCTGGGGATCCTGAAGGCCTCCCTCAAGGTCATGGTCCAGGCGGTGCTGGCCCTGACCCTCAGCCCGCAGATGATTTTGGTGGACGGCCACCTGCCCTTGCCTCTGACCTTTCCGCAGCAGCCGGTGATCAAGGGGGATGCCCTGTGCCCCTCCATCTCCGCGGCCTCCATCCTGGCCAAGGTGTACCGGGATGGCCTCATGGAGCAGTGGCACCGGCGCTACCCTCAATACCATTTTGCCCGCCACAAGGGCTACGCCACCCCCGAACATCTGGAGGCGCTGCGCTGCTGGGGTCCCTGCGACCTGCACCGCCGCACCTTCCGGGGGGTGAAGGAGTGGGTGGCAGGAAACGGAAACGAGGAGACACTGTGCCAGCAATTACCTTTTCATCGCCGCTGAGACCTCTTTGAAATCAAAGCCATGAAAGATCAGAGGCGCCAACTGGGCGACGGCGGTGAGGACCTGGCTGCCGCGGCCTTGAAAAGGCAGGGCTATAAGATTTTGGCGCGCAATTATCTGGCGCCGCTGGGGGAGATCGATATCATCGCCCGGCAGGGTAAGGACCTGGTGTTCATCGAAGTTAAGACCCGCCGGGGCGACCGCTTCGGCGCTCCTCAGGAGGCGGTATCCGCCGCCAAACAGAACAAATTGCGGCGCCTGGCCGATTATTATTTGCAGGAGAAACGTCTGGGGGATGAGGTCGCGGTGCGGTTTGATGTGGTAGGGATCACAGTTGATGAAAAGGGGCCACAGATTGAAATAATTCAGAATGCCTTTTGAGAGGCACGGTGGGCGCTGCCTATCCAATAACAGCTAACCTCTCAGGAAAAAGCCAACCAGCCCCGGTCTGAGAACCCGCCCCGACATTTATAGAAAATGGTCTCCGGAACCTTATACATCGTGGCCACGCCCATCGGCAACCTGGAGGATATCACCCTCAGGGCCTTGCGGGTCCTCAAGGAGGCCGACCTGATCGCCGCCGAAGACACCCGGCGCACCAGAAAGCTCCTGAGCCACTACGGCATTGCCACCCCCATGATCAGCTACCACGCCCATAACCGGGAGAGCCGGGGGCCGGAACTGATCCGCCGCCTGCAGGACGGCCAGCGGGTCGCCCTGGTGAGCGACGCCGGTACTCCCGGGTTTTCGGACCCCGGCCCCGACCTGGTGGCCCTGGCCTGGGAGGCGGGGATC
This sequence comes from Desulfobaccales bacterium, assembly GCA_052326585.1. GTDB lineage: Bacteria > Desulfobacterota > Desulfobaccia > Desulfobaccales > 0-14-0-80-60-11 > JAPLJC01. The sequence continues at coordinate 7,391 of JBKQLU010000028.1, read as the reverse complement.
AGGGTGGAGGCCGTGCCCGGCCCGGCCGCCGGAGTAGCGGCCCTCTCGCTTTCCGGCTTCAAAGGGGATATACTCTTCATTGGGTTTCTGCCCCGGGGGGAAGGCCGGCGGCTCAAGCTTTTTGGGGAGCTGGCGCGGGAGCCGCGGGTCATCATCCTTTATGAGTCCCCCCGGCGTCTAAGCCGCACCCTGGAGGAACTGGCCGCGGCCATGCCAGATCGCCGGGTCCTGGTGGCCAGGGAACTTACCAAAAAATTTGAACAGAGCTGGCGGGGGCCGACGCCCCAGGTGGCGGCGGAGCTCAAAGAGGCGGCCATAAAGGGTGAATGCGCCCTGGTGCTGTCCCGGCCCGGGGAGCTCGCGGCCGCGGCGCCGGACCTGGAGGGTTGCCTGGTGAAGACCGCCCGGGAACAGGGCCTCAGCGGGCGGCGGCTGACGGAGACGGTGGCGGCCGCCCTTCTCCTGCCTCGCCGTCCGGTCTACCAGGCCTACCTGGCCTTAAAGGAGCAGGGGCGCCTGAAGTGAGGGGCCAGAGATAGCAGCAGACCGGCCTTGAGCTAGCAGTCGAGGCCGGGCATAGGAGAGGCGAGAGGCGCAGAAAACCTGGGTGGGCGGCGGCCAGCACGGTGCGGGAAACGCCAGCCGCGCCTCTAAAAAATAGACCATGGCGGCTGTCCCTCTTTGGGGTGGCGGTGCGCCCCTTATAGAGCGGGCTCGAGCCCGCCTTGGTAAGTGAGCCGGCGGGGCGGCGGTTCCATCTTTACGCGGGGATCATCAAAAATTCCATGAGTTCCAAGCCCCAGCCGGATATCCCGGAGAAGCCGCCGCGGCCTGAGCAGCCCGCGCCCGCCCCGCCGGTGGAGCGGGAACTCTGGGTGGAAAACCGCCTGGGCCTCCATGCCCGGCCGGTGGCCAAGATTACCGCCCTGGCCCAGAGCTATGAGTCTACCAGCATCACCCTGGAGAAGGACGGGGTGGTGGCCGACGCCCGTGATCTGCTGGCCATCCTCTCCCTGGACTGCCCCCAGGGAAGCCGCGTAGTGCTGCGGGCCAGCGGACCCCAGGCCCGGGAGGCGGCCATGACCATGGCCTCGCTCTTCGCCCGCAAGTTTGGAGAGACATGAGCCGGGAAAATCTTATGCTCCAGGGTATCCCCGCCTCCCCTGGCATCGCCATGGGGCGGGTCCAGGTCCTGACGGAGGCCGCCCAGGTCAGCTCCCGCCTCCTGTACACCAAAGAGGATGTGGCCGAGGAACAGGAGCGTTTCCGGCAGGCGGTGGACCAGATCGAAGCGGAGCTGACCCTCCTCAAGGAGAAAATTTCTGGCGACCTGAAGGAGCACGCCCACATCCTGGAGCTGCACCTCCTAATTCTCCGGGATAGGATGCTCAACTCCGAAACCCTGCGGCTCATCCAGGAGGAGAACCTCAACGCCGAACGGGCCTTGCACCAGGCCTACCTGAAGATCAATGAGCTGTTCCAGCGCATCGGCGACAAACACATCCGGGGGCGCCTCGCCGACGTGGAGACGGTTTACCGGCGTCTCATGGGGCGGCTTACCGGCAAAGACTCCGGTAAACCCTTCTTTTTCAAAGAGCCGGCCATCGTAGTGGCCCGGGACCTCTCCCCGGCGGAAACCACCCAGATGACCAAGGCCCAGGTACTGGGGTTCATCACCGAGCGGGGCGGCAAGACCTCCCACACCGCCATCATCGCCCATTCCCTGGATATCCCCGCGGTGGTGGGTCTGGACAACGCCACCCTGGAGATCGAGTCCGGGGACCTCTTGATCTTGGACGGCATCACCGGTCTGGTGATCCTGAACCCGGATGACGAGACGCGACGGACTTATCAGACCAGGCGGGCCGATTTCGAGGTCTTCAAGTCGGAGGTGTTCCTGGGCAGCGGCCTGTCCGCCACCACCAGCGACGGCCTGCCCACCCGGGTGCTGGCCAACATCGAGATGCCGGAAGAGGTGGCCATGGCCTCCAAGTTTGGGGCCGATGGGGTGGGACTATACCGCACCGAGTTTCTCTATCTGCGCCAGCGCCACCTGCCCACGGAAGAGGAACTCTTTCAGGATTACCGGCAGGTGGTGGCAGCCATGGCTCCCCGGGTGGTAACCATCCGCACCCTGGACATCGGCGGCGACAAGTTTCTGTCGCCTCTGGAGTACGCCCCGGAGATGAACCCGGCCCTGGGGCTCCGGGCCATCCGCTTCTCTTTAAAGGAGCAAAAGATTTTTCGGACCCAGCTCAAGGCCATCCTCAGGGCCTCGGCCTTAGGGCAGGTGCGGGACATGTTTCCCCTGATCTCCAGCCCCCGGGAGATGCAGGAGGCCCGGCAGCTCCTGGACTCGGTAAAAGATGAGCTGAAGAGAGAACAAGTCCCCTTCGACGCGGCTCTGCCGGTGGGGGCCATGATCGAGGTGCCCGCCGCGGTGACCCTGGCGGATCTGCTCACCCGCTATGCCGATTTTTTCAGCATTGGCACCAATGACCTGATTCAGTATGCCCTGGCCATCGACCGGGTCAACCAGAAGGTGGCGGACATGTACCAGCCCCTGCATCCCGCGGTGATGCGTATGGTGCGGGACGTAGTGCAGATCGCCCACCTGGCCGGCATTCCCGTGGCCATGTGCGGCGAGATGGCCGGCGACCCCCTCTACATCCCGGTGCTCCTGGGCCTGGGGGTGGAAGAATTCTCCATGAACGCCATGGCCATCCCGGTGGTGAAGCGCGTCATCCGCATGACCTCCCAGGAAAAGGCCAGGGAAATCGCCGGGCGGGCCTTGCGCCTGGACACCGTGGAAGAGGTCAACGACTATGTCATCCGGGAGATGGATCGGCTCTTCCCGGATATCTTCAGGTTTGGCCGCCCCCTGGCCAATAAGCTGGTAAAATGAGCCAAGACGACCTCAAAATCATCTGCCGCAACCGCAAGGCCTATTTCGAATACGCCATCGACGCCCTTTATGAGGCCGGCATGGTGCTGCAGGGCACGGAAGTCAAATCCCTGCGCCAGGGCAGGGCCAATATCGGCGACGCCTTCGCCAGTTTCCGGGGCGGCGAGATCTTTCTCTACAACGCCCACATCAGCCCCTATTCCCACGCCGGGCCGGAGAGCCACAACCCGGAGCGGCCCCGGAAACTCCTGATGCATCGCTGGGAGATGCGGCGCCTGCTGGGCAAATTGCAGGAGCGAGGCTATACCCTGATTCCGGTGCGCCTCTATTTTCGGGATCAGCACGCCAAGGTGGAACTGGCCCTGGCCAAGGGCAAGAAGAAGTACGATAAACGGGAAACTATCAAACGCCGGGAGCAACAGCGGGAAATGGACCGGGCCCGGAGACGGCGTTGAGGGGGCGGAGACTAAGGGTTGCTGCGCCCCCCCACCCGCCAGACCGCGGGAGCCCGGCGCCGGGCTCTCTGGCATTGAAACCCAGGAACCAGGAATGGATTTTTTTGTAAAGATCGCTGAGAACCGTATCCAGGAGGCCATCGAGGCCGGCCTCTTCGATGACCTGAGAGGCAAGGGCCAACCCTTGCGCCTGGAGGATGAATCCCACATCCCGCCGGAGCTCCGGATGGCGTACAAGATCTTGAAGAACGCCGACTGCCTGCCCCCGGAGTTGGAAGTGCGCCGGGAAATCCTGACCTTGCAGGACCTGGTGGCCGGCCTGGAGGACGAGGCCGAGAAGCTGAAGCAGATGCGCCGCCTCAATTTTTTGATAATGAAGCTGGACATGCTGCGTCCGGTTTCGGCCCAGATTATGGAGCACGAGCTTTATACCCCGAAGATACTGGAGCGCCTGGAGACCAAAAAAAGGTAGCGGTCACCTTCCGGCATGAGGGCAAACAGGCAAACCGCACCCTCGACCCTCAAGACCGCAAACTCAAAACCCATGAAACTCCGTTTGGACCACCCCCTGACGCGGCGCTGGGTCCCGGCCCTGGCCCGGAGGCTGGTGCAGGCCTATCTGCGGACCTGCCGGGTGGAACTGGTGATCGAGCCCGGGCTCAAGGCGCGGTTGCTTTCAGGGCAGCAGGCGCTCTATACCACCTGGCACTGCCACCTGCTCTTCCCCCTCTTTTATGTCCGCCACCACGAAGGGCAACTGCCGCCCCTGGTGTTGATGGCCAGTCCCAGCCGGGACGGGGAATTCATCGCCGCGATGGCCCGGGGGTTGGGGTTCACCATCTGCTCCGGGTCCCGGCGCAAGGGCGGGGTGCAGGCCCTGGAGCACATGGCCGGCTATTACCGCCGCGGTTATAACTGCGGCGTGATTGCCGACGGCTCCCGGGGCCCGGCCCGGGTGGCCCAAAACGGTCCTCTCTATTTGGCCCGGATCACTGGGGCCCCCATCGTGCCCCTGGCGGTGGCCGTCAGCCGCCGGAAAACCTTCCAGACTTGGGACCGCTTCGTCCTCCCCTTGCCTTTCAGCCGCCTGGCTCTGCTGGTGGGCGAACCCCTGCTGGTGCCGCCGCAAGCCAGGGGAGCCGCCCTGGAGCCCCTGCGGCAGGAATTGGAAGTTCGCCTGAATGGACTTTTCCAGCAGGCGGCGCAGTACTATCTTTCCTAAAAAAAATTTCCTGAAAAATCTCCCCGGAGGCGCAATAATTGATTGCCAAGCCTGGATAAAATGTTAAATTTAAAGAAAATAAACTGATTGGCACGACGGACTAAATATGCGTTTTGAAGAATTAGAGGCCCAGACGCTGGACCAGATCGGCAGCCCGGAAGGTCAAGCCCAGGCTAAGACCATGGTCCAAAATCAACAGGTTCTGCACGGATACCGCTTGCCCGATCGCCTCCGGGGCGTGGTGCTTGACCCACACCCCTACTCGGTGGAGGTGAAGGTTCAGGACGACCAGCTTACCTACCAGTGCGACTGCCCCCAGGCGGAGGGGGAGGAGATTTGCCCCCATGTGCTGGCGCTGCTGCGGTCCTGGGTGGAGGAACCAGAGAAATTTCTGGTCCACCAGGAACTCAAGGACCGTCTGAAGAAATATTCCAAGAAAGAGATGCTGGAGATCATCCTGGATCTGGCGGACCGGGTGCCGGAAGTGCGAGGCGTTCTGAAGGAGGAGGATCAGGGACTCGATGATATCCTGGAATCCATCGACCGGGTGGTGGAGGAAAGTTCTCCGGAAGCCCAGTCGGTGGCCGATGCCGAAGGCAGGCTGCGGCGGGCCCAGTCCCGGGCCGATCGGCTGGCCCAGAGCGGCCGCCTGGCGGAAGCCCGTTCCATCTACTTCTATCTTCTGGACAGCATCCTCAGCCTGGAGGAGAAATTCCAACGGGCGGACATGTTCGGAGCGGATCTTAAAAATGAATTATTCGAGGAATACTGCCAGTTTATCCATGAAGACCGCCATCTGGAAAAAGAGCTGGTGCAGCAGGAAATCGAGCAGTTGGAAAGCCGGGCCCCGGTCTTTTTTCACGGCGGGCAGGACCTGAGCGAAATCAAGCGAGAGTTGGCGCTGTAAGCAATTTTCGCCTTCTCATAATTTCTGATAGATTTTCAGGGGCGGGCGAGCTAACCCGCCCCGATCTTTTAATCCTGGCCGGGGCGGACCCGGGATGCGGTCCCGGCCCCTCCGAAAATCGTGCCATAGACTGTCAAGACTCGGGCCCTTATGGGGCGCCGGGTCTTTTTGGTTCTGGCGGCTGGGCCGGGAGGGCCGCGGCGGGCGGCGGCAGGATGGACCTCTGGTAGATGCGCAGCAGCGACAGCAAGAAGGAGAGGATCAGGGGCCCCAGGATAAAGCCGATCATCCCGAAGTAAGTGATGCCCCCCAGGATGGAGAAGAGGATGAAGATGCTGGGGGTGGAACCGCCGCCTTTCACCAGGATGGGCTTCAAAACATTGTCGATGATGCTCACCACCACCCCGCCCCAGATAATCAGGCCCACCCCCGCGGCAATATGGCTGGTGCAGAGGAGATAGATGGCCGCGGGCCCCCAGATGAGGGCGCTGCCCACGATGGGGATCACCGCCGCCGGGATCATCACCGTGCCCCAGAAGGCTGGCTGCGGCAGCCCGAAAACCAGGAAGCCCACCCCCCCCAGGGCTCCCTGGACAAAGGCGACGATCACCGTGCCCCAGAGGGTGGCCTTGATGGTGGCCTCGGTCTCCCGGAGGATCAATTGATTATGGGAGGCCTCCAGGGGGGAGAGTTTCAGGAGTTCAGCGATAAAGTCGTCCCCCTGCAAGAACATGAAGAAGGCAATGAACAGCACCAGCAGCAGGTCCAGGAAGAAGTAGGTGAAGCCCTTGATCAGGCCGATGGCATTGTTGTAAACGAAGGAGCTGGCGCTGCTCACCACCGTCCGGACGATCTGCTCCAGTTGGATCTCTCCCGGGGGCAGCGGCATATTCAAATGGGCCAGATAGGCCTTCAAGGCGTCGATTTCGGCGGCGATCCAGACCCAGAGCTGGCCCCCCTGCATGCCCCTGGTCACCTGGTTGGAAAATTCCAGGGCCTGGGAGGCAATGATGCTCATCAGGCTGAAGAGGGGGATCAGGATGAGCAACAACAGGATGAGGCAGGTGAGCCCGGAGGCCAGGGCCCGCCGCCCCCTCAGCAGCCGGGTCAGGGCCTGGAACAGGGGTCTGGCGGTAAAAAAGAGCACCAGGGCCAGGAAGATGTCAATCAGATAAGGTTTAATGATGAGATAGGAAAAATAGAGGACCAGGAGGGTGATGGCCCCGAAAAAGAGCCGGGCGAAATGGCTGGGAAAGGCGCTTTTTTCCTCTACCGGGGGGGGCGGGCAGGGGGGGCAGGCCGCGGCCGCGGGGGCAGCCTCAGGGGCAGCCGCGGTCTGCGCCCCGGGGGCCTGGGGCGAGGGTGGGGCAGCAGCCGGCGTCTTTGGGGTTCCCGCTTTTTGCATGGCAGTTGTTGGAGGCTAATATACGGCAAAAACCAGGGTTTGCAAAGATGAAAAGGCTGGCCCCTATTTCTGGCTGCCAAGCTCCCGCTTAGGAAAATCGGAAGAAAAAAGCACAGGCGAGACGCCTGTGCCACCAAGTATTAGTTCAAGTTTAGTTCTCGTTCCCAAGCTCCGGTCTCCCCCTTCGTTCCAAAGCTCCAGCCTACCCCGCCTCGTTTCCAAGCTCCGATCTCCCCCCCTCGTTCCCAAGCCCTAGCTTGGGAACGCCATTATTCGGCAAACCTCCGGTTTGCCACCTTAGACTAATGGGTCCAACTCAATCAGGCCCTTCTCACCAGCAAAATCCCTGGCGCTGGAATATAGCCAATCCTCCGGCCGCTCCACCACCCCGATACGCACCGGATTGTGATGCAGGTAATCGATCTTCTGGTGCAGCATATCCTGAGAGATAATCTGCTGGGGATGAAACCCTTCCTGCCAGACCTGATAATCGCTCC
>JBKQLU010000027.1:0-5970 GCA_052326585.1 Desulfobaccales bacterium | reverse complement strand
GCCCTATTAAATTACCAAGAGAATATTAAGGGATTGCTGGACAGTGCCCACCTGTCTGGATGACAAATGAAATTTTATCCTTAATTTAAAGTGAGTTCTCTGTTTCCGGCGGCGGCTGCGACAATTTCAGTGAAAGGGGAATAACCATGACTTTGGACCCGGAAGGCGGTTTCGAAGAGATCATGTCCATGGCCCGGGGATTCGGAGCGGCCAAGATGCTTACCGTGGCGGTGAACCTGGCCGTGTTCGACTTTCTGGTGGAACCCCGCAGCGCCGTGGAAGCCGCGGCCTGGCTCAAGGCCGACGCCCGGGCGGCGGGCATCTTTCTGAACGGCCTGGCGGCCCTGGGACTGCTGGTCAAGGAGGTGGATTACTTCCACAACAGCGAGATCGCCTCCCGCTACCTGGTGCAGGGCCAAGACGACTACCGCGGGGCCATCGTCAAACACCTGGAACACACCTGGGAGCGAGGCTGGAACCACCTCCAGCACACCGTTCTGGCCGGCCATCCCCCGGGGGTGGAACCGGATACCTGGGTGGATACCCGGTCCCACCGGGACGAGGAGGGGGTTAAGGCCTTTATCTGGGGCATGCACGCCGTGGCCCGGGACCTGGCGCCCCAGGTAGCCGCGAAATTGCCGTTATCCGGAGTGCGCCGCCTCCTGGATCTGGGGGGCGGCCCGGCCACCTATGCCATCGCCTTCGCCCAGGCCAACCCGGACTTGCAGGCTACGGTCTTCGACCTGCCGGGGCCCGGCGATATCGCCCGGGAAAACATCGCCAAAAACGGCCTCAGTTCCCGCATCAACGTCCTGACCGGCAACTTTCTCAAGGATGACATCGGGTCGTCTTACGATTTTATCTGGATCTCCCAAATCCTTCACAGCCACGACCAGGAGCAGTGCCGCCTCATCATCCGTAAGGCCGCGGCGGCCATAGTTCCCGGCGGCCGCCTGGCCATCCAGGACTTCTTTCTCAACCCCGACGGCTGCACCCCCCCGGGCGCCGCCCTGTTCGGGGTGCACATGCTGGCCGTCACCCCCCGGGGCCGGGCCTACACCTACGGTGAGGTGGGGGAATGGCTCAAGGAGGAAGGGCTGACGGCGCCGGCGCACATCCCCACCAGCCCGGAAGCCAGCGTCTTGCTGGCGGCAAAGCCATAACCGCGGCAAAGGCCGGGAAGGGGCCCTAGTCTTCGCTGGTCTCTAACCGAGCAAATCCTTTAAAGCGGCCGCAATGGTGGGGAAGTCGAAGGAGAACCCGGCGTCCAGCAGTCTCTTGGGGATGACCCGCTGACCGGTCAGCAAGGACTCGGCAAGTTCTCCCATCAGCAGGCGGATCATGAAGGCCGGCGCCGGCAGCCAGGCCGGCCGGCGCAGCGCCCGGCCCAGGGCCCGGGCCAGGTCCCGATTGCGCACCGGGTTGGGCGCGGTGAAGTTCACCGGACCGTCGATTTCAGCATGCTCGCCGATGAAGGCAAAGGCCCGGGCCAGGTCCCCCAGGTGAATCCAGGAAAACCACTGTGCCCCGGAGCCCAGGGGGCCTCCCAGAAATCTGCGGAACATGGGGGCCATCTGTTTCAGGGCGCCTCCCCCCCTCCCCAAGACGATGCCGAAGCGGGTGACCACCACCCTGAGCCCCAACTCCCGGGCCTTCAGGGCCTCCGCCTCCCAGTCCGCTCCCAGCTTGGCCAGGAAATAGTGGTCCTGGGGCGACTCCTCGGTGAGCACCTCATCCCCCCGGGGCCCGTAATAACCCACTGCCGAGGTGCTGCACAGAAGCTGCCGCCGGTCCCCGCCGGCCAGGGCGATCACCAGGTTGCGAGTGGTGCGGATGCGGCTCGCGTAGATCTCCTGCTTGTACGCCGGGCTCCAGCGGCCGAAGATGGAGGCCCCGGCCAGGTTGATAATCCACTGGTGTTCCGCGGCCGCCCTCATCCAGGACCCCTCCTGGGTGGGGTCGCCGGTGATCATCGTGATACCGGGCGCCGGCCTGGCCGGGGGCTGCTCCCGGCGGCTGAGGATCGTCACCTCATGTCCCTGCTGGACCAGTTCCCGGGAGAGATAGGCCCCGACAAAGCCGGTGCCCCCGGTCATAAAGACTCTCATGCCATTTTCCTCGACTATGCGCGGCCCCTTAAAAAAGAGGCCGGGCCGCGCCTGACTTCCATCCGGTCCTGGCCGGATGAGCTAGCAAGTTAATCACTCCGGGCAGAAGTGGCAAGGAGAGTGGCAGTGAGCAGTGAGCAGAAAAGTCAAAGGCAAAAACTGGGAACTGGCTACTGGCTACTGGCAACTACTAAAAAAAGGAAGTGGCCACCATCATCAGGGTCAAGATGATCATCACCCCCACCGTAACCCAGGAGATGATATTAAAGGTCCAGCTGTTGACGTAAACCCCCATGAGGTCTCTATTGTTGATCAAAATGAGCATGAAGATGAGGACAAAGGGCAAGAGCACCCCGTTGACCACCTGAGACCAAAACATCACCAGGATCAGGGGCATATTCGGGATGAGGATCACCGCGGCGCCGATGGCGATGAGCAGGGTGTAAAGCCAGTAAAAGACCGGCGCCTCTTTCCAGGAACGGTTGACTCCGGCTTCGAAGCCGAAGGCCTCACAGACGTAGTAGGAGGTGGCCAGCGGCAGGATGGAGGCAGAAAAGAGCGAGGCGTTCAACAGCCCCAGGGCAAAAAGCCATTGGGCCCATTTGCCCGCCAGCGGCCCCAGGGCCAGGGCGGCCTCCTTGGCGGTTTCGATCTTAATCCCGTGGACATGAATGGTGGCGGCGCAGGCTACGATGATAAACAGGGCGACGATATTGGTCATGAAGCAGCCCGAGATCACATCCCACTTACAGTAGCGATAATCCTTTACGGTGATGCCCTTTTCCACCACTGCCGACTGGATGTAGAACTGCATCCAGGGGGCGATGGTGGTGCCGATCACCCCGACCAGGATAGTCAGATAGTTGCTGTCAAAGCTGAAATTGGGAATGACCAGCTCGCGCCCGACCTCCGCCCAGGAGGGATGCGCCATGTATCCCGACGCCAGGTAGGTGAGGTAGAGGACACAGGCAGCCAAAAAGACCTTTTCCACGAATTTATAGGATTTTCTGATCACCAGCACCCAGATACCCAGCGCTCCCAGGGGCACGGCGATATACTTGGTCACCCCGAAGAGCTCCATGCTGGCCGCCACCCCGGCAAATTCGCAGACGGTATTGCCCAGGTCGGCCAGCAGCAGCGTCAACATAATGAAGGCGGTCCATTTCACCCCGGTGCGCTCCCGGATCAGGTCCGCCAGGCCCTTACCGGTGACCGCCCCCATGCGGGCGCACATCTCCTGGACGACGATGAGGGCCAGGGTCATGGGGATCATGGTCCACAGGAGCTTATTGCCCAGAGTGGCGCCGGCCACGGAGTAAGTGGTGATGCCGCCGGCATCGTTGTCCACGTTGGCGGTGATGATGCCCGGCCCCAGGATCACCAGAAAGATCCAGAATCTCCGGGATAGGTTGGCCAGCCTGGGATTCAAGACTCCTTACCTCCCCTGGCCGAGCGCTTGCTGACGAAGAAATTGGCAAAGGTCTCCAGACTGGCACGGTCCGGGATCAGCATTTCCAGGACGTCGTCCACCGTGATGATGCCCTCCAGCTTGCCGCTCTCGTCCACCACCGGCAAGGCCAGGAGGGCATATTTGTCGATAAGTTCCGTCACGAGCTGGTTCGAATCTTCCGGGAGCACCGAGATAATCCTGGTCTGCATCAGGTCCTGCAAACCGGTTTCCGGCTCGGCAATCAGCAGGTCCCTCAGAGAGAGAACTCCCAGCAGGGTTTCCTCCTCGTCCAGAATATAGAGATAGTAGATGGTCTCCGCAGCCGCCGCCAGTTTCCGCAGCCGCGCGAAGGCCTCGGCGACGGTGAGTTCCGGCGGCAAACCGATGTATTCGGTGGTCATCAGGGCCCCGGCGGTCCCTTCTTCGTACTCCATCAGTTCCCGGACTTCTTGGGCCTCCTCCGGTTCCATGAGCTTCAGGAGTTCGGCGGATTTCTCCTCGGTCAACTCCCCCAACAGATCGGCGGCCTCGTCCGGGGGCATCTCCTGCAGGAGTTCCGCGGCCTGGCGGCTGTCCAGGTGGTCGAGGATCTCCATCTGGATGTCCGGCTCCATTTCCGCGACGGCCTCAGCCATGGTCTCCACGTCCAGGTCTTCGATGAAGTCGGTTCTCTTCTTGTAATCGAGGTCTTCCAAGATATCCGCCAGATCGGCGGGGTGGAGTTTGTCGAGTTGCGATTTTTCCGAGATCAATTGCAGATTGGCGGTCTTCTCCTCCAGGTGCTGGATCGATTGCCACCAGACAAAATGGTTGGCCTTTTTCTTGAACAAAAACTCCACTCCCAGGCGCCGCGCCAGGCCCCGCAAACCGATGTCCACCGCCACCGGCAGGAGATATTGGCGCGGGCCGATCTTAAGCCAAAAGAGCTTGATGTCATTGACCCGGACCACCTTGGCCCCTTTGGTGTCGATGATCTGTTTATCCATCAGCCACTTGCCCATGTAAATCTCGTCGGGCTGCATGGGGATGAGGCTTTCTGCTTCCAGGGACCCCTTGAGTCTGATCCCGGTGAGCAGCACTTCCTCTACCTGCTCCACCGGGATATGTTCCTGGACCCCTTTGGCATACTTGATGGCCGCCACCTTGGGAGTCTCGCCCTCCCAACTGATGGCCAGATCCCGCAACTGCCCCACCTGCCGCCCCTCCCGGTCGTAAATCGGGGTCCCCAGGAGCTGGCTGAAGAAAAATTCCCCAAGTACCTGGACATCCGCCTTATTTCCCATGCTGCCCCGCACCTCCCTGGGCGTATGCTCTAGAAAAAGGGCCTCCCACGCCGCGGAAGGCCCTTAGTGGAAACGCCGGCTTTCGACCTTCCTCACTCGTGGAGCTTCGGCACTGCATAACGTAGAGCTATCGGCTCAGCCACGTTAAGTAAAACCTTAATCCGGTGATACCTGTTCGGCCCATTGGCGTCTCTCGACGTTTCTGGGCAGTGGCTTCTGTCTATGCAGACGCCTCACCTAACTGAGGTAGCTTTAATTTATGACAGGGAAAAATGGAAGTCAACTTGGCGCGCCGCTTTTTTCCCGGATCGGTCTTAGCCCTTAAGGCAGCCTGGGGCCCGGCCGGGGTGGGCGCCGCGATCAATCTTTGAGCACGGAGATGGCCTGGGTCGTCCGGAACTTCTGGGGGTGGACTTCGATGATCTTGGCCTTGGAGCGGTGGGGTCCGTTGCGGTCTTTCTCCTGGGCCGCCGCGGTCTTACTCAGCACCGGGGGGCCGGCCTTAGCATTGCCGGCGGGGTTGGCGGCTCCCCTGGCGGCGGCGTTGTAGGGCGGCTGATTGGGGCTGCCGAGGCCGTAACTACCCATAACGTTTTGGACGAAGAGTTGGGTCTCCTGGTACGGGGGGATGGCGCAATACCTGGCCACCGCGTCGGGGCCGGCGTTATAGGCGGCCACCGCCAGGGGGACATTGTGGCCGAAGCGGTCCAGGCATTGGCGCAGATAGCCCACCCCCCCGGCGATGTTCTGTTCCGGGTCGAAGGGGTCTTGGACGCCCATGAGGGCGGCAGTGCCTGGCATCAACTGCATCAACCCCTGGGCCCCTTTGGGAGAAACCGCCATGGGATTGAAATCCGATTCGTTGCGCATCACGGCGCGCACCAGGGCCGGGTCCACCCCGTAAGCCCCGGCATACTTGTTGATCAACAGGTCCACCCTGGGGTCGGGGCAGCCGCCCGGGGAACTCCGGGAAACCCAGGAACCGCGCCCCATGGGCTGTGGCCAGGTCCGGCTCTGCTGTTTAAAGATGTAGACCTGAACTTCCCCGCCCAGCAGGTCATAGAGCGTGTCGCCGGAGGGCGCGGCCTTGGGGGAATCTTTGACGCCCTCCAGAACCAGTGAGCCGCCT